>NZ_JADYVD010000100.1 GCF_020193575.1 Ensifer sp. IC4062
GGGCATGTCAATCGGCGTTGAATGGAATGTGGCACTCAACGTGAGTTACCACCCAAGGGAGTTGATCCTTCCTCCACGAGCCCGATGCAGGGCTTGTTCCCAGGATGTTCACGTTCTGGGCTAAGAGAATCGCATAATGTATCGAATGGAACGCCAATTCACCGGACACGCCGATGGGCGGTACGGACAAGGGAACTATGATGGCCGCAACGGCACTACGCCGACAGGCGCGCCTCGGCAAAATGGTCAGCGGCTTCTTCCAGCACCTCTTCTGCCCACTGGTTGAGACTCTTTCCCGAAAGCTCAGCAGCAAGAGCTGCTCGGCGATGGACTTCGGGAGCGACACGAAACATCATCTTCCCAGAATAGGGTCGCTGAGGCTCTTTGCCGATTTTCCTGCAGGTCTCGAGGTAATCATCGACTGCCTCATGGAAGGCTCTCTTGAGTTCAGCGACGCTGTCACCGTGAAAGCCGATTACATCGGAGATACCTGCAATCTTGCCGAAAAACACTTCGTCCTCAGCGTCGAATTCGATGCGAGCGTGATACCCGTTGTAGGTCATGGTGTTCATGGCGTTACTCCAATCTGCATCAGGAACTCGCGAGCATCGCGCACCTGATAACGCTTTGCTTCCTTGTCCGGATGAGGTCGATGGAAGCTCGCAATGATGCCGTCTTTTTCAAACTTAACGCGGGAGCCGTTCCCCTCAATGACGTCCGCTCCGGCAGCCACAAGCAGGTTCTCTATAGCGGCCCATTCAATAGTTCCCGAGACCGGGTCCTTGAATACGGCCGCGAGGGTCTTTCTCTGCTTGCTGTTCATGCTAGCAAATATAGAGACGCTTGCTGATTATGCAAGCACGAACTCAGTGCGTGAGAAGTCCGGACGTTCTGCGGCGGCCCTCGAAAGCCCGGAGTCGGACTGGTATTCATTCAAGCTGGCCTTTAGTGATTCGGCCGCTGACCTTGGCCTTCATCCCTCGGCTGTGTCGGCCTGGCGCGCTCTTTGGAATGGTTTTACGTCTGGAAAGACTTGAAACACTACTACCGTCACCAAAGCCCCAGTGATCTTCTAAAGCCGAAGTCCGCTAAGGGCTCTATCAGGAGCCATTCATCGTGCTGGATGCCAATGACAGCAACGGGGTGCAATGCGGAAGTCCAGTTCGAAGAAGCGGGACAGCAGCTTTGCGTGGACAAAGCAGCCTACTTTGCGTGGGCAAGATCCGGCCAAATTCTCAGTGCCTGAGCATGGGCGTGGAAAATTCGGCATAACCCAGGCGGCTGGACATCGATGTTTCTATCACCGCCTCCCGCGTAATCGATCATGATTTCGTAGAAGAGGTCGGCGGCGCCATGAGGAGAAGAGGCGGTAACCATATCGGTTCAGTCGAAAGCATGACTTTGTGATATTCTCAGGTTGAGTGCGGTCGCAAACAGTACGAAGGCTCATCGGCCTCGGCTCATTGAAAAGTTGCACTGGATATCCTTCAAAACCGCTGTGCCCCGTGGCTCTCATCGATTTCGCGTGGGATAGAAGGGGTGGGTTCTGCCGTGGCCAATGGAAACGCTCTGTCCAGCAAGGCCCACCCGAAGGAGGTCCTACGCCGGTTCAGTTATACATGCCGACGCTCTCTATGCTTCTGATCCGTCTTGCCGCGGAAACTTCCGTCGAATTCGTTTCTCGATTATCAATCCGCTACCACGGTCCATTTGTCATCGGGATTGAACCGATCGATAAACGGGACGATCGCTTCGGTGCTCGCACCGAGATCCGCTTCGTAGACGATACCCTGCTGGTTGACGACAAAAGTCTTGACGCCGGTCTCGGCATAGGTGACCGGCCAGGCGATCAGACCGAAGCCGGCGATCATGTTGTTGTTGATGGTGTAGTCGTATTTGCCGCCAGCGATATTGTCGCCCTGCGAGGTCAGGATGCGGTAGCGATAGCCGAAATAGCCCTCGCCCGCCTTTGCCTTTTCGAGCGCCGCCTCGCTGATCGCGTCGCCGACGGGGCTTGTCTCCTCGCCCTGATCGGCCG
>NZ_JADYVD010000101.1 GCF_020193575.1 Ensifer sp. IC4062
GAGCCTCAAGGCCGTCGAGCCAGCTTCCCAAGCGATCCCGCGTCCGGTCGAGATGTCGGAAACACGAGCGTGCGCCATGAACGAGCAGCTTCCGCACGTACAGATTGCCGCGCTTGCTGATGCCCAGCAGCGTTTGTTTGCCTCCGGTCGAGTATTGTCTGGGCACCAGTCCCAGCCAGGCAGCCAGATCGCGAGCCTTGCGGAACTGCAGCCCATTGCCGACAGCGGCCAACAAAGCAGTCGCGCCCAATGCTCCGATACCGGGGATGGTCATCAGACGGCGCGCAACGTCTTCCCGATCTGCTATCGCCTCAATCTCTTTCGTCACTTGGCGGATTCGATCCTCGAGGCGCAACAGATCGGCATATAGATCGCCCAGCAACCGACGCATCGTTGATGACATGTCGTTGTCCTCGTCATGCAAAGCCTGCGGCAGATCAAGCTTGAACAACCCAGCGCCTTGGCGCAAAGGGACGCCATATTCCAGACAGAAGGCTCGCATCTGGTTGATGAGCCGCGTCCTGGATCTGATCATCTGATCGCGGATCCGGTGCAGCGCTTGAAGATCGACCTGATCGATTTCCTTCACCGTCACGAACCGCATGGTCGGTCGCGTCGCGGCCTCCGCGATCGCTTCAGCGTCGATGATGTCGTTCTTGTTCGACTTGACGTAGGGCTTCACGAATTGAGCGGGGATCAAGCGCACCTTGTGTCCAAGCGCCTGTATCTTCCGGGCGAGCCACTGCGACCCCGCGCAGGATTCCATGCCGACTATTGTCGGATCTGCGCGTGCAAAGAACTGCAGAAGGGTGTCGCGTCGAAAGCGAGCTTTCTGAACAGGCGTGCCGTCGCAGCTCAGACCAACGACGTGGAAGATGTTCTTGCCGATATCGATTCCATAGACAGCCGCAGGCCGCGGCAGATTGCGGTGAGACATTGCTTCCTCCATTGATTGGCCGCCTCATGATGAGCGAGGAGGACGGGGTGGACCATCCCATTAGTGGTGACGGCCGCAGCAAGGCGGAACGCTGTCGCGCATCTGATGGATCGCCACCAGATGAGCGAACGGCGGGCGTGTAAAGCCATCGGCTTTTGCCGGATGACGATCCGCTATGAAACCAGGCGCAGCGATGACCATGACCTTCGCGAGCGGATGAAGGCGCTGGCGCATGAACGCCGCCGCTTTGGCTATCGACGCCTTCTTGTGCTGCTCAGGCGTGAGGGTCACCGTGTGAACCACAAGCGGCTTTCCGGCTCTATCGGGAAGAGAAGCTGACAGTGCGCAAGCGCGGCGGCCGCAAGCGAGCGATAGGCACGCGAGCGCCGATGCTGATCCCGATGGCAGCCAATGATCGTTGGTCGCTGGACTTCGTATCGGATCAGCTCACCGATGGACGCAGGTTCCGGGTTCTGACGGTCGTCGACGATTGCACCAGGGAATGCCTGGCACTTGTCGCCGATACATCGCTTTCCGGTCTGAGGGTTGCCCGTGAGCTGGATCGGATCATCGAGGAGCGCGGCAAACCGAAGATGATCGTCAGCGACAACGGCAGCGAATTCACGAGCAACGCGATCCTGCAATGGGTGGACCGAGCCAAGGTGGAGTGGCACTACATCGCGCCGGGCAAACCGATCCAAAACGCCTTCATCGAAAGCTTCAATGGGCGTCTGCGAGACGAGTTCTTGAATGAGACTCTCTTCTCGTCACTGACCCATGCCCGATCAGCGCTTTTAAACTGGCGAAGCGATTACAACGATAACCGACCACACTCTGGCCTCGGCTGGCTGACACCTGCCGAGCTCGCTCAGACCATCAGCCCGCGACGTGATGCGGTGCTGCGCAGCCGAAATGGCTCCGCACCGCAACCCGCCGCTACCGCCGCAACTGCAGCAACCCAAAACCGCTGGAGCGAACTCAAAACTGGATAAAACTT
>NZ_JADYVD010000102.1 GCF_020193575.1 Ensifer sp. IC4062
CGGCCGCTTGCCCAAGCACCTTCCCCGTTATGACGAGATCATCGAGCCGGAGAGCAAGGTCTGCCCCTGCTGTTCGTTCGACCTGCATTGCATCGGTGAGGATATCAGCGAGGCGCTCGATATCGTGCCTGCGGTTGTCCGGGTAAAGCGTACGATCCGGCCGCGCTATGCATGCCGGGCCTGCGAAAGCGTTGTTGTGCAAGCGCCCGCGCCGCCGCGCGTGATGGACGGCGGCATGGTGACCACGGCGTTTGCAGCCCATGTCGCCGTTTCGAAATTCGCCTGGCACCTCCCGCTGCATCGCCAGGCCCAGATGCTTGCCTCCTGCGGCGTGATCATCGATCGCGGCACGCTCGGCGCCTGGGTGACGCGGGTCGCCTGGTGGCTTGAGCTTCTCTACGACGCGCTTACCGCCTTCATCCGCTCGCAGCCGAGGGTGTTTTGTGACGAGACGCCGCTTCCGCGGCTCGATCCGGGGCGCAAACGCACCAAGCTCTGCCAGTTATGGGCGCAGGCCATCGACGATCGTCCCTGGAATGGTCCGGCGCCGCCGGCGGTCGCCTATATCTTTGCCGAAAGCCGCAGCGCTCGCGAGGTCGAGGGGCAATTGTCGTCGTTTGGCGGCGTGCTTCAAGTCGATGGCTACCAAGCCTATAAGACCATGGCCAAGCGCCGGGGGAAGAGCAATGTCGCCCCCATGCGGCTGGCCTTCTGCCTTGCCCATGCGCGGCGCAAGTTCGTCGATGTCGTCAAACTGACCGGCTCCTCGGAGGCGCTGTCGATCCTTGCCAAGGTTGCCGAGATCTATCGCATCGAAGCGAACATCCGAGGCGAGAATGACGATACCCGGCTGAGGGTGCGGCGTCGCGAGGCAGCGCCCATCATGAGCGAACTGAAGGCCCAGCTCACCGAACTGAGCGACGAGGTGTCGGTAAAATCGGCGCTTGGCAAGGCCGTCACCTACACGCTCAACCACTGGAACGGACTGGCAGCCTTCCTGGAGGATGGCCGGATCGAAGTGGACTCCAATGTGGTCGAGCGTTCGATGAAATCGGTGGCCCTGACGAGGAAGAATTCGTTGTTCGTGGGCAACGAGCGCGGTGGCAAGACCTTCGCGGTCCTCGCATCGCTCGTCAACACCTGTAAACTGAATGGTGTGGACCCCGAGGCCTGGTTAGCCGATGTGCTGGAACGCATCATCGCGGGCAAAGTGAAAGCCAGCGAGATGGAGAGTCTTTTGCCGTGGAACTGGAAGGCTGAGCGCGAGGCGCTGGCAGAGCAGGAGCGACGGGCGGCATGACGCACAACAGCCAGGGGACGACGACCGCACGACCGAAGCTTGATGATGTGGCGTTCGAGGCGTTTATCAGGGCACGTCGTCCGGCATCGCCAATCTGGTCAATGAGCGGTCTCGATGGCTATCTCACTGCTCTCATCATCGGCCCGAAGTTTATCGACCCACGTCAGTGGATCCCGGAACTGACCGGTCCGGATGCCCTGAACCTACCGATGGAAACAACCGAACATCGGGCCGTGCAGACGATCGTTGCGGAATACAACCGCATCTCTGCGAGCCTTTCCGAAACACCGAAAGACCACCGGCCCAGGTTCACCAGGATCGATGATCAGACCTTTGATCCATTCGATTGGGACCTTTGCTTTCTGCTAGGCACAAGGTACGCGCCGAGGCTTTGGCAGCCGGTTCTTCGGGGTCATGCCGGGACCGGCGATATCATCGCACCCATCCGCAAGCTCGGCGAGGCAAAACGGAAAGCGACCCGCCAGGATGCTGCTGAGGTCGCCGAAGCACTCGTCAATATCCGAACCTATTTTATGCCAAAGCGGGCAAAGCAGAAATTCTGAAAGACAGCGCTATTGCCATTCCGTCAACGCCGAAAGCCGTGGGCTGTTCGTCGCGCTCAC
>NZ_JADYVD010000103.1 GCF_020193575.1 Ensifer sp. IC4062
TGTACTTTTGAAATCCGCCGGCAGCGGCAGCGTCTCGTCAGAGCCGGTGACCTTCAGAGTATTGTCAGCAAGTTCAGCGTCAAGAATGTTCATCGGCGGCGAACCGACGAAACCGGCGACATAAAGAGTTGCCGGCCGGTCGTAGATTTCCTCGGGCGTGCCGAGTTGTTCGATGCGGCCGTCGCGCATGACGGCAATGCGGGTCGCAAGCGTCATTGCCTCGATCTGGTCGTGGGTCACGTAGACGACAGTCGTCTTCAGAATCTGATGCAGGCGCTTCAGTTCAGTGCGCATCTCCATGCGCAGCTTTGCGTCGAGGTTCGACAGCGGCTCGTCGAAAAGGAAGACCTGTGGATTGCGCACCAGCGCCCGGCCGATCGCAACGCGCTGGCGCTGACCGCCGGAAAGCTGGCTCGGCTTGCGGTCGAGAAGATTCTCGATCTGCAGAAGCCGAGCTGTCTCGCGCACCGCCGTCTCGCGCTCGGTGGCCGGCACCTTGCGCATTTCGAGGCCGAAGCCGATGTTGCGGGCGACACTCATGTTCGGATAGAGCGCGTAGGACTGGAACACCATGGCGATGTCCCTGTCCTTGGGATGCAAGCCCAGGATCGAGCGTTCGCCGATCCGGACGTCGCCGCGGCTTGGCTCCGCAAGCCCGGCGATGATGTTCAAGAGGGTGGACTTGCCGCAGCCGGACGAGCCGAGCAGCACCAGGAACTCGCCGCTTTCAAGCGCGATGTCGATGCCCTTCAGCGTTTCCATCTCGCCGTAGCGCTTGTGGATGTCGCGGATTTCGAGTGCGCTCATTTCCTGGTCTCCTGGAGGAAGGCCGAAAGGGGTTTGCCATAGCTGCGCGGCAGTGTGGAGATGGCTTCGGATGCGACGGTGACGCCGACCCGCAGGCAGTTTTCGAGCGGCAAATCCGCGGCAAGGGCGGCAAGGAAACCGGCATTGAAGACATCGCCGGCGCCGATTGTATCGACGACGTCAACGCGCGGCGCCGGCATCGAATATTCTACGCCGGTCTTATCGAGGGCAAGCGCGCCATGCGGCCCACGCTTCACGACGACGATCGCTTCGGAAGGCATCTGTGCCTTCAGGTGACGGGCGGCTTCAAGGGGGTCTGTCTCGCCGGTCAAGGTCGTCGTCTCGACTTCGTTGAAAAGCGCGCAATGGCAGCGCTTCAGCCAGTCGAGCGTCTTGCGCTTGTTCGCCTCTGTCCAGCCGTCGAGTGGCCAGCCCGTGTCGAGCGCAACCGCAATGCCATGCGCCTCCGCCCAGGCAAAAAACTCATCATAGGAGAGCGTCAGGGCGTCGGTCAGAAACGAGCCCGCGAGCAGCGCAAAGCCGCCGCGAAGGCGCTCGCCGTCAAGCATCGTGCGAACTTCGTCGAAGCTGAAGAGCGGCAGGTGGCCACGCGTGGTGAAAAATGTGCGCTCGCCGTCCGGATGGGTGATGCCGACCGAGAGCGTCGTACCGACAGCTTCCAGCGGCCAGTTCCTGGAGCGGGCGCCGAAGGCATCCTTCAGCCAAATGCCGAACTGGTCATTGCCGACATTCGCGGCAATCGCGTAGTCGACGCCAAGCGAATCCCAGGCAAGCGCGCTGTTGCCGGCGCAGCCGCCGACGCGCAGCTCGTCATGATCGACGATGATTTCCGTGCCGGCCTTCGGCCACGGTTCGGCCGGACCGAGGATCAGGTCGATGTTGACGTTGCCGACGACTGCAAGCGGGCGCATGGCGTCACTCGCTCCGGGTGATCTTGCTCGAGCGCACCGGCGTGCCGGCATTGTCGATACGGGCATCCGCGAAGGCGAGCATCAGTGACTGCGCAACGGGCAGCATGGTGAAAACGGCCGCCAGGCCCGCCGAGGGTGGAAAGCGGATAGTCTTGACC
>NZ_JADYVD010000104.1 GCF_020193575.1 Ensifer sp. IC4062
ACCGACATGGGATAATTGCGGTCAGTGCTATCCTGCCGCTGTTACAACCCAACCCGGGAGTAGGTCATGGAACAGTTCGTCGGACTTGACGTGTCGCAGGACATCACACACGTGTGCGTCATTGGCAGCGATAGCAAGATCGTTTGGCGGGGCACATGTCTTTCAACCCCGGAAGGCATTTCGAGCGCCGTCAAAGCCAAGGCGCCAAATGCGATCCGGATAGGACTGGAGAGCGGTCCGCTGTCGACCTGGCATTGGCATGCGCTGAAAGCGGAAGGATTGCCGATCGTCTGTTTGGACGCCCGCCACGCCAAGGCGGCCTTGAACATGCAAATGAACAAGACCGACAAGAACGATGCTCATGGCCTGGCACAAATCGTCAAGGCTGGCTGGTATCGTGAAGTCGGTGTCAAAAGCCTCGACAGTCACACGGTCCGATCAATGCTGGGGGCGCGGGCTCAACTCGTCGCCATGCGCGTTGAAGTGAGCAACCAGATCAGGGGAATGCTGAAAACCTTCGGCGTTGTCCTCAGGCGGCGCGACGGACGGTCGTTCGAAACACTGGTCAGTGAAGCGTGCGCGCCAGATGCTGGTCGCTTGAGCCACACCGTACGCGCCTTGCTTACGGTCTACACCGGCTTGAAGCAGCAAATTCTCTGCCTCGACCGAGAGCTGGCGCGTTATGCCAGGGGAAGCGTGATTTGCCGGCGGCTGATGACCATTCCGGGAATAGGCCTGTTGACGGCGATCGCCTTCATCACCGCGATCGATGATCCGGTGAGGTTCACGAAGTCGAGCAGTGTCGGTGCCTATCTTGGCCTGACGCCCAGGCGCTACCAGTCGGGCGAGGCAGACCACAACGGCAAGATCTCCAAATGTGGCGATCCTCTCGTCCGGGCCTACCTGTTCGAGGCCGCCACCACCTTGTTGACGCGCGTCGAGAAATGGTCGGCGCTCAAGGCCTGGGGTCTGCGGATCGCCAAACGGAACGGCATGAAGAAGGCAGCCGTCGCCGTTGCCCGAAAGATGGCCGTCATCATGCACCGCGTGTGGGCGACGGGCGAAACCTTCCGATGGTCGTCAACCGCATCGGTCGCGACCGCATAGGGCGTCTCGGTCGATCACCAGATCCGTCACCGGACGTTCGCCCTGTCCCTTGCCGGGACGAAGCAGTGGTCATCCCGCGGGGCTAGTTGCGAGCCTTTTGAACGAGAACCGCGCGACCGACATTGGGAACCACAGCATCCGATGCCATGATGTGGCGAGCACGCGTCTCGACCACGGAGAGAACAGTGAATCCGGCAAGAGCAGGCTGAGAAAGAACAGGTGATCGTTCCCCACAAGCCTTCGGCAACCCCACGGCGCGACCTGGCGGGCGCGGGTTGCCTTCGGCTGCCGAAGTTCGTTCCCCTTGCGGGACGAAGCAGTGGTAATCCCGCGGGGGCAGTTGCGAACCGTCTGGGACAGGATCGCGCGACCGACATTGGGAACCGCAGCATTCGATGCCATGAAGTGCGAACGCTCGCTTCGACCACTGAGAGAAACGTGACGCAAGGGCAGGTTACGGAAAAGCAGTTGACCGGGAGGCCGCAATTAGAGAACT
>NZ_JADYVD010000105.1 GCF_020193575.1 Ensifer sp. IC4062
CCAACCTCGGCAAGCTGCTTGCGGACGCACAGGGCAAGGCCGCGTTCAGCGCCGACATCTCCGGCCCGCTCAACGAGCTCGGCATCAAGGCGGAGATGACCTCCAGCGGCGCGACGCTCGCGGGCCGGACGCTGGAAGATCTCAGAATCAACGCCGATGCGACGGCGACACCGAACAATCCCCAGGCCAAGCTGACCGCCACCGGAAGCCTCGGCGGCCAGGCGATCAATGCCCGGGCCGACGTGGTCTCCGAGAACGGACGCACCTCGATCCCGACCCTGGAGGCGACGATCGGCGATAACCGGCTGACCGGCACGCTCAATCTTACCCCGGACTTCAAGCCGGATGGCACGATCGACTTCACCTTGCCCGACCTCGGCCTTCTGGCGGCGATGGCCGGCCAGACCGCATCCGGCGATCTCGCCGGTTCCGCGACGGTGCGCACCGTCAATGGCGTCACGTCGATCGCGCTCAAGGCAAGCGGCGGCAGAATCAGCCGCGATGCGCTGACGATTGCCAGGCCAACCGCCGACATCAGCATCGCCGATATCGCCAAGCTGGCAATCAGGGGCAACATCGGCGCGGAAAGCGTCGGCCAAGGAGAAAACCGCGTCTCGGGCCTCGCTCTCGCCTTCGAGCAACAGGCAGGACGGACCGGCTTCTCGATCGACGGTTCCTACGATGGCGCCCCGGTCGCAGCCACGGGCGATCTCGTCAGCAATGCCGGCCGCACGGAAATTCGCCTGGCATCCTTCTCGGCAAGTCCGAAGCGGGTGCCGCTACAGCTTGCCGCCCCGACGACCGTCGCCATCGAAAACGGCATCGTTCGCCTAAGCGATCTCACGATCCTCGCGTCGGACGGCGCAATCGTCGTCGCGGGCACCGCCGGCGATGAGCTCGACATTTCGGCGCAAATCAACGCGCTCCCGGCCACCCTGATCAACACTTTCGCCCCGACGCTTGGCGCCGAGGGCACGATCGGCGGCACCGTCGATGTCAGCGGGGGGGCAGAAACGCCGGTGGTCGGCTACGAGCTCGTCTGGAACGACGCATCGATTGCATCGGTGCGCTCCGCCGGCATCGTCGCGCAGGACGTCACCGCGAAAGGCACGGTCACGGTCGCCGAAGGCGACGTCCGCTTCGATCCGCTGACGATCGAGAGCGGCGATTTCCGCGGCAATGTCACCGGCCGCCTGAACCGCGCCAATGCGACCGCCGCGGCCGAATTCAAGCTCTTCGCCGAACCGCATCTGCTACCGCCCAACCTCGCCGCAAGATTCGACAGGACGATCGCGCTCTCCGGCAAGGTCGAAACCGGCGAGGGCGGCAGCGTCCGACTGAGCGAACTTGAGCTCACCTCCGGCACCGTCGACGCCCGTGGTTCGGCAGCGCTTGCGGAGGGCGCGCTGACTGCGGCCATCGAAGGCACGCTGCCCAACCTCGGCAAGCTGCTTGCGGACGCACAGGGCAAGGCCGCGTTCAGCGCCGACATCTCCGGCCCGCTCAACGAGCTCGGCATCAAGGCGGAGATGACCTCCAGCGGCGCGACGCTCGCGGGCCG
>NZ_JADYVD010000106.1 GCF_020193575.1 Ensifer sp. IC4062
TGCCTTGCCTGATCACCATGCTGGAGGGATCGACTGCCATTCGCCGCGGCTCACTTGAGGATGCCTTGCGCGCCGCCCGCAGCGAGATCGTCAGGTGGAATGCGGCGGAGGCCGGCATTGCAGACATCGCAAAATGCGGGCTGCGCGGTTCACCGACGGTCGTTAAGCGGGTCTTTGCCCCTCCCCCGCGAGAGCAAAAAGCGGTGCAGATCGACACCGTCGAGAAGGCGGTGCACGACGTAGCTGACGAGCTGGTCGCTTCCATCTTCACCCATCAGCCGGCGCTGGAGCATGAGCTCTCCTCCCACTGGCAGCGCGTGAGCAGATAGGAGCCGATTATGGGAACTCGAAAACGTGAAGCCCCGCCGCCGGCCCAAGCCCGCGCCGGCATGAAGAAGGACCTACCTGAGCAATTCAGGGATTACCGGCACGTCTGGGTGTTCATCGAGCTGGAACGCGGCCAGGTCCACCCGGTCTCGTTCGAACTTCTCGGCGAAGGCCGCAGACTTGCCGACCAACTGGGCGTTCAGCTCGCAGCTATTATTCTCGGGCCGCCGGGGGATTCGACCTGGCATGCCATTGCTGAGGCCTTCGCCTATGATGCGGACCTGGTCTATCTCGTCGAGGAGCCGCTGCTCACCGATTATAGAAACGAGCCCTTCACCAAAGCACTGACGGATCTGGTTGCTGCCTACAAGCCCGAGATCCTGCTCCTCGGTGCGACGACGCTGGGTCGCGACCTCGCCGGCTCCGTCGCGACGACACTGCTGACGGGGCTCACAGCCGACTGCACCGGACTTGATGTCGACGCGGACGGTTCGCTTGCGGCTACCCGGCCGACATTCGGCGGCTCGTTGCTGTGCACGATCTATACGCTCAATTGCCGGCCCCAAATGGCAACCGTGCGGCCAAGGGTCATGCGCATGCCACAGCGGTCAAACAAGCCGATCGGCCGGATAATCCGGCACGATTGGCGGATGTGCGAGGAAGAGATCGTCACGAAGGTCGTCGATTTCCTTTCCGATGGCCGGTCGGAGAACGCCAATCTCGCCTATGCCGACGTGGTGGTTGCCGGCGGGCTCGGACTCGGCACTGCGGAGAACCTGCGGCTGATCAAGGACCTCGCGCGGACGATCGGCGGGGACTACGGCTGTTCCAGGCCGCTGGTGCAAAAGGGCTGGATGGCGGCTGATCGGCAGATCGGCCAAACCGGCAAAACGATCCGCCCGAAACTCTATATAGCGGCTGGCATATCCGGCGCGGTCCAGCACCGCGTCGGCGTCGAGGGCGCCGACCTCATCGTCGCCATCAACACCGATCCGAACGCACCCATCTTCGATTTCGCCCATCTCGGTGTTGTCGCCGACGCGGTCAGCTTTCTGCCGGCGTTGACGGACGCTTTCATCAGACGGCTGGCGCCGGCCAACCGTCTCAAACTTGTCAACTGAGGTAA
>NZ_JADYVD010000107.1 GCF_020193575.1 Ensifer sp. IC4062
GACGTATATGGACCCCGCCCGTTTGCAACAGCCGGCTGGATCAGGATCGATGGTCACAACTGCTGACGTATATCCGGCTTCGTGATGCGGCTGGACAACGTCTTCGCCGCGAGCCTCGATGGGTTTTCGCCCGCTTCCACCTTAAAGCCCCGATGACATTGGCTAACGCCATGCCGGTCCACACATCAGGTTGGGGAAGCGACGGGGTGACCGTTTCGCCATCTCTTGCCATTTGCTGCAATTGCCGGGGTGGGACCTCCTTTCCTTGTTCGCGCCTTGGCCTCAGGTTGGCTTCACCGACAGTCCGGGCTCGTAAGCAGTGTCGCCCGAGAGCATAGCCCACACGATCCGCGCATTTTTGTTGGCAAGCGCAACGGCCGCGATGTTGGGATGCCGCCGTTGCCGCATCTTGCCGAGCCAGAGGCTTCGCGGATCCTGCTTGCCGCTCGCCCGGCTTAAAGCGGCGCGAGCGCCGTGAATCATCAGTGTGCGCAGATACCGATCGCCGCGTTTGCTGATGCCGAACAAACGGGCCCGCCCTCCACTGGATCGCTGCTTCGGCACCAGGCCGAGCCAGGCCGCGAACTGGCGGCCGTTCTTGAAGGAGGTTCTATCGCCGACGGCGGCGATCAAGGCTGTCGCCGTCACAGGGCCGATTCCTTCAATCTTCCCAAGCCGCTGGCACTGCTCGCTGGCGCGGAAGATTTCCCGTATTCGCCGGTCATAGATTGCAATGCGTCGGTCGAGCTCGGCCAATTCCGTCTGCAACTCCCTCATGAGCGGGCGAACCATCTCGCTGAGGCCGTCATTGTCGTTCCCTGCGATGATGGCGAGGCCGCGCCGCAGCTGCGCGATGTCACGGGCAATGACGATCCCATGCTCAGACAGAAGACCGCGAATCTGGTTGACGAGCCTGACCCTGTCGGCGACGAGACGCCGGCGAATGCGATGGACGGCTTGCACGGCCAGCTGATCGGTTGATTTCCGTGGCACGAAGCGCATCGACGGCCGGCCGACCGCTTCGCAGATGGCTTCCGCATCGTTCCGGTCGTTCTTGTTTGACTTGACGTATGGCGTCACGAACTGAGGGCTGATCAGCCGCACCTGATGGCCAAGTTCGGTGAGCACGCGAGCCCAATAGTGCGCCCCGTTCGACGCCTCCATGCCGACCAGGCACGCCGGCAAATTGGCGAAGAAGCGGGACACGGCATCGCGACGCAGCCTCTTTCGCACAACGACTTTCCCGTGGTTGTCGACGCCGTGAACCTCGAAGATATACTTCGCCAAATCCAGACCTATCCGAACGACCTGCATGACATCCTCCTTCATCGCAGTTGACGTTCGAGATTCCACCTCGCCGCGAGGGCGGGGTCCATACCATTG
>NZ_JADYVD010000108.1 GCF_020193575.1 Ensifer sp. IC4062
GCAGAAATGACTGTCGAAACCTGGGCGGAAAGGTCGGCGCTCCGCTGCGATGTCATTCGCCCCTTGTGCTGGCTGGGATTGCTGCACGAAGACCGCCAGGGACTGACGATTTGGCAGCACGGAACCTACCACAAGACACCCTTGTGGCCTGCCTGTTTAAAGCTGGAATCAGACATGCAATCCGAACTCACATTGACCTGGCCGGGTAAAATTGTCCTTGCTCCACCGCGCTTTGCTGGGAAAGCGCCTGTCGCCGCCGAGCAATGATCGCGGGATCGGTCATGAAATCCGTCCGCTTGCCCGGCTTGCGACCGCGCGGCGTGTAGCCAATCTTCTCGCTGTTGGTCTTCACGGCCGGCTTCGTTTGCTGGTCCTGACGTTCCTTGATGTAGGCCAGCACATCGGAAAGCCGCTTGTTCTCGGTGATTGCCGCATGCGTCACCCGCTGGTCCTTGTCGAACACCCGGTAGGGCAGGGAATGGCCTTTCCAGCGCACATCCAGCCGGCCGTCGGCGAAAGCGTAGGTCTCGACATAGCGTCCGACCAGCCCGCGCGTCACCTCGTTCTCCTCGAGCATGATCCGCTGGCGCTCGTAGGAGAACGTCAGTTGCGCATAACGCTGCTCACGTTTGCACAGGACCTCGCGCAGCCGATCCGGGGCAAGGTTCAGCGGCCGATGCAGATCATCAGATCGGGCAGGGGTAATGGCAAACTGCCGGTTATAGCGCTCCATGAACCGAGGCAGGAAAGCGTTGCCGTCGTCCATGCCGCAGATGCCCTCCAGGCGCAGATCCTTGATCAACCGGTCCTGTAGCGTCCGGTTCATCCGCTCGACTCGGCCCTTGGCCTGGCTCGAGTTTGCGCAAAGAATCTCGATGTTTAGCTCTGAAAGCGCACGCCCGAACTGGGTCATGCCCTGGCCGCCCTTGGCGTCCTTCTTCGCCACCCGGAACACCGAATGCTTGTCGGAATAGAAGGCGACCGGAGCACCATGCGCCTTCAGATAGAGCTCCAGCGCCTCGAAATAGCTGAACGCACTTTCCGACCGCACGAAGCGCAACTGCATCAGCTTGCCCGTCGCATCGTCGATGAACACCAGAAGCGAACATGGGGCACCGCGATCCTCGAACCAGCGATGCTCGGAACCGTCGATCTGCACCAGCTCGCCATAAGCCTCGCGCCGCAGCCGCGGTTGGTGAAACGTACGGCGCTGCTTGCGCGACAGCCACAGACCGGCCTCCGCCATCCATTTGCGCAAGGTCTCGCGCGACACCGTCAATCCGTCATGCTCGGCCAGCTTCTCGGCCGCCAGCGTCGGACCAAAGTCCGCATAGCGCTCGCGCACGATCGC
>NZ_JADYVD010000109.1 GCF_020193575.1 Ensifer sp. IC4062
TGAGCGACCCGAGACATAGGTAACGTTTCGTACCGGACACATGGGTAACACTTTCGGCTTTGGTCGGAGGTGTTGATGCCGTGGAGAGAGTGTTCGGTGATGGAGGAACGTCTTCGTTTTGTCGCTCGCCTTCTGGACGGAGAAGGCATGAGCGATGTGTGCCGGGAGTTCGGGATTTCCCGCAAGACCGGCTACAAGATCTTCAATCGCTACCGGCAGGAGGGACTCGAGGCGCTTTGCGATCGCTCGCGTCGGCCGGTCCGATATGCCAACCAGCTTCCCGAGCCGGTGGAGCGGCTGATCGTCGAGACTAAGCGCGAGAAGCCGCATTGGGGCGCTCGAAAGATTCGGGAACGGCTCGTGCGCAAGCTGGCCGGCGATGTGCGCATTCCCGCAAAGAGCACCGTCCATGCGGTGCTCGATCGCCACGGCCTTGTCAAGCGCGCCCGCAAGAGGCGGCGCTGCAAGGCCGTGGGCACGCCCCTCTCGAACGCCGTCCAGCCCAACACTCTGTGGTGCACGGATTTCAAGGGCGAGTTCAAGCTCGGCGATGGCCGCTACTGCTACCCCCTGACGGTCACCGACCAGGCATCGCGCTACCTGCTCTTGTGCGAAGCGCTTGAATCGACCCGGGAGGAACCGGTCATCGAGGCCTTTGTCCGCCTCTTCAAGGAACGCGGCTTGCCGCTCGCCATCCGCAGCGACAACGGGCTGCCCTTCGCCTCGCCCAACGGCCTCTACAATTTGTCGAAGCTGTCGGTCTGGTGGCTGCGGCTTGGCATCGCCATCGAACGGATCAAACCCGGCCATCCGCAACAGAACGGGCGCCACGAGCGCATGCATCTGACCCTGAAGCGGGAGACGACGCGGCCGCCGGGTATAAATGCCCTGCAGCAGCAGGCGCGATTCGATGCTTTCCTTAGCGAATTCAATGAAGAGCGCCCCCACGAGGCGCTCGCCATGCGGATGCCGGCCGAGCTCTACACGCCTTCTTCAAGAGCCTATGACGGTCTGCCGGAGCTCGACTATCCCTTCCACGATCGCGACGTCCTCGTCACCGCCTGCGGCCGCATCTGCATGCATCGCAAGAAGATCAACATCTCGACCGTCATGGCCGGTCAGAGGCTTGGCATCAAGGAAGTCGAGGACGGAATTTGGCTCATCAGCTTCATGCATTATGATTTGGGATATATCGACCTGGAGCAGAGGACCTTGCAAACCATCGACAACCCGTTCGGCACGAGGTTGTCACCCATGTCTTAGGTACAAACTGTTACCTATGTCTTCGGGCTGGACA
>NZ_JADYVD010000010.1 GCF_020193575.1 Ensifer sp. IC4062
GCTCCGTGACATGTTTTTCGAGGAAATCGGCGGCGAAATCGGCAAGCTTCTGCTCCTGCGCCGATCTGAGTTTTCGCTCCTTCTCCATTTCCGCCATCTCCCGCTCCAGCATCTGCATGCGAAGCTGTGCGGCACTGATCGGTGCTTCGTTTGAAGCGGCGTCTTTGTCTTCCGGCATGTTGGTGACCCTCCTCAAGTCAATGGCGCACACTGTCAGGGGTGAACAGCGGAATTTCAGGCTTACCTCTAATAGGCTTTCCAGTTCTTTTGAAGACAACCAGTTATATAAAAGGCGATAGTGCCCTCATTATCGACGGAAACTAAAAATAAAAGATCGATGGTTCGAATTTTGTTTCCGTTAATTCAGAATAGTATTTCGCTATACGCCACTCAACCCGCCCATGGTGGCGCTACGTCTTGCGCATGCGGCTCCAATAGGTGTCTCTCGTCTTGCTGAGGCCCCAATAGCCATAAGAGAAGTTTGCATGAATACTAGCGCCACGTGGGCATCATGACAAGCGGAACGCCGCCCTTGAAGGCAAGAGCAACCAGCTCCAGTCCGTCGTGGAAACGCTACTGTCTCGGCGGGTAAGCTGGGCCCATATCGGCCAGGCGCTGGGCATCTCACGGCAAGCGGCCTGGGAGCGGTTTTCTTAGTCGAGAGCACGCCCAACGCCCGCCTGTCCCGCTTACGCCGCCGGGCTCCCGGCCTGTTTGCGATATTCGTCCAAAAGCCCGTCATAGGCCTCCATAGGCGGCAGCGTCTCGTAGCTGTGGACGGCGGGCGTCGTTGCCCAGGGCAGCTTCTCGCTGGTCCAGGTTTCGATGAAGGGCGAAAACCAGCTCGGATCATCGAGCATCGTCGCGCGGACATTGACGAACCAGTCCATGCCCTCCGGCCGCGTGAACATCCAGCTCATGCAGTGCGGGCAGAAATAGTGCCGGGTGGCGCCGTGCAAGCCGCCGATCACCGGCTCGCCGTTCGTCACGGCAAACCCTTCGCTCGGGATCGCCACACTTAGGGAGAAGGCGCTGGCGGTCATCCGCTGGCAACCGGTACAATGGCAGGCCATCGTCAAGAGCGGCGGAGCGCTGACCTTGAACCGCACCCCGCCGCAGCGGCATCCCCCTTCCCAGGGCAGTTTGCTTTCGCTCATGGTTTCCTCCGTTGATGTCTTCGGCAGTACGTACGCCGCGCCGTTTAAAACCCCGCGCCCGGCTGCGCCAGATAGGCCTCCTCAGCCGGTGTCGAAACCCGACCGAGGATGGCGTTCCGATGCGGAAAGCGGCCGAATTGCTCGATCACCTGGCGGTGGCGGATGGCATAATCGAGATAATCGGCATCGCCGAGCTCAGTGAAGAGCTTTACCGCCATCGTTTGGTCGGTCAGGTTTTCCGAATGCTCGAAGGGCATGTAGAAGAAGGCTCGCCATTCCTTCGGCACCGCCAGATCCGCGCTCGCGCCGATGGCGAGCTTCGCCTCGCGCAGCGCCAGGCAGTCGGTGGCAAAGGCGAGCGGCGAGCCGCGATACATGTTGCGCGGCAACTGATCGAAGAGAAGGACGGCCGCGAGCCAGTGCTCGGGCGTCGCCCGCCAGACGTCGTCGAGCTTTCTCGAAAGCGCCAGATGCGAGGCCTGGAAGCGCTGCACACATTGCCGGTCGAGCTCCGCACTCGGCGTGAACCATTCGTCGTAGGAAAGCTCCGTGAACCAGAACTTTAAAACCTCTTCCGGCGTGCAGATCGCGATCTCGTCAGTCATTCAGCGCCTCTCGTGAACTCCGGCCATCAGATAGCGGGCCGATCATGCGGTTTCCACAGCCGATCGGCAACGGTCGTTCCGATCGAAGGCGAAGAATTGCCGCAGGCACAATGCTTGCGTACACAGCGAGCGGCCTCCTCACACTCCTTGATCGAGTCAGTCGAGCAATGACGCACGGCCGGCTTAACCGTTCCTCATTCCTGTGCTCGTCACAGGGATCCAGCCACGGCGCGTCCGCGCCGTGGCTGACTATAGGGAGCGAGGCGCGGCAGGAGCGCTGCGCACCGCCGAAACTGCTGGTTCGGAACATGCGCCCCTTTGGGCTCAGCGCCGCTGGAGCAGTGCCCGCCCGATGGGTTTCGGCGGCTCCGCGCGCAACACCAGCGAGGTCGTGACCGCCCCGAACCTTGCGATGGCGTCGACGATCGTTTCGAGTTCTTCAGGCGACGGAACGAGCACCTTCAGCAGAAAGCAATCCTCTCCGGTCAGCCGCAGCACTTCCACGATATGCGGCATCTCAGCAAATTGCTTGAGGCAGGGCCGGATATATTCATGCGTCGTGCGCAGCCGAATAACCGCCATCATGCCCAATCCGAGCCCGGCGGCATCGACACGGGCACCGTAACCGAGGATGAAGCCGCGCTCCTCCAGGCGCTTGACGCGCTCGGATGTTGCCGGCTGGGAGAGCCCCACCCGGCGCCCGAGTTCCGAGATCGCGATGCGTCCGTCCTCCTGCAGCGTTTCGAGGATGGCGATGTCAGTCGGATCGAGGACGCGATGATTTTCCAAGTGATATCCGGCCTTCAATTCATCGGGAATCGGAGCTGTTTTCCGATAGTTCTGCATTCCGGCCCAAAAGGAAAGCCGTCATCTTCGCGCTGGACAACGATAGGAGAAATCATGACGAGCATTATCATCCTGCCGGGGATCGGCGGCTCCGGCGAGGCCCACTGGCAGACGCTCTGGGAGAAACAAGATCCGCGAATGCAGCGGTTCCGGCCGACGATCTGGGAGGAGCCGGATCTCACCGACTGGATTTCCGCGCTGGACCGCTCGGTAGCCGCGACGCCCACGCCTCCGATCCTCGTGGCGCACAGCCTCGCCTGCCTTCTCGTCGCGCACTGGCAGCACGTTTCGGCGCTGCCGTGCGCCGGAGCATTTCTCGTTGCGGTCCCGGATCCACAGGCGGCCGCCTTTCCGAACGAGGCGAAGAGCTTCGCGAACCCACCGACGGAAGCGCTTCGTTTCCCGTCCCTCATAGTCGCCAGTGCCGACGACCCCTACGGCCCGCCCGACTATGCCCGCGTGCGCGCCCGCCAATGGCGGAGCCGCCTCGTCGAAATCGGTGCGCGCGGTCATATCAATGGCGAAAGCGGGCTGGGTGATTGGCTGGCAGGGCTGCATCTGCTGACGGCTTTTGCCGCGGAATGCGCATGGGTAGAGCGTCGGGTTTGAGGACGGCGACCGCACTATCAACGCGCACCTCATCCCTGTGCTCGTCACAGGGATCCACCCACGGCGCGTCTGCGCCGTGAATGATTCCGGCCGCCGGTAACGCAGATGCCGCCAGAGCTTCTGCCAGCAGCGCCAGGCCTGCGACCATACTTCGGTCGCGCAAGGTTCTCCTGCGCCCAAGGACTTGGGCGCAGGAGATTGCTGTGACAAGCACAGGAATGAGGGAGTTTGTTGCGATGCGGCGCAAGTTCGGCGGCACAGCACGCGGTGGGCGCTCACCCCCGCCGCTTGAGGATGGCGATGAAGGCGAGCCCGCCGGCAAGGCCGGTGACGACGCCGATCGGCATGTCTTCGGGCGCCATGACGACGCGGGCGACGAGGTCGGCGACGATCAGGGTAAGCGCGCCGGCAAAGGCAGAAAGCGGGATGACGCGGACATTGTCGCTGCCGGCGAAGAGGCGGACGAAATGCGGGATCATCAGCCCGACGAAGCCGATCGCGCCGGAGAACGCGACCATAACGCCAGTGAGCAGCGCGGTGATGACGAAGAGCATCAGGCGGAAGCGGCGCACCGGAATGCCGAGCGTCATCGCTGTTTCGTCCCCCATGGCGAGCGCGTTGATCTCGCGCGCCCGGACGGTAAGCCAGCTGAGTAAGACGGCGAGTGCCACCGCCGGATAGACGAGATGCGGCCATTGCGCGAGACCGAGGCCGCCGAGCATCCAGAAGATCACCGTGTGTACGGCGCGCGGATCGCCGAGGAAGATCAGGAGGTTTCCGGCCGCCGTCAGCGTGAAGGCGACCGCGACGCCGGCAAGGACGAGGCGATCGGCACCGGTACCGAGCACGCGGGTGACGAGCGCCACCAGCGCCGTGGCGCCGAGCGCGCCGGCGAAGGCGAACAGCGGCACCGTTGCGAGACCGAGGATAAGGCCGGTGTGGAGCAGCGCGACGATCGCGCCGAGCGCCCCGCCGGCCGAGACGCCGAGCAGATGCGGGTCGGCCAGCGGATTGCGCGTCGCCGATTGCAGCACGGCGCCGGTGACCGCAAGCCCGGCGCCGACGAGCCCGGCGAGCGCGACGCGCGGCAGGCGCACGTCCCAGACGATACTTTCGCGGCCGGCCGACCACAGGATCTCGACGCTGCCCGGCACAATCTTGGAGCAAATGATCGCCCAGACGGTCGCGACCGGAATCGGTGCCGATCCGAGCGAGACGCCGGCGGTGACGGTGAGGCACAGCAGAAGTAGTGCCGCGAGGATGAAAAGTGCGGTTTTCACGTCGGGCTGAAGCTTTCGGGTTTCTCGGACTTGAAGGGGCAAAGTCGCTTTGGATGAGGCATTATTGCTTGGAAATCATAGAGTTGCTGAGCCTTCTTCATGCGTGTGAAGATGCATCGAGCAAGGGGGCGCGTTCCGCACCTCCGGTCGCGGCTGTGTTCGACAGCGTCGCGGCGCCGGCAGCAGGTGTCCTCCTGCCCCTTCTCTCGCCCAATGGTTCCCGCGCACCTCATTCCTGTGCTTGTCACAGGAATCCAGCAGCGCCGCGTCGGCGGCGCGGGAGACTCCGCTTGACGCGACGCCAGCAGCGCTTTTGCTTTCGCACCGGTCCAGCCAACGCGATATTCCCTCAGAAAGCTCCAATGCGAGTCATTCACGGTGCCGACGCACCGTGGCTGGATCCCTGTGACAAGCACAGGGATGAGGTCGCTGTGGTGGCCGCACCTACGCAACTGACTTTGCTGATCGTCGGACCTCCACGCCACGACCCTCACATCGCCTCGGCATGAAAACTCCTCGCCAGCCGACGGATCGCCTTTATGTTGCGCGGGCCTGGCGTCGCCTCGACATATTCGAGCACGACGAAGCGGTCGTTTTTCACTGCGTCCACGTTCTTGAAGGCCGGATTGTTCTTCATGAAGGCGATCTTCTCATCGGCGGTCACCTCTCCGTAATTGACGATGACCACCACTTCCGGATTACGATCGATCACTGGCTCCCAGGAGATCTCCGTCCAGTTCTTCTCGACGTCGTCCATGATGTTGATGCCGCCGGCTGCCTCGATCATAGCGGTCGGGATGCCGTAACGCCCTGACGTGAAGGGCTTTTCCTCGCCGGAATCATAGACGAAGACACGTGTCGGCCGCCGCTCGGCGCCCTTGACCTTGGCAGTGATCTCGGCAAGCTCACCGCGATAGCCCGCGACGAGTGCTTCCGCCCTCTCCTCGACGCCGAAGATGCGGCCGAGGTTCAGAAGGTCGACGAACATATCCTCCATCGTCGGCTTGCCCTTCGCCATGATGTGGATGCAGCTTTCGGTCAGCTCATAGACCTTGATGCCGAAGGGCGCGAGCGTTTCCGGCGTCACCTCGCCGCCGACCTTCATGCCGTAATTCCAGCCGGCGAAGTAAAAATCGGCGTCGGCATTCAGCAGCACTTCCTTCGTCGGATATTTTTCCGCGAGTTCAGGCAGCTCCTTGACGCCCTCGCGCAGGCGCTCGTCCAGCGTCTTCCAGCCGGAAACGCCAGTGTAGCCGACCATGCGGTCCTGCAGCTTCAAGGCCAACATCATCTCGGTCAGGTTCACGTCGTTGGAAACCGCCCGTTTGGGCGCGGCGTCGAAAGTGACCTCGCGGTTACAGCTCTTGATCGTCACCGGATTGGCAAACGCTGGGACAGTGGCGAGGACAAGCGCACCAGCAGCGAAAAGAAGTCTCTTCATCGGATGGCTCCTGTGGAACGGGAGGGACGGGCGGAGGGCATCGCTTCGGGTCGCGAGAGCTTGAAGGAAAAGCGGGAAACTTGACCCGCGGCGTCGGCATGCGCGGTAGCATGGACGCCGAAGGCCGCCGAAAGAGCCGAAGGTTTCAGCACGGTGTCCGGCGGGCCGAACGCCGCAAGCCGCCCCTCCGTCAGGATCGCCACATCGGTCGCGAACTCGGCCGCGAGATTGATGTCGTGCAGCGTCGTGACGATTGTCAGCTTCAGCGTTTGCAAGAGATCGAGGATTTCGAGCTGGTGGCGGATGTCGAGGTGGTTGGTCGGCTCGTCGAGGATGATGATCTTTGGTTCCTGAGCAAGTGCCCGGGCAATCAGCACCCGCTGCTTCTCGCCGCCCGAAAGCGTGGCGAACTGGCGGCGCGCGAGACGGGCAAGGTCGAGGTGCTCGAGCGCATGTGCGACCCGCTCACGGTCGCGATCGCTCCAGCCGCTGATCCCCTCACGACGCGGGATCCGTCCCATCATCACGACGTCACGGACGCTGAAGGGGAAATCGCCTGGCATTTCCTGCAAGACGACGGCGATCGTCCTTGCCGCCTCGCGCGCGCTCATCGCCCAGAGGTTCACGCCGTCGATCTCGATACGTCCGGCAGTCGGCTCGACCGCCCGGTAGAGGCAGCGCAAGAGGGAGGTCTTGCCGGCGCCGTTCGGGCCGATGATCGCGAGTCGACCGCCCGGCGCGATGGAAAAGCCGATATTGCGGACGAGTCTAAGACCGGCGCGCGGCCCCCACTCGAGTTTTTCGACGCGGAGCGCCGCGCCTGTTTCAAGGCAGCTCATAACCGCACCCTCCCCACTCTCATTGGAACCGCCCCGCGGTCTCCTCGGAAACAAGGAGTGCCGCCGGCATGCTGGCAAGGCTCTTGCCCTTGAGAAGCGACGCGGGGTGCGGAGAAGCGTCAAACGCCTCTCCTTCGGCGCAGGCGGCCGCGAAACTGACGAGATCGTCGATGTCTTCCTCCGGCGAGATGCCACCGAAAAGATAGGTCGCCTTACCGGTCGCCTGGAAGGCGATGGTGCATGGCCGCGTGCACGCCGTCATCGCCACCGTGCCGGCGATCGAGAAATTCCGGTCGAGCGGCGGGCCGAGCGCAGAAACGCTGCGGTTCAACTGCGCGAGCAGCTCGGCACCGCGACGGCAGGGCCCGCCGATGAAGCGGCAATCTGTGCAGAGGGTTATTTTGTGCTGTCGGAAGTCTGAATTCGCCATGGCTTACCTCCGCCGGGCTGGGCCGGAGAGAAAATGGCGAAAATGCAAGAAGACGGTTGCCCGCCAAGCAGAAGCCAGTTCTTTTCCATCGGAACACCCCGTCCGTTGTGGTTGATCGGTTCGATGGCAGGTCTCCTGGCTTGCGGGTCGCCGCGCATCCACGTCTTCCCGGCTCTTCGCCAGTGACATGGTGTGAATGCGCTTTCCGCTCACAGTTGCGGGGGCAGCCACGGTTTCGGCCCTTCCTGGGTCGTCCTCACCGTGTTCCCTTTTCAGCCGCTTCCGGATCACGGAAGCAGCACCATCGCCGCCTTGGTGGCATGAATCGCGGCGCGAAGCAACTGGGGGATGACGACATAGGGAGCTATCAACATGGGTGGGCATCTCATTGGAGCAGCCGCGTTTGTTATTAAATAACATTACATATGGCAAGAAAAAACGTCGTGGCGAACGATGATAGTCCGCCCGCTGGGAACGGGCGGCAGCGCGATGCGCCACCTTTGGGCTTAGCGGAGCGGCCAGATCCACATCAGCATCGGCACAGCAACAAGCACGATGACGGCGGAGAGTGGCAGGCCGAGGCGCGGGTAGTCGCTGAAGCGGTAGCCGCCCGGCCCCATGACCAGCGTGTTGCACTGGTGGCCGATCGGAGTGAGGAAGTCCGAGCCTGCACCGATCGCCACCGCCATCAGGAAGGCATCCGGCCTGTAGCCGAGCGCTGCGGCAAAGCTCGCGGCGATCGGTGCCATGACGAGCACCGTGGCGGCATTGTTGAGGAAGGGCGTGACCGCCATCGCGGCGATGAGGATGAGCGCCAGCGCGCCGCCGGGCGGCAGGTCCGCGGCGATGCCGCTCAGCCAGCCGGCGATGAGGTCCGAGCCGCCGGTGGTGCGCAGGGTGTCGCTGACCGGGATCAGCGCCGCCAGCATGACCAGGATCGGCCCGTCGACCGCGCGGTAGACGTCACGCAGCGGGATGACGCGGAAGATGACCATGGCGAGCGCCGCCGCGAAGAAGGCGACCGGCACCGGCACGACACCGACCGCTGTCGCGCCCATGGCGGCGGCCAGCACGATGAGCGGCACAGTCGCGCGCCGGATGGTGCCGAGCAGGATTTCCCGCTGGGCGAGCGGCAGGCAGCCGAAATCCTGCAGGAAGGGCGGCAGATCGCGCCGCGTCCCCTGCAGCACGACGATGTCGCCGGCCTGCAGCCGGATGCTGCCGAGGCGCTGTTTCAGCCGTTCACCCTGACGGCTGACGGCAAGCAGGTTGATGTTGTGATTGTTGAAGAGCGCAAGGCGCTGCGCCGACATGCCGATGAGCGGTGAGCCGCTGGCAATCACCGCCTCGATCGCCTCGACATCGGCCGGGGTCTTGCCGTTGCTGGCTGCGGGCAGGCGGTCGCCGGGAATCCTGAGCTTTGCCTGGGAGACGATACGGTCGAGCGCCGCCGGCCCGCCTTCGAGCAGCAGAATGTCATCTGCCTCGATGAGGGCGTCTGGCAACGGCGCCAGATGCGTGCCGCGGCGGAAGATGGCGATGACGACCGCGCCGCCGTCGCCGAGCTTGACGAGATTGCTGAGCGGCTTGCCGATCATCGGTGAACCGGCCGCAACAACCGCCTCGGACGTATAATCAGTGATCTCGATCGCCTGGTTGACGGAAACCTGCTGGCTCTTGCGCTCCGGCACCAGCCGGTAGGCGAAAAGCAGGAACACCGCGCCGACCACGGCCAGCGAGGCGCCGACTGGGGTAAAGTCGAACATGCTGAAGCTCTCGCCGGTCAGGTCCTGTCGCATCCTCGACACGACGACATTTGGCGAGGTGCCGACCTGGGTCATCAGCCCGCCGATCAGCGAACCGAAGGCCATCGGCATCAGGAAGACCGAGGGCTGGACGCCCGACCGCCTGGCGAACTGGAAGGCGACCGGGATCATGATCGCCAGCGCCCCGATATTCTTGATGAAGGCAGAAAGCACCGTGACGGTGACGACGAGAAGTGCGAGCTGCGCCCTTACCGAGGTTAGATCCGGCAGGTAGCGCTGGATTGCCGCATCGACGACGCCGGAGCGGGCGACGCCGGCGCTGACGATGAGTGCGCTGCCGACGATGATGACGATATCGTCGCTGAAGCCGTCGAAGGCGTGATCAAAAGGCACGATGCCGACCGCGACCGAGAGCATCAACGCCGAACAGGCGATGAGGTCGTAGCGGAAGCGGTCCCAGATGAAAAAGACCATCATGGCGCCGATGACGAGAAACGAAAGCGACTGTTCGGCGGTCATGAGCAGTACCTGAAGCAACGCGGATCGTACGAGGCCTCTACTGCATTTTTTCCCAATCCGAAACCGACTGAAGGAATAAAAACACGCAGCGGCGAGTCCGATCCACTACATCCTCCAAAGCGTCTATCGAATGCAACTGAAATACCGCAGATTCATGTCACAGCGCCGTGGATCACCAGAAACTCAACCGAAACTCGTTGGTTCCTTTGATCGTTGTTGAAGAAGGAATATGATGCCGTAGCCAGTTTAACGTGTATCACCAGCCCTTCGCGCAACGGAGAAGGCGCAATCGCCCGGAGCCGAGGAAAAAGCAACGATGAAGACCGCCCTGCCCGCGATTTGCGCGGGTCTTCTGCTCGCCACCTGCGCCTCCACCGCCCCGCCGTCGGTCGGCTACTCGCGCGATCTCGAACCCATTCCGGGCAGCATCACCTATGGCGGCCAGCCGCGCACCCGCCTCACCAAGGCCCCCGTCGGCAGCATCGTGCCGCACCGGTTCCGCGACAAATTCGGCCGCCAGGTCTCCGAAACCTACGTTATCGAGCCCGACCGGTCTCTTCGGCTGATAAGCCGCCGCATCGACTACGATCTTTTGACCGACCGGTAAGATGAGAACTACGCTCGATTTCTTCGCGCCGTGTTTCAAAATACTGGAATTGAGAGAACCGCCATGAAACATGCCTTGCCCGCCCTTTTTGCCGCCCTCCTGCTCTGCGCCTGCACGACCAGCTCCCGGCCGCCGTCGGTCGGCTATGGACGCTACCTCGAGCCCATTCCCGGCAGCATCACCTATGGTGGCCAGCCGCGCACGAAGCTGACCAAGGCGCCAGTCGGCAGCATCGTGCCGCACCAGTTCTTCGACAATTTCGGCCATCGGGTCTACGAAACCTATGTGATCGAACCGGACCGCTCGCTGCGGCTCGTCGGTCGTCGCATCGACTACGACATCTTCGGCGACATGGACGATTGATGCTCGATACGGACAAGGCAACACCGAGGACCGCCCGATGAAACATGCTTCGCTCGCCTGCGCCGCGGCGCTCCTACTTGCGGCCTGCACCGCCACGGCGCCCGAGCTGGAGCCGATCCCTGGCAGCATCACCTATGGCGGCCAGCCGCGTACGAAACTCACTAAGGCGCCGGTCGGCAGCATCGTGCCGCACCAGTTCTTCACTCAAGGCGGACTGGCCCGCGAGACTTATGTGATCCAGCCGGACCGCTCGCTGAAACTGGTCCGCCGCCACATAGATTACGATTTCATCACGAGGCACTCCCGCTGACAGCGAAGGAATTGCCGCCGGACACCAGATCTCGTCGCCGTGGCTGGAGAATTCCAGAAAAAATGTTCCACGGTTTCCTCTTTCTCGCGTCGGCGGCGCGAGAGGCTCCGCGCCCAACCAGGGCAGAGCTTTCTCTCGGTCAACCAAGCCAGTCCCCTGCCAACTGCGCCCGCGTTCTACCATTCACGACGCGGACGCGCCTTGGCTGGATCCCTTTGAAGCACTGGATGACGGAGCCCGTGGTTGGCCCGATAAAGAGCATCAACGGCCGAGCGTTTCCCTGCTGGCTTGACTTCACGCGGACAACGCCAAGAATTCCCTCATAAAGTTGCTTGGGGTGTGATGCTCGGCAATCCTCGCTCTCCCTCATTGCTGTGCTCGTCACAGGAATCCAGCAGCGCCGCGTCGGCGGCGCGGGAGACTCTGCTCGACGCAACGACAACGTAGCGTTTCCCTTTGAACTGCTGCACGTCTATTTTCTTGAGCCGGCCCACTATTTAGGGAAACAGGCCGTCGGCTCGGACCGGGAACCCTACGTTTGATGTGCGCGTTGTTTTGCGACCGGCCGACGTCTAAGGCACATCCAGCGTTTCACCCGGGGCCCCTTCGAACGATGAGAATAACCATGAAGACCCTCCTGCCCGCGATGTCGCCTGCCATCCTGTCCGCCATGCTGCTCGTTTCGAGCCTGAGCGGCTGCACGGCCACCGCCGTTACCTTTGGCTATTCGCCCTATCTCGAACCGATACCCGGCAGCATCACCTACGGCGGTCAGCCGCGGACAAGGCTTAGGAGGGCGCCGGTCGGCAGCATCGTGCCGCACCAGTTCAATGATCGCGCGGGGCGCACCGTCTACGAGACCTACGTGGTTGAGCCCGACGGCTCGCTGCGCCTGGTCAGCCGGCGTTACCGCTACGATTTCTTCGACTTCGACTGATTTTGCGGGCCTGGCACCTTCGGGAACGCCACCCTCAGAACGGCGGCGGCAACGCACACTGCACAAGCTCCGCAGCGGATTCTCCGGCAAAAGCAGTCTCCGCCGTGCCCCTGTGAAGTCGGCGCCTTACCGTAGAACGTCGCCCCCTATTTTACGAAAAGGCGGCCCGGCAGAACCAATCCTTCACGCCCCCCAGGACCTGCGCCGGGGCCGCATCGAGCGTCGTGGCATGAGGGAAATCGTCGCTGCCAGTGCCGTTGCGTGGCTAGATCGTCCCGGCCCAGTCTCCACCCGCCTGGCGCTTCAAGACAAAGCCCATTTTATGGTCACCAAGTTTGGCACAATAGGTATCGCGCCCATGGTATTTTAGGAAACAGACATGTAGCCGGCTCGATATCCACAGCCATCGTAAGCCGAGACAAGGGGCCATTCGCGGCATACATCAATTCGAGCGGACTCGCCGCAATCACGGCGGGCTGCGTCGGCCGTCAACTCCGGCGCATTTGCATCCGATTCGGGGACGAAGCGAATCGCCGGCATCGCGGCCTACCCGCCCCGCAGCAGAACGAGCATCCGCTTCGCTGCGTCCGCAAAGGTCACCCCGAGCGCCGCGCCGCCGATGCCGATGACGCCGAGCGCGCCCATTCCCATCAGCTTCCATTTCCGCACGTCCTCGGTCACCGGCTTCATATCGGCAATGTCTTCCTTGGTCAGCGACATCGCCCCTTCGAGCGTCCCTACCCGCTCGAAAAGTTGGTCCATGCGGCGGATCGTCGACGCAAGGCTCGCATCCGACCGGTCCTCAGTGCGCCGAAAGTCCTCGCGCAGGTTCTTCACTTCGGCGATCAGCGTCCCGAGCTGCTGGTGAACGCTGCCATCAATCATCCCCGCCCGCTCCCATCATTTCCCGCTCCATGTCTTAAGCATTCTGCCTTCGCCCATACGGCCGCGGCACAAAGCCCGACAACAGTGCGGTCGATCCGGTGCTGGTCAGCGGGCGTTGCGCCGCGGGCGCCGGCAAGATCAGTGCCGACGACGCGTCTCAAGCCCGTCACATCGGCCGGCCCCGAAATCCCACACCCCGCCAGAACCAGGGCAGGCATCAAAAGCGCGACGCTTCGCGTCAGCGCGCTCTGCTGCTTCATCGTTTTGCCTTTCGATTGCGTGTCTCACTGCTTGTGCCCCCTCCTCGCGGATCGCGAGGACCGCCCAAAAGACGGCAGCGAGGACGAGCCCGCTGCCAAGGATTCTTCCCCACAACATCATCGCTTGAGGCCCAGCGCCTCGCGCACGACCGGCATGGAGGAAATGGCGTAGACGGCAAAGCCGACGATCACGGTGAGGATCGCGAGTTGCACTCGCCAGTCGAGCGTCACGAGATTCAGTTCCCTCAAGGCGGTAACGACGCTGCCGCCGGCCGTCAGCAGCCAGGTCCAGAAGCGCCCGGATCGCGCCACGGTCTTGCGCTTCGATGCGGGGCGCGGTGCCGTGACCGGCGCGGTCTCCGCCCGTCCCACCGGCGCAGCCTCTTCCACCGACCGCCGCGCTTTGGCCAGCACCTCATGCAGCACAGCTTCCACCTTCTCCGGCTTGACCAGCGCTTTGTTGAGCCCATCGCCGGCGTAATAGGATTGCCCGCGCTTCACCTGCTGCTGATGCCTCCTCGTGTCGGCAAGGACCGGCAACGAGGCCCATTCCTGCGCCAGCCGCCGGCCGAATTCGACGAGCGGCAAATCGCCGGTCACGAAGGCCTGATAGCCGCGGCGCTTCAAGAGATGAAAACCAAGTCGATCCTGCAGATCCGGCGTGAAGAGATCGGTACTCGCGATCGAGGGAATTTCCTTCGCCAGGCCGATCAGCGTCGCGCGCATGAACTGATAGGCGCCGGCGGCGCTGGATCCATGGCTCTTCGACCATCCCTCCTGCGCGTCGACGACATCACCAAAGCTCATCGTCGTCAGCGGCTGCTTCAACCTGTTCTGTCTGTTGGCATAGATCACGTCATAGGATGCACGGTCTTTCCGCCCGACCTCCGTCTCCCGAATGAAGTCGAGCAGAATCGCCGCGCCGGCAGGCACGGTTTTGTTCATCTTAGATTTTTCCTTTAAGTACGCGCGTGCTGGACGCGCGAAATGTGTATCATCAAATGATAGTGATGATTTGGCTTAGGAATGCATCACGGGTGATGCATTCCTTCGGAGTTCGTCGGACTCGCTAGTCGGAGAGACTTCAGCCGAACAAGACCAGTTCTTCGTTTAACATCACAAGGCGATTTCGCCTCTCCTGAGCTTCGATCCGTAGCGCATCGATGATCGTCGGAAACGTCGCGCCCTCCACTTTCGGCTTCCTTTTCCGAGGCGAAAGCCCGAGGATCCTGCGAATGTTGGCTCTGATGTGCTTGCGCCGTTCACGACTGCTAAGTCGGTATGAAGAAAGTCTGTTTTCCGCGCGGTATTTTTCCATCCGCTCGAGAAGCGGTGAAACGTCCTTCCCCTCGCGCTTCAATACCATGAGGTGCCGCATGCTTTCTTCATAGAAAGCCTGCTTCTCGTAGTCAGGAAAACGACTGCGGCGCTGGTTGTGCCGGCCGATTTCGTACTCTCGCATCATCACGTTCGTGATCATCACCAAGTCGTCTGGCACCGGCGAGAATTTCAGAAACTCTCCCTGCTCACTCCGCGAGAAAGCGATGAAATCATTGCTTGCCTTATCGAGGTTGTAGTGCGTGAAGCTCTTGCCGTTGCTGCGGTCTTCGGAGTGCTTGATCAAGAGAGGTGTTTCGATGAAGGGAAATTCGTCGACCTGATCAAGCACGCGCATGAGGAACCCGTAATCGGGTGCCACGCCTGTAAACACGGAGCCGTACTCGGATCGGAGCTGGTCAAGAAACGCCGCCGAAACGAAACTGTTCAGGAAACGCGGGGTATCCATCGGGCTGAAGTCCGACCGGCTGAAAGCCTCGATGATCGGCGCTGTTTTCCTGTTCGTCACGAGCGGTGTTGCGCGGCTGCGCGGGACTGCGAACGACGTTCCCGTTTCGATGAGATTCGTTCTCTCGTAAGCAACGAGCTTCGCGCCATCGCGAGCGATAACAGCGTCCACAGTCGAAAGCGTATACAGGCGGAGGATCATGCGATCGGTGAGGATACCGACATACTCGCCGGTCGCATGGCTAACCGCACATTCCCAGTGAGCCGTCATCGGCAATGGGCGCTGTGGTTTGATATAGCGGAACCTTCGATCCGCGGAAAACGGCCGAAGCGCCTCGAAGAGCGCCTTGGATTCATCCTCGTCGGAGTTGTCAGAGACGATTACCTCGAAGTCGCGGAAGTCCTGCTCAAGAACGCTCTGAAGGGCGCTAAGAGCAAGGTCCGCTCTATTGCGTGACGGAATGACAACGGAAAATCGCGGCATTAACAACCTCGGCGGGAGAAGAGGCGGCGAAACTATCCGACGTCGAAAGAACTTTCAATCCAACCGCGACGGACAATGCGCTCCGCAGAGAGATCGTCAGCGGGTCAGCTGACCTCTTTTGATGAGCGGACGAATTTCCTAGATCAACGATTTAGCGCGGCGCTCCAAATCACGTCGATCTCGTCGTCAGTTAGACCCAAAGCGGTACCCACCGTGGAAATCAGTGGATTCATTCGGTTGAAGGTTGTTGCGTACTCCCAGTCAATCAGCGCACTGTCTTTCGCAATCCCCGCAGGTAACGCATTGAGAGCGGTGTCGACCTCAGCGGGAGAAATCCCTGCGTCCAGAAGGCCCAGGCGAAATTGTCGGGCACTAAGGGGCGACATAGAGGCGCGAATTTCTGCCGGCGTGGGAGGCGTGTACGGCTGGACAGGAAATTGCGGGTTGTCCGCGAGCCATTGCCCCGCGAGCGGATTTAGACCGTAAGTATCATCAGGCCGATAGCAATGAATTGCGTCATACGTTTCGCCAAATGCGTCAGTAACATTGCAGTCAAAAATATATACGCCATGTTCCGTGGTGGCATGTACAGAATGCACGGCATTAAGCGACAGCTTCCCGAGAGAGATTTCAGGCATTATGCGGTCCTCTGAAACAATTGGATTTGATTGTCACCGGCTGCGACACCCCTTGCCCTCCATGTGCCAGCCAGTTGAGCTCCCAAGCCAGAATAATATTGAGTGACATAACTTATCGTTTGACCACTGTAGATATAAATGCCGACGCTTTGGTTGCGGTTGACCCATGTATTCGTGGACGCGCCTAATACATGGCCAATCGGTAAACTTGTCGCATCCTGCGTGGAACCCGTATAAACCTCTGCCGCTGTGAACCCCAATGCGTGGGTGTGGCTGGTGGTTGTCACGCTGTTCGTCGTGTCGTTGGTGATGCTCGAGGGCGTGCCGAGCGTCAGGGTCCGGCTTGCCGAAAGATCGCCGCCTCCGGTCAGTCCGTTGCCGGCGGTCATTGTCGTCGCGGTTGATGCCGCTCCCATCGAGGCGCGAGCCGTTGCGCCGCTTTCCGCGACCCAGGTGGTCCCGTTGCCGACGATGACGTTGCCATCGGTGACCGCGAGTCCCGCGATGGCCGCAAGACCGGCATCGTAGGCCTGAACGTTGGTCCCGATCGCAAGGCCGAGGGTCGAGCGGGCGGTTGCCGCGTCGGCATCGTCGAGAAGCGTGCGGACGAAGGCCGTCAGCGGGGTGATGGCATAGGTGTCGGCGGCCGTCGTATAGATCATGCGGTCGGCAGCCGTTGCCAGCCCGGCGATCGATTGCAGCCCGGCGTCGAACGCCTGGACATTCGTGCCGATGACGAGACCCAGCGTGGAGCGCGCCGCCGCCGCGTCGGGGTCGTCGATCAGCGATCGGCCGAACGGCGTCAGTGCCGTAGTCGCATAGGCGTCAGCCGCGGTCGTATAAATCGTCTTGTCGGCGCCGGTCGAAAGCCCGGAGATCGAACTCAGCGCCGCGCTTGCTGCTTGCGCACCGAGCGCCGAGCGGGCGGCGCTGGCGCTTGTGGCACCGGTACCGCCCGCGGTAATCGGCCGCGCGGCATTGGCATCGGCCGTGAGGTCGTCGATCAGCGCATTATAGGGTACGCTTTGGATCGTCGTGTTGGGCACGCCCTTGGTGCCGGCCGGTGGGGAATAGACTCCGCCTGTTCTTGGCAAGATAGCCTCCATGAAAAAGGCCTCCCGATGGGAGGCCGTTTGAAGATTGGAAATGGTCGGTTTCGGATGGTCGCGCCCAGGGTGCCGGCGGCTCGGTGTCGCGAATTGCGCAGCGTGCCTGCCTCAGGTCAGGTGACGAACAACCGATGCAGAACACAACTTACCCGGCGGCGCCTCGTCAGTCCGGCATCCGCAACTTGGATTCATCGACATAAACGCCGGCAAAGAGGTGATAAAGCAAAGGACGCAGCACAAACCTTGAAAAAATAAATGTAACGTCCTCGAATACACTGTCATAATTTAGGTATAGGTAGTCTACTCCGACTACATAGTCGCAGTAATTTTTCTCTTCATTCAACACGCAAAAGCCAGTCTCGGCACCGGGCTCAATGTAAACAGCCGAAAATTCCCTCTCTGTCACGAGGGAATAATCATTAACACGCACCTCTGCCTTCGGAACAAGATAGACGACCGCTTCATAACCGATGACTTTGGGGAGCGTATAGACGTGGAGAACCGCATAAGACATTATTAGCAGGTATATTAGCCCGTAGAAAATCTTAGCCATTCTGCCCCCCAACTCATGTTTGCTTATATCGTAGCCATTACACGGTACACGAAAGCACCCCCTGCTGCCTCGCCGGTCGCGATGCGGCAAGGCTTCTTCTCCCATCCTGTGCTCGTCACAGGAACCCAGCCAACCCACGTCTGGCGTGTACTGCGCGTCTGATCAAGAGGAAAGCCAGCGAACGAGCGCGGCGGAGAAGCCGGCAATAAGAAACCAAAGCAAGGCAGTTCGACCTTTGGACAACCTCACGCCAAAGTACTGCAAACCGTAACGAGCCGCCAACAAAAGGACAGCAATTACGATACCAACAACAACCGAAGACATAGATGTACTTGGCTCCCCTACCGGCGTATCGGTTCCGACGCGACGCATCGGAACGGCGAACCTTCCTCGCCCGCTTCGGCTCGCCTTCTCGCCGATGGCCACCCGAGTCGCGAGGATAGGCAATGTTCGACTCGTTGCAACGGATACTTGCTTTCGCATCGCGGAATACGTGCAGAGAGGAGCGAGAACGAGATCCCGGCGCTCCGCCTGCCCGTCAACGCCGGAACCGGTAAGGCGAAGGCAGGTCGTCGCCGAGATAGTAACCGGTGAAGTCACCCAGCGGGTAGTGGTATTCGTAGTTCCTTGGCCCGTCGCCGACCGCGCTACCGATAGCCGCCGGCACTAGGATCTCGGCTGTTGAAATAGAGTGCCGCGCGCCTTCGCGCCATTTCGGTATCGGCGGGAGCAGGAGGGACACTCCCCACATCCGAAACCAGTTCTCCGCTCCGCATCGCATCCACAACAAATTCGAGAAGCTCGCGGTAGTCCGCATCAGGGTTTCCCACGCCAATCTCGCGTCCGATGCGGTTATTGTGAAGGTCCATGCGATGCGATTTATAACTGGATGGAGCCATTCTCTCGCGCCCATCTCCCACAGCAGCCGCCATCTCCGGATTGCGCTGAGCCATGCGTGCGCTCCAGAGCGCGTGACGTATCCCGTCTCGGCAATCGCCCTGCGGACTCTTTGCGGGATTGTAGTCTTTCCTCGGTGCGCAGCCTCGGACGTTTATGTCTCGACTTGCCCATCCGGCGCGCATGCCGTCATAAAGGGGCGTAGCCGCGTGTCCGTTCAACTTGAACATTTCTAAAAGCGCCGCTCCTCCGTCACCCGGACCAGTTGGCGACCAGCCGAATTCGCGCTTTAGTTCCGCGAGTTCGTCCGCCGTCAATATCTTTCCGGAACCTGGATCGTTGCGTAGACGAACTCTCCCGGCAAGTTCTGCGCTAGCTTCTCGTAGCACGTTGACGGTTTTTGCCACTCCCGCGGCAGATGAATCTGGTAGCGGGGACGGTGATTGCTGCATGCGCGCCCGTTGTTCAGGGGCGGCAGAAGCCTGCTTCTCGGAAAGGGCAAGCGCATCGGCGAAGGTCAAGCCATTCAGCAGGGTCTTGTAGTTTGGCATAGATTCATCCTTTTGAGTCGCGGTCGCGGGGCGCCCAATCAGCGCAAAGTTTGCGATGATTTGTCACACGGCCGGTCGCCGTTATCCGCGGGCGAAGCGTGGAGTTTGGTTACGGTGGCGGTCACCCTACTTCCGCCCCTTCCCCGCCGCGAAAAGCCGGCCATAATCCACCCGGCGCATACCGTCGGCCCCGCGCAGCACTGCATCCGGCCGGCTCTTCTCCACCTCCTGCGCCATCACGCCGATATGCTTCGGCCCCGAACCCGGCTCGCCCCTGTAGCGGAACTCATAGAGGTTATGCCCGTTGAGCCTGCCGGCCTTCTCGATGTTCTTCTTGGCGCGGCGGTCGGATAGCGGAAGGTTGCCGATGATCGACGCAATCGATCCCATCATGTCCTCTCCAGCCTGCTGCCGGGCGTTATAGGTCGCCATCTGGTTCTGGTAGTTCTGCTGCACCAGCCCGGCATAGTCGACCGGCTGAATCGACTGACCCTGCGTCGGCACGAAGCTCGGGTTCGTCACCTGCCCGCCGGACAGGAGCGCCGAGATTTCGTTGATCGGCTGGTTGCGCTGGGCATATTGCTCGTTGAGATAATTGGCGCGGGCGGTGTTCTGGGCGTTGATCCGCGCCTGCTCGGCGTTGAAGCTCTGGTCCTTCAGCGCGTTGTTGGCGGCTGTCGCAGACTCGCTGTTCTGGTGCATCTGCTGCTTGGCGTTGTTGCCGAAGTCGGCGTTCTGCAGTGCCTGGCCATAGGCCTGCGCCTGCGCCGCATTCTCGAAGCTCGCCTTCTGGTTCGCGAGATTGGCAAGCCGCGTCTGCTCCTGGCCGGCGTTGAGCACCGCCGCGATGCGGGCGTCGTTGGACGTCCGGTTCGCCTCGTCGATTGCCCGGTTATAGGCCTCCGATCCCGGCTGCAGGCCCTGGTTGGCGAGCCGCGTTTCGAGCGCCGCCCGGTCGCGCTCGAGCTGCGGGTTGAGCCGCGCCATCAGCGCGTTTTCGTATTTCGACGTGTCGAAATCCGTCTCGTAGCTGCGGGTGATGTTGCCGGCATTGCCGACAGAGGTTTGAAGCTCGGGCCCGCCGGAAAACTGCTGGTACTGCGGAAGCTGGAGCTTCGAAGGGTCGCCGGCGGCCGGCGCCTTCGAAATGTCCATCGGCTTGCCGAGCAGATCGTTGAGCCGACTCGATTGCGAAGTGGCGAGCGTCGCGAGATTGAGGCTCGCCAGATCGTTCTGGTCTTTGATCTTCTTCTGCATCGGCGAGAGCGCCTGCGTCGCCGTCGCCACTGGCAGATCGTAGACGTTTCCGCTCAAGGGATCGGTCCATTTCTGCGTCGTGTAGCTGTAGGTGAGGCTGCCGTCCGGCGTCACCTGGTTGACATTGCCCATGTATCCGTTGGCGACCGCCGTGCCGATATTGGTCGCGGTCTGTGCCGCCGCCGTCGCCTTCGGATCGGGGGGCGTGGGAGCTTTTGACTTTCCGATAGCACACCTACCTTCGATTGACGGGATGCGCCCGCCAGTCGTTGTCTGTCAGAGTGAAGATGATTTCCGCCTCCTCCCGCCCGCGAAGCCGGGGGATGCGGTGGCTCGTGAATCCGAAGCGCCGGGCGATCTCGACCATGCCGCGGTTCTCCTCCGAGACGCGCAGCACCGCTATCTGGCAGCCGATTTCGTCGAAGGGATAGCCGAACATGGCCTTCAGCACCGGCCGCGTCAGCCAGCGCTTGCTTGTGGCTGCGGCCGAAAGCTCGATGACGCCCGCTTCGGGCGAATAGTTGTGGTAAACGACGCCGGCGACGAGCCTGCCCTCCTCCGTCACGCCAAGCGTGGTGAAGTCGGCAAAGCCGCGTCCGCAGCCGTCGATATGGGCGGCAACGAAGCCGGCGATTGCTTCGTTCCTCGTCGGGTCGCCCGCGCCGCCCCAGATGATGTTCAAGCGCTCGCCTCCCCCGCCGTGACTTGCAGTGTGGCGAGATCCACTTCGATATCGAGTTTCACCGCGCCGCCGGAGGTGATGACGCAGCCAACCGCCAGCATGTCGCCGCTCGCGCGCACGTTCTGGCGAAAATCGTAACGCAGCGACTCCGACACGCCGTCCCAGCGCGCTACGTCCCAGAGGCCGACGTCCCATTCCGGCGAGGCCGTGTCGCCCTCCGTCACGCGGTCGAAGGGCGGCACCGTTCGGTCGAAGTCGGCGCGGGCGAAAAGTTGCGCCTTCGGTTTCGTCTTGGCGCGAAAATACATATGCGCCATCGTCGCCGCCGTTCGCTGGCCGAATTGTCCGGCCGGCGTGAACTGCGAGAGATAGGTGGCGGCAAAGGCCAGCCCGTCGTCGGTGCCGCCGGTGTCGCCCTGCCAGCAATAGCCCTCGCGCGAGCCGAAGAAGAGCCCGCCCTGCAGCGTCTCGAAGCAGTTGGCCCGCCAGTTGCTGATTGTCGACCAACGCCCGCTCAAGACGTTCAGCACGAAGGTCTTGTCGCTGACGACGCTGTTGTCGGGAAAGGCGACGAAGATAAGGTTCTGCTCGGCCCAGGGCTTTAGCGTCCAGCCGGAGCCGGTGGCGTTCGCCGCCTGCCGCCAGTCGTCCTCGATCGGCCGCGACACCGAAACCTGCGTCAGCGCCTGCCGGTCGCGCTGAAACACCTGCGACATCGGCGTCAGTCCGTCGGAGGTCGCAATCAGCACGTCGCCGCCGACGCGGATCCAGGCGTTCTTTCCGAGCGGCTTGCCGATCTGGTAGACGCCCTTCAGCGCGAAATCGCTGGCGCTCGAAGGGTCGGAGCCGGCATAGACGGCGATCTCCCCTTCCGTCGAGACGAAGACGCAGAGATCGGAAAGCCCGTCGCCGCTTTCGAGCGACCAGGAAAAGCCGGTGATGAGCGATCCGCCCTTCTTCATCACCCCGCCAAGCGGAAACACGGCCGCCGCGCCGCCGATCGCGTTCACCGGCAGGTAATAGGCGTCGAGCGTCGCGTTCTTCAGGAAGAATTCGCGATTCTTGAACAGCCAGCCGTAGTTGAGCTGCGCCATGCTCGTGCTGTCGGAAAAGGTGATCGTCGGCGTCGTCGTCCAGCTCGTGCCATCATAGATGCGGCGCGTGTCGGCGCCGTTCAAGCAGACGAGAAACGAGCCGCCGGCGGTGGTGTGCTGGAAGGCGCACCAGTCGCCACCGGCAAGCCCGCTAACGGCCGCAGCCGTAGTTGCCGGCGGAGCGGCCGGCGCGGTCATGTTGTAGATCGCGCTCGCCGTTGCCATGAACAGCTTTTCGTTGCTGCCGAACTTGTATTTGAAGGCGCTGCGGATGGCGCCGCCGTCGGCCGCAAGCCCCACCTTTCGCGAGCCGCCGCGGATCTTGCAGCCGGCAAGCGTCGGCAGGAAATTGGTAAGCACGGTGGCCGAGCCCGGAGTCTGCGACGCCATGTCGGCGGTGGTGACGAGACCCTGTTTCGGAGCCGGAAACGTCACCGATTGCGAGGTCTGCGGCCGGCCGATGCTCGCCTGCCCGCGGTCGGTCTGCCGCAGGCGGCCAGGCCGAACTGTCATCATGCGAACCGTCGTCATGATGTCCCCCTGTCCGCATTGATCTCCTGCAGGAGATCCGCCTCGAATTCAGCGAGGTTGTCCTCGAAGGAGAGGCCCTTCTGCCGCTTCCAGCGCCAGATCAGTCCCTTCTTCAGCAGCCGCTCGGGAAAGAGCGTCGTGTCGTCGTCGGCACGAAAGGTATCGCGTTCCTCGTAAGGATCGCCGAGCACCCAGTTCTTCGAAACGTAGTCGATCGTCGCGCCGGCGGCGGAAGCGGCCGGCGAGAAGAGCATCGTCTTGCCGCTGAGGTGGCAATAAGGTTCGCCGGAAGCGACGCCGGCGATGACGGCCCATTGGCCACCGTTGGTGACCGGGCGGAAGAAGCGGCCGTCCGCCGCCCGCACCGACCCTCCCGGTGCCAGCCGCTGATAGTCGGCAGGCACGAGTTCCGGCGAAGCGGAAACGGTATGCGTCTTCAGCATCCGCTTCCAGTCGGCGCGCCGCGCGATCTCCGCGCCCGCTTCTTCTGCCAGCGCTACCATCGTCTGTGCATTCGGATCGTTGGTCCCGTAGACGCTGTCGAAGCGGTCGAGCGAGACGATGTCAGAGACTTCGTTGATCACGGCCAGAAGCGTCATGGCGTCAGCCCTCCGATGACGATTTCGGCATTGCCCCAGCGCAGGCGCTCGTCGGCAAGCCCCAACCCGGCCATCGCCTGACGCTTCAGTGCCTCGGCCGCACCCGCCTTGGCGGCATCGCGCTCCCGGACGGCGATTTCCTCGACCAGCGCGTAGAGGTACACGTCCGGTGCCTTTTCGATCAGCCAGTTGCCTGGCGTGGCGGCCGTCAGGGGCGGGATTTTCGCGTAGTAGGTCAGGCGAATGTCCTCGGCTCCCTTCGGCCGCACCTTGATGGCGCTGCCGACGATGGCGTAACCGAGCGGCGGACCGCCAGATGTCTCGTGACTGCTGAGCTCCTGCAGCGGCAGAACCCGCAGCGCCCGGCCGTCGGCGGCAAGCACCTGCCGCGCCTCCAGGAAATCCGCCGGCAGGCTGCCGTCGCCTTCGGTCAGCGGCACCGCCGCCGTCTTCTCCATCTCAGCGACACGCAGGACGCGGTTGAGCTTGAGCTCGGCCAGCACGAGGAAACGCGGAAAAAGATGGGCGATGTCGTCGCGGCCGGAATAGTCGCCGGCGTCGACGAGGAGTGACGCATAATCGGATATGGTCATAGATGTCCCTCGAAGCTGCGCCAGGCGCGGTTGTCACCGTCGTTGAGCCACCGCTTCACATAGCGGTCGTCGCCCTCGGAATGGGCTTTCACCAGGCTTTCGGAATGCGCCAGGTTGAGCGGGATCGAGGCGACCTTGGTCCATTCGCCGAAGGCATTGCCGGCGGTGGCGTGGCGGGTGAATTCGTTCTGGCGGACGAGGTTCTCGACCGGATAGTCCGTCCGCCAATGAGTCCTGTTGCCGTCCTCCATGACCCAGACGGAGCGGCCGGTCTGAAAATCATAATCGAAGAGCTTCCATTCACCGTCGCGGATCACCATGGTCACTCTCCCGGCAGCGGATCGGCCCGCTCGGCCTTGCCGTTGGCGATCAGCGTCTTGGCCTCGCCGAGGCTCAAGAATACGACGGTTCCCGCCGGCGTCCGCTCGCCATCGTTGAGCCAGACGTCATGGACCAGCCGGACAGGCACCGGCTTCTTTGTTTCGGACATTGCTTTCTCCAATGAAAAAAGGCGGCTCCGAAGAACCGCCTTGCTAACGATGTTTCGATATGCGCGCTCAAATACCGCCACGGATTGCCATCAACGTCCGGACGGGCCGCCGGGACCGGCGTTCGCCACGGCGGATGGTCGTAAGGGATGTCGTTCTGGTAGTCCGGAAGCTTCATCGCATTCTTTGCTGCCGCCTGCCGTTTACTCAGTTGCAGCTTCTTGTCGTTGGGACGCAGATACCCTCGAGCCAACACTTCAGTCGCGTCGTCAACATTCCGGGTCGCGCAGAAGTCGGTGAGAGATGGACGATTTATACCATCGTCGAATTCCCCACCTTTCTTGAGTTCGTGCTCCAAGAAGCCGTAGTTCGCCTCATAGGAGTTCCGATCCAATCCTTGCTTGTCGGCCCAGTTGAAGAAGTCTTCCCTCCGCTCTCCGTCCCACTGCGCATAGCCGAATGCGTGCTCACCGACACGCCCGTTTTGCCACAGATTGCCAAAAGTCCTGCCGAACCCGCCACTCTCGTGATCGAAGTTTCCGACGATGGCAGCGGCCTGCTCCTCTCTTATCTGGAGTCTTTGCTGAAGATCGCGCTTCAGACGGGCGGCTATATTGTCCGACAAGATGTCGGTCGCCTTCAACTTCTGAAAATGATCGACTGGCAGCTGCGCCGCCGGATCGACGAACCTCGTCGTTCCCGTTATCGCCCCTCGGTATTCCATCGGCGCCCTCGCCATAGATTCGACGAGCGGGCTATGGTCCGGCGCGGAGGGGCGCGAGCGACCGTTGCCGGGATTGCGAATTTCCGTCATGCGCCGAGGGTCAATGGTCGGGCGATCATCAAAATCCTCCATCGCGTCGCGCATGGAATAGCTCTCCACCGGAAATCCCATCCAGTTGAGACTCGTGGATCTTTGGGCATTCATCGACTTTCGTTTCGTCATCAGTTTCACCTTAAAACTGGATTCAAACCACGGATCCCGGGCGCGTTCCGGCGGCCCGTCCCGACCTCCCAAGAGCAGAGGCATCGCCCAACGCGAGTGCACGAGTCTCGAAAGAATCCGCCGGCTGATTGAAGACAATCCGGGTTCCAGAAAATGCTCTCGGCGCCAATTGCCGATTTGCACCATCCAATGCATGTCGCCCGAAAGACTGCCGCGGTTCCGGGACAACGACATGCATGGAAACAAAGACTTAAACCACGTCGCATGGCTCCGATTGAATGCGACGTGCTTTAGAAATCACTGATTTACCGCGGCGCAGTCGGGAACAAATCGGAGGGATCAGGCAGCGCCGCCGCGGTAAAATCATCCGAGTTGAGTGAACAGATCAAGAGTCCTCCCTCGCGGGAACCCGCATCGCGGATAGAGAAGTTCTGCGAAGGCGCGTAGCCCGTTTCCTCCGTCTGCAGATCCACGATCCATCCCTGTCCTTCCACATATCCGCTTCCGGTGCGCCGCCCGATGGCGCGCCAGAGCGGGTCCTCCCACTCTGCGGTTTCAAATCCCCACGAAATCTTTTCCCTGCCCGCCGATCGATCCACTCTTTGGACATAGGCGGTGAGATCGAGCCCCCATGCGTGGACGATCGGCGAAAAACTCCACCCGCGTTTCAATCGGCTCGTTGCGCCAGCGCCCCTTGTCCAGTCCACGTATGCGGCTGATTCGGACCGCTCCGAACGCCTCTTTTTCGGCTTTCAACAGATCGAAGAATTCCGGCGTGCAGGCAAGCAAGCCCTTCATCAGCCGGTCGGCGTCGCCAACCGGCAGCGGCCTCAGGTCCGGCGCCCCAAACAGTTCTTTGATGTGGGGGGGCCGGAAGCCGGGTGTGTCCGCATGACTGACGTGACATCGCAAGTTGGACCGTCCCTCAGGGACATCTTGTCCTGTGATTCCAAAATCCGGTGACACCCTACCGTCTTCCACCGCCTCTTTGTTACTCCAGCCGGAGTACAGCCACTCATCGAACTTGGCCCGCAGCCGCGATTCGAACGCTTGGGCAACTCTTTCCGCTGGCCAAGCAACTTGAAGTTCAAAAATGTACCAGGATGGCGCCTCTCCTTCGCGACCTAAGTAGCGCAGGGAATAGCCGATGATCGGAAGTCCGCCAATCGCGATCGGCTTGGCGAAGATCGCCATTTGCACGTAGTAGTTTTCCCGCGGCGCACCATGCTGCGAGTTGCCTTCATCTTCATCGAAATCGATCCTCACCGGCCCCAGCGCCGCCCTTTCCTCCTTCAGTACCGAGAAAAACTCCGGTTTGCACGAAAGCAGCGCATCGAGCAGCCGGTCCGGCGCGGCAAGTGCCGGTGCGGCGAAATTGGGTGCGATGAAAGCGACCAGCGCCGCGATGAAACTCCTGAACAAGATTGCTCCTCTCGACGCAAAAGAATTCAACTGCTTGTTTCCACGCTCGCCGTCGCCCGTGCCCTTACCGGCGGGAAACGCGTCAGACATCATGTCCGTTTGCGCGGCGGCTATCGCCAGGTGCCGATGCCGCTTTCTTTTAGAACAAACAGGGAACACACGCAAGAGTCGCGCGGAGATATTCATAACCGGACAAGGAGCGAGGCGCCGGTAGGGCACTCATGGCGCCCATCATGTCGGCGGTGGCGCCGCACTGCACGCTGATCGATCGAACGAGCTTGCCGTTGTGCCGGGCATTGTGGCCTTAGCGGAATTGCGCAATCGTCTTCGCGACTGATGCATTAAACAATTTCAAGTCGTTGACGAAACGCGCTTCAGTGGTATGCGAGAGGAACAGGTCGGGAGCGTATGGCAATTCCTCCATCCCGTTGCGCTCTGGCCCACCAAAGCAGTCGACATTCGTTCCGCTAAAATCGGGAGCTTCCCGCGTCCAGATTAGGAGCCGCCAGTCCTCCGATTCCCACGCGCCCGGCTTCCATCCATAGGGCCGAAAGCCATTGGTTTCGGGGTGACGCGCTTCGATCGCCCTCACGACTTCGTCCGGCTGCTCGGCGACCCGGAATCCCCACCGATAATCCTCCGATGAGGCGCCTTTTACAAAAGTCCAATCTTGCGAGTAGCCAACCAGAGTAAGACCAAAGGCCTCAATAGGCTCGACAAAGGTAACCTCGGTAGTTCGGGGTTCCTCCAGATTCAGCAGGTTGTAAGGCAGAAACTTGATTTGCGTGCGACCGAAAACCGCCTTCTTTTCCTTGAGCACCTGGAAAAAATTGGTGTTGCAAGACAGCAGGGCATCCAGGACTTTGTCGGCGCTTTCCGATGCACATTCCGGTGCCCTGTCACCACCTCTCTTGCAGACGGCCAGACTCGCGTCCTTGTCTGAATAGGGATCGATCTTGCCAAAAAGCACGCCGCCCGAAACGAATAGCAGACCGAAGGCGATAAAAAGATAGAGAATTCCCAGAGGCCAGCTTTTCATGCGCACTCCTATCCGATACTTGCCGATTAGAACGTTTCATGAACATACGCAAGGCGAAGAATGAAGATATTCGCGGCAAATGCGTTAGGACGGTTAACGACGATAGTTTCAGGATCGCCTCGAAAGAGCCTCCCAAATGGAAACACCGTCGGGAAATCGCCTGTTTCGCAGATGCTGCGACGACGACTCCGGCGTCCAGCGGTTGCTGCTCTCAGTCGCATCGGGATAGGCAACGACGAGGTCGGCGGATTGCCCGGTCTTGTCGTAATAGTCCGCGAAACGATCCATTTGATCTGTCAGATCGATGCATCCCGCAGATCCTGGTAACCACCCGCCATGGATGGAAAATCCACTTCGGTGGGCGTTTTTAGGATCAATGTCCGATTTGGGAGTAAGCCAAGCTCTTGTATTCCCCCAAGCTACTCGACTGCCCGGCCAGCCGCCTGCCTTCAAGCCTACGAAATTCGCGGCGCCCAATATCTCGTCCGCCAAGCTGATATGCTGAAGTTCCCCGACAGAGTATTTGCCCTCAGGTATTGGCCCGTTTCCTTGGTCGGCTTGGTACTCCGGCCGCTGATAACCTTTTCTTCCGCTCACCGCCGGCCACGAGCCAGAATTTCTGCCGTTTTCCGTTGCCGAAAGATTATGCCCATCGAAGTGAAGCATCATTCGCTTCTTCAAACTGTTCTTGTCCACATCGATCTCTCTGTTCGCAGTTTTCGGTCCGCCGTCCCACACCCCCGTACTGAGCACAGGGGTGATGGGCGTGGCCAGTTCTTAGCTTGCGTCGCTCAACCCAAACAGATCAGCCGCGACGCCAAGGCCCTTTTCGTTGTGCACCTTCAGCGTTCCCTCGCCGATAATCACGCCCTTGTCGGCGTCACCGGTCTTGGCGACGTCGCGGTCTTCCTGGATCTGGCGCAGCCACAAGAAGGAGAGCATGTCCGTGTCGATGAAGAAGGCGTTACGGGCAAGGCCGGCGTTTACCGCCTGCACCCGGTTCGGATGAATCATCACCGTGCCGAACGGGCCCTCGTAATAATCCGCCGTTGCGACAATGGTGTTGCGCTCGCCGCCCTGCGAGACCGCGTAGCGGAAGGGCGCGACATTGCTGTCGGACATGAAGGTGACGAACACGGATTTGACATAGGGCGATACCGACACATGGCGGAAGTTTGCGCCGTTCTGGTAGCCCTGCTGCATCACCGTATCGAGGATCGCCTTTGTGAAGGGGCGCTGCGTACCGTCGGTCGGCGCCACCGTCAGGCCGGTACCTGCGCTGAACCCGCCATTGGCGCCGCCTGCCCCGCGCGAGACGTTGGACGTGAGCCAGGTGCTGAGCGAGCCGAACTCGCGGGTGGCGCCGCTGACGGATGCATTGGTGTCGGCGATGGCGAATTCCACGTCCTTTCGGATCTCGACGCCCTTCTTCAGCTTCTGGTACTTGCGCTTCTGCACGTTGCCGGCCTCGGCCGTCACTTCCTGCGTGGCGGAAATGATCCAGTCCTTGCGCATGATCTGGGTGTAGTTGCCGAGCCGCGTCGGCGGAGTGATCGCACCGAAGGCGTATTCCTCACCTTCCTCGCGGATATTGGCTCCGGGCGCGGCCAGCTCGTCCGTCTCCCATTCCGGGTGATAGGTGGTGCACTTGCCCTTTTCGATCAGCGAATAGATCGGGGTATCTTCCGGCGTGATGCGCGACACGACGTCGGAGAGCTCCTCCCGATTGCCGACGGCCTGAGTGGTCTGGAAGGTATTGGTGAGAACTGCCATTTTCTGGTCCTTCTGTGAAATGAGATCGGCCGCCGCGCGTGGAGTTCACGCGGAAAAGCCTTGATGTTGTTGAATTTGCAGTGTCAGCCCGGCTTGCCCCTCGACCCACACGCGGAAGGGGAAATTGAGCGATGCACCGCCAAACGTCTCCTTCGCCCCGCGAACGGGAGAGAAAGTGGCCGGCAGGTCGGGGTGTCCGAAACGCCCGGCGGGCGGGTCTACTCGAAGTCGACCGCCATCGCGTCGCGGATCGAGCCCGTGCGCGCCAGCCGTTGCATCGCCTCGCGGCTTTCGCGCTGGTGGCGCTGCGCCTGGTTTCTCGCCTTCATGCGCGGGGCGGAGGCAGGTGCCGCCGCCACCTTCTGCAAGGCCTTTGCCCGCGACCGTTCGGCGATGAGGCCGAGCCGGGCGTAGTGCGCCAGCTTGAACAGCCGGTGGTCGACGACTTCGCGCACCTCCTCCTCGGAAAAGCCGAGCTCCCGCGCCGTCTCGAAGGTGCTGGCGAAGAATGCCTGCCGACCCTCGTCGTTCCCCGTTTCGGGGAAGGCCTCGAGAAGCCTGGCGTTTTCCGCCTCCAGCCTCTCCTCGCTCGCCGCCGCCTGGAGCTCGGCCGCGACGCTTGTCGGCGCATCGGCAAGCGCCATTACTTGGGAGAGCTGTTCCAGCCCCGCCTGGTGCAGCGCCCATTGCCGCTGATAGGCTTGCGGATCGTAGAGCCTCAGTTCCTCGGGTGGCTCATCGGGGATCTGGCCGGCAATGAGCTCGGCAACGGCATTGGCGGTGGCCGCGACACGGCTGCTCATGTTTCCGAGCGCTCGCCGCCCGTTGGCGAGGTCCTGGGTCTTGTGGTGGTAGTCGCGATCCCGCATGTAGCCGAGCTTCAGTTCCTCAAGCGGAACCTGCTCGCCGCCCTTGAGCGTCACGACCAGATCCTCGGCTTCGTTGGCCGGCTCCTCATCGGAAAAGCACGGCTCGTCGCCTTGGGTATCATGATCGTCATACTCATCGGCGTATTCCGTGGTCGTTGCGCCCCACGCCTCTTCATCCTCGTCGTCAGCCTCGTGCGGCTCCCGGCAATCGAGGTCGTCGAAGCTTGCGGGCTCGAGCGATCCGTCAACGGTTTTGCTCCCGCCAAAAGGCAGGTTGGCACTATCGTTCATCATGGAATGACCTTTCAAAGCATTCTCAGGCGACGTCGCACAAAAATGAAGAGAGAGACTTTCAGCGAAACGGCAGACGTCGCAAAAGATTGTGATAATTCAAACGGCCACGCCGGTTTCCTGAGTCAAATCGACAAGGAAACCGCCCGTGATGGAGTGCCCATCTGGGCGCCCTGCCCGATGGCACGCGCCCCACGTCACGCCGGCGCCCTCGTTCCCTCGGCCCTGGCTTGTTCGGTCAGGAACCTGAGCTTACCGCGGAAATTACGGATCGCCCGCGCCTCGGCTGCAAAGGCCGCGCGGCTCTCGTGGTCGGTGACCTTCGCATTGACGCAGCCGTTGATCGCCGCCGCTTCCAGTTCGTCCATAAGCCGGTCGAACAGCGGATTGTCGATGAGCGCCCGCGCCGCGGCAGTCCTTTCCTCTGGTTTCATGTCATGTTGTCTCCCGTGAAATTCAGACGAGTCGACCGTCCCGTGTCAGCCAAAGATCATCACACGGAAAGATTGATTCCTGTTTTGTTCTGGGTTACCGAGTTGATGGGCAGTTCGCCATCACGTGAGGCGCGGGCCTGCACATACTGTGCATTGGGTCAGGTCAGTAACTGGCTAACAAAAAGAGCAACCGGCTTTGCAAGCAAAAACATCAGCTCCCGCTTGGGCGAAGACACTATTCGGGCTACTGGCAGTGGTAGTAACGGCCCGAGCTGTGGAACACTATTTCTCCGACCACGACTACTGGACGACACTCTCTATCCAAATCGTGTTATGCATTGCGCTGTGCTACGTCGGAGATTTTGTCTTGGGGGTGCTTTGGAAGACCTTCCGCACCAAATAGATGGAAGCGTCCCCCTGTTGATCCATCTCCTCACTGATCTGCAAATGAGCTGCTTGCAACCGGATAACTCCAGCACCTACGTGAGCCAAGCTACCTTGGAGTTTAACATATCCCGTTAGCGGCTTCGGCTGCGGTTTCGCTCTTTGTTCCAATTCCCCAGGCCGTCATCGCCGGAACAACACCAATTCGGTATCAATACGCCCCGCGCGACGGACTCGGGAACCGGGCCATCCAGCTTGGATCCAAGCGCCCGACCAATTCGGCTCCCCACGACCCGGCCGGCATTCTTCCCGAATTCGCCCAAGGGCAGTTTTGACCCTACGTAGCCGCCCAGCCATCCGCCGGCGATCTCGCCCAGAGTTGCATCAAATCCCGCTCCACCCTCAGCCACTTCTATTGGTGATTGCGCAATGTATTGCCTAGACGCGCCACCCTCCTCGACTTGGGCAAAGGGCTGGTCGCTTCCTCACCTAAGTCGCACAGCTCGAGCGCCGTTGTCGTAGCCGACGGCACGAGGTGGAAATCGTGTGGTTCTTTCATTCTCCTCATCGCCATATTCTCCAACATGCGCGCGGTCAGCAGCTCTCCGACATCGCGACATTTTGGATTCAATTCGGTGTCGAGCTTGCAGGTCCTTAGAGACCGGTAACGCCCGCGCATCGGCGGTTCTTTCCTTCTGGTTTCGTGTAACGTTGTCGCCCGTGACAGTACGGACGAAACTAGCCGTCTCGTTTCAGTGAAGGTCGCCACACGGCAGGATTGATTCCTGTTTTGTTCTGAACTATCTCTTCAGAAGCGCAGCCGCGTCTTTGTGGAGAACCCCCTAAACCCCGATGATCGCGAGAGCATTGAGCAGGTATGCAAGCAGCAAGTTGGCCAACTGGTTTTAGAACATGAGAAAAATATTCCTCGCATTCGACGTTATCCTCAGTTCCGTCCTTGGTATTCTTGACCTTCTCATCTTTGATTTTTTCCTGCATCGGACGGCGCGCATCATCGTGCCGCTGGTCAGTTTCGGCCGATTCGAAGTAGAGAAAATCTATTCGGCAGACATCGACTTCAACTGGCTAGGCCTGAAGCGTCTTCCATCCGGTCGCTTCCTTCTCAATTCCACGATGAGCATGTTTGCCGGGGCGGTCTTCTGGCTGCTTTGCCTTGTTGCCTATCTGGCCTTCATGCGCGGCGTCTAGCCCGCACACCTCTCCATTCAACTCGGAAAACAAGCGAAACATGAGCAGGAAAAAACTCTTCGCGCTCGATGTCGCTTCTCCGCGATCACCAATTTATTCGAACTCCTCGTCGTCGAGCTCTTTCTTCACGGAACAGCACGGATCATCGTGCCCCTGCTGAGCTTCTGTTGTCGGTGATTTCTGGCTTGAAGAACCCGGCCTCAACTGGCTCGGACTGAAGCGCCGGGAGGACGGCCGCTATCAGATGAGCCCCGACGCCGGCAGGTGGGCTGCCGTGGTCTTATGGCTGCTTTGCCTTGCGGCCTATGCCGTCTACGCACGCGGGTTTGACCGCGCGAGGGTTATTCGCGCCACTCGTCCTGTGCTCGTCTCAGCGAAACGCGTCCCGAAAACAGTTTCTCCCATGGTCCACTTCCCTCCGGAACACCAGGAGACGCGGCAGGCAGCCGCGAGGTCCGGGTGACAGGCGCCATCTTCGGGGCGTTGCGACGGTCGTTTGGGTCACCCTTGTAGGACTCCTCCCAGAACCCCGGGTTCTGATGGTACGCGTCACGGGCATCATGCCAATTGATTCCGAAGTCTCTCGCTATGCGATCCGCATAGGCTTCATCCGGGTTGAGGGTGTCGTTGAACATCGACCCACCCAATTTATCGCCAATCTGCTTCAGTCCAAACTTGATCAAAAATGGATACATGTAACTCTCCTTGGTGCGCGAAACCCGGCGCCGCCTTACAGTGTGTCGGGCGCGGGCGGATGAAGGGTTCGTCGATGTGCTAAGAATTGCGTCGCACAAGCGTCCCGACCGATGTCGTGGACGCCTCATTATTGGTAAAGTTCCGGCATTCAGGCTGATTGGAGTGTTCTATGACGGCTGCATCGACCTTCAACGCCAGCACGGGAGACGGTTATGAGCTGCAGATGGGGCGTTGGAGCCGCCGGCTTGCTGTTCCGTTCCTGGCATTCGCCGGGATCTCGAGCGGTGAACGGGTGCTGGACGTGGGCTGCGGCACTGGCAGCTTGACGTTTCTGCTGTCCGAGCGCTCCGACCTGGCGGCTATCTGCGGGATAGACTACGCGCCGCCCTATATCGAACATGCGACCCGTAAAAACTCAGATCCGCGCGTCTCTTTCCGTGTCGGCGATGCATGTGCTCTGCCTTTCCCCGACGCGGCGTTCGACCGGGTTCTGTCGCTCCTGATGCTCCATTTCGTTTCCGAGCCGCATCGAGCTGTCGCAGAGATGCGCCGTGTCGCGCGACCTGGAGCGACGGTCGCATCCACCGTATGGGACGCGCGCGGCGGCTTTGTCGCCGGTCGCATGTTCCTCGATACAGCAGCCGCGCTTGATCCCGCCGCTGGACTGCTTCGGGCGCGCGCCTGCACCCGCCCCATGACACGGCCGGGCGAGTTGGAGTCGGCCTGGCGTCAAGCCGGCCTCACCAACGTTGAGACGGCAGAGCTTGCCATCCGCATGGAGTACGCGTCCTTTGACGATTACTGGGCGCCATACCTTGGCAAGGACGGACCGGGTGCCGAATACGTCGCGACGCTCGACGAGCGGGCACGCGTGAAGCTTCGGGATGCTGTCCGCTCCGCTTACCTCGACGGCGACATCGACGGTCCACGGTCCTACCTGGCGATTGCCTGGACCGTGAAGGGGATCGTGCCGCCTTGAGCGCATAGAGACCTTGTCGCACTCGCGACTCGTCGGACGACGCCTCTTTCACGCACCAGTTCTAACGCCCTAATCCGCCTATTTGTTCGCCCGCTTCGTGCACTGGTTCTCCCGCTTCACGCAGGCGATCTGCGGCGTCGAGCACTCGGCCGCGCCGTTAACCACCGCGCAGAAGGAGCACTGATCGTTGAACTCCAGGCAGTCCGGATTGGCCGCGATGAAATCCTTCATGCTGTCGGCTGCCGTTTGGTCCGGCTGCGGCGCCGCACCGGGATCCGCGGAAACTACGGCAGTCGCCCGAGCCCCGGCGAGCGCCAGCGAGAGGGCGAGCTTACATAGGGTGCGTCTCATTCCATCCCCCTCTCGCGTCAGGCGCTGCCCGCTAGTGGGAAGCGCTTCTTCGCGCCGGCAGTCACCCTACCAGGTTGCGGATCGCGCGCATGAAGACACGGGCGCCGATACCGATCAGCGCATCGGGAAAATCATAATCCGGATTGTGCAGCCGTGGATGGTTCTCGCCGGCGCCGAGGAAAAACATCGCCGATGGCGCCACGCCGCCGAAGAGGCCGAAATCCTCCGATGCCTTCATCGGCAGTGCACAAGCGCCCCGATGGTGGCTGACGCCTTCCTCGTCGAGCGCCCGCCTGAGTTCGCCAACCGCCGGCGCCGCGTTGCTGCACTGATGGAAAACGTCCTCGTAGCTGATCGTCGCGTCAAGCTTCGCGGCCTCGGCCTCCTTGCGCACAAGTGCCTCCGCGGCCGCCACCAGCGCCGCCATTCGCTCGTCCGTCAGCGTGCGCAGCGTCGCCCAGATTTCCGCATAGCCGGGGCTGATGCCGAAGGCCTCTTCGCCAAGCTTCGCATGCGTCACCGTCACCAGCGTGAAGTTTTCGTCGAGCGCGCCGCCGGCACCAAGCGCGGTGAGGCCACCCAGAAGCTTTGCGAGCGCAAAGGTCGGCGCAATCCCGTCTTCAGGCGAAGAGGCATGCGCCGTCCTGCCCGAAAGCGCGATCTTCATGCCGCGCGACGCGCAATTGACCGGCCCCTCGGTGAGCGCCACATGGCCGAGCGGCAGCCCGGGAAAATTGTGCAGCGAAAACACGAAATCCGGTTTCAGCGCGGAAAATTTCGGATCGGCAAGAACCGCTGCCGCCCCTGCCCCGTTCTCCTCGGCCGGCTGGAAGAGCAAGATCGCCCGCCCGCGCGCCGGCTGCTCGCGGCCGAGCCCCTTGGCCACCGCCATCAGGATCGCCATGTGCCCGTCATGCCCGCAGAGGTGCCCCTTGCCGGCAATCTCGGAGCGGTGCGGTAGATCGTTAACCTCCTCGATCGGCAGGCCGTCGAGCTCGGCGCGGATCATCACTGTCGGCCCCTCGCCTGTTCCCCGGTAGACCGCCGCCACGCCATGCCCGCCAACCCCGGTGACGATCGCGTCTGCCCCGGTTTTCTCAAGCGCCCGCACGACCGCCCCTGCCGTTTCCGCCTCCGCGCCGGAAAGCTCGGGCCGGCGATGCAGCGCGCGCCGAAACGCCGTGACTTGTTCTAGCTCGTCGGTGCTCAGGAACATGCCTGCAACTCCACGTGATTTCGCATTAAACGCAGATAGCATTCGAACAACGCAAAGCCCAGCGTGCCCATTCGTGTCACTGCCAGAGTCACTGATCGTCTTCGGACACTTCTGCGCATACATCCTGCAATCACAAACTTGTTTTCTTACCCTGGCACCCCTCCAATTTGCGCCGGCGCCAGCGGCTCGCCGCCGATCGCTTGCGCCACGTTCTGCTGTCGTTTCAGGTTCAGCTCCGCGTCGATCTGGTAGCGCTTCAGCGCGCCCTTCTGCTGGATCTCGGCAAGCCCCAGCTCGCGCTCGATCTCCAGCTTCCGCCGGTCGTTTTCGGCAGAAAGCTGCGCCTTCTCGGCATCGGCCCTGGCGTGCATCTCGAGCTTCTGCATCTCCGGGTTCGGCTGGTTGGCGCTCGCCTGCATCCGCCGCTGGATCTCCTCCGGCGTCGGCTTGGTGAAATAGAGGTCGGGCGATTTCAGCCCCGCCGCCTCCACCGATTTGGCGATGCCGTTGTAGAGGTTGTCCGGCGAGACGTAAGGATTGTCCGGGCCTAGCGTCATCAGCAACTTCTCCTGCAGCTGCTGGATCATCTGGATCATCATCATGTCGCGCTCGCGCGTGCCGGCGCCGAGCCCGGTATTGACGGTCGCGTCCATCTCGGCGTTCCAGTGGCGCGGGTCGAAACTCACCCATTGGCCGCGCAGCCTGACCACGCGCGGCCGGTCCTGGTGCTTGATGACAAGCCTGAGCAGCCCCTTGAACACGCGTCGCAACCCTTGCGCAAAGGTGCGCACCATCAGCTCCGTCTGGCCGATCCCCGCCTGCTCGATCAGCGCAGTGGCCCGCGCCGTCATGTTCTGAAGCGCGTCCGGCGCAAGCCCGCTGGAAGCGTCGGAAATGCCGGTGCGGTCCGTCGCCTCCTGGTCGAGATAGGAGAGCATCGCGAAGGACTCTTTCGCGACGAAGGGCACCATGGTGTAGCCGAGCGCGGCGCGGGCATCGATGCCCTGGCTGACGCGGATCGGCTGGCCGAATTTCGGGTTGAGAACGGCCTCCGGATTGGCGATCGCCCCTTCCTGGACGATCGGTTGCTGGTTGTTCTGCCAGTAGAGATTGTCGAGCGTCTGGCGCATCAGCACGGTCTTCACCCGCTGGATTTCCGCCATGTCATCGGTCACCGAGCCGCCCTCGCGCTGGTGCGGCCGACGTTCGACGATGAGATCCGCGAAGGGCACCTCGTCCCACTCGTCATTCGAAAGCAGGTTTTCTGCGCCCGTGCCGCCGGCAAAGACGAGCCGGCGCAGTTCCGCAATGCCGTCGTCGTCCGCGTCCACCTTCACGTAGAGCTCGTAATAATCCACCTCCTCCAGCGCTTTCGGCACCGCAACCCTTGCGGCGAAGGCATCGCGCCTGCGGGTGAATTCCTCGTCGTCGCGGCCGTTAGCGGCGGTCGAAGCCGGCAGGCCTTCGATCAGGTCGCGGTCATGGCCCATCGCGATGAGGTCCGAGCGGCGCATGCGTGTGGCAATGCCGGTGATTGGGCTCTCCTCGATCGAGAGCGCGTCCGGATGGATCAGGAATTCTTCGAGCGGCACCGCCGCCAGCCGCGGCGCGCCACGCTCCAGCTTGCGGCGGATCTTCACGCTGTAGCTCGGCTGTCCGATCACACCCTCAGGGGTCTGGATCTTCTCGATCGTCTGCGATTGCTCCAGCACCTCCACCGCGTCATCGCCGACGAGCTGCACCAATGCCGCCTCGTCGAGCCCCGTATGGGTGGAGACGGCGACGGACACCTTGTTCTCGTACCACCAGCGGATCACGCCGTTGCGAAGCTTCAAGGCGTCGTGCGCCGCGTCCTGCACGGCGTCATAGCCGTCGCTTTCGGGAAAGACGACATAGTTGATGTAGTCGGTCGCCTGGCTCGCCGCTGCCTCGTCGCCCTCGTTGACGGGCGCATATTCCACCACCTTGTCGTTGCCGAGGATGGTGCGGATCAACGACGGCAGCACCTTCTTGACCGCCGCGCGGCAATCGCGTGAAACCACCTTCGAGCGGTTGGCGTCCGCCGGCACGTCCTTCATCGCGCCGTCGTAATATTCCATCGCCTTGATGCGATCGACCGCGAGTACATCGCGATAGTCTTCGCAGTCCTTCACCAGTTGGCTGACCAGCGCGGCCAGCCTTTCATCGGTCATTGCAGCCATCGGAGAAACCTTTCGGGCGTGGAGTTTGTATTGTTGGGTGGCCGCATTGTCCGGGCCGCTCGTTCGAAACGAGGGAGATACGTTTCCGGGCGCGGAATAGCTTTTCCGCCTCAGCATCGCCTTGCCGCGGAGACCGTCCGCTCCTCGCTCGTTGCGAAGAAAAGGTCTGCCCGTTTCGACTGGGGTGTCCGGCAACGGCACTGTCGGCCAGGAATCTCTATCGCCCAGTGGAATGCCATCTTCGGTAGCAGGCCTTCCCTTCTGCAAAACCTCCCATAGTTAAGCCTCTATCGGAAGCTTTCGTCGGGAGTGCGCGTCAATGTCGATCCTCATCAGCATCTTGATCACGTTCCTGGTCGTCATCCTGGTGCTTTATCTCGTAAATCGGCTTCCGTTGGACGCGCGTGCCAAGCAGATTGTCCAGGCTATCGTGGTGATCATCGGGATCCTGTCACTGCTGCGGTATTTGGCTGTCTTTTGATCGCGCCCGCGACGCGATCGGTACACGGCACCGCTGATAAGAGGGGCTCACAGTGACCGCAGCCACTGCTGCCTCGTCGGCTGCTGTAGGGGCAAAGCATACCTCCCATCCTCATTCCGGTGCTTGTCACAGCCTAAGTCCTTGGCTGAAAGACTCTCCGCGCCGCCGTTGGATCCTGCCGACAAGCACCGGGATGATGGCGAAAAGAGCATCCGCCAAAGCTGATACGCCACGGCCGCGTACTGCGGCCCCCGGCAGGACGCGCCGCGCTGCAGGCCTGCATTTGTATAGCTTGTGGGGCTTTGAAAAACGCGCTCGAAATGACCGGTATCGTGCTCAACGTTTCCGACCAACCCGCGGCCGGGGCTCGATGGGAACCCCTGGTTGGTCGCGGGTGCGCCCAGCCTGAAATAGCTACGAACAAAGAGTGAACCGATGACGGCAGAAAACACCGCATCACCCGTATTCGCCGGGCATGAGCTGAGGAGCATGGTATAATGCCGTTACGTCACAACGCCTCAGCCATTGTTGCCCCGGACCAACCATTGTGCAGGAACCAGTTGCACGGATGGCACGTTTTCGTACGAGCATAGAGTGGAGTTCGTTACGATGATTGGAAAAGATTACAGAGGGCCGGAATATCACGCTTCGACCGGCCTGCCCGTCGCCATTTTGCTGCTGTCTGTGCTCGCCATATCGGCATACCTGTTCTTCGCAGGATCGCTGAGCAATGAGCAGCATGCCGCAGCCAAGGTTTACTTGCCGGCTGCCCAGACCCAGACGCGGTGACAGGCTTTAGGCGCTACATCGCCTCGCGCTTGATGAGGCGCGCAAAAGGACGTTGTACCATTTTGTATTGTTTGCAGGTTTATTCCTTAAATCAGCCGCGAATTATCGAAACATGCAGGAAGTGAGGCTCATGCGTTACCTGTCGCCGACTGCCTCGAAATTCTCACATTCGGCTCCCCATGATGGGAAATGGACAAGAGCGGCATCGCCTTTCTGACGCTTATTCTTATCCTCATCGCTCTCGTGCTGAGTATCCTGGCGTTCAATCCCGAAGCGGTGGCGCCGCCGACTACACCGCCAATCGCTCCGAGCAACTAACGCAATTCCAGGAACAGTGCGCAGCGGCTTTGCGCACGGGATTGCGTGGTTTCTAGAGCAATTCCAGAGAAAGCGTGGAGCGGTTTTCCGTCTGTGATTGCGCTTCAACGCGCCGGTTCGTTTCCCTGCCGAAAACTCGAGGCAGCCGACGCCCTCTGCGCGCCGCTTACACAAACAACGGCTCAAGTAATTACGAACAGCGGAGAACGGTTAGCGAACGAAGCATGGACGTCTACTCCCTGCGGGCTAAGCCCTCCTCCGCTGCCGTGGAAGGCGGAAATACCTCCTCCGGGTAGCGATTATTCGGCAATCAGGGGAAGCCGCCACCAGACACAAGAGGCAGCGGCGGCGACCGCCAACGCATGGCCGGGACAGGATAAGTGGCCGCTTCGCAAGCCAACGCGGGAAACGGGTGGCTTCGATGACATCGCCAGATCACTCCACACCATCGCAATTGCGCGCGGCGACGGCCTTCGGCCGGAGCTCGTCGAGCCTTCAAGCAACGAGAGCTGCACGGCACCGCGCAGCGCCCTCGCATCGACAGAAATGACCCACCCGATGTCGGGCAAAGCGAATGAGCGGAAGGCGATCGGTGCTACGCGTCCGCATGACACCCTCAAACAACCCTCCGCTCCGTAAACTTCCACGACGTCGCATCCGTTTTTACCTTGGCGAACCGCTTCATCATCAGGGCGTAACGCGAGGCCGAGACAAGGTCGTCGCGTTCCTTGACAACCCGGCCGTCCTTGCGGTGGTAGAGGCGGAATTCCTCGAACCAGTCGGTCAAGGTGGAAAACACCTTCCAGCGCCCGGTCTGCATCCGTTGCAGCATGTCGGAAAGCCCCGCCTCCACGCCGTTGGTGCCGTCGTCGAAGGTCGCCCGCTCGGCCAGCAGCGCTAGTCCCTGCCCGCGATATTGCGCGGCAAGCTGCTCGCCGCTCCCCTTGTCGTGTTGCAGGCCGTCATGCGGCCAGGCGAAGGGCAGCCACACCCCCCAGGGCTTCAGCGCCGCCGCATGGATGATCGGCGTCGCCTCGCGCTCGCGATAGGTCTTCGTCACGTAGAAGATGTCGGCGTCCCGGTCCCAGGCGCAGGCCGTGGCGGCGAAGGGGTGATCCCAGCCGAAGTCGAGACCGCCGATCTGCACCCAGTGCTTCGGGATCTCGAAAGGATCGATGCGGATCGCCTCCTCCGCGACCGGAAAAACGCGTCCCGAGCCGAGCGCCGGCACGCCCTTGGTGCGCGCGTCGCGCTCATGCGCCGGATAGCTGTCGATGATTCGCTGGCGCTCCTCCGCCGTATAGTGCTCCGCATCCTCGATCGTCATGGTGATGACCTCGCGATCCCGCGACTTTTCCATGATATAGCGTGCCACGACGCTGCTTAGCCCCTTGAGCGGCGTGAAGGTGACGGCGACCGCGCCGCGCGTCGCATTGGTGCGGGTGATCCCCTCGAAATAGACGTCCTCCGGCGGCTCCTCGTCAAACCAGACATAGTCGACCGTATTGGCTTGCCACTTACCACGCCCTTGCTCGTAGGCCTTGAAGAGCAGCGTCGAGGCGCCTCCCGTGACATGGAGCACGGTCACGCTGTCGAGCGCGCCGGAAGCGCCGGAACGCCGCGTGGTCGCCTGGATCGCCGCCTTCGGAATGAAAGCCGTGCCCCAATCCTCTTCGTTGAGCGGCGGGCCGACCAGCAGCCGCTGCACGCCGTCGCGCGTCAGCTCGTAGGATTCCGATCCTGCCAGCATCACGATCGGCTTGCCGAACCGCCGGCCCCGCCACCAGTCCGGGTAGCGCCCAGTCAGGTGCATCGCCGCCTCTGCTGCGCCGGCAAGCGTCTTCCCGAGCTGGTTGCCGGCCATGAAGAGCCGTTCGCGCACCGCGGCACCCGCATCATGGAATTCGCGCTGCTTCGCATAGGGCCTGTAACCGGCGAGAATGTTGGTGCGCCGCCGGCGGTCGAGCTCGGCCATAAGCACCGCCTGTTCTCTCAGCAACGCGTGGAGATCGCACGGTTGTCCGGAGGCGCCCAGCGTCGCGACTGCGGGACCGTTCGATCGATTTGGCATTTTTTCTCCGCCGGTTCGCGCATTGTTCCATCATTGGCTCTTGCCTTTGGCGAGCAGTCGTGGAAATTCCACCGCATGAGAATCAGCCGTACCCTATTGATTACGCTCTGCCTCTCGGCGCTGGCGTCCTCGTGCACCGAGACCGCCGAAGCGCCAGCACCCGTGCGTCGCTCGAAAGTGGCGGCCGCTGTCGTCGACAGTTCGCCGCGACAATGCAAGACGCCCCAGACGCAGTGCTACTATGGCACCGGCCCGGCCGGCGAACCCTGCTCCTGCTGGTCGAGCGCAGGCGCTCCTGCCCACGGCATCACCATCAAGTAAGCCGAGAGCTCGAACGTCGCGAAATTCGCCCGGCCGCCCGCGGCGGGCGATTGCGTCAGTGCAAAGATATCCAACGGAAACCGCACCGCGTCCGCGCGCGTCGTGCCGGACGCGGGACATTTCGGCGCGACCTGCCGCCATCAACCGGTCGTTAACCATATTTCGCGTTACCACGGGAACATCTCAATCGGCGCCACACGAATAACGTCATCCCACGCTCTGAAGAGACGAACGACAACAGCGCGCTTCAAAGGGGATGGAGATGGTCAAAACTGGTCTTGGCGCTTCGATTGCTGCTCTCACCTTCTCCATTGCCGTCTCGGCGGTTCTTCATGTCGCCTTGGCTCAAAACCGCACAGCAGCCGTCCACGCCGTCTCGAGCGAGATAACGTCGTCGATCGCAAAATGAGATGGTTCGCCCCGTCCGGGAAGGCCCGACTGGACGGAGCAGTGGCGCGGCCTCCTGCATGTTTCCGTGAACCGGATCCGATTCAAGGACATGCTGCAATCAAGGTTGCAGCCGCGCTGGGCCTTCGTACTTGCCCTGAAAACGTCTGAACCTACCGCATGTTCCTTAGGTGCATTCAGCAATACAGGGGGCTGCAGTGTCCTTTGCGCCTCCGATACGAGGCGCCGCGCTGTAGCCCGGTTCCGATTTCGGGTTCAGCTTCGCACCCTCTTGCGCTTCCTTCAGCGCTGGCCAATGCTTGCACCGGCCGGCTCAGCGAAGGAGCATCACCATGATCGAAGGTCATTGCCATTGCAGGTCGGTGCGCATCACCGTTCCCGTCCGCCCCGAGACGCTTGGTGATTGCAACTGTTCCATATGCAGCCGGCTCGGCGCGCTCTGGGGTTATTATTCTGTGAGCGACGTCACCGTCAGCGACGAGCAGAAAACGCTCGTCGGCTATGTCCAGGGCGACGCAACGCTCACCATGCACCATTGCGGCCGCTGCGGCTGCACGACCCATTGGTCGCCGCGGGGGCGGAATGGCTCGCGCATGGGTGTCAACATGCGTATGTTCGATCGCGCGGTCTGGGAGGAAATCCCACACCGGTTGATCGACGGCGCAAGCTGGTAACAGACCCAACCCCGTCCGCCCGCGAGGCCGGTCAGATCCTGCCCATCAGCAGAAGAACGAGCAGCACGACCACCAAGACGCCGAGAATTCCGGAAGGGCCGTAGCCCCAGCCGCTCGAGTAGGGCCAAGTGGGAAACGCGCCGATCAGAAGCAGGATCAAAATAACGAGAAGTACGGTTCCAAGCATTTGCAGTCCTCCGCTGCATAATTCGATCCGCGGATGAAATTACGCAGCAACGCAAGCTGCCGCGGTGACATTGGCGCATGAGCGCCGCCGCAGCGGATGGTTTGTCATTCCTACCGAATGCCTATAACCGCAATAAGTTCCGATGAACCGGGTGGAGCCGGTCGCTAAACCTCGCACATTGGACGGTAATTCTGTGCCGCCCCGCCTCCCCGCCCGAATATATTCGATTGTTTCACTGGTAACAGCGCCGGCGCGCCAAAGATCCTTTGATGCCCTCGTTCTCAGAGCCTTGAGAACATGCTAAATTTCCGTCGGCTACAGAGGGGGAAAACCAATGCCACGTATCGCAAATCTTTACTTCAAGACCGCCATCATTTTTCTGATCGCCGGGATCTCGATTGGCCTTCACATGTCGATTTCAGGTAACCACGCGCCGACCGGCGCCCACGCCCACGCCAACCTGCTCGGCTGGGTCACCATGGCACTCTTCGGCGTTTACCACGCGCTCAACCCGCGCAAGGCCGAGAAGCGCCTGGCTATGATCCAGTACGTCGTCTACACCTTCGGCGTCACGGCCCTGATCCCGTCGCTTTATCTGATGCTTTCCGGAAACGCGGCGATGGAACCGATCGTCGCCATTTCCTCGCTCATCGCCTTCGCCGGCGTGCTGATGTTCGCCGTCATCATCTTCTCGGGCAGCGAGGCCGCAGTTCCCGCCGGCGTCTCACGGGCCCACTGATGCAATCAGGATGAGGTGGACTCCGCCTCATCCTTGCCCAACCTGAGGCACATGTCTTCCCGCACATTCAAAACTCGCCGCAAGACTTTGAATTGCCGCAGTATTCAGCCCTGCTCCGATCCGGAGCGTCGCCCCGCCGCCCGGGTACGTGCGGGCTTGCGCGCCGCCCTGCCCTTCGCCGGCGCTTCGATCAGCGGCCGGATCGTCTGATCGAGCATCCGGATGCGCCGGACAAGCTCTTCGTCCGTCAGTTCGTCCAGCGCGTTGGCATTTGCCGAGAGATCCTTGGGCAGGATCGAGGCCAGGAGCTTCAGATAGGATTCCGGCTTCTCCTCGCGCAGCCGCGCGATCACGTCGACGCCATGCGCCTCGAAATCCGCCTGCACCGCCTCGAGGAAAGCCCCGCCGAGCCGCGTACGCGAGCCCTTCGCCGCCGGACTGGCGGCCTGGCCTGTCTCGTCGGCCGGCCCATCGGCCGGATCGTCCAGGCAAAGCCCCGGCGCGCTTGAAACATCGTCTTCGATCACGTCCGTCGCCTCACTTTCCATCGGCTCTTGCAGCGTGTGAACAGTCGCGGAGCCGCTTCAGAGGGCGGCGTGCATCGACCGTTTTCGCTACCCATAATTGCGCCAAAATCGCGACTCAGATTGGATCGCAAGCGCCCGCAACGCCTCGCCAAGCGCGTCGATCCAGGAAAGCAACCGGCACCATGCTGAAAGTCATTGCCACGAGCTTGCTCGCCGCCGCACCGGCCGTTTCAGCCTTCGCAGCCGGGCAGACCGGCGAGCCTCAGTATTTCGTCAAGGCTTGGCTGCGCCTCGTCAAGGCCTGGATCCAGAAATTCGACAAGAGTTTCGTGCACGCGACCGGCTGGTGCGGCACTGGCGATCTCTGCACGCTCAAGGTCGGCGAGCACGATGTCCGCATCCGCTTCTTCCTGTCAGGCGAAAGCTACCGCTTGAGTGTGCGCGCGGCACCCGACGACCCCGCCGCCTGCTGCGTCTTCGCCGACAGGTCGGAGGAAGTTTTCGTCGGCGGAGGATCGCCGCACGCCGAGAAGCTCTATTTTGAGCTCCCCGACGCGCTCACCGACAAAGGCCGAGTGGAGTTCGGCACGCTCTTCATCGCACTGGAGGATTTGCGGTAGCGACCGCATTCGATTTCCGTCCTCCACAGCCGCCCGGCCGTCGCGTTGCGCCTCTGTGTCAACGTCGTTCAAGCGTCTTGCGCCTTGCGATCGGCCGGGTGGCTGCGGGCGGCCGGTGACGCTGCCGAGGCCGCAGCGCCGCGCATCCTCTCGGACGCCTCAAGGTCGCTGTTCCGTTCAGGCGCATCACCGGCCGCATACGGAGCCGCGCCGCATCGTGAGACGCGCGGCGGCTGCCGTAATTCGTTGTTTGACGATGGTTTGATAAGCTCAGGGAATCGAAACGGCTGCCGAAGCAGCCGTCGCATCAGGACAAAATTCCTATCCTTGATTTACGGAATAATCCAACTCACCCGCGGGACGCAAGACCCGCCAAAACGAAAAGCTTCCGATCGCCGATTTAGCGACAGCATTTTTTCCGCAGCCTGCAGGCCAAGCCTTTCTCGCGCTCATGCTTGGCGGCCGATGTTCATCACCGGCGCGCACTCATCAGGCTGGTCGTCCCCACCCTCCCTCGTCCCTGTGCTTGTCACAGGGGTCCAGCCACGGCGCGTCCGCGCCGCGCGAATCCGCCGCAAGCCCTTGCTATACAAACGTATATTATAAATTTCTTGCATAAGACAAAGCGCTCTGCTTCAATCGAAACAGGTCGATGCTCAAGGGGCTTGGGCATGATTGGATTGGTGGCATTTCCGCAAGCAGAACGAGGGAACGAGACATCATCGCGCCTTGAGGCCGGTGTTGGCCCTCGCATACGCCGAGGGAAAACCATGTCTGACCTGCCGGTAAAAAAGACGTGAGCGAGGCTAGAAAAACCGGCAAGCCGATAAATATTTATACTGTAAACAGCAAGAAAAGACGGTGCGGCGCATATTTTTTTGACTTTGATGAGCCCATGGCTCCCGGACCGATACCGGGGGAACCAGACAAGCCCTGACGCATTTGCCTTCCGACAGAAGGAGTTTCAGTCATGCGTAATCACTGGATGTATGTTGCCATCGGATTTGTTGCCGGCGCCGGCCTGTTCCTCACCACCTCTTGGCAGGGTACGCCGCCAGCCGGAATGCCAACAGTAAAGCTCGAAAAGACCGACCGCCTCCAGGGCCCCGCCGTCCAGACTTCGTTCATCATGGAACGCTTCGGCCCCGCGCACTCGGTGGAATAGACGTCACATACCTAATTCCCTGAATCCACAACGCTGTCGCCGGAGAAGTCACGCGTATTTCCGGCGGCATCGCCGCCGATTGCCTGCAACCAGAAAACGATCTATGAGTTCCCTCACAACGCTGGGGGAAACATGGCAACAATTACTGTAAATAGCGATTATTGGCTGGATATGAGCGGCTACGACTTCAGCTGGCTCTACTACGGCGAATACTATCAGTTCGGACCGACGCAATACCTGGTCGACTACGGCGACGGTGGCGTCGACGCATTCGGCGGCTTCGGCCTCACCTACAGCAGCGGTGTTCCAGTCAGCGGCACGGTCACGAGCTATGGCTACTTTTATGATGGCGAGCGCGTGTGGATTGCCGAGGGGATAAGCATCTCGGCCAGGAGCATCGTCAATGCGGCAAACACGGCATCAACCGAAGATGACCTGGCAGTGATGGCCGCTGCGCTTGCCGGCAATGATACCATCAGTGGCGGCAACTACGCCGATCTTCTAGCGGGCTTCGGCGGCAACGACGTGATCTACGGCAATGGCGGCGACGATGCCCTCGGTGGTTTCACCGGCACCGATAGGCTCGATGGCGGAGCGGGCAACGACGCCCTGGTCGGCGGCGCCGGCGCCGACCGGCTTTATGGCGGCACCGGCACGGATACCGCCTCCTATGCCGGCGCTAGCACCGGAGTGGTCGCCAACCTCACCAACACAGCGGCCAACACCAACGACGCCAAAGGCGACACGTACTCCTCGATCGAGAACCTGCTTGGCTCGAGCTACAGCGACGCACTCACGGGTAGCACCGGCGCCAATATCCTCGACGGTGACGCGGGCAACGACACACTCATTGGTGGCGCGGGTGCCGACAGGCTCTATGGCGGTACCGGCACGGACACCGCCTCCTATGCCGGCGCCGCTCTCGGCGTGGTCGCCAATCTTACGAGCGCCGCCACCAACACCAATGACGCAAAGGGCGATACCTACTACTCGATCGAGAACCTCGTCGGATCGAGCTACAACGACACGCTCGCGGGTAACGCCGGCGTCAACACGCTCGATGGCGGGCTCGGCAACGACACACTCATCGGCGGCGCCGGTGCGGACAGGCTTTATGGCCGCGGCGGCACCGACACCGTCTCCTATGCGGGAGCGGCAGCCGGCGTGGTCGCCAATCTGACCAGTGCTGCGGCAAACACCAACGACGCCAAGGGCGACACCTATTCCGAGGTCGAAAGCCTCATCGGTACGAGCTATGCGGACAAGCTCTACGGCAATGCGGTTGCCAACGGGCTGACCGGCGGCGCCGGCAACGATACGCTGACGGGCTATGCCGGCAACGACCTGCTTTATGGTGGCGCGGGCCGCGACCTGCTTTATGGCGGAACCGGTGCTGACCGATTCATCTTCAAGGCGACGATCGAATCCGCCGGCACGTCCTACGATTCGATCTTCGATTTCCTTGCAAGCGAGCAGGACCGGATCGATCTTTCGGGGATCGACGCCAGCACGAAATTGACTGGCAACCAGGCGTTCAACTTCGTCGGCACGGCGACGTTCAAGGGCGTGGCCGGCGAACTTCGCTACGAAAAGCAGGCGTCCGACACCTACATCTACGCCGACGTCAACGGCGACAAGCTTGCCGATCTCAAGATCCATCTCGATGACGCCGTAACGCTGACGAAGGATTATTTCGTTCTGTGAGTTGAGGCGGCTGCGCCAGATAGAACCCCGCTTCGGCGGGGTTTTTCATTTCCGACGGCATGAATTCCTCGAATGGGAGCTGACAAGACGCGCGGCGCCGTAGTTCACGACCAAGGCTGGCGGCGTTCGCAGCAGAGCGCGGAATGGTGGCCGTAACATGAACCTTTCTGCTCGCCGAACGTTTCCTTGCCACCTGAACAGAGCAGTTCCAGGAAAAACCGTTTTCCGCCCGGAATTGCGTAGCTTCAAAGCGGAGGACTAGCGATGGTCCCTGTCCGGCATGCCAAGATGGTCGAGTGGATCGTGGTAATTGCCGCATGCGCTCTGGTTGCGGCGTTCATGGTCGCAACGTTGATCCCGTGATCGACGTCACCAATCAGACGATGCCGGCAAATTTCCGCTGCTCGCGGATGTAGGCGATTGCAGCAACTTCCAAAGCTCTGCACTTTGCCTCGAGCTGGAGCAAGCTTTCATCGTCTTTGTCGGAAGCGCATCGCAGAACATCGCGTTGCAGGCACGCGTGTTCATATACCTCGCATAAATGCAGAAACACGAGATCCTGCATCATCCAAGCGCTGTCCCTCAACTCCGGGGCCGCCAAAAGCAGCCTCGCCATTCCTGCCTTCTGCACATCCATGCCGAACGCTCGCATTCTTCGACGAGCCAAGCAAAATTAACGGCCTATGCCGGGAGAAGGTTCCAGAAACAGCTCAAAAGCACACGCTGCGGCGGAGATCTCGCCTTTTACAGGGCGCGACACCCGAAGAAGAAAAACCAAAGGGAAAGTTTCATTGAAACGCGCGACGCTGCAGCCGACCGCCCGTTATTTGATAACCGCCGCAACGAGAAAGGCGGCCACCGCGCCGCAGAGCACCGCATAGGCGCCGGTGCGCAACATTTTCATTCGGCGCGTTCTCTCGCCGGTCCAATCGTAGCCCATCATGTGCTCCGAACCGCCCTACAGCGCCGCGCGTCTCATGTCGCGCAATGCCTGCTGTAATGCTTTGAATTGCCACCATTCCCCAACTCGACTTCGACTTGAGAAATTTCCAGTAACTTGCCGGCTTCTTCTTAAGAAATGGAGAATCGACGCGAGAAAATCTTATCGACAGTGCCCCACCTCTTTCAGATGTTCGAGGCATCAAGTTACCGCACATGCCCGTCCTGATCGGCACTGCAGCACATGGCGCTCCAACATTCGCGGACGGGCGCATGCGGCCGCCGTCCCGTCTTGCCTTTCACCCGCGAATGCGCAAGTTACGCTCGAATAGACCTTGCCCAACAAAACTTTCGAGGAAGCCGCTTTGAACACCGACAACAAGCCCGACGCTACGATCAAGGTCGAGAAGCGATTGAACGGCCGCTGGGCCTTCGTCCTCACCTTCCGCGGCGTTACCTATCCGGGCCAGGGCCAGTTCGCCACTCAGTTGCAGGCCCAGGCCGCCGCCCATGCCGCGATGAAGCTCTTGCAGCAACGCGGCTGACCTCACTCCGGCAGGCCTGCCAGGCGATAACCGTCCACAAAAAACCGCCTGAGCTCTTCATCCCGGAACGGTTGCGACTCCGACCACTGCCGTATTGTGAAGTTCGGGTTGTTCATCATGAAGAGTTGCGCCTCCGTCCGCGCATCATCGAGCCGTCCGAGCCGCGCCAGGCTTGCGGCAAGCAGACGGCGCGAGGTCGCACGGTATGTTTCCGGGCGGCGCAATGTCTGGACGGCCGCCTCGTAGTCGCGGCTCGCATACTGGGCCTGCCCCAGCATCCAGTAATACCAGCCCGGCGGGTGAGGATTGAGCCGGAGAGCCTTGCGAACGTGCTCGATGGCATCGCCGGGCCGTCCGGCCAGCACGATCAGGTCCGCCCGCATCGCCCAGGCGTCGGCATGGTTGGGATCGAGTCTCAGGGCAAGGTCGAACTCCGCGTCCGACTCCTCCCAGCGGCGCTCATGCCCGAGAATGATGCCGAGCACCCAGCGGTTCCCGGCATCGTTGGGGTCGAGCGCGACCGCCTTTTGCGCTTCCGCCACGGCTCGCGCCCGGTTGGGATCGATCGGCTGATCCCAGAATTCCCAGCTCAGCCACAGGTTGAGCGCCAGCAGCCGATGTGCCTCGGCATAGTCCGGATCGCGTGCGATTGCCCGCTGCAGCAGGAAGATCGCCTCCCTTGCGCTGCCGGCTGTCTGGAGGCCGAGCGAACGCGCCCGGACGCAGAGATCATAGGCCCCCATGTCGGTCGGCCTGTTTCGCGCCGGCGCGGCCGTCAATCGCCCGACCAGCGCCTCGACGATCTTGCTCGTCACCTCGTCCTGGACGGCAAAAATGTCCTCGAGCCCGCGGTCGAATCTCTCCGCCCACAGGTGGTCCCCTCGCATGGCGTCGATGAGCTGGGCATTGATGCGGACGCGCCCGGCGGCGCGGCGGGCGCTGCCTTCCAAAACGTAACGAACACCAAGCTCGCGGGCGATGCGGCGCACGTCCGTGTGCCTGCCCTTGTAGGCGAAGACGGAATTGCTGGCGATGACGAACAGTCCGCTGGCCCTTGAGAGATCGGTGATCAGGTCTTCGGTCAGGCCGTCGACAAAGACCTCCTGCTCCGGATCGTTGCTCATGTTGGTGAACGGCAGGACGGCAATGGAAGGCTTCGTCGGCAGCGGCAACGGCGCACTGGCGGCGCCATGCTGACCCCAGGCCGGAGTCTCGATCCGATAGACGAAAACCGGTTCGGCCACGTTCTTGATGGCGTGCGGGCCAAGCTCGTCGAACTCGCAGTAGAGCCGCCGGCGGACCTGATCGTGGATGCTTCTGGAGACGAAGATCTCTCCCGGACCGGCCATTGCCTCGAGCCGCGCGGCTATGATGACGCCGTCGCCGTAGAGATCGCCGCCCCCGACGACGACGTCGCCGAGGTTGATTCCAATTCTCAGAAGAATTTGCCGGTCGTCGGCAAGCCCCTCGTTTGCCGCCTGCATCCGCCGCTGGAATTCGATCGCACAGGTCACGGCGTTCACGGCGCTTGCGAACTCGACCAACACACCGTCGCCCATCGTCTTGACGACGCGGCCGTTATTCTCGCGGACGAGCGGATCCAGGATCTGCTTGCGGCGTTCCTTCAGCGTTGCCAGTGTGCCGCTCTCGTCCACTTCGACGAGGCGGCTGTAACCGACCACATCGGCAGCCATTATGGCGGCAAGACGCCGTTGGGCGCGTTCTTCAGCCATGTCAAACGCCTTCGCAGGACGCAGTGCCGGCGATTGTAGGACGTCCATTGGAAATGTCTATCGACCGAATGCGTCCGGCGGCGGCAGGATGCTCATTGTCCCGGAGCGAGGCCATCGAGCAGGAAGTCGAGGCCTTTGCTGAAAGCGCCGTCCCAATCGCTATCCAACAGCAGACGAGAGCGCTCGATTGTCGGGTAGCATTCGCTGAGACCCGTAAGCCTGTGCTGCGCGGCTACCATCTCGTCGTCCGAGAGATCGAAGCTCGCCCGCGTGATGGTAGCGCCCATCACATAGTTCCAGAGCGACCATATTGCGACGTTCAGATCTGCATCCGCTACACCGGCTCTGGATAGGGTCTTGCTCAGCATCTCCAGGCGACGGAGGATGTTTGGGCCGAGCGCCCGGCGCGGCAACAGCGATGCCGACCAGGGATGGCGCAGCATGCTGGCGCGCCAGTCTTCGAGCATATGAACGACTTCCCCGCGCCAGCCTTGAATCCCGGCCATTTGTTGCGGTCCGCGATATTCGAGCACCGAGTCGAGCGCCAGATCGAAGACCTCCTCTTTGTTGCCGACGTGCCAATATAGGCTCATCGCGCCCGAGCCGAGTCGATCGGCGAGCCGACGCATCGTCAATCCGTCGACTCCTTCCGCATCCAGCAGTTCTACCGCGGTCGCAACAATCCGTTCCCGAGAAAGAGGCGGTTCACTGCGCGACTCCTGCGCGGCCTGGGGCGATACTCCTGTCCGTTGAGACCGTTTGCTTTGAGCGCCACTACGCTTGGCTGCCATCTGTCTTCCTTGGTGATCACGATGTCGATCTAAGCCGACAACGCGACGAATGTCGATCCTGAACGGTTGACTCGTACGTCGTACGATGCGATCAGACCGTACGCTGTACGAGTCGATCGTATCGGTAATGAGTAACGTTCAATCCTGCAGGCTGCGAGGTACCTTCCTCGCGGTCCTCAGAACCAAGAGAAGATCATGTCACGCGCAATCAAGCATCTGCTTATCGGAGGGCTAATCATCATGACCATGGGAGTTCCCAATACGACGACAGCGAATGAGAGTGATCTCAAGCTGACCATCGTCAATCCCAAAAACCTCTACGACCCGACGCCGAATGGCTACAGCACGGCGGTGATCACGCCCCCCGGTGCCCGAATGGCCTACATCTCCGGACAGGGCGGCCAAAACAGCACTGGCGCCTTGTCGCCCGACTTCGCTGTCCAGGTTAAGCAGGCCTACGCAAATTTGCGCGCTGCCCTCGATGCGCTTGGTGCAAGGCCGGACCAGGTCGCCAAGCTCACGGTCTTCGTGGTCGATCACGATATGTCCAAGCTCGGGGTGTTGACGCAAAACGTCAAGGAAATGTTCGGCGAGGCCCTGCCGGCGCAGACCCTGATTCCGGTCCCCAAGCTTGCAATAGACCCCATGCTCTTCGAGGTCGAAGCCGTCGTCATGCTGGATTAGAGCAATTCAAGGACAAGTACGTAGCGGTTCTCCATCCGGAAGCGCGTAAATTTCAAAGAGCTGGATCGTTTCGCCGTTTCAAAGCCACGGTACACGACATTAGCCAGCATCTGCCTCGTTGGTTGCGCTGCGGCAACGCATCTCCTCCTGCCCTCATTCCTGTGCTTGTCACAGGAATCCAGCCAGCCCAAGTCCTTGGGCTGACAGGACTCTTCTACGCCGCAGACGCGGCGCTGCTGGATCCCTGTGACAAGCACAGGGATGAGGGCGAGAAAAGCATCTGCCAACGCTCATGCTGATCAGGTCGCTCACTTTCAGGGTAATGCCCGCTCGTGGCCCATTGGCCATTCCTCGGTTGGTCGCGACATTGAAAACCGACTTCAGAATAGACGACCGACGAACCGTTCGGCCTCCCACGTCCTGAGAAAGGTCACCTCCCGTGCGATCCAACCGACACTGTTGCTCCCCCACTCTCGCGCGCGGCTCGCGTACTCACCCATCAGCCAAAAGTGGCGAACGATCACAAACCGAATAGCTGCCTCGAAGTCGTCAGGAGTTATTGGTCGGATTGACTGATATCCATCAAGGAAGGCAGCCCACATAGCAGTTAGCGACCGGCCAAAAGAGACTTGTGCCCACAAAAAAACGGCCAAGTCATACGCAAGGTATCCCGGACCTCCGTCATCGAAGTCGAAAAACACTGCTTCTCCAGCCCCATTGATGCGCGAATTGAAGCCGTGGCAGTCCCCGTGGCAATACGTCCATGATAGGTTGCTGAACGCCTCGATAGCCGTCGCAGTCCGCTCGGCGATCTGTTCAAGGTCGGTAAGGACATGCGTTTCTTCCACAATTCCGCTATCGCGAATTCGGGCAAGAGGCCGACACAGCAAATGTTCCAGATCAAGCCGGTACAGCGCACCGTCAGCCGGATATGTCTCGGCCGCGTTATGCAGTAGAGCAAGGGTCTTTCCGTTGGCCCAAGCATCTCCGGCGTCAGTTGCAAGCGGTTCTCGGCCATCGATCGCCTGAAAAAGCACACCATCGCGCGCACCCTCTGGTGCGTGCCCTTGAAGGAAGAACATGCCTTCACGTGTTGGAATTGGCGCGGCGACCGGAACTCCCAATTTAGAAAGGTGGGTCAAGAATGCTGTTTCGCTCTTGACGTTGGCTGGCCCGCGCGCGCGGTGGTGAGAAAGCCGAAACACATAGCGCTCGCTGCTGGTCACGCTGGCCAGGTAAACGTCATTCAAGCCGCGTTGAAGCAATTGGCAAGAAACCGGCGATCCCAACGCATAGTGCTTATCTATAAAGCGTTCTACCGCCTCAATCTGAGAGGTCGAATATAGCGGATCAAAGTCAAACATGGCCGGTGTTCCGTGGGCGCCGTATAAGCAATCTAGCCTTGCAAACTACGGAGGTCTACAACGAACGCAATGCCCGCTTCCCGCGAGTCGGGGAACTACGCTCACGGCCGTAATTGGCCCGAACCAGACCTCCGAGGGCGTATTGCTAAATGTTTTTGTCCCTGAATCGGATACGATTCAGAAATTCATGCAGCACCCATCCGAGGGACCAGAATGTGAACAAGCCGAATTACCGGGACATCGCCCGCCATGCCGGAGTGGGAACCGCAACGGTCGAGCGGGTCCTGAACGGGCGCGGCGGCGTTCGCCCGGAACTGGTCGAAAAGGTGGTCGTTGCCGCGCGCACCTTGAAATATCCGCGCACGCTTCCTGACGCCCATCGGGGCCTGCTGCGCATAGAAGTGCTGATGGTGCGCCCCGAAACGACGTTCTACCGGCGGCTCTCCAAGGCATTCGAGAGGATTGCCGCGACCCTCGATCCTCTGGTGATCGTCCACCGCAGCTTCACCGAAGAAATGAAGCCGGACGAGATCGCAAGGCGCATCCTATCCACCGACCTGCCGCGCGCCGGCCTGATCCTTGCGGTTCCCAACAGTCCGTTGATCAGTGCGGCGGTGGAGGCGGTGGTCGCGCGAGGCGTGCCGGTCGTCCATGTCGTGACGCGGGCGTCCGACAGCAAAGGGGAATTCGTCGGAATCGACAATTACGCCGCCGGGCGGACCGCAGCTCATTTCATTGCCCGCATGGCGCGGGCGGAAGGCCCGGTCGTTGCGCTGTGTCATCCGATCTATCAGGTGCACCGCGATCGCATCCGCGGGTTCTCCGACTACTTTCATGAGCACCCCGGCCCCATCGCCTTTGAATGGCTCGGCTTCAGTCGCGACGAAGAGCGCTACAGCGCGGAATCATTGTCCTTTGCGCTCGAAAAGTATCCGCATCTCGTTGGGCTCTATAACGCCGGAGGCGCAAATTCCGCTCTGATCCAGGTGCTGCGTCGTCATCGCCGCGGCCGGGACGTGTTGTTCGTCGGGCACGAATTGACCGACTACACCAGCGCCGCCTTGCGAGAGGGCATCATGGACGTGGTATTGGATCAGGCTCCCGAGGCACAGGCGCAGCGCGCGCTCGATTTGATCCTGCGTCGCATCGGCTTGACTGCGATCGAACCGGATCGCGCGCCCATTCGCTTCATCACCATCACCACCGAAGCGCTTTGATCTAATTTGATCAAGGAAGATTTCGGCGTTTGGAAGGCCTCCTGCTAGTTTTCTTGCGAGGAGGAGAGCCCGAGTGTTCCAACCACCGGATCACGGCGCGCAAACGCGCTCTCCTTTCGTCGTGAAAATTTGTGCGGGCGCGAGTTAATCCGCCCAGGGAGAGCGCAATGGACGACCTACAATATGGAACGCGCAACAAGCGCGGCGACTGGGCGCCGAACCGGCCGATCGAAACAGCGCCGCTGTTCGTCTTTCCGCCCCGGCTGATGGCAATTCTGAAGTGGCTGCCGCACTACTTCTTTCCCTGGAACATGGTCTTTGCGGCATCGGCGGTTGCCTACTGGGCCTGGGTGATCCCGCCGAAGGAAACGATGCAGACTTTCAGCATTGGCTGGATCGCCTGGCTCTACGCCGTCAATGCGATCTGCGTGTTTTTCTTCTACGGCGCTTTCGAGCTGCATCTCTATGTCCTGAAGCGGCAGGAGAACCGCTTCAAGTACAATGGAAAGTTCCCGGCCGAGCAGAAAAGCAAAGCATTCTGGTTCGAGAGCCAGAACCTCGACAATATCATGCGCACGTTTCTCTCGGGCGTGACCATCTGGACCGCGGTCGAGGCCGCCATGCTGTGGGCCCATGCCAACGGCTACGCGCCTTGGCTGAGCTTCACGGAAAATCCGTGGACGCTTGCCGTCGTCGCGCTGGTGGTGCCGATCATTCACGAGTTCCACTTCTTCTGCATTCACCGGCTCATCCACACGCCCTTCCTCTACAAGTGGGTCCATTCGGTCCACCACAATTCGGTGAACCCCTCGCCCTGGTCGTCGCTGTCGATGCACCCGGTCGAGCACCTGCTCTACTTCGGGACGGCGTTCTATCACCTGATCCTGCCCTCCAACCCGATCCTCATGCTCTATCAGCTTCACTATGCGGGGTTCGGAGCCATTCCCGGCCATGTCGGCTTCGACAAGGTCGAGGTCGGCGAGGACAAGCTGGTCGATAGCCATGCCTATGCTCACTACCTGCACCACAAGTACTTCGAGGTGAACTATGGCGACGCCCTGATCCCGCTCGATAAGTGGTTCGGCACCTGGCACGACGGCTCTCCGGAGGGCGAGGCCCGCATGCAGGAGCGCTACCGCAAGCGCAAAGAAAAACTCGCAGCCCGCAAGGCTCGCGTCGAAATCGGGAGGGCCGCCCAATGAGCTGGATCTCAGCCTGCAAGCTTGACGACATCGAACAGGAAGGCGCGATCCGCTTCGACCATAACGGGCGCACCTACGCGATCTACCGCGGGCCAGACGACAGTGTTTACTGCACGGCCGGCCTCTGCACACACGAGGCGATCCATCTCGCGGACGGACTGGTCATGGATTTCGAAGTGGAATGTCCCAAGCATTCCGGCGCCTTCGACTATCGCACCGGCGAAGCGCTCAGGCTTCCCGCCTGCGAGAACCTGAAAACCTATCCGGCCGAGGTGGTCGACGGAGAAGTTCGCGTCGCGCTGGGTTAGAACTCGCGCTTCAGGCAAGACCTCCGAAAGAGCAGAAGATGCTCTGGAATCAATGAGTTGAAGCGTTTTCCGTGCGTTCATTCGAGCGCGCGGCGCTCTAAAGCTGCGCGACATTGGCTAGGCCCGGTGGGCCTCCGGAATGCAACTGGGTGATCCGGCACCCGAAGGGAGGATGACATGAAATCGACTTTTGCGGTGGCCGTCCTGGCTGCCTTGATGGCTGGCACCGCATCGGCCGAGACGATCGGCGTTTCGATGCAGAGCTTCGACAACAACTTTCAGACATTGCTGCGTCAGGGGCTCGATGCCAGGGCGTCCGAGTTGGATGGCGTCACTCTCCAGATCGAGGATGCGCAGGCCGACATCTCCAAGCAGATCAATCAGGTGAACAACTTCATTGCTGCGGGGGTCGATGCGATCATCATGACGCTGACCGACACCTCCGCTGCCCTCGGCATCAGCGAGGCGGCTCGGAAAGCTGGAATTCCCCTCGTCTACGTCAATCTCGAGCCGGAAAACATCGACCAGTTGCCCGAAAGCCAAGCCTATGTCGGCTCGAAGGAAATCGACTCCGGAAGGCTCGGTGCCGAGGCGGCGTGTGAACTGCTGAAGCAGAAGGGAAAGGCAGGCGATGCACAGGCTTACATCTTGATGGGAGACTTGGCCCATCAGGCCTCGCGCGATCGCACGTCGTCGGTCAAGGAAACGCTGGCGGCAGGTGATTGCAAGGGCGTGACGATCGCCGACGAGCAGTCCGCCGTCTGGACGCGCACGAACGCGATGGATCTGACCACGAACTGGGTCACAGCCGGCCAGCCGATCGACGTGATCTTTGCCAACAATGACGAGATGGCGATCGGTGCCATCCAGGCGCTCAAGGCCGCCGGCATGTCGATGGATGATGTGATCGTCGTCGGCATCGATGCGACGCAGGACGGCCTTGCCGCCATGGCCGCCGGTGATCTTGACGTGACGGTGTTCCAGAACGCCAAGGGACAGTCGGCGAGCGCCGTGGACGCAGCCGTGGCACTCGCTCGCGGCCAGAGCGTCGACAAGGAGGTCTGGGTGCCCTTCGAGCTGGTCACCCCCAAGAACATGGCCGAATACGCCAAACAGAACTAACCCTCCCCGGCCGGCGCTCCCTTCCGGTTGCGCCGGTCTTCTCACGATTGGAGAGCACATGGACGGTATCGTCATAATCGGTGCCGGGGAATGCGGCACTCGAGCAGCATTCGCCCTGCGCGAAGCGGCCTATTCCGGATCCGTTACGCTGGTCGGAGCCGAGCCTCACCTGCCCTATGAGCGCCCGCCGCTGTCGAAACCGGTAGACGGTGCGGTGCAGATGAAGCCGATCTGCGCCGCCGAAGCGCTGGAGGCGGCCGGCATCGACTATCTGCCGGGACTGTCGGCCTCGAAACTCTATGCCGACGCCGGAACCGTGACCTTAAGCGACGGACGGGTGCTGAGCTATGAAAAGCTGCTTCTCGCCACAGGCGCACGTCCGAGGCGGATCGCTTGCGTTGGCGCGGAGCTCGCGCTCGACTTCCGTACCCATGCCGATGCGAAGATGGTCTTCTCCCGTGCAGAAGTCGGCAAGCGCGTTGCGATCATCGGCGGCGGTTTGATCGGAATGGAGCTCGCGGCAGCGCTGCGTGGAAAAGGCATCGCCGTCAGCATTGTCGAAGCGGCACCGAAGCCGCTCGGACGCGCGGTTCCTGAGCGGTTTGCCGCAACGCTGCACGCGAAGCATTTGGACGAAGGCGTGCATTTCCACCTCGGACAGGGAGTTGCCGAAATCACGGATAACGCTGTTGTGCTCGCCGATGGCAGCGAGGTGCCCGCCGACGTCGTTGTCGCGGCGATCGGCGTTCTGCCCGACATCGCGCTGGCCGAGGCGGCAGGACTGGCAACCGGCAACGGCGTCCTGACGGACGGCTTTCTTCGTACCAGCGCCCCCGACGTATTCGCGGCAGGCGATTGCGCCGCGGTGGCGCAACCCGGCGGCGGGCATGTTCGGTTCGAGAGCTGGCGGAACGCGAGGACGCAGGCCGAAACCGCAGCGCGGAATATGGCCGGTGCCAACGATCCCTTCACCGCCATCCATTGGTTCTGGTCCGATCAGTACGATCTCGGCCTGCAGGTCGCGGGGTTGCCGCAGCCGGCGCATCAGAGCGTCTTGCGCTCTCTCGGCGGGGGCGAGCTGGAATTTTACCTGGACGATGGGCGCCTCGTGGCTGCAGCCGGTCTCGGCATCGGCAATAGCTTGGCGAAGGAGATCAAACTGGCCGAAATGCTGATTGCCGCCGGTGTCAGCCCCGACCCCGTGGCATTGGCCGACCCTGGCTTGAACCTCAAGACGCTTCTGAAAAGCGCGCGGGCCGCCTGATGCAGCAGTTGTTTGTCTTCCAATCGCTCTGGGCGATGGAGCGCCGGCACACGGACGGCCACGAGCGCAGCCTCGACGAGAACATCGCCATGATCCTGGAGGCGGGTTTCGATGGTATCAGCGCGCACTACACAAACCGCCGCGACGTCGTGCGCCTGAACGAAACGATCCAGGGCACCGGATTGAAGATCGAAGGCGTTTGCTTTCCCCGTAGCGTCGAGGACTTGCGCCTGCCGCTGGAACTTGCCGCCGAGTTTCCTGTCGGCCACATCAATCTGCAACCCGATGTCCGGCTGCGCCGGATCGACGATTGCCTGCCGCTTCTCGACGGATGGATGCGGCTTGCCGAAGACGCAGGCATTTCCGTGTTCATCGAAACGCATCGCGACCGGATGACCACGGACCTGTTCTTCACGCTGGATTTGCTGGATCAGCGGCCCGAACTGCCGCTCTTGGCCGACCTCTCCCATGTTCTGGTCGGGCGGGAGTTCCCTTATCCCGTCGATGAGGAGAACCATGCACTGATCCGACGCATCCTCCAGAATGCCCATGCATTCCACGGCCGCGTCGCCTCGCGCGAGCAGGTGCAGATCGAGATCTCCTTCCCGCACCACCGTCCCTGGGTCGATCTCTTTCTTGAATGGTGGGACTACGGCTTTCGCAACTGGCGATCCCGCGCCGCCGCTGACGCCGAGCTCATCTTCACCTGCGAGCTGGGTCCCAAACCTTATGCGATTACCGGAAGGGACGGCAACGACTCGACGGACAGGTGGGCGGAGGCGCTGCTGCTTCGGCAGATGGTGCGCGAGCTATGGGATGCCACTGCCGAGGCCTGACCATGGGCAGTTGCGGCGCAACCGGCAGTGCCGCGTTTCCGGGCTCGAGTGAGCGCCGCAGCAGCCGTATGTTCCTTGAGGTTCTGAAGCACCTCAAGCGCAAGCTCAGACCAACTCCAGGAAACGAAGCGACGTCTCCCCCACCAGCACGGCCGCGCCCCATGCGATAAGCGCGACGCCGACAAGGGTGCCGAGCCAGGAGCCCATTGGAAGGACCTTTTCCAGCAGGACGAATGTCGTGAGACCCACCATCCAGTAAAGATTCATGACGCCGCCGAAAAACAGGAGCCCCATCAGGAACCAGCAGCAGGCGACGCAATAGGCGCCCTGCTCAATTCCCATGCGGAACGCTCCGATCCTTCCCCCGCGCCAATGGGTGAGGATGAATTGCAGCGGAGAGCGACACTGGCGCAGGCAAGCTCGCTTGAGCGGGGTGAGTTGGTAAATACCCGCTGCCAACAACAGTGTGCCGTCGAGCGTCGCGCTTGCGCTATCCAGCATCGGCGACAGCAGCGCCGAACGCTCCAGGCCCCACTGCAAACCGACTGCCACAATGCTGAATCCCGCCCAGGCAATCAGGTAGGCCGAGGCAAAGAGCGAGGTTGGGACAAAGGGATTGCCCTTTTCCTTTTGCCGGCGGCTCATTGCCCCGAACAGAAGCACTGCGGGTGCCGCCGAGGGAAGCATCATGGCGATCATCATCAGACACCACATGATGAACATCAGCGCGGCGTGGCCCATGTCCCAGACGGCGGGCATCATCATCGGCATGCCTGCTCCGCCAGGGGTGACGCAGATCATTTCGAGGGCTGACACGTTCATGCCCGCCCCGGCCAGAACATATGTCCACGCGATCACCACCACGATGGAAAGTGCAGCGAGGACAACAATCCTGTCGCGCTTCAAGGCGCTCTCGACGGCGGCATCAATCGACATCTCTTAAGCCCCTCGACTCGATGCTATCCGAGCCATGCGGTGAGCCTTGATCTTTCCCGGACCAGGCCATCCTGGTTGAAGTGGTGAATGCAAAAATCGGCCCATGAATCTTCGAACGCCATTTCCATGTCACCGGTGACCGAGGTCGTACCGAGCCCAAGTTCCGCGTAGGTAAACTCGAAGCTGCCGCTCGGTCGCGCCAGCGCGATGTGGAACGGCTCGCCGGTGAACTCGTTGATTTTCGGGCTGGCGCTGCTCGTCAGGACGCCGGGGATCGCGGCGGTCGCGGTTCGAGCGTCGAAGTCCGCCTTGAGATCGATCGGCAGGAACAATGTCTCACAAAAATCGGAACAGGTGCTGGCAAAGACGGCGAAGAGATTGCTCAAGGGCGCGCAGGCCTCGCCCGCGATGATCGTTTGGAGCGCGATCCGTTGAGCCTTGTCCGCACGCTCGTCGATGATGATCTGACGCCGGCCGTTTCCGTCCTTGATCTCACCCGGCCACTTGTAGAGCGCCGCCCAGTTCAGGCCCACAAGCGACGTGTCGTTGAAGTGGCCATCAACGACGTTGCCGATGTAGGCGGACTGGCAAAAGCCATGAGTGCTTGGCAAATTGAACTGGCAGCCGCAATTCATCGCGCAATTGCAGTTATCGTAGGTTTCGCTCTTGAATACCCATTGGTCTTCCATTCCCGGATCCTCCCGTCCTTGCGCCGAGGTTGGCGCAACGATTACGGAGATCGCACAAGAGAGGTCGCGCGCTCTAGTTCAGGAACTGAAGCGCCCCGGTTTAGAATCTGAACTAGCCAGGACAGCCCACCTGCCGTAGCCTATGGTGAACCGACTGCATGTTTCTCTGGAGCCTAGCCGATCCAACGATAAAACATGCATGAAAACAAAGGCCTAAACTGCGCCGCGTGGCTCCAATAGAATGCGGCGCGCTTTGGGGAGGAGGTTCATCATGGCACAGGCAAGCTATGGACAGTTCTGTCCGGTGGCCTTGGCTGCCGAGGTGCTGTGCACACGCTGGACGATACTGCTCCTGCGTGAGCTGATGGCCGGCTCGACGCGCTTCAACGACCTGCGCCGAGGCGTGCCGCGCATGTCGCCGGCCCTGGTGGTCAAGCGGCTGCGCGATCTCGAGGAGGTCGGCATCGTCCGTCGCGTTGCTTCGCACACCGATCCGGGAATTCTTGAGTATCACCTGACGCCTGCCGGACGGGACTTGAAGCCGGTGGTCGAGACAATGGGCGTATGGGGCCAACGCTGGTTCGAGGCCGATGTTTCCCTGCAACATCTCGATCCGTCGCTGTTGATGTGGGACATACACCGCAATCTCGATACCACGACGTTGCCGCCACGGCGCTGCGTGATTCAGTTCCTCTACCCCGAGCTGCCTGCCGCGCGCCGGCGGTGGTGGCTTCTCGTCGAGCCCGGCGCCGAGGTGGATCTCTGCGCGGTCGATCCCGGCTTCGACATCGACCTCTACGTCACCACCGACCTGCGTACCATGACTGCTATCTGGATGGGACTAACGACTGTCCGCCAGGCGATGGGCGATGGAAAGCTTGTGCTCACGGGCGATCGTCAGGTGGCGAGCCAGATGCAGACTTGGCTTGGGCTGAGCCCCTTCGCGGCGGAAAAGAAGCTGGTCTCCGCATAGCGGTTGGGCAGAGCTTATCGCTACGGCGAGTGAAGATGCCTTGACCCGGATCGAGGCCGCCCGACGGCTCGACCAGATCGTCCATCACGCCTGGCGTTCGACCGCCCATCTCCCCGGCCGCGGCGCACCTTAGAGCGCGCATGACAATCTGGGCTCCGGTTCCCAAGCAAAGAGCATCACAGCCGAAGGCACGAGGACGCAGCGAGTTGAGTCGCCTGGCCTCGCGCCAGGCCGCATGCCGCGTCCCCCCCGCTCAGCCCAGCCAATAGCGCAGGACTCCAGCCGAAGCGACGCCGATGAGGACGGTCGGGAGCACCGAGAACCTCGTCGCGGCCGCAAGCGTGATGGCGAGCGCGATCAGGCTTGCCGGCTCGTCCGAGACGAAGTCGGGCCCCATTACAGAGATCAGCACGCATCCGGGAGCCGCTTCCATCACCGCAGTCGCGCGGTAGCCGAGCGTCCTGCCCCTGAGCGCAACGTAACCCAGCACCCGGGTGAGATACGTGACCGATGCCATCATGAGGATCGTGGTGACGGTGGCTATATCCATCATGGTTGCTCCGCGAAAAGCCAGGCTGAGACGGTGCCGGCCAGCGCGCCGGCTGCCACATACCAGGCGCCGGGGATGGTAAGATAGACAAGCGCGGCGGTGGCAAGGCTGACGATCCACGGGCGGCTCCCGCGAACTCCGGTCCACATACCTCTCAGCAGAACGAGAAGCACCGCCGGGAAAGCCATGTCGAAGCCATAGGCCTCAACGTCCCCGATCATTGGCCCGATCGCCGCACCGATCGCGGTAAAGACGATCCAGCAGCCCCAGAGCCCCATGCCGACGCCGAGGAAATAGGGCATGCTCAGCGCCGAGCGCGGCCGCGCGTCGGCAAGGCCCATCGCCCAGCTTTCGTCGCACATGAAGAAGAGCGCCGGCATAACCTTGCGTTTCGGCATGTGGCTGAGGAACGGCGCCAGAGCTGCGCCCATTAGCAGGTGCCGGCTGTTGACGAGAAACGTGATCGCGACGATGAGCGCGACATGGGGCGGCGACGTCCAGAGGTCAACGGCCGCGAACTCGGAACCGCCGCCGAAATTGAGACCGGTCATCAAGGGCACCTCGATCGTGCCCAGACCCTTTTGCACCGCCTGGGCGCCGAGCACCAGGGCAAAGGGAATGAAGCCGACCATGACCGGCAGCGCCGCGGCCAGTCCGCGACGGTATTCGGCACCAATGGCGGCCTTTGCCTCGCGACCAACATTGTCGAGTTCTATGCTGCTCATGGGGTCTCCAAGAGCAATTCCAGGAAAAATGCGCAGCGCGTTTCCGTCCGGAATTGCGTTGAGGGTTGAGCAATTCCAGGAAAAGTGTGTAGCGCTTTTCCGTCCGGAATTGTCTGTTTCAGCTATGCGAATAGGCTAGCCAAAGACCTGCGCAATCGGGTTGCTTTTATGCTTACACTTCGCGAAAGTTTGGCATCCATCACTCGGAATAGAGATAATCGAGGCGCAGCATGCCAATCGAATTGGACGCGATCGACCGGCGGATTCTCGCCGCCCTGCAGCGCAACGGCCGACTCCAGAACGTGGAGCTCGCCCGGGAGGTGGGCCTGTCGCCCTCCCCTTGCCTCAGGCGCGTCAAGCTTCTGGAGGATGCGGGCGTCATCGATCGCTATGTCGCCCTGCTCGACGCGACGAAGATCGGCATGGGCCTCACCGTGTTCGCGCGGATCTGGCTGACGGGACAGGATGCCAAGACTGTCGACGATTTCACCGACGCCGTGAAGCGCCTGCCGGAAGTCGTCGAATGCCATCTGATGGCCGGTGAATGTGATTTCCTCCTGCGCATCGTCGCCCGCGACCTCGAGGACTACCGGCGGTTCCAGATCGAGCACCTGACGCGCATCAGGGGCGTCCAGAGCGTCAAGACCGACATCCCGATGCAGAAGATCAAGCTTTCGACCGAGCTGCCGCTCTAGGCGCGGCCGGTTGCTCCCTGCCCGCGTTCCGACTGGATGGCGATGGCCGCGAATGGCCCTAAGCGGTCATCTCGACGTATGCGCTTTACCCGCAGCCCGCTAGAGGGCAAGCGCACCGATTTGCATCGCGAACTAGAACGACCGACGCTCCGTTCCCACGGGACATTCGATCGACCTCCACGTATCCAAGCCGAGTAGCCAGCTTCATGGATGAAAGGTTCGCTGCAGCAATTAGACACGCCGTCCGCTTTCGATGCTCGCTCTCGAACCATTGTTGAGCAGCCCTTGCACCCTCAATGGCAAAACCCATTCCGTGAAATTGCGACCGCAGCGTCCAGGACATTTCGATCCGGGTCTGAGCCTTTGGGCCAAGGTCTCGTTCGAAGGTGGCATAACCGATCTTGCCCACGTAGGCTCCGGTGGCTTTCTCCAGAACCGAAAACAGCCCGAATCCCTCGGAGGCCCAGTGCCCGACGTCGCGCAAAAAACGAGCCCACGCATCGCTACGGCTTAGCGGCCCATTGCCGATGTGTCGTACGACGATCTCGTCCGAGAACATCTCTGCAATTTCTGCAAAGTCTGCTTTGCACGGAGGACGGAGAAGTAGGCGGTCGCTCTCGATCATTTCTGACGGATATAAGTGTGCCGATCGCTATGCAAGCGCCAACATCCGGCTATTCCTACCGACGTCGGTCGCCGCTTCCGAAGCAGACCTCGAGCCTCGATTGTCGCTCTAATGATCCTTAACCCGGTATAGCTGAACCGGCCTTTGCGGCGCGCGTCTGATAATGCCTTTCGCCTCAAGGTCGAGCTGAACGGCCTTCATCCGCCATCCTGCCTTCTGCCGCTCGGGAAAGTCCGTTTCAGAGAGGTGCGGCAGCAGGGCCTCCTGCGCCTGGGCGACCGTCATGCCCGGGGCCTTATCCGGCAGGGCAGCGAGCAAGGCGTGGCGCATCGCCATATACTTCGTACGGTCGAGCCGTTCGGTGCGGCCCGGAATGTTGACGTTTTCGACTTCGATCTTTTCAGACATCGATCTTCCCCGCGACAGCGATTTTCGGATTGCGGAAGCCCATGGCGATCCAGGCGGCCAGCAGCTTTGCATAGAAGGAAACGTTATGGCTCCTGAGGTTGGGAATGTCGGCTGGCAGGTTGGATGGATCAGCGAGGTCGCCGACCATCGTGCGCACCTCCGCCATTGGCCGAGCCTGTTCCGGCCACAGATGCAAGTAGATGCTCAGCCAATGCGCCCCTTTCATCTCCAGAAAGACTGGCGTGTTGCAGCAGGTGGCGATGACACGGCGTGAGCCGGCGGTGGCAGAAAGGCGAAACTCCTTCAGATTCTCCGCGCCGGACAGAACGCGAATCCGGTCCTTCCGATACTCGGCGGCCGGTGTGGCGTGATAGGGCGTCAGCGTGTTCTTGGTGCCTGGAAGCGTCGCAAGCCTTCCGGCGGCAGCCCGGCAACTGTTGCACAGGCATTCCGAAACGAGAATTGGCTTTCCCCGTATTTCAAAGCGCGTCTGCCCGCAGGCGCATCCGACTTGGGTGATCCTAGTCATGGGCGTCATCCTCCGTGACGTTGAACAGGTGTCGAATATATCGTTCCAGATGATCGAGACTTTCCCGGGCGAGTGCCGGGTCGTTTCCCGCCTTCGCCACGACAAAGCCGCCCTGGAGAACCGCCTGCGTGTGATGCGCGAGGCTTTTGGCTGTCCAATCGGCCGTGATGCCGCGCTCGCGCCGAGCCATTTCGATATCGTTCTCCAGGGTCGCCGTATGGCCGAAGATACTGCGGCCACAGGCATCGCGAATGTCGGGCGCCGTTTCGAAAACCTCCTGCACCATCGTGCCGGCGAGGCAGGTGAATTCCTTCAGCTCGCCCGTAATGATCGCCTTTCGGAAGGCGACATAGGCGAGAACCCGCGCCAGCGGATCGTCCGGCGTATGATAAGGTGCGTCGGCGAAGAAGGCCGACGTCGTCTCCGACCAAAATTCTGCGACCGCCACCCCGAGAGCGTCCTTGCTCCCGAAATTGTGGAAGAACGCTCCCTTGGTGACCTCGGCGGCCTTGCACAGGTCATCGACGCTTGTGGCGGCAAAGCCCTTTTCGCGGATGATGTCCCGCGCCGATTCCAGAAGGCGGATTCGGGCACTGCCGCGTTCGGGCGATTGTCTCGTGGGTCTTGGCATAACGATATACATACCATACGGTCGGTATGCGTCAAGCCGCTTTCTTGCTTTTGCTGCGCCTATGGTCGAGGACGAGCTGATCGGCCTCGGCGCGGTCTTCTCCAAGGTCTAGGACTGGGCTGCGCACGCTCGTCGATGGCCAGCACATCACCGGTCAGAACCCGGTGTCAGCGAGTGAGGCAGCGGAGGCACTGGTCGCGGCTCTGAGCCAAATGAGGACGAAGGCCGCCTGAGTGCATATGTTCGCTACCGCCACGACCCGGCCCACAAGTGGTTGCGTTCGACGATCGCCGAACTGGCCAAGGAGTTGACTTCGAAAGAGCCCTGAGCTTTTCAACGGACATGCCTACAGGCCGCATGCCTCCTCGACGAACGCCTGGACAGCTCTACCGGTCGAGAGGGTTCCGCTCTCGTTTTCTAGCTTCCTGGGCGGGCTGCCACTGCTTCCAGGGCGATCGCGACGATGCTGTCGGCAAAGCCCGTGTCGAGGGGGCGATGCCCGACGAGCAGCCGGTAGAAGACGGGGCCGTAAATCATGTCGAGCAGCACCTCGAGGTCTTGCGGCAACATAATCTCTCCCCTCGCGGCAGCCTCGAGCAACAAGGCGCGACCGGCCTCGCGGCTCGAGAGGATGACCTGGTTGCGGAAGGCCTTGGTGAATTCGCTTTCGGGGTCGGCGGCCGCGAGCGTCATGGCGATTTGACGCCCTCTGGTCGTCGCAAAGGCCTGGATCAGCGATCGCATCTGCCCCGTGAGCGCCGATCGCAGGCTTGTCCCGCCTCCTGCAAAGATGCCCGGATCTCCGGACATCAAGGCGGCCATGGCTAGTTCGGAGGCATTCGCCCATTGCCTATAGATTGTCGGTTTGCCCACACCCGACCTCGCGGCAACGGCCTCGACGGTCAGACGGCCAAACCCGTCCTCCGTCAGAATGTCGTGCGCCGCTTTCAGGATTCTCGCCTGCGCCAATTGGTTTGGCGGTCTTCCGCGCCGTTTCGGTGGGCTCATGTGCTGTTGACTCATTCAATTATAAAACGTAACGTAACGTAACTATACGCCAGCGACAAGAGGGCCGCGCATGTCCACCTCGATTTCGTCCCTGACCCCGTATTTCATCGTCAAGAATGCTCGCACAGCGATTGATTTCTACGGTCGCGCCTTTGGTGCCGAGGAGCTCTTCCGGATGACCGACCCGCGAGACGGTCGGATCGGCCATGCGGAACTCAAGATCGGCGAAAGCACCGTCATGATTGCCGACGAGTATCCCGACTTCGGTGCACTGAGCCCAGACACGATCGGTGGCTCTCCGGTGACCTTCCACCTCGCAACTCTGTCGGTCGATGCCGATCTTGCCCGCGCCGTCGACGCGGGGGCTGTCGTTCTGCGTGCCGCTGCAGACCAAGCCTATGGCGAGCGCGTCGCCATGGTCGTCGATCCTTTCGGCCATCGGTGGATGCTCTCGCAGAAGATCGAGGATGTCGCGCCGGAAGAGATGCAGCGCCGCTGGAACGAGGAGACCGGGGCATGAACCGGGCGGACGGAAATCGAACGGAAAGAGCCGGCATGGCTCCCTTGGAAAACAGCGTGGGCGAGGAAAGTCTGACTTCCCGAGCGAGCGGTGTAGAATACAGCTCTGGAGTACGGGAGCCCTGCTCATGCCGAAGGCAACGCTTGCCGCTATCTTCGTTTCCCTGTTGACCCTTATGCCGACGCCATCCGCAGTGGCTCACGGTGCGACAGCGCTTGACCGCTATGTCGCCGCAGCCGACCCGGCCTACCGGTATGAGCTCGTGATGACCCTACCCGGCAACGGCTACACCGCGCACGTCCTCGAGATGACCTCGCAACAATGGCGCGCGGCGCGGGAGGTCGATAAGCCGCTCTGGAGGCACTGGCTGACCATCGTCAGGCCTGACCGTGTCGAGACCCGCATCGGCGTTCTCGTCATCAGCGGAGGCTCAACCTCGAGCCGTCCGCCGGCGCGCATCAATCCTCTCCTCACGTCGCTTGCTGTCACGACGCGCTCGGTGGTGAGCGAGGTGCGCATGGTGCCGAACCAGCCGCTCACCTTCGCGGGTGAGGAAAGGCAGCGCTCGGAGGACGCGATCATCGCCTATAGCTGGGAGAAGTATCTCACGACCGGCGATGAGACATGGCCGCTCCGCCTGCCGATGACGAAGAGCGTGGTCCGGGCGATGGACGCGGTGACCGCTTTTTGCGCCAGCACGCAGGGCGGCGGCACGGTCGTCGATCGGTTCGTGGTCGGAGGTAGATCGAAGCGAGGCTGGACAGCCTGGACCGCGGCCGCCGTCGATAAGCGAGTGGTGGCGATCGTCCCGATGGTCATCGACATGCTGAACATCGAGCCCTCCTTCGAGCACCACTATCGCGCCTATGGACGCTGGGCCTCTGCGCTCGGCCCCTATCAGGAAGCCGGGCTCATGCAATGGCTCGGCACCGCGCAATCGCGCGAGCTGCTCGCTATCGAGGATCCTTACGCCTATCGTGATCGGCTGACGATGCCGAAGATGATCGTCAATTCGACGGGGGATCAGTATTTTCTGCCGGACTCGTCGCAGTTCTACATCGATGGTCTGAAGGGCGAGACCTATCTGCGCTATGTGCCGAACACCGACCACTCGCTGCGGGGTTCGGACGCGGCAGAGAGCAGCCTCGCCTTCTACCAATCGATCATCGCCGGCGCGGAGCGGCCGCGATTCGAGTGGAGTTTCGAAGAGGACGGATCGATTCGTTTGAGAACGCAGACGGAGCCTACAGTCGTGCGATTGTGGCAGGCGGCGAACCCGACAGCGCGCGACTTCCGTCTCGAGACGATCGGGCCAGCCTTTCGCAGCTCAGTGCTGAACGACGAAGGGGACGGCGTCTATACCGGCAAGGTGGCAACGCCAGCCCAAGGCTGGGTCGCCTTTTTCCTCGAGATGACCTATCCGAACGAGATTGGTCATTCGTTCAAGTTTACCACCGGCGTGCGCGTGGTGCCGGATGTTCTGCCGTTCGAGCCTCCACGCAGGATGGAAAGCCAAGCACTTCCTGGCAAGGGGGAATGATCAGAAGTTGTCCGTTGGCAGGCAGGAAAAGTATCTGAAGCGTTCAGGAGGATGCATGACGAAGCATCGCATCTATTCCGTCAGCGTCGCGAGCGTCTATCCCCACTATGTGGCCAAGGCGGAGAGGAAGGGACGCACCAAGACAGAGGTCGATGAAATCATCTGCTGGCTGACGGGGTATAGCCAACAGACCCTAGACGATCAGTTGGCGAAGAACACCAACTTCGAGGATTTCTTTACACAAGCGCCTCAGATGAATCCCTCCCGATCGTTGATTAGAGGAGTGATCTGCGGCGTCCGCGTGGAGGAAATCCAGGACACCACTATGCGGGAAATCCGCTACCTGGACAAACTGATCGACGAACTCGCGAGTGGGAAAGCGATGGAGAAAATCCTGCGAAAATGACCAGTCGGGTTGCTGAGCTCGCCCGAGGCTCGATATACCATCGGGCAAGGACTGCTTCAGCCCAAAGCGCTCATGCTTGACCGCATCATGCCGATCGGCTTGCGATAACTCAGGACAGCTACGACGCATCCTCCCGCATCAGCGCGGCCACGACGACGCCGGAGAGGAACGTAAGAGCGGCGACCGATGCGATCGCCGCGGCAAGGCCGAAACGGTCGGCGATCAGCCCCGCCATGAGCGCCCCGATGGCGTAGCCGAGGTCGCGCCAGAACCGGTAGACGCTGAGCGCGCGGGCGCGCCAGGCGGGATGCGCGGCATTGGAGACCGCAGCGATCAGGCTCGGATAGACCATGGCCGTGCCGAGGCCGATGAGGAGGCTCGCGACCAGCCACCACTCGAATTGCCGCGTCAGCGCCGTCAGGAACAGGCCGGCGGCCTGCACCCACATGCCAAAGACGATCAGCCCCTTGCGGCCCCAGCGATCGCTCAACGGGCCGGTCGCGACCTGGAGTATGCCCCAGGTCGCCGGGTAGATCGCCTTGAGAATGCCGATGCGCTCCACGCCGAGGCCGAAGGACGCGAAGAACAGCGGGAAGATGCCCCAGCTCATGCCGTCATTGAGGTTGTTGACGAGGCCGGCCTGCGAGGCAGCGAAGAGACTGCGATTTCTGAACGAGGTCAGCGTGAAGACTTCGCGGAAGCCGATCGAAGGCGGCTGTTCCGGGCGTGACGAGGCCTCGAGCCGCACGTGATCGCGCGTGTCGCGAACGGCGAGGATCGAAAGCAGCGCCCCGAGCACCGCGTAGCCGATGCCGAGATAGATCGGCGCCGGCCGCAACCCGTATTCCGAAGCGAGATAGCCTGTCACGAACGCCGTCAGCCCGACGGCGAGATAGCCCGCGAACTCGTTCAGCCCCACCGCGAGCCCGCGTGACCTCGGTCCCACCAGATCGACCTTCATGATCACGGTCATCGACCAGGCGAGCCCCTGGTTGATGCCGAGGAGCGCATTGGCGGCGATGATCCACGCCCAGCTCGGTGCCGAGATGATCATGAACGGAACGGGCAGGCCGAAGAGCCATCCAAGCACAAGCACGCGCTTGCGCCCCCAATGGTCCGCCAGCTGGCCGGAGACGAGATTGGCAAGGGCCTTCACCACGCCGAAGCTGACGATGAAGGAAACGACGAGCGTCGTCGAGGCGATGTGGAACTCTTCCGCCCCGATCAGCGGCACTACGGTGCGCTCGATCCCGACCATGCCGCCGACAAAAGCGTTGATCAGGACGAGCAGCGCGAATTGCGGCCAGTTCTCGGCAAGGCCGAGCCGGATCCCCGATGTTGCCGACGCGCCGTTTTTCGTGGTCATGGTCACGTTCCGTCACAGCGCCGCCCGTCGTGCCACCCGCGCAAAGGACGCTGTAGCACTTGCCGCATATTCTCATCCTTGAACGTCATTCCACAGGGGCGTCGGGGAAAAGGACCGTCAAACTTTCTTCGGCCGCCGCCCAGGCATTCAGATGATAGCGCCGCAGCAGCAGAATGCTCGCAGCGAAAACCAGAAGCCCGACGCTCACGCTGAAGAGGACTGGCAGACTGATCGCCGATTGCGCGACAACGCCCGCGAAAACGCCGGCGATCGCGCCATTGATGGTGCTCACCATTCCCGCCGTCGTCACGAAGAATTGCCATGGCGACGATTTGAGGCCCTTGTGGACAAGCACGGCCGAGCGATCGTCGTGAATGGCATGGATGAGATAGCGCCGCACGACCGGCGCGCTTTCGATGTAGTAGTGCCGTATTCGCGCCATGCCACGCGCATGCACCATATCCTCGATAGCGACCTGGACGGCACGCACGAAAGTGACAAGACCGATGAAATACAGGCAAGGAAGCAGGATCAGGCTGAACAGCACGAACGGCATACCCATCTGCGTGACTTGCGCGACGAAGGCAAGCGCGATCGTCGCGCTCGAAACCGAGGTCAGGAACAGGTTCGCACGCTGGTTCGCTTCCTGAATGGTGCCCGACCGCGCGGTTTGAAGCACGAAGTGCTCCGTTGTCATGATCTGCAGGACCTGGTCTCCGCCTTCATGCGCCTCTGCCATAGCGGTCTCCTCTGGGCGATTGCTCCCTGCGTTGCACGGCTACAGCGCCGCCGGACGACAAGCTCGCGCGAAAATAGTCGAGATCCATCGATCCGCGTCTAGTCAGGGGCAAATGACGCTGTAGCACTTTGAATTGCTGCGCGTTTTTCTCCTTCAATCCCGCCATGATTTAAGGAAACATGCAATGGCGCCGTTTCGCCATTTGCAGATGGCGCGAGTCCTGAACGACGATCAGATCAATCGCCACAACGAACTGCGCGGATACAGCAGACCCATCATCAGCCATAGACGATGCGACCGATGGCAGGCGGCCCGATGCGTCCCCGATCCATTCGCCGCAAACCAACGTATACCTAGTCTTTATCGCCTATTCACCGATTAAATCGCAGCAGGAGCCGACATAGAGGAGAGACCTGATGTTCAGGCCGATTGCTGCTGCCTTTTCCTTCGCATTGATCGCTGCCGCGCCTGCGCTCGCTGGCGACAAGCCGTACAACGCCAAGGTCACAACCATATTCGATCACAAGCTGCCCCATGTTCCGGGCAAGAGCATGCGGGGCGTCCTGGTGGAGTATGGCCCCGGTGGACACAACCCCTCGCACAGGCACGCCAAGAGCGCCTTCATTTCTGCGACAGTGATTGAGGGCCGCATCAAGAGCCAGGTCAATGGCGGCGAGGTCAAGGTCTACAATACCGGCGAAAACTGGATTGAAGTTCCTGGGGACCACCATCAGGTCAGCGCCAATGCCAGCGATACCGAAAACGCCAAAATCCTGGCCGTCTTCATCGTCGACACCGACGAAACTGAACTGACGATCCCCGACGAATGATTGGAAACGCGCCGGCTCGGGGTGGGCTTCCTGCAGCACCGCGCGTCTTATGGACGCGCGACGGACGCTGTAGCACTTTGAATTGCTGGGCTGTTCGGCGCCCCAGGGCGGCTCTATCTCGGTAGAAGGCGCCTCGTGCTCAAGACGGCGCCTTTCATGGCCATCGTGCTTATGTCAGCGTGAGCCCCTCCACAGCGCCGCGCGTCCAATCGGACGCCACCGTACATGACAGTAGCTAGCTTCGGCCTTCTCGGTTGCGATACGGTAACGCGTCTCCTCCTGCCTCATTCCTCTGCTTGTCACATCCAGCCAGCCCAAGTCCTTTGGCTGAAAAGACTCTTCCGCGCCGCAGACGCGGCGCTGCTCGATTCCTGTGACAAGCACAGGAATGAGGGCGGACAAAGCATACGCCAAACCAATCGAGCTACTGTCGTGTACTGTGGGTCGGACGTGCAAAAGTCGCTGTAGCACTTTGAATTGCTGCATGATTTTGCCTTTTATCGAGCCCGGACCAGCCGGACGACGACGGCATGAAGGCCATGGCCTGCGGCGATGCCTCTGCCGCCCCGGTCCTTGCGCCGCTGCCTCTTGCGGCAATCGTGCCGGACGGCGAGAAGTCGGTCTCGGTCAACGCCCCCGATCTGTCTCTCGACGGCAGGTCCCCACCCCCCGATCCCGACCGCCCCGAACCTCCGACATCGGCTGATCGCCGGCTGTCGCTTTCGCGACCGGGCCGGACGAGCGAACGCGCGTTTACTGCATGATTCCTCAAACCGGAAATCGATTTGAGGATAAAATCATGCAGCAATTCAAAGTGCTGCAGCGACCTTTGCGCGTCTCAAAGACGCGCGGCGCTGCACTGTCGGAAGCGTCTTCGATATGAGAATCCAGCCACGGCCCCATGTCGTCGAAGTCGCCAGCAAATCCCGGCGGCTGGATGCCGCGCGTCGCCTGAAACAAACGGAACTTACGCAGATTTACCCATGGAGAATTGAAATGAACCGCATGATCCGCCTCACGAGCCTCGCGACTCTCATCGCCTTCGCCACGCCCGCGCTCGCCCAGTCGCAGGCGACACTCTACAAAAGCCCGGAATGCGGCTGCTGCGAAAGCTATGTCGCCTATCTGCGCGACAACGGCTTCAAGGTCGATGTGAAGGAAACCGACGAGCTTGCCGCGATCAGCCAAAAGGCCGGCGTGCCGGAAGACAAGCAGGGCTGCCACACCACCTTCATCGACGGCTATGTCATCGACGGCCACGTGCCGATCAACGTAGTGCGCAAGCTCCTCAAGGAAAAGCCCCCGATCGCCGGCATCACGCTGCCTGGAATGCCGATGGGCTCGCCCGGCATGACCGGCACCAAGACCGAGAAGTTCGTCATCTACACCGTACCGAAGGATGGCAAGGCGCCGGAGGTCTACGCCACGGAGTGACTATTGCATGCTTCCTGGCGTACCGCGCTTCGGTGCGGTGCGGCAGGACTTCTCCTCCGCCTCCTCATTCCTGTGCTTGTCACAGGGATGAGGTGGGTGGGGTCGCCATTCGGACAGATCGACTGGCCTGATGAGGGACGGAGGAGAACCTCCTCGTACCGCAACCGACGAGACAGCACTAGACTTCTGTCGTGTACTTTCAGAAGACGCGCGTAGATTGAAGCAAGTGGTATCGCGATGAAGACCGCCGTTCTTGAATCCGTCCTGACCTGCCCCCATTGCGGTTTCGCCCGGCGGGAAACCATGCCGACCGATGCCTGCCAGTTCTATTACGAGTGCGCCAACTGCAAAACGCTGCTGCGCCCTCGCCCCGGAGACTGCTGCGTGTTCTGTTCGTTCGGTTCGGTGAAGTGCCCGCCGGTACAACAGCAGCTTCGATGCTGCGAATAGGCGATTGCAGGGTCACAGCTAGGCTGTGTTGACAAAGTGGCGAATTGCGTCGAACCGTTTCCCGACATTCCACAGAACCGGCGCCGCGATTGAATCATGCAAGTATCAAGTCCCCAAGAGGCTTTTCCCGAGTTAGGAACCGCCGCGAACCCTGCTGTGCTCTATGATGGGAACGACGCTTTCGTGTGCTACGAAGCCTCTGTGCGCTCCGGAGGCGGCAATGTAGTGCTCAAATTCGGAGACGTCATCGATTTCCGAATAAAGCCTGTGAACGTTGAAGGCCTGAAAGAGTGCAGGTACCCGGTCAATCCATGGGCTTTCAATGAGGTTGTTGGTGGTGAGGAGACAGCCAGATGGAAGGCCCTCAATCCACGACTTTGGCTTATTTCTTTCAATGACGTCATGATCGAAGTTCTCTTCGAAACGGTTTCTCTCGTCAGCCACGACGCAGAAGGAGGGCCGCAGCATAGAACGCTGATTGGCGTTCTCCGCTGACTACACCGCGAACCGAAGAAGCCTCTTGGTTCCATAGAGCATCCAACCGAGGCAGTGGCCGAGAAAGTAGATCGTCAGCACCATATAGGCGAGCAGCACCACGGTTACGGTCGTGCCGGCGTCAAGCCTGTCGAAGGGCGATACGTGATGAAGCAGATCGGCCCACCAGCCAACGTTCAGGTTTGATTCGCAGGCAGCCTCGTCACAAGGGGACAAAACAAATGGCAGGGTCATTGCCGGCCAGGCGAGGAAAATGAAGCCCGCGCTTTTCCAGTTGTAGCTGCGGCTGCGAAGCAGTCTGTGCACCTGCCGTCCCTTGGCAATAATCACAACAATAGCGGCCAGTATATAAATTGATATCTGCATCCCAGCGCCCAAGCTTACCGATGAAGAGGCACCATTAGCGAAGAGATGTTGCTGCGAGGTTCAGTCGATAAGTAAATGATTTATGACGAAGCTTGTTCGTCTGGGCCCAAGGCCGGCAATGCTTCACCGCCGGAGCCTCTGGTTACCTAGGCCGGGCGCTGCCTTCGTACATGAAGGTCATCGGTTTCGGCCCGCGCATGTAGCCGGTCTCGACCCGGTCGACCCGAAAGCCGCCCTCCTCGATCAGCGACCGGATCGGACGATTGAGATTGCAGCCGCCGCTGATGCGCCGCCAGATCGGGTTGAGGCAATCCTGGCACCAGCGCACCCCGCGGTCGGGCGAGAGCCCATGCTCGACGAAGAGCAGCCTGCCCCCGGACTTCAGCACGCGGCGCATTTCCGAAAGTGCCGCGGCCGCCTCCGGAATGGTGCACATGGTCCAGGTGGTCACCACCGTGTCGACGCTCCCGTCGTCGAGCGGGATCGCCTCGGCGGAGGCTTCGATGAAGTTGACCGGGATTGTGGAATGCGGCACCTGACGTGCCATGGCCACGAGGCCCGGCGAAGGCTCGAGCGCCAGAATTTCCCGCACCGCCGGGCGGTAGTGCGGCAGGTTGAGGCCCGATCCGCAGCCGATCTCAAGCACGCGTCCTTCCGCCGCGCCAATCACCCGCTCGCGATAGGGAAGCAGGCGCTCGTTGCGCATGGAAAGATCGCAGAGTTTCGGCAGGACGACGTCGCGGTAGATGCCCATCATTCCCTCCCCGACTGCTGCATGTTTCCTCAAATCCTAGCCGATTTAACGATAAAACCTGCAGCAATTCAAAGCGCTGCAACGACTGAAATTTGGAAAGTGGGCACCCCCTCTGCCCTGCCGGGCAGCAAGCGCGCAAATGCCGAAGTCGCCCAATTCAAAGCAACGCACACAGGGTCACTAGTTTAGCGAGACATCACCACTGTCCAGCCGATAGATGGGTAACGCGTTGAGCCGGATACATGGGTCTCCGCTGCGCCGCGCTTTCCGCCGCAGCAGTACGGAGATTTCACACCCACCACCAGCGCCGCGCGCCCTTCAGACGCGCGACGCTCGTCCCCCACATGTGGCGACTTCACCCTGCCCTTGGCTCAACCGGCTGCCATATGCTGACCTGGCGCGTCTCCGGCATCAGGATCAGGGCAAGCACGAAGCATATGGCGGGAACGACGATCGGGTAGATCAGCGCGTAGCCGATGCTGCCGGTCGCCGCGAAGGCTGCCGAGGTGACGAAGGGCACCAGCCCGCCGCCCCAGCCGTTGCCAATGTGATAGGGCACCGACACGGACGTATAGCGGATCCTGCCGGGGAAAAATTCCGCAAGGAACGCCCCGACCGGCCCATAGACCATCCCGACGTAGCAGACGAGGATGAAGATGATGAAGATCGCGATCGGATAGTTGATGTTGTCGGGCTGCGTCACTGCTCCGAGCCACAGATACAGCGGGTAGTAGGTGACAGCGGCGAGCAGCATGCCTCCGAGGATCACCGGCTTACGGCCGATGATGTCGGAAAGCCACCCGAAGAAGATCAGGCTCGGCGTTGCAAGGAGCAGCGCGGCGCCGACGATGTAGGACGAGCTCAGCGGGTCCACCTTGGAAACCTGCTGCAGGAAGTACAGGGCCCAGAACTGGCCGCTGTACCAGACCACCCCCTGCCCGATCAGCACGATGGTGGCGATCCCGACAAACTTGATGTTGGAGCTCAGGAATGCTTCCCTCCAGGGATTCCGGGTCATCTGCCCCCTGGCCTTGATCTCCGCGAAGATCGGCGTCTCCTGGAGCTGGAGCCTGATATAGATGGCGATGCCAACCAGCAGGAACGACAGCAGGAACGGCACGCGCCAGGCCCACGCTTCGAAGGCTTCATTGCCGAAATAGGTGCGCGTGGCGATAACAACGGCCAGCGACACGACAATCCCGAGTGTGGGAGAGGTCTGGAGCCAGCCGGTGTAGTAGCCGCGGCGTTCGTCGGGCACATGCTCCGCCACATAGGTGATGGCGCCACCATATTCGCCGCCGAGGCATAGGCCCTGGATCATCCTGAGGCCGAAGAGCAGGAACGCGGCGGTGAGGCCGATCGCCTCGTAGGTCGGGATCAGGCCGATCGCACCCGTCCCGAGGCCCATGCCGCTCAAAGTCATCAGAAACGTGTATTTGCGGCCGACCCTGTCACCCATCCAGCCGAAGAGAAACGCCCCCAGCGGGCGGATCAGGAAGCCTGCGGTAAACAGCGCAATCGTGCTCAGGAGCGCTGCGACCGGATTCGATGGCTCGAAGAACTTGACCGACAGCACCGCGGCCAGGCTGCCGAAGATATAGAAGTCATACCACTCGATAATGTTTCCGACCGACGCGGCGACAATCACGCGGCGGAAATCCGTCGGGACCTGTATAGCCATGTTTCTTCCTCCCGTTTCAACACATGGCCCCCAAATTTTTTCAGCACTTTAACACGAAAGTAGATGATCAAAAACTGCCTATTCTCCGAAAATCGGGGTTTCGGAAGTAACGGGATCGTCATTGCAGGATTTTACTTCATCGATAACTGGCTTCCGCACAGCGGCTGCGCGGTCCGGCTCCACCCAAATCATCGTGATCTAGCGTGGCGCCCGTGCCGCGAACGAGGCCGCCGCGAGCATCAACCCCGCCGCCGCCAGCGGCAGGACGAAGAAGCCGCTTGCGGCATAGGCCGCGCCGAAGCCGACCGTACCGGCGAAGAGCGCGAGATAGGTGACGCCGCTGTTGAGCCCCATGATGGCGCCGCGTCTTGCGGGATCGAGCGCAGTCAGCCGCATGATGAGCACGTTGAGCCCGAAGTGGTTGGCGAGCCCCCAGGCAAACACCACCGCGAGGATCGCAACATAGGAGCCGTTCGCCGCCGCCATCGCAACATAGATGCCGGCGACGGCAAGAAAAATGCGCGGCAGCAACCGGCCCGCACCGAAGCGATCGATCAGCCGGTCGAGAAAGGCCGCGCCGCCGAAGCCGAAGCCGTAGGAGACCGCAACGAGGCCGTTGGCGCTGACAGGCAGGCCGAGTGCAGCATGGAGGTGGTCGCCAATATAGGCGTAGACGCCATAGAAGGCGGCCATGAAGGCCGCGCAGGCGGAAAGAAGCGGCACGACGCCGCGAACGCCGAGCGCCGCGAGCGGCGATGTCGCCCTGCCCCCGCCGACCTGCTTGCCCCGTGAGCCCTCTGTGACCGGGGCGAACCGGACGGCGGCGCAGGCGACAAGGGTTGCAGCAGCGACAACGATATAAACCGTCCGCCACCCGGCGAAATCGGCTATGGCGGCCGAAAGCGGCACGCCGGCTACCATGCTCAGCGTCCAGCCGGTCAGCACCAGGCCGATAGTCTCGCTCTCTCGTCCGGCCGGCGCGATGATCGAGGCCAGCGTATAGATCGCGGGAAGCGCGATGCCCGCAGCAATGCCGACGATGAGCTGAAAGGCGACCAGCAGCGGCAGCGCCGGCGCGGCCGCGCTACCTCCAAGCCCGACGGCAAGGAGGATCAGCGCCGCCGCCAGCATGCGGCGCGGGCCGTGGCGGTCGATAAGGCGGCCAAGGAAAATGGCGCTCGCCGCCGTGCCGAGACCGAAGGCGCCCGAGGCCGTCATTACGGCGGGAACGTCCGCACCGAGGCTCCGCGCCACTTCCGGCGCGATCGGACCGAGCGCCAGCGAGTTTGAGCCGATGACGCCAATGCACGTGGTCAGCACGAAGGCGAAGGGCGGGATGCGCGCCCTCTCCGCGGACAGGTCAGGAATGGATTGATTGATGTTCGTCATTCCAGCATAATTGCAGAACCACATTCGGCAACAAGAGGCGATTTCGGAATGGACCAAAATACAGATGACATTCGGCGGAAGCGCCCCGCCGACCGTGAACTCGACGCGATGGACCGAAAGCTGTTAGGCGTTCTGGTCGAGGACGCCACCACGAGCTACGCGGAACTCGGAGAACGCGTCGGCCTTTCGCCACCGGCCGCGCACGAACGCGTAAAGCGGCTCAGGCGCTCGGGCGCGATCCGCCGCGTCGCGGCGCTGGTCGATCCCGAGGCACTCGGCAAGACGCTGCTCGCCTTCGTCCATGTCGACACGACCGGCTGGGGCAAGACGCCGGCGCTGCTTGCGATCGAGCAGCATCCCGAAGTCGAGGAGATCCACTCCGTCGCCGGCGACACCTGCATGCTGCTCAAGGTTCGCACCGAGAGCACCCATGCGCTCGAGGGGCTGCTGGCGCGCCTCTACGACACGCCCGGCGTGAAGGCGACGCGCAGCTATGTCGTGCTTTCAACCTATCTGGAGCGGCCGGTGCAGCCGGGCACGACGAGCGAATGGCCGACCCTGGTCAAAGGTCAGGAATAAACCGCCTGGAGCATCCGGCGTTCGGATGCAGGCCCGATGTCAGAAGCCGCGCCTCGCCGGGCGCGGGCGGAGGCCGTTTACCCGGTTACTGTTCGGAGAGTTCGTCGGCTGTCGCCACGATGGGTACATTTCCCAATGACTTATCGGCGTACTTGAACGCCAGTATGCTGATGACCGAGAGGATTATAACTATCAAAATCAAACGCATTGCGAGCTTACCGTGTTCGTTCTGAAATGGTTTAGCAACACCCGCGGGACGCCTGTTGTTCCCTGGGTATCAGGTTGACCGACTATCTATCGCATCTGCCGATATGGAGCATCCCCTGTCGCGCCACCCCGTAACCCCCCGCCGACGGCCGGGCTGCCCGGCGGGTCGACATCACCGGGAATCAAGGTATCCTTGCCGTCGTCCATTACAGCGCCAGCGCGTGTTTTTGAGGTATACGACGGCAGCTAAATTGGTTTGGCGGATGCTTTTTTTGCCCTCATTCCTGTGCTTGACACAGGAATCCAGCAGCGCCGCGTCTGCGGCGCAGAAGAGTCTTTTCAGCCCAAGGACTTAGGCTGACTGGATTCCTGTGACGAGCACAGGAATGAGGGCAGGAGGAGATGCGTTACCATACTGCAACCAACGAGGCAGAAGCTGGCTTCTGTCGTGTACTGTGATCAGACAATCGCTGCATGATTACGATTTGAAGCATCGTGCAGCAATGGAGTGAGCGCATGCCCGACAAGACGTCCACAAAGTCAGCGAAGGTCGCAGAGAACGCCGCCAAACCCCGGAAGTCGGTCGCCCGTAAGCCCGCCCCTAAGGCGGCGCAGGAAAGCCCGGCGGCGGGCGCCGGGCCGACGCTGCTCTCGGGCGGCAATCCCCAGATCCCCAAAGGTTACGGCGACGCCCCCGTCCAGGCCTATATCGCGGCCATGCCTGGCTGGAAGAGTGACGTCGGGCGTCGGCTCGACGCGCTCATTATGCGCACCGTCCCCGACGTGCAGAAGGCGGTCAAGTGGAACTCGCCGCTCTACGGAATGGACGGCCAGACCTGGTTCCTCGGCATTCATTGCTTCACGAAGTACATCAAGCTGGCCTTCTTCCGCGGCGCCTCGCTCGATCCTCCTCCCCCCGTCGCGTCCAAGACGGAACACGCGCGCTATTTCCACATCCACGAGAACGACCAGCTCGACGAAGCCCAGCTCGCCGCCTGGTTCAAGCAGGCGAGCGAAATACCCGGCGAACGAATGTGAGCGGGAACGAGCCGCGTCATGACAAGAGCCGAACTCGCCGACCTCTACCGAGGCTACATTCAATGCCTGAACGACCAGGATTGGCCGAACCTCGGGAGGTTCGTGCATGACGACGTTCATTACAACGGCGAGCGGATCGGACTGTCAGGCTATCGCAAGATGCTCGAAGGCGATTTCGACGCGATTCCCGACCTCTACTTCGACGTAGAGCTGCTGGTTTGCGAACCGCCCCGCGTTGCGAGCCGCCTGCGATTCGACTGCACGCCGAGAGGCGTGCTGTTCGGCCTTCCCGTCAACGGCCGGAAAATCCGGTTCGCCGAAAATGTCTTCTATGAGTTTGTGGACGGACGGATCGAAACGGTCTGGTCGATCATCGACAAGGCGGCGATCGAGCCTCAGCTTGAGTAGGGGAAGTGTGTAACGGACTTCGTCGCAACCATCCCCTCCCTCACTCCTGTGCTTGTCACAGGAATGAGGTGGGAGGAGAAGCCCTTGCCATGCCGCAACCGTAATGCCAGCAGTTGGAGGCTGCCGCGTACTTTGGTTTCGATGAAACAATGAAACGGTCGAGTGCCACGCGATTGAAGGCGCAAAGCGAACGACAACAACCATGAAGAAGGGGCGCACCGATGGACGGAAAAGCAGAAGACTCTCCCTCTCGGCTGATCGATGCCAGGTTAGACGAGCTCGGCGATTGGCGGGGCGAAACGCTCGCCAGGGTCCGGGCGCTCATCAAGGAGGCCGACCCCGAAGTCGTCGAAGAGTGGAAGTGGCGAGGCGTTCCGGTGTGGTCGCACGCCGGAATCATCTGCACCGGCGAGACCTACAAGCAGGTCGTGAAGCTGACCTTCGCCAAGGGCGCTTCGCTAGAAGACCCCGCGAGCCTCTTCAACTCCAGCCTCGAGGGCAACACCCGGCGTGCCATCGATATCCACGAGCGCGAAAACATCGATGAAGAGGCGCTGAAGGCGCTGATCCGCGCCGCCGTGGAACTGAACACGTCGGCCAAGACTGCCCGCTCCACCCGCTCGCGGAAGAGCCCGAAGGGCGCTTGAGTCCTCAAGGGTCGTGGCTTACCGCAATCGTCTGCTGGTGCGACGCCACCCGCCATGACCCTGCCCTTTTGACGTAGACGGTGGCGCAGAGCGCGCTGCTCGGGGCCGTCTCGTGGTTCCAGCGGGCATGGGCCGTATAGTTGAGAAGCACCACGTCGGAGGCGATCGGCATTGTCGAAGCGCCTTCGAAGCGGACATCCGCCCAGTGCCGTCCTCTGCGGTTCTCTTCCAGGATCGCGGCGACAGCCACGTCCCTCCCGATCCTTCCCGTTTCCGCAAAGATCAGAACGGCGTCCGGCAAGTAGGTCGCTTCGTAGAACTCAGGATCGTTCGCCCAGAGGCTCTTTTCGGTTTCGATCAGCTCGTCCAGCATTTCCCTCCCCCCCTCGAACGGCCGCGCACAAGGATCAGCGACGCTCTCGTCGGCTGAGTCACGCGAAACGGGCTGCGCTCCTCGCGCGCGCCTTTGCGGCCTCTTCCTCACGGTTGCGCGGCGGTTGCGATGTCTCCAAGGCATCGATGAGCTCGCGGGCGCATTGCGCGATTGAGTTCACCGCGTGATCGAATGCGGCTTCATTCCGCTTCGACGGTCTGGTCGTTCCGCTGAGCTTGCGCACGAATTGCAACGCCGCATCGCGGATTTCCTCGTCCGTCGCCGGCGGATCGAAATTGAACAAGGGCCTTATGTTTCTGCACATGATTTGCTCCCGGTCATCCTCGTTTCCCTCACATTCATCGGCCTTCCATCATGCATAAAGGCAGAATACGTCATAACGGCCGCAGCGTTTGCGCCAAAAAGCATCGACAGCAATCTTATCGGCGTTTTCCGCAGATCAGGTCGATTGCGACGCCGCTAAGCTTGTCGAGCGCTTGTCGCGGCTCGCCAGCTCGCGCGCGAACGGCGAGCGAATGCATGACGGCCGAGGTCACGGACGCCAACCCGGCAGCGTCGGCTTCGATGTCGAGCTCGCCATCGGCAATTGGCTTGCGCATACGCTCCCTCCAGGACGGCATTGAAAGCGCGAAGGTGCACTGCGAATCGCGATTGGCGCGGCGCTGTAGCGTCAGCTTCGATCCCGCCCGTCAGGAGAGAGACGGCAGGATTGTTATTAGCCAGCTAGCCCTCCGCCATCACCAGCGACAGATGATGCGGCGCCAAGGCGTCGAGATAGTCGCGGGCGTCGAAAACAGCACCCGGCGCCTGAGCCCCGCTGCCCCGCACCCTGCCGTCAAGAATGCGCTGAACGGCTTCTGAGATGAGCGGTGCCGAAAAGGCGTAGATGTCTCGCCCTTCAGCGGCGATCCGCCGGATCTGCTCTCCCTTTCGCACGGTCGCCTCGACCAGGAAAATCTGCGCGGATCGACCGTTCTCGTCCGCGGGCCTGGGCGGCGGAGTCGCCGGGTCCCGAACATCACTAAGGGCGGTGCGATTGAGATAGGTGCGAAGCTCGGATGACCGCGTATGTCGGGAAATCACGACGATCTCTGAAAACGGGAGCTCGACGACCTTTTGCCGTGCAAACGGCTCCGGGAAGTCCCAGTCCATCTCGGCGGCAGGTTGAGGCACCGGGGTAAGCTCGCCGTTGGCAACGATCATACGGCGGGCGGTGTTCTTCTCGCCCGTTATTCGCGTGCCTTGCGTCGGATGCCAGCTATCGAGCGCAACCCCTACCCTGATCTCGTCGGCGAACTCCCAGTCGTCCATGGCTGCCGTGACGAGGAGGTCGGCAAAGCCGCCATAAAAGCCCATGGCCGGAATGACGAGGACGCCGGCGTCGCGCGCCGCCTTGTCGAATTTGTCGTAGGTCGCCTGCGCGCTCGGCTGCTCGGCCGTCACATCGAGATAGTGAATTCCCGCACGAAGCGCTGCCGATGCCACGGCATCGGCAGTGTCGAGAAAAGGACCGGCACAGTTGATGATCGCGGCCGCGCCCCTGAATGCCTGATCGAGCGAGCCCGGGTCGTCTGTCGAAGCACCCCGCACCTCGATGCCGAGATCCGCGAACTCCGTCAGCTTCGCGACATCGCGTGCGACGGCAATCGGGGCGATGCCTCGGCGCAAGAGTTCCGAGACGACGAAACACCCCGTATGACCGGCAGCGCCGAACACGGCGACAGCCCGATCCTGCTTCGAAGTTCCTGATTGGTAAACAGTCATTGATTTCCCCTTGCGCTACAGACCTGTTTGTTCTATCGCTACATACAAGTCTGTAGCGTGTCAAGCATCGATGTGTTAGGTTGCCCGCATTGGAGGTGAGTCATGACAAAAAGCGCTGCCAAAGCGAACCAAGATGCCGTCGACGTCAGGGACCGGATCCTCGAAACTGCGTCGACACTTTTCTATGCGCGCGGCGTGCGCGCCGTGGGGGTTGACCTCGTGGTCGAGGAGGCAGGCGTCGCCAAGACCAGCCTCTATCGGCATTTCGGCACGAAGGACGATCTCGTCGCCGCCTTCCTCGCGCGCGAGGACGAGGATTTCTGGGGCACGTGGGACCGTGTGGCCGAAAAACACGAGGATGACGCGCGGGCGGAGCTCTACGCGCATCTGGAATGGATCGGCGAACGGGTCGGACGGCCGAACTATCGCGGTTGCCCGCAGATCAACGTTGCCGCGGAATTCCCGGAAGCCGACCACCCGGCGCGGAAGGTCGCAGCGGCCCACAAGCGCGAGATGCGGCACCGGCTGAAGGGAATCGCGGACCGGCTCAATGTCGACCGCCCGGACGAACTGGCCGGTCAGCTCGCATTGCTCATCAACGGCGCCTTCGTCAGCTCGCAGGTTCTTGAAGCGGGCGAAGCCATTCCGCTCCTGCGGCGGACCGCGAACGCGCTGATTGCCGCCGCCGGGTGAAAGCGGCTTTTCGCCCGGCAGCCGCCATATTCCCTCGACGGCCGCCTTCTCCGCATCAGACGTCCGGATGGATGCGGTAGAAATAATCCATGGGCAGCCGCGCCTCTGAGCCGTCAAGCCACCGCGCCTTCCGCGGAACGCGGCTGATGCCCAGCTCACGCAACTCTCCGTCGCTCAAATCGTCGATCCCTCCCCGGACCGCCCGGCTCCCTCCCCAGATTCTCCATCGGGCGGCCAAGGTGCCGAGCCTTGGGAGAAGCCGCAAGAGACCGTTGGCCGTCGTATGTTCGGCCGAGGGCTTGGCAATCCCTGCCTCGCCCTCATGTCTCGTCAGACCGATATCGCCGATCAAATGGGGATTGGCCTTCGAAGCTTGCTGGTGTTCCAAGCGGGCCGCCCGGCCGTGGTGCCGACGCGACACTTCCGCCGGCGCCACGGGCGTTCCCGACCGCGCCGCCTGACGTGGGGCCGAGGCAAGGGTGAGAGTATCGTTCATAGCAACCTCCATGTGCTCTGGAGGTTGAATTCTGCGGGCAACGAACAGCGCCGTAATTAACCGCTCCCAAATAGTTCTCAAAACTTCCAAACGGACGACGGCGCCGCGGGTCTTTTGAGGCGCCACCGTACAGACCGTAACGTGATTGGGTCGGTGGATAATTTTTTTCGCCCTCATTCCTGTGCTTGTCACAGGAATCCAGTCAGCCCAAGTCCTTGGGCTGAAACGACTCTTCCGCGCCGCAGACGCGGCGCTGCTGGATCCCTGTGACAAGCACAGGGATGAGGCGGAGGAGAAGCCGTGCCGCGGGATCACATCCCGCGCAACAGCCTGTAGGCGATCGTCCACATGACGGCGGCGATCACGAGATCCAGCACGCGCCATGCCGACGGCCGTGAGAAAATCGGGCGCAGCCACTTGGCACCGTAGCCAAGCGCGAAAAAGAACAGGAACGAGGCGGACATGGCACCGGCGGCAAACAGCATCTCCTCGCCGGGAAAGCGCGTCGCAATGGTACCGAGAAGCACGACCGTATCGAGGTAGACATGCGGATTGAGCCAGGTGAGCGCAAGGCAGGTCGCGAAGGTCGGCCAGAACCTCGAGGAGGCTTCTTCTCCAACTTTCAGTGCACCCGAAGATCGAATTGACGAATGGAGGCTTTTTGCGCCGTACCAGATGAGAAAGGCCGCTCCCCCCAATCGCATGGCGGGGTCAAGCCAGGGCAGCATGGCCGCAATCTGCCCGAGGCTGGTGACGCCCAGGAAGATCAGGATGGCATCGGACAGGCCGCATGTGAGGCACACGGCGAACACATGCTCGCGCCGCAACCCCTGGCGCAAGATGAACGCATTCTGCGCACCGATCGCGACAATCAGGCTCAAGCCCATCACCAGGCCGGTCATATAAATCGGGAAGTTCATGCTGACGAAATGCTCCGCAAACGAAAAGACGGGCCTTTCTCTAGCGGGCACGGACCAGTTAGGATAATTAAATCAGGTGATCCCGATTAAGAAGAGCTAATGCCATGCTCGATTATCCTGCGCTTCACGCCGTCGCGACCGTCGTCCAGACCGGAAGCTTCGAAAAGGCGGCCGCCGCCTTGAACGTCACGCCGTCGGCCGTCTCCCAACGGGTGAAGCAGCTCGAAGAGCGCCTCGGCGTCGTTTTGATTGTCCGGGGCAACCCGTGTACGGCAACCGAAAAGGGAGCATGGCTGTGCCGCCACATGGAGAATGTCGGCATGCTGGAAGGCGAGTTGATGGAGCATCTTCCGTCGCTTGCCGATCCTGACAAGCCGCGCGATCAAGTGACCCTTCACATCGCGACCAATGCCGATAGCCTCGGAACATGGTTCCTGCCGGCCATATCGAATTTTTCCAGGCGATCCCGCTATCTTCTGAACATTGCCATCGACGACGAAGAGCATACGGCCGAATGGCTGCAACGCGGTCGCGTGCTCGCGGCGGTCACCAGCCTCGAAAAGCCGATCGCCGGCTGCCGCCGCACCTCGCTCGGAGCGCTCCGCTACCATGCGACGGCAAGCCCCGATTTTGTGGCCAAATACTTCCCCGATGGCGTCACGGCAGAGGCGATCGGCCGTGCGCCCGCGCTGACCTTCAACCAGAAAGACAGGGCGCAAAGCCGCTGGATTCGTCAGGCTTTCGGACAGGACCTGGCCTACCCCACCCATTGGCTGGCATCCACGCAGGGCTTCCTCGATGCCAGCCTCTCCGGCATGGGCTGGTGCATGAACCCTGCCCTCCTCGCTGGAGAGCATCTGGCTTCCGGGCGGCTCGTCGAACTCATCCCCAATACTCCGCTCGACGTGCCGCTTTTCTGGCAAATCAACCGCCTCGCCGCCGACCGCCTGGTGGACCTGACGCGCGAAGTGGTCGCGACAGCGAAATCACGGCTTCTCGGGTAAACGGCCGCCAATGCCGCATTCGACGCGCGGCGCGGTAGAGGGCTTTCGCGAGGCGATACCCCCCTCTGCCCTGCCGCCCCCAAGGGGGGAGATTGGCCACAAGCAAAGGCCTGCGCGACGGTGAGTTCGCAGATGCCGAAGTCACCGACATCGACGGTGCGCACAGCGGGTAACCGGTTGAGCGGGGCGTCGCCCCTTGCCGATCTCCCCCTTGTGGGGGAGTTCCCGGCAGGGCAGAGGGGAGTGTCAACCCACTTTCGCCGCTTAGGCAGGCGCCTTTTCCTTGCCTTGCGTGCGCACCCTGCGGGTGGCGGAGCGTGGAACGATCCTCATGCGTGCCACTTTTACGGGTCGCGCTTCTCCTTCGGAAAGGGTTTCGCGTGCCGCATCGACGATCGAAAAGGCCGCGAAATCCGCCTGCAACTCTTCGATGAGCTGTGCCTTTCGGTCGGACGCTCCTTCTTGGTTCTCCCGCCAGAATGCGACGCCGATGCGCGCCGTCGGCGTTAAACGCTTCAGCCGGCGCACGATGAACTTGGCATGCCTCCTGGAATCCTGATTGAGAAAGCCTATGATGACGGCCGAACGGCCCTCCAGCGCCAGAGCCCTGATATTGCCGAGCTTCAGGTCCCGGTAGCTGGCCGATTGAGCCTCGGCCCCCTGAATGGTGACGACCTGCGCCAGCATCGAGGCTGCCACGTCGTCCAGATCGCCCCTTCCCCCGATGCATAGAACGGATTTCCCCTCCCCGTCCGGCAAGTCGTAGTCATCGGCCTGGTCGTCTTCCTCGGAACCGTCGGCGCTGTCGTCCTCCCCTTCTTCCTCTTCCTCCTCTTCTTCGCTGGCGATTTCTTGAAGATTGGCGACGAGCACGTGCCCGCTCTCGGCAACCTGCGCTAGCTGCGCCTCCGTCATCGCCTGTCGGGCGCGGTCTCGTTCCGCGAGCAGCAGCGCCGGAATGGCAACGGTGTCGTAGAATTCGACGAGATACTTCTCCTCGAGCATCTCCTCGGCATTGTCGGTCGCCTCGTCGGGGTCGCCCGCAAGCAGGCGCTGATACAGGCGTTCCTTCGGATCGAGCACCGGCTCGTTGCCGAACAGGATCTCGAAGAATTCGAACTGGGGAACATGGCGGCCGAGGACAACGAGGCAAACCGTCAGCGGCGTCGACAGGACCAGCCCGACGGGTCCCCAGAGCCAGGCCCAGAAGATTGCCGCCACGATGATCGCAAGCGGTGATAGGCCGGTGCGCGAACCGTAAAGCCAGGGCTCCACGACATTGTTGCTGAGAAGTTCGAGGAGAATGAACAGAGCTGCCGTCCAGAGCAGCACGCTCCAGCCCGGCGCCACCGAAAAAGCCAGGAACAGGGGAACGAGCGCGGCGATGATGGGGCCGATATATGGGACAAATCTGAGGACGATCGCCAGCATGCCCCACAGAACCGCATTTGGTATGCCGAGAACCCAGAGACCGGCAGCCAGCGGTATCCCGTAGGTGATGTTCACCACGAGCTGCATGAGCAGGTACTGGCCGACCCGAGAGCCGGCATCCTGCAGGGCTTGTGTTGTGCGGTGGAGGTCTCCATAGCCCACGAGGCGGATGAAACGGTCCCTTAGATCCTCCCGTTCAAGAAGCATGAAGATGACAACGATGATGATGAGACCGGTCGTGGCCAGAGGACCCACGAGCGGATTGACAATGTTCCTCAGCATTTCGATGGGGCGCTGCGGAGAGAAGATCTCCACCAGAAGCGGCTCCGGCGGCGGCCGCGCCTCGGAGGAAGGTCGGGTTTGAGGTTCCGCCCGGCTGAGCTCGGTCCCGATCCTCTCCACGAAGCGGCCGAGCCGGTCGATCACGCTGTTTTCCGACTCCGCCTCTTTCAGGGCCCTGATCTTTTCGACGATGTTGTACTGGTAGGTAGGGAGGTTTTGCGCAACCTCGCTGACCTGCATCGCCACGACGGCGCTGAAGATCGAGAGCGAGAGAAAGGCCGCAGCCACGCTGACGATCACGGCTGGCATGCGCGGCAAACCGACCTTCCTGAGGTTCGAGACGACGGGGGCCAGCGCAAAGGTGAGCAGGATGGCAACGGCGAGCGGCAGGAACACGGCCCGAGCGAAATAGAGGACAGCGACGGCGGCAGCCATCGCAGCGAGCGTTGGAAGCTTGGACGGCTGTGCCGCGGCTATCGATCCCGAGCCGTAATCCCTGTTGCTTTCCTCGCTCATGCCCTTCCGCTGAACTCCGTTGCAAGGTGGATGAAATTGCGTCCGCGTTGTTTCATTAAGCAGGTAGAGCGATTTGTGGATAAACCCAGGGGAAAACGGAGCTACGCTGCCCGCATGAGCGGCTGGCTGACGCGTTTCCAAACCCGGCTCGGGCAAAGGCTGTGTGGCGCTTGGAAAGAGCCGAGCGGGCCGCCCTCCGCCGCTTCGGTCGAGCCTCCGCTTTTGGGTGGATCGCGGATCCATGCGCCTCTCTACGGTTGAAACAATAGATACTCCTCATCCAAATGGCTCATTTGCCGGGAGGCGGCGTCACATCGCAGCCGGGGGTTGGAGGAAGTGTGGTGACAGCGCCAAGGCCTGCCAGGGAATACGGTCGCCAGGCTTTCGGAGAGAACCCCGCGCGCTACCACAGCTCGCGGCCGCGGTATCCGGAATGGGTGTACGCCACGCTCGCCTCGCGATGCGGTTTGCGTAGCAACGCTGCGGTTTTCGAGATCGGAGCAGGCACCGGCATTGCGACGCGCCGGCTACTCGAAATCGGTGCTGACCCGCTGATTGCGATTGAGCCTGACCGGCGCCTTGCCGACTTCCTGCGCGCGAACAATCCGCACAAGGCGCTGCAGGTGGTCGTCGCTCCATTCGAGGATGCGTCGCTCGACGAGCGAGGTTTCGATCTCGGCGTGTGCGCAACCGCTTTTCACTGGCTCGACGAAGACTCGGCCCTTGCGAAGATTGCCGGTCTGCTTCGCCCCGGCGGCTGGTGGGCCGCAGTATGGAACGTTTTTGGTGACGACAGCCGACCCGACCCCTTTCATGAGGCCACCAAGGAACTTCTGGACGCTCCGGCCAGCCCTTCGTTCGGGGAAAGGGGGATCCCTTCGCATACTTTGCTGCTTCGAAGACTGCGACGAAGGTTTATCGATGATATGGTTTGACACCTATGCCCGATCCCGTGCCGTCGTCGGAGTTACTGGCGGGCTTTTTCGGACTGAGGTCCTATCATGGTCGACAATCGCCTCACCATCCTGAATCTATACGAGCTAAAGACGACGCCGGAAGACTTCGAGATCGCGGTAGGCGCGCTGGCAAGGCGGGTCGAAGCCGAAGGTCATCCGGGTGTCCTGTCCTACAGGTTTTTCGTGAACGCGTCCGAGAGGACAGGCCGTGGCGTCATCGACTACAAGGATCCTGACGCTTGGATCGGGCACCACGAAATCGCAATGGGCTGGCCCGAAATGACCGCTCTGCATGCGGCGGCGACGTTGGTGGAAGTTACCTTTCTCGGCCCGCTGACACCCGAAATCCAGACCTGGATTGAAAGCTCGGTGCTGACGGCACGAGTTCGTAGCGGGAATATATTCGCAGGAGGGTTTGAGAGGCTGCGCGGCTGGTCGAACGGATGACTGCATGGGGCTCAACTCCGCCACTCTCCACTCCCGTCACCCATGACAGCAACGGGCCGAACGCGGTCACAGGAATTTCTCACCGGAATTTGCCACGTCAGCCATACAGCTCATGAACGTCAACCCGCTTGCATGCAGCGGTCGGCATGCGAAGGATTTCGGGGGCAGCGTAGTCGGTAGCAGCGGTGCCTGGGCCGGCCCGCTCTCCCCGCAAAGTGACGGTGTTTCGCGGAGCCTTTCTAAAACGCGTAATTCTGACAGGTGGCGGACAGGTATCGAGGACAACATCCCGCTCCCGCGAGCGCGATCTGCTCGTGATCATTCGAAAGGGAATATGAATGGAAAGGCGTGATTTCCTCAGGGGCTTAGCCTTGCTTGCGGCCTGCCCGCTCTGCGTCAAGACGGCATACGCGGCCGAAGGCGTGCACTGGGGCTATGAAGGCGAAGAGGGTCCTGAGCATTGGGGTACTTTGAGCACTGAGAACGGTGCTTGTTCTGCCGGCTCGCAGCAATCACCGGTTGACATCCGCGGCGCGATCAAGGCCGAAATCCCCGATCTGGCGACGGACTGGGCGCGCGGCGGCACGATCCTCAACAATGGCCACACGATCCAGGTGAAGGCCGCCGGCGGTACGCTTCGCCGCGGCGACAAGACCTTTGATCTGGTGCAGTATCACTTCCACGCGCCGAGCGAGCATCTTGTCGAGGGCAAAAACTTCCCGATGGAAGCGCATTTCGTTCACAAGAATGCGGAGACCGGCGCGCTCGGCGTGCTCGGCGTTTTCCTTGTCCCCGGCGCGGCCAACCCGACCTTCGCGAGCCTCGCGGCGAAGTTCCCGCAGAACGCCGGCGAAGAAACCCAGCTCGATGCCGTCGACCCGAAAGGCCTCCTGCCCTCCTCGCTGAAGTATTGGAGCTATGAGGGATCGCTGACCACCCCTCCCTGCAGCGAGATCGTCGACTGGATGGTGGCGATGGAACCCGTCGAGGTCGACCCGGCCGACATCAAGAAGTTCACTCGGCTTTATTCCATGAACGCACGGCCGGCGCTTCCCGGCAACCGCCGCTACGTTCTGAGCTCCAGTTGATCGACGAGACCAACGGGCGCGCTTCTCCTCACGGCCGCAGGGCCACCTCGGCGAAAGCATCGCTTTTGTAGAGGTGGCCCTTTGCCTGCCGGCGCATCCAACGCTCACGATGCTTGCGAGCGGCGTCTTTTGCTGCCGAACGAACACGCTCGCCGTAAGCAGACGTTCCCGGCACCGCCTCAACCGGACCTTCGCTGTTACGCCGGAAGCGAGCGTTCAGTGCATCCGATCGATGAAGTCCAACCCGCAGGCCTTGGGTCGTGCGGCGTAGAGACTTCTGGAGTATGCTGAAGAACCTTGCACTCCGAGTAGACGGAGGAGGAGCCATGGACGTCGGTGCGTGGCTGCGCGATCAAGGGCTGGGACAGTACGAAGAAGCGTTCCGCCAAAACGACATCGATCCTGAAGTCCTAAGGGATCTTACGGCCGACGACCTGATTGGGCTTGGCGTCGCCTCGGTAGGGCACCGTCGTAAGCTGCTTGCTGCCATCGCCGCGTTGCGTGAGGTCGCTGAACAACAGAACGGGCCAACTGGAGTTGGGGGGACACCTGTAATTCTCCCGGAGGCGGAGCGCCGCCAGCTTACCGTGATGTTCGTCGACCTTGTCGACTCGACCAGGCTTTCCTCACGACTCGATCCAGAGGAGATGGGCGAACTGCTGCGGGGCTATCAGCGTGCGGTGGCGGGCGCTATTGCGCGATTCGAGGGCCACGTTGCCAAGTACATGGGCGATGGCGTGCTCGCTTACTTTGGCTACCCGCGCGCTCACGAGGATGAGGCCGAACGAGCGGTGCGAGCGGGACTTGCCGCCATCGACGCAGTGCAGAACGAGCGATCAACGCATGGGGAGACGCTGCAGGCTCGCGTCGGCATCGCGACCGGCCTGGTGGTTGTCGGCGAACTGATCGGCGAAGGTGCTGCGCGTGAGGAGACGGTAATCGGCGAGACGCCCAATTTAGCGGCACGACTGCAAAGTGTCGCCGAGCCGGGAACGGTGGTGGTGGCATCCACGACCCGGCAGCTCATCCGCGGCCTGTTCGATCTCGCCGAGCTCGGGTTCCACTCTTTGAAGGGCTTTCCCGCTTCCGTACCCGCTTGGCGCGTGCTCGGTGAAAGCTCTGCTGAAAGCCGGTTCGAAGCTCTGCACGGGGCGAGCCTGACCCCGCTCGTCGGTCGCGAGCACGAGATAGGACTCCTGCTTAAGCGCTGGGAAGCAGTCAAGGAAAGCGAAGGCCGCGTGGTGTTGCTGGCGGGCGAGGCCGGCATCGGCAAGTCGCGCCTTGTTCGTGCCCTGCGCCGGCGTCTGGAAAGCGAGCCGCATACCACTGTAAGTCACTACTGCTCGCCCTATCATCAGACCAGCCCGCTTCATCCGGTTATCCGCCTTCTGGAGCGGGCAGCTGGCTTCGCCGCGGAGGATCCCCCCGCAGTGAAACTGAGCAAGCTCGAGACGCTGCTCACGCAATCGACCGAAGACGTCGCCGACACGGCGCCGCTGCTCGCGGCGTTGCTGTCGGTTCCAGCGGACGGTCGCTATCTGCCGTTGGAGTTAAGCCCGCACCGGCAGAAGAAGCGGACGCTGGAGGTACTCGTCGATCAGCTCATCGGGCTCGCGGCACGTCGGCCCGTCCTCGCAATATACGAGGACGTGCATTGGGCAGATCCGACCTCGCTGGAACTGCTGGATCTTGTTGTTGACCGCGTGCAAGACTCGCCAGTGCTGGTGCTCATCACCTACCGCTCCGACTTTCTCCCACCGTGGATGCGCTATCCCCATGTCACGGCATTGACGCTCAGTCGTTTGAGCCGCCGGCAAGGCGCAGATATGGTGGAGAGGCTGACCGGCGGCAGGGCTCTGCCTGCCGAAGTGCTCAACCAGATCGTCGGACAGACAGACGGCGTGCCGCTCTTCGTCGAGGAGCTGACGCGCGCGATATTGGAGACCAACTTGCTTAAAGACGAGGGCGATCGCTACGCTCTCGCGCGTCCCCTGTCGGCGATCGCAATTCCAGCTACGCTTCAGGAATCGTTATTGGCCCGGCTTGACCGGCTTGCGCCCGCCAGGGAGGTAGCGCAGGTGGCGGCCGCAATCGGTCGAGAATTCTCGCATGAGCTGCTCGTGACCGCCGCGCCGTTGCAGACGAGCGAAGTAGAGGAAGCACTGGACGAACTCATTGCTTCAGGATTGGTGTTCCGCCACGGGACCCCGCCGCAGGCGACCTACAGCTTCAAGCACGCGCTCGTACGCGACGCCGCCTACGCGACCCTTGTGCGCACGAAACGACAACGGCTGCACGCGGCGATAGCCACGGCGATCGAGCAACGTTTCCCCGAAACGGTCCAGACGCAGCCCGAGCTTCTGGCTCAGCACTATGCGGAGGCGGGGCGGCTGGAACCTGCGGTCAATTACTGGCTCAGGGCCGGGCAAGCAGAGATTGCGCGCTCCGCAACCGCCGAAGCGATTACTCATCTGACAAGAGGGCTGGAGCTGCTTGACGGACTGCCCAATGATGCTGCGCGATGGCGGCAGGAACTCGAATTGCAGGTCGCTCTCAGCGTTGCCCTGATGACCGCCAAGGGTTGGGCAGCGCCAGAGGTCGGCCGGGCCAACGCGCGAGCTCGCGAATTATGCGAGCGGATCGGGGATAAAGCTAGGCTCTTCCCTGTCCTCTACGGGGAGTGGGTCTTCCACGTCGTGCGCGCTGAACTGGAGGCGGGAAGAAAGGCGGGAGAGGCGCTGCTCCGGCGCGCGCAGGAAGAACGGGAGACGTCCGGTGAGACCGTCGGCAATCGCATCGCCGGAACCGATGCCTTCCTTCGCGGCGAAATAGCGACCGCCCGTGAATATCTGGAACGGTCGCTCGCTCTTTATGACCCGCAGCAACATCGCTCCCTCGCATTCCTGTTCGCCCAGGACCCTCGGGTGGCGGGGCTGTCGGTCCTCTCCTGGACCCTCTTCGCTCTTGGGCATCCCGAGCAGGCCCAGGCCAGGAGCAACGAGGCATTGGCAGACGCAAGGGAACTTTCCCACCGCAACACGCTCGGTTACGCCCTGCTTTACGGCTGCATCCTGTCGCAGCTTCGCGGCGACTGGCGAGAAGCGCGAGATCGGGCGGATTCACTGATCACGCTCGCAAGAGCGCAGGGCTCTCCCCACTTCCTCGGTGCAGGTACGATCATTCGAGGCTGGACGCTGGCAGAGATGGGTGAATTACCGGCGGCCATCACACAGGTTCGAGAGGGCTTGGCGTCGTGGGAGATGACCGGAGCGAGATTCCTGGTTCCATTCTTTTTGAGCTTGCTTGCGCGCATCGAGACCCATGCGGGGGGAGCACAGCGGGGCTTGGATTTGCTGACCGACGCGCTGGACCGAGCGGCCGCAACGGGCGAGCGGTGGTTCGAGGCGGAATTGCATCGGCTGACGGGCGAGCTGATGCTGCAGCTGCCCGCGTTTGATCGTGCCGAGGCGGAAGCACGACTCCGGCACGCGGCCGAGGTAGCGCGAGGGCAAAACGCTGATTTATGGGAGTTGCGCGCAGCGACAAGCCTGGCCCGGCTATGGATCGTGCAGAACCGGTTCGGCGACGCTCATCACCTGCTTGCGCCCCTCTGCGGCAAGTTCACGGAGGGATTCGCGACATCGGATCTGCAATCGGCCCAGCGGGTGCTTCGCGAGACAGCCGGTGTCAACGGCGTGACCAAGTCATCCGACTAGTCAGCCGAGTTGCAACACGCCAAACCGCGCTGACAGCACCGCCGGACGGCAACGGTGTGCTGTGATGTGCATCAGCGAGTCAGTAGTCGTCCGCTTTCCGGCGACCAGTTAGAACCCTGAATGTCCGCTCCGGGGTCGAGACCTGGCGGTTCTGCTCGCTAAGCGAGCGACCGCTAGGGTCGCATCGCGACCTTCGCGATCTCCAGTAGCAAGGTCCGCATTTGGCGCGAAGCTGCCGTGCGAGATCATCGCACGGACTTCCGCTCACCACCCGCTGACGAAGGCGAATTCTCGACCCGTTGCGGCCCTGGACAAGGCCGCGGGAAGTCTGGAGTGAGCCCGAAGCGGTCATTGTGTCTGGTCTTATATGCAACTAAGAGAGACCGATGAGAGGCTGGAGGTACTGTTGGCCTCGGGGGCCGCCTCCAAACGCTGCCGGATAAGCCGGTCCGGCACTTTCAAGTCTATAGCCCGATCCTTCCGTTCAAGCTGCGTTCATGCAAAACGCGCTATAAACCATTGAAAGACAAGACGATAGTGGCCGCCCAACCAAAGCTGGGACGCGCTTCAACTATACCCGGGAACCAGAAAAGCCGGAGTAAAATAAGATACCGCCTGCCTCCCCAGGGAGTCGAAAACATGAAACGCACCCTTTTGAAAATTGCCGCTACCGGTATGCTCTTGCTTGCTCCGGCGATCGCTCAGGCGGCAGAAGGCTTCGCGACGGCTAACGTCAATATGCGCGCCGGCCCAAGCACAGCATATCCGGCGGTCACCGTAATTCCGGCCGGCGAATCCATCGAAATCTACGGCTGTCTTGCCGACGTGCCATGGTGCGACGTGGAGTTCTACGGCCGCGGCTGGGTGCACGGCCGATATATCCAGGCACTTTATCAACAGCGCCGCGTTTATGTCGGTCCTAGATATTATCGCCCGCTCGGTATTCCCGTCGTTGTGTTCAGCTTCAGCAGCTATTGGGATCGTCACTATCGCGACTATGACTTTTATCGCGACCGCGATCGCTGGCGCCGCGGACCGGACCTCTATCGCGGCCCCGATCGCCGTGCGGCACCTTACCGTCCCCCCAGCCGCATTCCTGATTTCGAGCCAAGGCCAGCGCCGCCCCCAGAATTCGACCGGAGATTGGAGCAGAGGCCCGATTTTAGCCGTCCCCCTGAAAGACGTCGGGATTTTGACGATCGTCGGGATCGCCTTCCGGATTTCGATCGCGCCCCCAACCGCAGGCCTAATGTCGACAGGCAGCCAGACTTTGATCGTGATCTGCCCGGCGGCGGCGATCGCCACCGCCGGAACTTCGAACGTGAGGGCGACGATGGCAATCGCGTCATCCGCCGCGGCGACGACAATCGCGACCGCAGAGGTGGTGACAATGACCGCCGCAGGCCGCAGCGACGTGTCTGCCAACCCGGCGATCCGGATTGCCCAAACTAATGTGGTTTAGCGTGCTCGACGGCCGTGATGTCCCAGAAAGGCAGTCGATCTTGCGATGACCGATGTTGGCGCATTCCGGGAGGACGCCTACGACCGCTTTTGCCCCGAGGCGACGTCAGGATACCGAGGTCCGAATCCGGCGGAAAGCCGACCTCTGCAACCGATCAGACGGACGCTTGCCGCACGATCTTCGCGACGAAGTCGGATTTTCCGCCAGTGTAGAATTTCCAGTCGCCGTTTGCCTCTGTCGCCAGTTTGCGCTTCAAAGCGGCATATTCGGCAGCGTCTTCCGGATGGGTACGGAGCCAATCGCGAAACAGTATGCGTTTGACATGCGTGGGGTTCTCCGGCCCGCAAAGGTAGAGCCGGGTGCCATAGGAGCCGTGGCCTGAGGTGAAGGTCCACATGCCATCACCGTATGGGTCCCCCTGGAAGGTAAAGTCCGCGAGCGCCTTCACGCGCTCGACTGCCTCGGCAACCCTCGCGTGACTGCAAAGCACTGTGTCGATGTCAATTTTCGGCTTGGCACAAAGGCCGGCGATCGATGTGCTTCCGACATGGTGAATGTCATCGACCATGTCACCGATCAGCCCCACGACCCGGCTCTTTTCCGCCTCGAATAGGCCGGGCCATGCTGGATCGTAGTCTACAACCTTTATCGCGCTCATCCGTGCAATCACCCGGTTCGATTTTGATTGCAGCCTGCCCGATTCGAAGAGTTGGTAGAAGGCCTAGCCTGGCTGGTCGCCCGGATGTCCTGCAGCGCCGCGCTTCTGATCACAGTAGACGACAACACATCGCAGCCCCGTGGGTCGCCGCGGCAAGCCTTCTCCTCCTGCCCTCATTCCTGTGCTTGTCACAGGAATGAGGGCGAAAAAAGCATCCACCAAACCAATTGAGCTGCTGTCGTGTACTGCCGTCTGATACGACGCGCGCCATTCGGCGATTGAGGCGTACCCTCGGAAATCCACAACTCGGCGTGGCTTTCGACCAGAAAAGTTGATTGCCATACTCTTCTTTGCAGACTAAAGCGATGACGAGTTCATCTGGAGGAGATCGCCATGGCGACAGCACGCAAAATAGCAACTCTCTTCGGCCTCCTGGCCGTCCTGGCCGCCGGAACCGTCCACGCAGAGGACGGCAAGACGGTGACGGTGAAAGACGACCGCGGCGTGGAGGTAAAGGTTCCCGCCCAGCCAAAACGCATCGCCTCGATTTCCTACTTTGCCGACGATGTTGCGCTGGCGCTCGGCATCAAGCCCGTGGCCAGCACCTATATGGTGGCCGACCGCGCGCCCGACTTCCTCCTCGGTCTGACGAAAGACCTGGCGCAGATCGGCCAGCGCGCCAAGCCGAACCTTGAACTCCTTTCGGAAGCCAAGCCGGACCTGATCGTTGCGATCCGCCGCTACACCGTCGGCAACGCGCCGCAGCTCGAGAAGATTGCGCCCTATGTCGCCTACAACATGGAACTGCTCGACGGCAGCGACAAGGAGATCGCCGAGCTCTCCAAGATACTCGGAAATCCCGAGCGCGGCCTTCAGTTGAACAGGGAGTTCCGGGCGCATCTGGCTGATATCTCCGCGAAGGCGCCGAAGGACGTCCATCCGCGGTTTGCGATCATGTGGGGCGGCGAGGTGCCGTTCGCGTTCCACGACGAGAACACGTCGGCATCGATCGTCAAGGCCATCGGCGGCGAGAACATCGCCGGAGCCATGACGCCGGGCGGCGAGTTCGGTATCGACCTCAGCCTGGAGACGATGCTCGAGAAGGATCCGGAGGTCCTCTTCATCTACGACTACGGCCCGGATCGCCCGCATGAAAACAACCCGATCTGGAGCCAGCTCACGGCGGTCAAGAACAACCGCGTCTTCTATGTCGGCGATCATTGGGTCGAGACCAACGGCCCGATCGCGCGCGAGATCGTACTGAGAGAGGCAGCCCACTACCTTTATCCGGATGTCTTCCCCAAGGTGGACGTCCGGGCTGAGGCCGCGAAGATCATCCCCGCCGAGGTCCAGAAGTAACGAATTGACCGCGACGATGATGGACGCACGGAAATCTTCGATAGCCATCTCTCTCGTCGTCGTCGCGACACTGCTGATCATCGTCGTCGGGCTGTTGCCCGGCGCGAAAACACTCTCGATCGACGCAGTTCTTCGAGCGCTCCTTGTTCCCGACGGCAAGATCGAGTCGATCCTCGTCTGGACGCTCAGGCTGCCGAGGAGCCTGGCCGCGGCGGTCGCGGGCGCGGGCCTTGCGGTCTCGGGCTATCTCCTTCAGTCGCTGACCCGCAATCCCCTCGCCGATCCGGGTATCACGGGTGTGACCGCCGGAGCGATCGCGCCGATCGTCGCCTGCTTCGTTCTGTTGCCCTGGGTTTCGTCGCTCTATTACCCCTTCGTCGGTCTTGCTGGAGGACTTGCGGCGGCGTCGGTGACGTTCTGGGTGGCGCGGGGCGGCAACGGCCGTCCGCTTCACCTCGCCCTTGGCGGCATAAGCGTCTCGCTCTTCCTCGGAGCGATCACGATCTATGTCTTGCTGCTCGCCGGGCCGCAGTCGACCGCCCTGCTCTTCTGGATATCGGGTGGCTTCGCGGGGAGGACGTGGTCGCACCTGCTTCACATGCTGCCTTGGGTCATCATCGGCGTGGCTGGCGCTCTGTTGCTGCACAGAGTTATCGCGATGTTCTCGCTCAGCGACCATGCCGCCGCCGGAATGGGCTTGCAGCTCAATCTATGGAAGCCGATTCTCCTTGTTCTTGGCATCTGTCCCGTGGCGGGCGTCGCTCCCGCCGCCGGGCCTGTCGCCTTCGTGGGACTGGCGGCGCCCCATATCGCCCGGCTGTTGAGACCGCGAGGAGCCGCTTGGGAGATCGGCCTTACCGCCGCCATCGGCTCGTTGATCGTGACCGCGGCCGACCTCGCCGCGCGAACGATCGCCATCCCCAAGGAGCTCCCGGTCGGCATCATCACGGCGCTTCTGGGTGGCCCGATTTTCGTCTACCTGATCCAGCGCGGCCGACTTGATTTCAAAGGGGAGCGCGCATGACGTCACATTCTCCGGCGATTGCGCAACCAAATGCCTGGCTCCTGCCCGCTGCCGCTCTTCTGGTTCTGATCTCCTTCGTTGCCGCAGTCTTCCTCGGCGTCGTCGATATCCCTGCGGAAGACATTGTCGCAGTGCTGACCGGCAGTGGTTCGTCGGAGGCCCGTGCCATTATCCTCGACATCCGGTTGCCGCGGATCGTGACGGGCATTCTCGCCGGCATCCAATTCGCGCTGGCGGGCCTCGTTCTTCAGACGATCACCCGAAACCCGCTCGCCGATCCGTCGCTCATGGGCGTTTCCCAGGGTGCAACGCTGACGGTGACGATCTTCCTGCTGTTCACGGTTTACATCTTCAATCCCGGTTCCAACACGGTTGCCGAGCTCCCGATCGGATGGCTGCCTATCGCCGGAACGATCGGAGGGATGATCGCGGGTGGCATCATCTATCTCCTGGCGTTCCGTCTCGGCCTCAGCCCGCTCCGGATCACGCTCTGCGGCATTGCAATCGGCGCGATCCTGCACGCTCTCGCCATAGGCCTGATTGCCGGCTGGGGCTCCGCACGCATCGAGATCATCCTCGAATGGCTCTCGGGAAGCCTCTATGCCAGAACCTGGGATCACGCGTTCTTCCTGCTGCCGTTCACGATCGCGGGCCTCGCCGTGCTGCCGCTGATCTACCGCCCGCTCATCCTTCTCCAGTTCGACGCGGCCGTGGCCCGATCCTTCGGCTTGTCCTATCGCAAGCAGTTCTCGCTGGCGCTGCTGGTCTCCTGCGCCCTTGCGGCGAGCGCTGTCGGATCAGTCGGCCCGATCGTGTTCGTCGGCCTTGTCGTGCCGCACCTGGCGCGGTTCCTCGCCGGGCGGCATTTCCCGCTTGTCCTGCCGCTCACCATCGTACTCGGCGCGGTCATCGTCACGCTCGGCGACTTGATCGGACGGCTCGCAGGTCGTGCCGAGGAAGTGCCGATCGGGGTGGTCACTGCCATCGTCGGCGCGCCGGTTTTGCTCGCGCTTATGCGCAAGGTTCCCTAACACCATGATGCCGCTGTCCTGTTCCCAACTGTCGGTTTTCTACGGTCGCCGCAAGGCGTTGAACGGCTTTTCGCTTTCGATGGAGCCGGGCGAGATACGCGCTCTGATCGGTCCGAACGGATCGGGCAAGAGCACGGCGCTTCAGGCGCTTGCGGGCTTGATCCCGCCTGCGGAAGGTCGGGCCGAGATCGAGGGTTTTGCCGCCGCCTCGATGTCGCGACGCGCCATCGCGAAGAAACTCGCCTTCCTGCCGCAGCAACCGACGGCTCCCGATGAGATGACGATTGCACAGCTCGTCCGTCAGGGGCGGTTTCCCCATGTCGGCCTGTTTCGCTCCTATGGCCGCAAAGACGAGGAAGCCATCGAATGGGCGCTCGAGAGCACCGGCCTCACGAGCCTGGCGGACCGGACGCTGCAGGAACTTTCCGGCGGCGAGCGGCAGCGGGCGTGGATATCGGCAGCCCTGGCACAGGAGGCGGGAATCCTGCTCCTGGATGAGCCGACATCCTTCCTCGATATCGGCTATCAGGTCGAGGTGCTGGATCTCGTCCATCGCCTCAGCCGCGAGAGGGGCGTGACGATCGTCATGGCGATCCACGACATCAACCAGGCCATTGCGATCAGCGACCGCATTTCCCTCCTCGAGAAAGGCGAACTGCGCTTCGATGGCGAGCCGAGAGCGCTTGCGGAAAGCGGGCTGATCGAGCAGACGTTTCGCGTAAAGGGCCGGTTTGTCGAGGTCGATCCCGACAAGCCGCCCCATTTCGACGTCGAGCTTACAAAGCTATCCCGCTACGGCATGTTTCCTTAAATCGTAGCCGATTGAAGGATAAAAACATGCACCAATTCAAAGTGCTACAGCATCCTTTGCACGCCTGATAAGACGCGCGGCGCTGTAGACGATGGCTTGCTCGCCCAGCTTGTGATGTAACGTCAAGCCTGAGCCGCCAGTGCTGCCCGCACCGCAGCCGTGATCTGATCCTGCACCTGTTCGGTCAGATACGCATGCATCGGTAGACTGACGACCTCGGCAGCAAGGCGATCAGAGACGGGGAGGCCCTTCGGGGCAACGGGGAAGTGCCTGTACGCCGCTTGATGGTGCATGGGTCGCGGATAATAGACCGCTGTGGGAATGCCCGCCGCTGCCAGGAAGCTCTGGAACACCCCCCGGTCACACCTTGGCAGGCGCAGCGTATACTGTGCCCAGATCGAGCTCACGCCCGGCAGAACGTTCGGCACGGTGGCAACATCGCCCAGTTGCTCATTGTAGCGGTTCACGATGCGGTTACGGGCCGTGATTTCATCCGGAAATATCTTGAGCTTCTCTATGAGAACGGCAGCCTGAACGGTGTCGAGACGGCTGTTCATGCCGATCCGAACATTGTCATGCTTGTCATTCCCTTGGCCATGAATGCGGAGCGAGCGGATGATGCCAGCCAACTCGTCGTCGCTTGTGAATACCGCACCGCCGTCCCCGTAGCAGCCCAGGGGTTTGGTCGGGAAGAAGCTTGTCGCAGTGGCAAGCCCAATTGTACCGACTTGTCGCCCCCTATAGTTTGCGCCGAAGGCTTGAGCTGCATCACAGATCAGCCACAGGCGCTCGCGATCTGCAATTGCCTCGATAGCGTCGTAGTCGGCCGGCTGGCCAAAAAGATCGACTGCGATAATGCCGACTGCTCTCAGTCCGCTGTCGTTGACCGATGTTATGGAGGATTGGAGGCTCTGGACATCGAGGTTGAAGGTATCCTCGCAGACGTCGACGAAGACCGGTGTCGCGCCAAGCCCGGCTATGGCTTCTGCGGTAGCCGCGAACGTAAAGGACGGACAGAACACCGCGTCGCCACCCCCGACGCTTTTCGCCGTGAGTAGCAGGGTTAAAGCATCGGTTCCGCTGCCGCAGGAAATTGCATGCTTTGCGCCACAAAAGGCGGCGAGGTCGTGCTCGAGTTGAGCAACCTCTGGACCCATGACATATAGGCCGCGATCGAGAACGCCGCGGATTGCCTCGTCAACTACCTGTCCAAGATAGCGGCGTTGCGCGCCAAGATCGTTAAAGAGGATCCGGTCTGGCATGGTGGATTCCAGCATGAGACAGGTGTCTGACAGCGCCCGTCTGCCCAGGATTGTCCTGGCAGCCACGGCTACTATCGAGCATCATGCTGGCCTGCGCCAAGACTCGCATCACGCGTAACCCTTCGTCACCATCTGTCATGGGATCATGACCCTGCGCGATGCAGTCGATAAAATGCTGACATTCGAGCTTTAGCGGTTCATTCTCCTCAACCGTGACTGGAAGCGGTTCGGCCCGGATCGTTGCCGCTATATCCTCAGCCACATTTACGATGTGCGGATACAGGAGCAATTTGCCTTCCCATGGCGCTCCATCGTCGAGCACGACCATGGCCTCTGAACCGATTACGGTGAGCCGGTGCTCCTTGACGGGATGCAACCACGACAGGTTGACTTGCGCCCGCTCCCCGGCCGGGAAACTCAGGTGAAGGGTGACCGCGTCGGCTATCGTTTTTCGCAGGTGATAGCCGCCGACACCGTAAACCTCGCTTGGTTCTGCCCCCACGAGAGCCAAGATAATGGAGACATCATGCGGCCCTAGACACCACAGCACGTCTTCCTCGGACCGGATCGCCCCGAGATTCATGCGGTTGGCCTGAAGCCGCAGGACACGACCTATAGCACCACTCGCGATGAGGCTCTGGAGCCGGGTAAAGGCGGGGTGATATTGTAGTATGTGGCCGACCATAAGGCGTCGATCCAAGCGCCGCGCCAGATCGGTCAGTTCCTCGGCATGCTTGAGCTCAAGCGCGAGCGGCTTTTCGACGAAGAGATGCTTTCCGGCAAGAAGGGCGCGCTTGGCAAGGTCGTAATGGGTTGACGGTTGCGTAGAGATCGCCACAGCCTGGATCGAACGCTCGGCTAGTACCTGCTCGAAGGAAAGGGCGCGGCTGCCGTATTGGCCAAGAAGGGACGCGACTGCGTCGGTGTGGAGGTCAACGACGGCACCGAGGCAGCCTAGTTCAGCAAAGCAGCGGACCAGGTTCTTGCCCCAGGCTCCGCAGCCGATCACCGCAAGCTGAAGGCCCGCCGAAATGCTTTGTAGGTCGAATAAGACCGGATGTTCTTTTGAGTTGTCCCCCATCGCGTCTTTGAATGAGCTTCCTTGATCTAATGCTTAGGCGGGCACTTTCGCTATCCCTCCGCAGATGAGTACCTCGAGTTCAGGCCTTATCTACTCCGGACTGCAATCATCCGATCGGTAGATTAGCTTGACGACCTTGGCGCATTACTAAGCTCATTCTAATAAAGCGCAGCTCTGTTTGCCAAGCTTATTGTGTCCGCCAGGGTACGACACCGGAAGCTTCAGGCGCTTGCGGGCTTGATCTCACGAGTCTGGCGGGCCGGACGCTGCGGGAACTTTCCGGCGGCGAGCGGCAGCGGGTGTGGATATCGGCAGCCGTGCCGCAGGAGGCAGGAATCCTGCTCCTGGATGAGCCGACCTCCTTCCTCGATATCGGCTATCAGGTCGAGGTCCTGGATCTCGTCCATCGCCCTCAGCCGCTATGGCATGTTTCCTTAAATCGTAGCCGATTTAAGGATAAAAACATGCAGAAATTCAAAGTGCTACAGCGTCCTTTGCGCGTCTGATAAGACGCGCGGCGCTGTAGAGGGGCGTGACCACCGTCACGGGCGCTTGACCAGGCGGAACACGATTTTGGTCTGGGTGTAGTAGTCGAGCGCGTCGGCGAAGTCCGGCGTCCAACCATCCTCGATGAATGGAATGAAGCCGTCATATTCGAGCTTGCGACCGGACACGTCGAATCCCGCCTTCGCGAAGGCTCGTGCGTAGTCCGTGATCGAACGGTCTTGGACGACTGTGTTCGTGCGGTTGGCAACCAGCTCGCGCCATTTCGGCCAGAGCGGATTGTCGGTATGGCAGCCGGTGACGGCATAGTAGATGCCGCCCGGCTTCAGCGCCTTGAAGATGTCCGCAGCATGCGCGTCGATGTCACCGACGAGATAGATCACCTCGTGGCTGATCGCGAGATCGAACTCCTCCACCCACCCCTCGAGCGTTCCGCCGACCGCGTGCTGCACGGGAATGTTGCCCTTGAAAGCCTCGGCCTTGGCGATCGACTGCTCCGCGATGTCGATGCCGAGCGCCTTGCGGAACGGCCTGGTCGCATAGAGATGCCGCAACAGGCCGCCCTGATTGCAACCGAAGTCGAGCACGCTTTTCTCCGAAAGATCGCGCTCGACGATCAGCTCGATGAGATGCCGCCAGATCGGAGCGTGCCCGTCAGACATCCGGTCCTCGGCATCCGGGTCGACATACCAGGTGGTGATCGTCTCAAGGGCTTGGCTCATTGCGGTCTCCAACGCGAATCAGGTCCAGCCAATCTCTTAGGCGAGGCAGGGAGATGTGGGTAGACAAAAGAGCATCCGAGCCCCATTGCGGACCTCGAACCTTATAGTGCTATCGTCCGAATCGGGTGAGTGTCCTTTGGGTGCGAGGTTGATATCGAACCTGCGGATCGACTGATGAAGGCCGCCGGAGCGAGGGGGCGTATGCGGTTTGATAAGTTAGCCAGACAGAAGACCTTGAGCGCCATTGCGATTTTGTTCGCGGCGACGATCATGGCCGATGATTTGCTCGCACACGAAAAAGAGATAGTTGCCCATTTCAGAAATTTTAATCCCCCGTCCCGGCACACGCAGTTCCGCGGGGTCAAGATAAACATCTTGTATTCCTGTGTTGAGGCCACCGACGTTTCGCAAAAGGATACATGCGGGCGTGTCCATAGATTTGTGGCATCCCAAGATTCTGTGGTCTTCATTTCAAGAAAGCACATTAACGCACTGTCATTGAATTTCTTTGTGACGAAATCCGCTCTTCCTAAAGAAAGAATCTGGAAGGAGTTCGATAATTGCTTGTTCAGACGTGGGCCAAGTTCAGTTGTAGTGTTGAATCCTGGAGGCGATGAAGAGAGCTTTGGAAAGTGCATCCTTGCAACAACGTTGGTACATCTTGGGTTTTCGGTAGACGACTTCGTCTATCAAGGCCTGAATGTGGCCTCCTTTAAGCGCATCGTGTCTTCGTACACGCTTGAAAACTGAAAGATTTGATCCCGAGAATAGAACGACGTTTTTGATCCTGTGGTCGGGCCTATCGGGGGTGCCCCCGTGTGGCGGTCGTAGTTGACCCATGTGTAACGACGCGCAGCGCGCCATTTCAATCTGCCTTCCAACCTCTTCGATAATCCTGTGGCGATATCGAAAAGAGGCGGAAAGGAGCGCGGCGCCTCGTTCTGGAATCCGCACCGCTCCCCCCGCTTTGACCGGCAGAAGCCTACACCTCACCATCGTATTCGCCACGTGCCGGGTAGTCGTTTTTGATCACGAAATCCAAAGCTTGCACCATCTCGGTGAAATTCGGTCGCGCGAACGGCATGGATTGAACGGAGAGCCAATAGACGGTTTGGTCCGGCTTGATCAAAAACACCCCCGGCTCAGAAAACAATGCGGGCTCTTCGATGCCGATCGAAGTTTTCCCGCGTGAGGCCGAAATATAAAGGCCCCACAACCGTGCCACGCTCAAAGGCAGCCCGTAACCGACACGGAGATGCGCGGCACCAATCTTATCTGCCATTTGCCGCGCGCGTTCTTCATCGTCGGAGCTTATCGCAATGGTGCTGACGCCCCTTTCTGCGAAGGATGGCGTCATTCGTTCAAGCTCCTTCAGATAGCTGGCGCATACCGGGCAGTGAAGGCCACGGTAGAAGCAGACAAGAGACATGAGTGACGGCGTTTCGCTAGCGAGATCGAACTCTCCGTGATCGAGTGTTTTCACGGTCAGGCCAGGGGCCGGCATTCTCGGGACTAACATTGATCAACTCCATTTTGTGTGCCGCCGACGCGTCGCGTTGACGTCGGAGACTCACCATCACATACTTGAGGCGATCAATGGTCCGAAAAACATGATTGAAAGTCTGACGTTTCCTTCAAGGGTGGATCGCCTCTCAGCCTTCTTCGACACGTTCGAACTGTCGGCCTCATTGGAACCGGGGCATGCCGGTGACGTTCAAGCGAGGCTGATTGTCGTCGGTGCAACGGGGGGCCCTGCGGAAAGCGTCATCCTTTGCCTGCGTGGTGAGGCGGATCCCGAGCCGCCAGTTCTAGTGACTGCAACGTTCGATTTCGAGAGTCCGCATAATCCGCTGATGACCGCTTTGCCGGATCAAGTCCGGGTCGAAGTCGACGACATACCCACCCTCCGCGACACGACAGCCGCTTTCGTGGCTGAGGCATTGGGATCGCGCTGCGGACGGAGCGCGGCCCTCAATCGGCTCTGCGAAGTGATGGTCCTGCTTATCTTGCGGTCAGCAATTGATCGCGGGGCCGCCCAGCCTGGGTTGTTGGCGGGCCTCTCCCATCCCGCTCTGCACCGAGCGCTGGTTGCGATGCACGATGCGCCGGCTCGCGCTTGGAACAACGAAGACCTTGCTGCAGTGGCGGGTATGTCGCGAAGCCATTTCATGGCTCTTTTTCGCGACGTCGTCGGCGCGACGCCACAGGCCTATCTGACGGGATGGCGCTTGACCATTGCTCGGCGGAAGCTGTCCAAAGGGGCCCGAGTGAAGGCAGTGGCGCGACAAGTCGGTTTTGCCAGCGCTGCTGCCTTCTCCCGTGCCTACTTCCGAAAATTCGGAGACTGGCCGTCCCTCCACGGCCAGGCGGCCATTTAGACTCACTCGGCCGAGCCGAGTTGCGAGCAGCGGAATGCTTGGCGTTCTCGTCTTGACAGAATTAGGACAATCGTCCTAATTCTCATGCGTCAAACAGAGCGCCGAAGGTAAATGCCAGCACAGTCAACCCGTGAGCTGATTGTCGAACAGGCGGATGCCCTCTTCTACGAGAGCGGATTCGAGGCCACGTCCTTTGCTGACATCGCCGCAGCCGTGGGCATCTCGCGCGGGAACTTCTACCACCACTTCAAGACCAAGGACGACATACTGGATGCCGTGATTGCCCGCAGAATGGAGCGGACACGGGCGATGCTCGACGGCTGGCAGGCCGAGGGGGAAGGTCCGCGCGAGCGCATCCAGTCCTTCATCCATATGCTGATTGCCAACCGCAGTCGGATCATGGATTTCGGCTGCCCAGTCGGAACACTTTGCTCTGAACTCGCCAAACTGGACCACGCCGCGCAGGGCCGCGCGACCGAAATCTTCGGCCTGTTCCGCGACTGGCTGGCCGAACAGATCCGTGCCCTTGGTGCCGTTGACCAGGCGGAAACGCTGGCGCTGCATCTTCTGGCCTGGTCGCAGGGGGTGGCGGTGATGGCGACCGCCTTCAAGGACGAGGCATTCATCCGCAATGAGGTGGCCGGGATCGAACGCTGGCTGGCATCCCTCCCGGACCTCTCGCAACCTAAATGATCAAGGAACACCGATGTTCGTCACTTTCTTGAAATTTGCAGAGAACCGCAGCGCCGCACCGGAATTCATGGCGGCGCATAACGACTGGATCGCGCGAGGCTTCGCCAATGGCGTGTTCCTCTGTGTCGGCTCGCTCCAGCCCGCCGCCGGCGGCGCGATTATCGCTCATGCGGAAAGTCGTGATGCGTACGATGCGCGCATCGCTGCCGACCCCTTCGTCGTGCAAGGTGTCGTGACCGCCGAGACCTACGAAATCGACCCGAAGCGCACCGTCCCCGCCCTCGATGTCGCAAAGACCGCCGCATGAGCGCGACAACCGTTCCCGGCCCCGACGGTCGCCCTCGTTGTCGCTGGTGCGCCCCCGCGCCAGAGTTCTTCGACTATCACGACCGCGAATGGGGCTTCCCGGTCGTGGATGACATAAGGCTGTTCGAGAAGCTCTGCCTCGAAAGCTTCCAGTCGGGCTTGAGCTGGCGCACCATTCTTGCCAAGCGCGAGAATTTTCGCGCCGCTTTCGCCGGGTTCGATTTCCGCAAGGTGGCGCTGTTCGATGAGGCGGATGTGACCAGGTTGCTGGCTGATGCGGGGATCGTCCGTCATCGGGGCAAGATCGAGGCCGTCATCAACAATGCGGGCTGCGCCTGCGAACTGGTCGAGACGGAAGGCTCCTTGGCGGCATTCGTGTGGCGGTTCGAGCGGTATGATGACGGCGGGCGGCCACAAAGCCGATCGACCTCACCCGCCTCCGAAGCACTGTCCAAGGAACTGCGTAAGCGCGGATGGAAATTTGTCGGCCCCACCACTGTATATGCCTTTATGCAGGCCATGGGATTGATCAACGACCATGCGGAGGATTGTGTCATGCGTGCCGAAGTGGAACAGGCGCGATCGGCTTTGCGTCGATTTTCGTGATGGATCGCACAGCAGCTTTGAGCTCAATGAAGCCGTTACCGCGGCGTCCGATTGGACGCGCGCGCTGTGGCGCATCCGCAAAAACGCCGACGACCGCCCCAACGCGGTCGCCTCTGTCTGTCGAGCGCCAGCACGGCAGGGAGATTCCCCTCTGGCGTCAGCCGCGCCGGGCGGCCTCGATCGCGGCGACGTCGATTTTCCCCATCTCCATCATGGCATCGAAGGCGCGCTTTGCTTCGGCGCCGCCAGCGGCAAGCGCGTCAGTCAGCACGCGCGGCGTGATCTGCCAGGAAATCCCCCACCGGTCCTTGCACCAGCCGCACGCGCTCTCCTGGCCGCCGTTGCCGACGATCGCGTTCCAGTAGCGGTCGGTCTCCTCCTGATCGTCGGTGGCGATCTGGAACGAGAAGGCTTCGTTATGCGTGAAGATGGGACCGCCATTCAGTCCGACGCAGGGAATGCCCGCGACCGTGAATTCGACGGTCAAAACATCGCCCTCCTTGCCTGACGGGTAGTCGCTGGGCGCGCGGTGCACGGCGGTCACCCTGCTGTCCGGAAAGACCTCCGAATAGAAGCGAGCGGCCTCCTCGGCATCCTTGTCGAACCAGAGGCAAATCGTGTTCTTCGACATTGCATGTTCCTTTCGCTTTGAAACAGCTACCCTGCGAAATAGGCAGCGAACCTTTTTTCTCCACCCCGGACGTGGCTCTGTCGCCAAGTCGCCCTAAGGACGGATGACGCAATCGGTTCCCGACAGGGCAGCGGTGAAATCCTGCAAAGTTTTGCAGCGGGTCGATTTTTCACGTTCCCTCGGCGTAGGATGGCATGGACAGGATCGTTGACGGGAGCAGACGGAGGCCGAGTTGCGGGCGGGTATCATTCTAGTGTCGGCCGGCCTCGCCGTCGCCGCCGGCACCGTGCTCGCGGACGTCGCGGCACCCGGGCGACAGAGCGCGGCGGACCTGGTGCGGGAACTCGCGGTTCCCGAGGCAACCCAGGGGATCGGCGTGGACGCCGATCACTTCTATGCCGTCGACAACCGCATCATCGCCAAGTACGACAAGGCGAGCGGCGAGCGGGTCGCCGTTTTCGAGGGGCAGAAGGACGGACCGATCAAGCACCTCAACAGCGCCGTCGTGGTCGACGGAGAAATATACGCGGCGCACTCCAACTTTCCCGAATGGCCGGGGGCCAACTCGGTCGAGGTCTTCGACGCAGCAACGATGCAGCACGTCAAAACCCATGCCCTTCATATCGATCGTGGCTTCCTTACCTGGCTCGATTACCACGACGGTTCGTGGTGGGGCGCATTCGCCAATTACAAGCGGTTCCTCGATCGCAGCCCCCTCGCCCATCAAAACAAGGACAAGGCGCAGGTCGTCCGCTTTGGCGATGACTGGCGGGTTGCCGAGACCTGGGTTCTGCCGGATGAAGTGCTCGATAAATTCGGCGACATGAGCAATTCGGGCGGGTCCTGGGGCCCCGACGGCAGGCTCTATCTGACCGGGCACGATGCCGCCGAGGCATATGTGATGGAGCGCCCGGAGGCCGGCTCCGTGCTGAAATGGGTCGCGACGGTGCCACTGAAGAACACTGGCCAAGGCATCGCCTGGGACCGCTCGACGCCGGATGTGCTTTATGGCATCAGCCGCGGCGAAAACCACGCAGACAACCGCGTGGCGGCCAACCGTGTGGTGCTCGGCCAGTAGGTCAATCGTGCCCTCTAATGCATGTCGCCTAAAAGTGTGCAGCGGTTTTGGGGCAACGACATGCATAAACAAGGACCTAAAGCGTGTCGCATGAGTCCGATTGAACGCGACGCGCTTTAGGGTGTTCGCCGGCTACGACCGCACGATAGTGAGCGGAAATTCCACGCAGTTCGCCGGAAGAGCCGCTTTACGGGCAGAAGCAGCCGCTTGACGGTTTCCGATCCGCTTCGTCATGGTTGCCGGGTGAGGAGCGGGCCTAGACAGCATTCAGTTCCATCTCCCAAAGCTCCGGATAGAGGCTGACAAACCCGCTCGGCGCGATCTGAAGGGTTGCACGGTAGGGACCCTGTGGCGATTCATAGTCGTAGGCATGCTCAGAAACGCGGCGGTAGACTTGCGGCAGCGGCTCCAGCTTCTCGGAATCCGCATCCATCCATGCGACGGTAATATGCTCAGATTGTCCCCTCCGCAGCGCCATCCGGCGCAACTGAGGGTGGTTCGTCGCTGGCGTGAACCCGAAGTCGAGGTCTACGAGGTTCTCAACCCCGCTTTGCCTAACCTCGTTGAGAGTCCAGCCCTGTGCATCGCGTTGAATCCGACTGCAAACCGCTCTGGCGCCAATGAAACCTTCGATTGATCCGCTCCGCGTGGACCAGTCAGGCCCGAGCTCCAGGGTATAGCGAACACACGACGGCTCCCCGTCCCTCAGATAAACGGCTGTCCCTTCGAGCCGCCACCCCGACTCTACCTGAAACAGCCGAGCGGCATCATGGCCAGGGGTGTAGAGGGTTCTCCAGAGCGCGACTTTGGTCATTTCGCCTCTCCCACAGGGAGTACGCCTTGCCCTTCCAGAGCACCTGGAAGGGCGATGGAAGCAATCGCGTTGGCGGCCGACGGGAGTTGGACCCAAAACCCGCGTTGCATCCCGCTTGCGGCTTCAGCGAACAAACTATGGCCGAAGGCGTCTTCGTCAATGCCATTCGCGCAGTGAAGGAAGCGCTCACCTCGAGAGGGGAAGGCTGTGGTGCAAGCGCGCACCACCAAAGGAACGGCGGGGGAACGTGAGGGAACGAAGCGCTTGACTGGCTGCGTAGGGTCGATCCTGCCGGTTCACATTCGCCGTCGAGGGGCAGAAGGACGGACCAATCAACGGTGCCACTGAAGAACACTGGCCAAGGCATCGCCTAGGGACCGCTCGACGCCGGATGTGCTTTACGGCATCACCCACGGCGCAAACCACGCGGGCAACCGCGTGGCGGCCAACCGTGTGGTGCTCGGCCAGTAAGTAAACGGTGCCCTCTACTGTGTTCGGCTACGGTGAGCGGACATTCCACGCAGTTCGCCGGAAGAGGCACTTTGCGGACTAAGCGGTCACCTCCAAGCCGATTGCCGAATGACGTGTTTGCGGCCGTTGGCGGACTGGCGGCTTGAGGATCAGCCCTGACGGAAGCGGACTTGGCCAGAGCCATCAAACCAATCGCCATCCGCCAGCGAAGGCAGTCTCCAGCGCAGGCAGTCTCCAGCGCAGGCAGCCATGGTACCCCTTCGAGATGCTTGACGGATGCCGCAGCTCGGACTAGAAAATGCTATCGCGAAAAGCGACCGCTTACCTTGATCCGCCGATGGCGTGAGTAAGCAGATGGACGAATTGGCGTCCATGCGGTCAAGCACACGTCGGCCCACATTTGGATGTGGGGCGGCCAGCGTCTCCCTAAAACCCGTGCCCGGTATTCTTCGGGCTTTAATGGCCGTTCGGAACGAGCGCCTTGCGGCGTCGCCGGCCGACGCCTGGAGCCAGCGCTATGACCAGATCACTCGTCGTTATCCTAATGACCGTTGCCCTCGATTCGATCGGCATCGGGCTGATTTTCCCTATTCTTCCTTCGTTGCTGAAAGATGTCACCCACGCTGGAGATGTCGCGCCGTATATCGGCATCATGATGGCGCTGTATGCAGCCATGCAGTTCATCTTCGCTCCGGTGCTGGGAGCGCTCAGCGATAGACTTGGTCGACGCCCGGTGCTGTTGATCTCCCTGACAGGCGCGGCCGTCAACTATCTGTTCTTGGCCTTCGCACCCAGTCTATGGCTGCTGCTTATGGGCCGAGCCCTTGCTGGCCTCACCAGCGCCAACACCTCCGTTGCCGCTGCCTATGTCACTGACATCTCTTCCGAGGGCACCCGCGCACGGCGTTTCGGTCTGCTCAATGCCATGTTCGGCATGGGCTTCATAGTCGGACCAGTACTCGGGGGACTGCTAGGCGATTATTGGGTCAGGCTTCCATTCCTTGTAGCGGCATTGCTGACCGGTATAAATTTGATGCTGGGCTTTCTCGCCTTGCCCGAGTCGCGCCCGCCGAGCCGCGAAAAGATTGATTTCCGCGCATTCAACCCGCTGCGACCGCTCCGCTGGGCTTTTACGATGAAAGGCCTCCTGCCAATCGTATTCATCTTCTTCATATTCAGTGGTCTGGGCGAAGCCTATGGCACTTGCTGGGCATTGTGGGGCAGCGACGCCTTCCACTGGAACGGTCTGTGGATCGGCCTCTCACTTGGCACATATGGTGTCTGCCAGACACTGGCCCAGGCAATCCTCCCTGGGCCGGCAACCAAGTTTCTCGGTGAGCGCGGCACGATACTCACCGGCGTCGCAAGCGCCTGCGCGGCGCTTGCCGTGTTTGCCATTGCGAAACAAGGCTGGATGGTGTTCGCCGCAATGCCGATTCTGGCACTTGGCGGGATCGGTGTCCCGGCATTGCAGTCACTCGCCACCCGCCAAGTGAGTGAGACCGAGCAAGGCAAGTTCCAGGGTGTGCTGCAATCGGCAGTCAGTCTGGCCTCTGTCGCGGCTCCCCTAGCTTTCTCGAGCGTGTATCTCTCCGTCAGACTGGATTGGCCGGGGGCTATTTGGCTGTCGGTTGCCGCTCTGTACGGGATTGGTGCGATACTGATCCTGCGTCTGCGGTTCAAAACACTGGAAGCGGTGGGGTAACTGGTTTGGACCGGCAACAACCTAATGGCCGCGACGACCGCTTACAAAATATCTCCCGCTCGCCGTCTACGAGTCGCCTGGGATGTCCGCTTCTGGAGTTCCTCGCGGACTGGCTAAACAGCCGACAAGGGCGCGCGTATCCGCCAGACATTCGCCCTCAATTCGAAAAGACCGAATGCTACCCTGATCAGGTGACGTCGTTGGTGGAGCGTCCCCAGACAGGGTCTCTTCTCACCGGATTGAAGGCCATGATAAACGGCGCCTATGGGAATCAAGAACTATCTGATCGAAGGCAGTTCCGGCACTGGAAAAACGTCTGTCGCTACCGAACTGGAGCGGCGGGGTTACCATGTCGTCCATGGTGACCGGGTCTTGGCCTATGTCGGCGACCCCGAAACAGGCCAGGCACTCGCAGGACCACCCAAAGGCGCGAACCGCATCGCTTGGGGATACGCGCACTGGATCTGGCCTGTCGACAAGGTACGGGCTATTGCTGCCGACACCACCCATCCTGCCACCTTCTTCTGTGGCGGCTCGCGCAATTTCCACAAATTCCTGAACCTATTTGACAAGGTTTTCGTGCTCGACATTGACGTTGAGACGTTGAGCCGACGATTAGATGGGCGGCCGAATGAGCCGGGCTTCGAGCCGGCCGAGCGGCACCTGGTACTCCGCTACCATCATACCCGGGAATATCTCCCCGTTGGCATCAATATCGATACGGCGGGTACCGTCCCAAGTGTCGTCGACGATATCCTTGCCCAACTCACCTGAAGCCCTGAAGTATTGTGAATGGGATGGAATTAATCGACTATTGCGGGAAAGACGATAGCCGCCTGAGCGGCTCACTGGCGGCATTGACGCTTTCGTAGCCGACCGGCAGCTTTCGGAACGACAAACCGGTGTCTTAACGACCGTCTTAGGGGGCGCGAAAGAGACGTGGGCCTATAGCAGCATTCGGGCCCTTTGCTGCCGTTCGAGGTCGATCCGAAAACGTGCGGTATGTGCTAGAATGCAACCGAAGGGCGGAACGCGACAGACGCACTGCGAGGGGCGGTGTGATCGAACCGGAATTCGCGCGACCGAGAGCCGGCGTTGTGCTCTTGGAAGGGGAGACGAGGACGATGCCGACACCAGAGCGACCCAGTCTAATAGTTCGACAGAAATCCCCACAGAACATCGAGTTTCCGTTTGCGTCGCTCTCCGATTGGCTGATCCCAACCGAGCTGTTCTTCGTGCGAAACCATTTCGCGTCGCCGGACCTCGATGCGCGAGACTGGAGATTGCGCGTTGGCGGGGCGGTGGAGCGGCCAATCGAACTTGACCTCGACAGCATCAAGGCGATGCGGAGCACGACTTTCACCGCCGTCGTCGAGTGCGCAGGAAACGGGCGCGTCTACTATGTGCCGCCGAAGGAGGGATTGCAGTGGCAGAACGGAGCCGTCGGCAATGCCGCGTGGACAGGTGTTCTTCTGCGCGAGATTTTGGAAATGGCGGGCGTTAAGCGAACCGCACGTGAGGTTCTGCTCGTAGGCGCAGACAGCGGCGTCGTCGACACGAACAAGAAAACGGCTTCTCCCGGCCCCATCGCTTTTGCGCGCAGTTTACCGCTTGAGAAGGCAATGGCTCACAGCACAATCCTTGCCTATTCGATGAACGAGGAGGCGTTGACGCGCGATCACGGCTACCCGCTACGCGCGGTCGTAGGTGGCTGGTTCGGCATGGCTTGGGTCAAGTGGATCACGCATATCACGGTTGTGGAGCAACCGTTCCTTGGCTACTGGCAGGCGCGCGACTATTTCCGTTGGGAGCGCAGCCTCGGGGAACCGAGGCTGGTCCCGCTTGCGGAGATGGAGGTCAAAGCGCAGATCGCGCGTCCCGTGCAGGGGGCGCATCTCATCGCCGGCCAACCGTATCGGATTTTCGGAGCCGCCTGGAGCGGAGAGGCTGTTATCCGGCAGGTGCAGGTCTGCACCGGAGATGGCAGGGGCTGGCGCGAGGGAAGGCTCCTCGAACCAGAACGTCCCTTTGCATGGCGCTTGTGGGAGTACATGTGGACCCCTGAAGAAGTCGGGCGATATATACTGCGATGTCGCGCGATCGATGGGGCGGGGTGCGTGCAGCCCGAGCTCCCGCGTTCCGACTGCGAGAGCTACGCGGCCAATTGGATCGTTCCGGTGGAGGTTACGGTCGTTCCCGAGCCACAGACGTATGAGGAGGAATTCGTGATCTAATCACCCGCACGGGGCGGAATGGCGACTTGGCGCAACTGCGACCCGCGTTGTCACTGCGTCATGTCCGCTTTGCGGCAACGGCGACCGGTGGCTCGATGACCATTATGAGGGCGCACAGCGGTCGTTCGTTAAGCGTGGCGGGAACGGCCGGACCGGGCTCTGAGCGGCAATTCCAAGCAGTTCGCCGGAAGAGCCGCTTTGCACTGAACGCCGAAACTCACCTGTCACTGCGGCTCGCCTATCTCTACGATGTGCCGGTCTGGGTCGAAGAACCTGAAAACGCGCTGCCCCCGACTCTCTCGTCTTACCTCATGGATCAGATCGACTTTTTCGGCGATGCGCTCGAATGTTGCATCGATGTCTTCGACCTCAAAATAAAGAACAAGGTTTAGCCGGCCATAGGGGCGGTCCACGTCCGGTACGTTCCCAAACACCGTCTGATGCAGCGACTTTCCCTCGTGCAGAGCGAAGCCAGTGTCGAACCGAACGAAATCACCGTGATCCTCCAGAATTCGAAGATCCATGACTTCGCAGTAGAATTGTTTTGAGCGAGCCATGTCACTCACGAAAGGCAGTGGGTTCACGAACTTCATTGGGTGCCACGTGTTTCAGGGACGAAGTGGTCATGTCCGGTCGGCGCTTTTGTCCTGAGACATGAGTTGGGTTATGACCGTGCCGGGGATCGCATCCACCGCATAGGTGAAAGTGCCGGCCGATTTCACCTCCTGCGCTGCGCGCATCAACGCGCCGAGTGCCGCCCGCGCGAACGACCCGCCAACACTGATGCGGCGCACTCCGGCTTCGGAAAGCTCGGCAACGGAATAGCTTCGCCCCTTCAGTCCCATGACAACGTTCACGGGCTTGTCGACGGCCCGGCACACCGCCCTGATCGCGTCGATGTCAGGAAGGCCTGGAGCATAGAGGACGTCCGCCCCTGCTTCGGAAAAGGCTTGAAGCCGCCTGATCGTGTCGTCCAGATCGGCCCTCCCCCAAAGGTAATTTTCGGCCCGAGCGGTCAGCAGGAACGGCAGTTCCCGTGTTGCTTCCGCCGCCGCCCGAACGCGCTCAACCGCGTGGGCAAGATCATAGATCGGAGCGTCGGGATCGCCGGTTGCATCTTCGATTGATCCGCCGACAAGGCCGACGCCGCAAGCCATACGAACGGTTTCCGCGCAGGTTTCCGGTGCGGCCCCAAAGCCGTCTTCAAGATCGGCAGAGACAGGAAGGTGTGTCGCACCGATAATCTCGGCAGCATTTTCAAGAATCTCGCTTCTCGAAAGACCTGCAAAGGAATCCCGCTTGCCTTTCGAGAAGGCATAGCCCGCGCTGGTGGTGGCAAGCGCTTCGAAGCCCAGACTGGTTAAAAGACGCGCCGAACCGGCATCCCACGGATTGGGTATGACGAACGCTTGGTCTCCTTCGTGAAGAGCCTTTAGGCGATTATATTTGGCTTGCTGATCCGACATCGCTTCCCTCACCTGTAGCCCTGAGGCATATCTGAACGGAACATACAGGGAACGCGCTTCTGACGCAATTGACCTCAATGGGTGGATGTCGAACTTGGGTCGCTTGATTTTGTGACATCGGGGCACCTCTCGGCACGATCATTTATCTGGTCGAATTCTGATTTTCCCTAAGGTCTACTCTGGGGTAGAGAGCCGATATTGGGGGAAGCAATAGCTATGACGGGGTTTGCCGCCTGCTTATTGCTTACTCAGAGGCTGCGCCTGGTGCCCCTACGAAAGAATCATTCCCGTAGACTTGCAAAAAGATGCTCACACCCCGCCGAACTCTCTCCTCGATTGCATCTTTTGTGAGGGGTTCCCGGACGCCTAGCTTGACCTCCAGATTGACAAATCCAAGCCAAAGGCCTGTCAGAATATCGGCCGCGACATCGACCTCGACCTCGACCAGAAACTCCTGCTGGACAGCCTGCGCGAGAAGCATCGTGAGGAGTCGCTGACCTCGACCAGGCCCCAAGTCGAAGAATCGCTTAGGCAGTTCAGGGTGACTGGACTCCAACGAAGCGATCAGACGATCCCAACCAAGGAGATCGTGACTGTTGATGAAACTGACATATCGGATACCGAACTTTATCAGGGAGTCAGCCGTGACGTCTGACCGCGCCAACCTCGCGAATTCTTCATCTGTAACCGTTAGGTCCGCCTCTCGACGGATTACCGCCTCGATCAGGCTCTCCTTGTCTGCAAAATTAGCGTAAAGCGTTGATTTTGAGACGCCTGCCAAAGACGCAATTTCATCCGTTGTGACATCCGGCCCCATGGCGAGCAGCAGAGAGCGCGCCGCGTCCAGCAGCGCGGCCCGCTTGCTTTCGTCTTTCGGTCTGCCGCGTGACCGCTTGGCTTTCTCCACAGTTCTGCTCCGAACCAGCTAATGCATGTCGCCCAAAGTGTGCAGCGGTTTGGGGCGACATGCACAAAACAAAGATCTAAAGCGCGTCGCGTGAACACGCTTGAATGCGACGTGCTTTAGTACAGCACCGAAATGGCTGCCGCTAACATCAAGCCACCTACCACTGTGATGTGTTCGAGGACGAGATGAAACTCGTGGGTCCGCTTCGGCTCGTCAAACTTCCAGAACGGGTGCCCGATCGGAATGCAGAGGATCGTAAAAACAGCAAGCGCACCTGCGCCTAGCCATCCGAGGCCTCCAGCGTTGCTGATCAAAAGGCCTGAGCCAGCGAGTTGGCAAGCAATTGTCGCGGATGCAAAAAACTTTGGAGAGGGCAGCTTGGCGTCTACCATCTCCTGGACGATGACCTTGAAATTGAAAACGCCAAAAAGTCCCGCCATCCAGAAGAACGAAGTCAGGACGACCTTCGCAGTCATGATCATGTGAGGGTGGGTCAAGAGAAGTGTAAGCAGGTTTTCCATGTGGCGCTCCGCTTTATTTTCCATACTGTTGCGTATGGTAATTAATTACCAGACTGTCCAGTACAAAAATGTCGCAGCCTCAACACGACAACCCTGCTCGAGAGCCGCACCCAAAGCGCCGCGCGTCCCGTCGGACACCATGCACGACAGCAGCGTAATGGTTTGGCGGATGCCCTCTATCGCCCTCATTCCTGTGCTTGTCACAGGAATGAGGATGAGACGAGAAGGCTTGCCGTATCGCAATCGACGAGGCCGAAGCTGGTTTCTGTCGTGTGATCGGACGCACAAAGGTCGCTACAGCACTTTGAATTGCTGCCTGATTTTTGTCCTTAAATCGGTTCCGATTTAAGGGAATCATGCAGTAGCCGTTCCATCAAGGCACCACCAGCGTTGTTGGCATGTACCGCCTACTTCCGCGGTCCGGCGAGGTCCGATGACGGGTCCGAACGGCGGATCCTCGTGCCCAGGGAAAACGAGGTCGATTGTCGGGAAACGCGCCGGTCGTTCGTCTTCCAGATGCAAACGGGAGAGAGACCATGAGAACGATCACCGCCATTCCTCAAGCCCCGCTGGGCGGCGCCATGCAAGCACGAGGAGTGTTCCAATGACCCCCACCATTACCGCCTTTGAACGGTCGCCCGATCGCGGCAAGGGTTTGGCGCGTGACATGCGCGTTCGCTGGGCGCTCGAAGAAGCGGGCCAGCCTTACGAGGTTCGCCTTCTTTCGTTCAAGGAGATGAAGGAACCCGCGCATCTCGAGCTTCAGCCTTTCGGGCAGATCCCGACCTATGAAGAAGGCGATCTCGCCCTCTTCGAGTCGGGAGCGATCGTCTTCCATATCGCCGAGCGCCATGGGGGCCTGCTGCCAGACGATGCGAATGCCCGGGCGCGCGCGATCGCGTGGATGTTTGCCGCGCTCAACACGGTGGAGCCGGCGATCTTCGACCGCGCCCTCTGCAAGATCCTCGAGCGCGACAAGCCTTGGTACGAGCAGCGCCTGCGGTACCTCGAGGACAGCATCCGCAACCGGCTGGAGAAGCTTTCCGATCGCCTTGGCGATGCCGACTGGCTCGACGGCGACTTCAGCGCCGGTGACCTGCTGATGGTGACGGTGCTGCTCAGGTTGAAGGGATCGGACATATTGGAGGAATATCCGAACCTCTCCGCCTATGTCGCTCGCGCCGAAGCGCGGCCCGCATACAAGCGCGCTTTCGACGCTCAGCTGGCGGTTTTCACCGCCGCATCGACCGGCTGACAATGAGTGGGCTCTTGCGAACGCCGCGCGTCCCCAATCGGACGCGCAAAGGTCGCTGGCGTCAGCACATCGCGGCTTCATGCATCGTAGGGCAGCCTTATGGTGCGAAGCCTGAGCAGTGCAGAATTCCGGGCGGCTTCGGAATCATCCTCCCAAGGCAGCGGGGGAATAAAGAACGAGACCAAAAAATCGATGAAGGTTCGCACCTTCGTCGAGACGTGATGTGTCGGCGGATAGATGGCGGAGATCGTATAAGGGGGCTGTCGATATCCTCTGAGAATCTGGACAAGCGCACCCTGCCGTAGCGCATCGGCTGCGAGGAACAATGGCAATGAAGCTATGCCCAGACCCGCTATCGCCATATCCCTTAATGCCCCGCCGTTGTTGATCACGATGCGGCTGCGCATGGAGACACTGACGGGCGGCCCTCCCTTCGTCGCCGCTTCGAACTGCCAAAGACGGTTAGCGTGAACATAGGCATAATCGATGCACTGGTGATTGGCGAGTTCGGCGACCGTCTTGGGCTGTCCGTGCGCCTCGATGTAGGCAGGGCTGCAAACGACAACACGCGGGCATTCGCATAGCGTTCGGGCGCGCAGGTTGGAGTCACGCAGATGGCCGATGCGAATGCCAATATCGTAGCCACCCTGCACGAGGTCGACCAATCGATCTTCATAGTCGACCGCCAGTTCGAGGTCGGGATGTCGTCGCGCGAATTCTGCAATGACCGGCCCCAGGTACATAGCGCCGAACGACATCGGCGTCGTGATGCGCAGCTGGCCGCGAAGGCTCTTTATCCGCTCCGCCGAAAGGCTTTCTGCGGTCTGGTTGATCTCGTTTATCAGGGGCACCATGCGTTCGTAGAAAGCATCGCCATTCTCGGTCGGCCTGACCTGACGCGTCGAGCGCTGGAAGAGTTCCACGCCGAGCGCTGCCTCCAAGTCGCTGATGCGCTTGCTGATCACGGATTTGGACAGGTTCAGGCGCTCCGCTGCAGCGGTAATGCTTCCCGATTCCATCACGCGGATAAACGTGAGTATGTCGTCAAAGCGCCACCTCGATGTAGCGAACATAGGGTTCTCCGTGAGTGCGTTATTTTTGTCCGCCTGCGGCTCGCGCCCGCTGAGCCGCAGGCGGGCCCTTCGAGCGCTGCTCCACCCGGAAACATTACGCGCGAATGGCGGGTCGCGCGAACAGTAATGAGGTCGGCGGGCCGAACTGACAGCGACGGTGGTGTGGTGAGGACGACTGCGCCGGTCGCGAGCCGCACGAGAGGCACTGGCGGATAAAATGCCAAGCCAGGGAGCCGCCGCGGAAGGCGAAAACATGTGGCGAACGCTTCAAGCGCGACCGCTGCCATCAGCAAGATGAGGAGGATTTGGGGGCGTAAATGACCTGGCCAGCGTCGTCGGGTGACGACACTGGCCAGTCTGCGGCTATTCGGCGCGATCGTAAGAGAACTGGATGCCGGCGGTGCCGCCGGTCTCGATGAAGAGGTTCATGAAGGCGGGCACGGTCTCACTGCGCTTCCAGTCGCGCTGGAGCTCGCAGAAGAGCTGCACCGTGGAGATGAGTTTTCCGCCCGCCTGCTCGATACGCCGCAGCGCCGCCTCATGCGCCGTAACCGAGGTGCCGCCGACCGCGTCAACAGGGACATAGACCTCATAGCCTTCGGCCAGCGCGTCGATCGCCGGAAAGGTAAGACAGGCTTCGGTCCAGAGCGCCGTCATGACGAGCTTCTTGCGGCCGGTGTCCTCGACCGCCTTGCGGAATTCGACATCCTCCCAGCTGTTGATGGTGGTGCGGTCATAGGTCGGATATTCGCCGAGCACCTTTCGGATATGCGGCACCGGCGGCTTGTTGAGGCCGGTCTTTACGTTCACGGTCGAATGGACAATCGGCAGTCCATAGGCGACCGCCGCCTTCGAGCAGCCGACGATATTGTTGAGCAGCAGCTGCCGGTCCATCGAGGCGATGGAGTTCACCTGAACGGGCTGGTAGTCGATGATAATGAACGCAGCATTCTGCGGGGTGAGGAGGCGGTCCTTGGCAGGATCGCGGATCGGTTCGCTAGCCATGTCTTCTCCCTTCGGTCTGTTGTGATCTGCATAGCCCTGACCCACATGTTGAGATCATTTTGTGGAGGAGCTTGTTAAAGCAATCGGGCCCTTGGACTCTTAGCAAATCTGCCAGGTCCCAATGAGGCAGCCATTGCGAAACCGGTGTTTCCCTTAGGCGAACAATCGATCGACGATAGTGCCGGCGCGTGAAAGACTCCTCCCGATGTGAAACTGGTCGCGATACATAAACTCGCACTCGATTGTTCACGTGACACGAACCAAAGGTTCGGCGAGACATCCAGTTGAGACCGACTATTCCTCCCCACTCCGCTTTGACTCCAGACAGATAGTAATCGATGCAGCGGACGATAGTGGGCTACTTCGACAGGCACGTCCTCCCGCAACGGTTGAGCGAGCGTGCAGCGGCTTATGGGGTAGCGTGTAGCGTTGTCACCATACGCTTGATCGCGGCTGCCAAGGGTGTCGCGCCGCGCCAGTGCTCGTTGTTCTCCTGGCGGGTGACGCGGCCGCGCGCGATGCCGTCATACATACCAAGCAGAGCCGTGGCGACTTCCGGCGTGACGCCCGCCTCGGTCAGAACCGCAAGGTGCTGCTCCGGCGGCAGGAATACCGGCTCGATCGGGCGGCCAAGAACTTCCGCAAAGGCGGTCGCCACATCGCGGGCGCTCCAATCCTCTTGTCCACCAAGTTCCACGATCCGCGTGCCCTCCCACGTCTCGGTCATGAGCTGAGCAGCCGCCTCTCCCACATCCGCGGTGCTAACCATGGGGATGTTCTGCTCAACGTTCAGGAACGACGGCAGAATGCCCTCCGAGATGGCGGCTTCAGCAACCTCCGACCAGGTTTCGATGAAATAGCCACTGCGAAGAAAAGCTGTGGCGCGCGCGGCACCGGCAAGCGCAGTCTCGATTTCGTGCAACGTGGCGATGACGCCGGTGTCGGAGGCATGCTGCGCACCAATCGATGAAAGGACAACCGTCTTGGCAAGGTTTGCGCGCCGCACTGCTTCGGCAATAGCTCTGCCAAGCTCCGCCGCCTGTGCGAACGGATCACCGTCCCGAGGCGGCGGGCTCAGGAGGAACGCCGCCGACGCGCCCTCCATGGCCCGAGAGACGTCGTCCGCACTGTAAAGGTTGGCGATGGCGACCTCGGCACCCAGCGCCTTCCATGATTCACCCTGCTCCGGACGGCGCACCACGACACGCACCTGCTCGCCACGCTCAATAAGCGCACGTGCTGTTTCGCCGCCAGCCCTACCCGCTGCTCCAAAGACCACATGCATCGTCCTGTCCTCCAGAAGGTTCGTGAACGTCTCGATGCAGGTTGAAATACCGCTCGGCATTCCATGCGTCCAATGCATGCGTTATATAGTCTTTATGCGCGAAGTGAATTTACGTCGGACTGATCTGAACCTGCTCGTGGTGCTTGAGGCGCTCCTTGAGGAAAGGAGTGTTACGCGCGCCGCCAGCCGCCTCGGCATGAGCCAACCAGCCGTGAGCCGCGCCCTGGGGCGCCTGCGCAAGCTGTTCGGCGATGGCCTGCTGGTGGAAGGGCGGAGTGGCTACACGCCGACGACGCGGGCCGAAGACATTCGACCAAGACTGCGCAGAGCTCTCGCACAAATCGGCGACATGCTGGAAGCGAGCTCCTTCGATCCGGCAACCGCGACCGGCAACGTGCGGCTGCTGATGCTGGACCTCGAGACCGCCGCTCTCGTGCCTCATCTGCTTGCCCGCCTCGCGATCGAGGCGCCGCAGCTCGATCTCGACATCGCGGCACCGGGACCCAGGGGTATCGAAGCGCTGGAGAACGATGCCGTGGATGCGGTGATCGGCGTGATCGACTCGGCGCCGGCAGGAATCCGCCGACGCGGCCTCTATGACGACACTTTCGTCACGCTGATGCGCACCGGACATCCCGCGGCAAGCAGGAAGCTCACTCTGACCCGCTATTTGGAGCTGGGACACATCGTGGTGAGCGTCACCGGCGAAGGGTCGGCGCCCGTCGACATGGCGCTCGCCCGGATGGGCCGCAGGCGGCGGGTGCACGTCCGCGTGCCAAGCTTTCTGGCGGCCGTGGAGATCGCCGCCCACTCAGATCTGATCATGACCCTGCCATCGAGTCTGGCGCGGACGGCGGCGGGCATGGGTCGGTTCGTTGCGCTACCCCCACCGCTCGATCTTGGCAGCTTTACGATGAGCCTGCTCTGGCACGCGCGCCACCAGGACGAGCTGCGTCACATCTGGTTGCGGCGCACCGTTGTCGCTGCGGCCAAGGCCCTGGGCGGGACCAAGAAAGCCGACGAAGGGGATACTGCAGAGGGCTCAGAAGTTCCCTGAGATCGCAAGGCCGTGGCGAGCGCTGCCACATCGACCCCGGCAAGCCAGCGTTCCGACGGCTGATCCCTCTCGACCGATTTCGCCCGACCTATGGAAGTTCGATCTCGCCGTCCACGACGTGGTTGAGGCCGGTGCCCTCCGCCGTCAGCGTCATGCGGACCTTCAGCTTCCTGCCGCCGACCTGCCCTTCGCGCACGGCCTCCTCGAGCTTGCGCTGCGAGGTCACGCCGACTTCCTTCAGGAACTTGCGGATCGACATGTTGAAGGCGTCTTCACTCATGGCGGAACTCCTCTCCTGTCCGGAAGGGATTGTAAGGGAAGGCAAGCGGTCAGGCAAAGAGGACCCCGACGCCCCGTGCCACAGAAGCCGCGCTACAGAAAAAGACCCCGAGCCGGGAGGGGGGCGTCGGGGTCTCTTGATCGGCCCTCTTGGGAGGAGGAGCGGAACCGATCGAACGATTGCGCAGCGGGAGGAGATCTGCGCGTTGATGGTGAGAATAGATCATGCCCCGTCATCCAATAGTTCCCCAGGTAACATCGCGGCCTTCCGCGGGAAGTCCCGCGGCTACGAAGTGCCTCACGTTTTCTCACCTGTGTCACAACCGGGCTATTGCCCGGTCGTTATCACCATCCGGAACCGGGCTGCGCCGCTCATCATCCGCTCATAGGCTTCGGCTGCCCGCTCGAGCGGCATCGTTTCGATCATCGGCCGAATGTTGGCAAGGGCGCTGAACGCCAAAGTCTCTTCAGAATCGGCCGAGGTTCCAGAGGGCCATCCCTGAATCGCCCGGCGGCCGCCGATCAGCAGCAATGGCGAGACCTCGATGGGATCGGGTGCAGCTCCAACGACGATCATCTTGCCATCAACGGCCAGTCCGCCAAGCACCGCGCTCATCGCCTGCGAACTGGTGACCGTGGACAGGATCACGCGGGCTCCACCCAGCTTGTTCAATTCGGCGGCGACGTCCTGGGTGGTGCTATCGAAATAGTGATGGGCACCAAGCTCGAGCGCCAGCGGCCGCTTATCGGCGCCCCGCGCGATGGCGACCGTCCGGCAGCCCATCTTGGCGGCGAACTGGACACCGAGATGACCGAGACCGCCGATGCCAAGCACCGCGACAGTATCGCCGGCACGAATCCCGCTGTTCCGCAATGCATTGTAGGTCGTGATTCCAGCGCACAGGAGCGGCGCAGCCTCGGCAGCCTGCAGATCATCCGGGATCGCAGCCAGGGCTTCGAAAGGCGCGATCATGTAGTCGGCATAACCGCCATCATAGCTGATGCCGGGAATTTGCCCGTTAGCACATGTAATGAAATCGCCGCGGCGACAGGACGGACAATGGCCACAGTGGCCCCCGTGCCAGCCAACCCCGACCCGTTGCCCCGGCTCCCAGTTGGTCACACGCTCGCCGACCTTGTCGATGACCCCGACAACTTCGTGGCCCGGCACGCGCGGATAGTTGATGCCCGGGAATGCCCCCAATTTCGTGAAGGCATCGCTGTGACATACCCCGCACGCCTGGACCTTGATCAGGACCTGGCCCGCAGCCGGGGTCGGAACCTCGCGTTCGACCAGCTCGAATGGTCCGTTGGCGTGTTTCACTTGAACAGCACGCATGCGTGGCATGGGGGCCTCCCGTGGTTGGCGTTGCATCGGGTAGCAGTAGGCAACCGCGCGCTGCCTAAAGATCAGCGCTGGCCTTCACGTAAATTGCTGCAATTGCTTCGATGCCGCGCTGATCGTCGAGATCGAAACGCGCGAGCAAGGGGCTGTCGAGGTCGATGACACCGAGAATTCGACGTTCCCGGATCAACGGCACCACAAGCTCCGAGCGCGAGGCTGCATCACAGGCGATGTGATCGGCAAAGGCGTGCACGTCCTCGACGAGCACGGACTGCCCTCGTTCGACCGCTGCCCCGCAGACGCCGCGACCCACAGCGATGCGCACACAGGCCGGCTTGCCCTGGAACGGTCCCAGGACCAGCTCTTCGGGCGATCGCAAGAAGTAAAAGCCGGCCCAGTTCAAATCGGGGAGGCTCGCGAATAAGAGCGCCGCGGTATTGGCAGCATTCGCGATTGCGTCGCGCTCGCCGCTGATGAGGCCGCCGAGCTGCTGCGCCAGATCGCGGTAGAGAGCGACTTTGTCATCAACTGCGATCACGCTTCCCACTCCTCATCAAGCGTTAAGATTGAAGCTGCGGCGTCGCAACGGCGATATCAATATTCTGCGTTCGATGGATCGTCTTCATTGCGATGGAGGTGGGCATGCACGCGCATGGCCCTCGACAGATAATACCCGCGCCAGCGGCCGAGCGGTAGCGTGCATCGGGCGATATCCGGAATGACCGGATTGGGTCAGGAACGCCGGTCCACAGAATGTCGGCTTTCAGCGTGCCGGGCTCAAGAATGACCGGCTGGGAAAGTTGTCAAAGGAGGCGGGTCAGCGTCCGATGAGGGTTGCTAGTCGAACTCACGCGTCTTTCCCTCCAACCCCCGCTTTTCGGTCATGATTTCGTGGAGGCTCGATCTGAGAAAGGCTGCGGCAGGTAGCAGAGGCTTGTCGAGACGGCGGGCCAGATAGGACCAGCTAACAGTCCTGCCGCCCTCGCCAAGCGCTGCAGCCGGCAGCCGCTGGAGCCGCCCTTCTTCGAGGTCGTCTCGGACGAGCCAATCCGGAAGCCTGCCCCAACCGATGCCCGCTCGTATCATTTCGTGCTTTGCTTCTTGGCTTCCCACACGCCATTTTCGCTGCGACAGCACACCGTAATCTCGACCTTGGGAGCGGACGGTCGGATCGACCAGCACGATCTGAACGTGCTCCGCGAGCTCTCCTGCACTCACCCGCCCCGCTTTGGCCATCTGCGCCAGGGGATGCATGGAGCTTACAACCGCAACGAGAGCGAGTGGCGCGAGCGAGTCAAACTCCAATCGCGGGTCCCGCAGATCTTCACCAACCGTGATCGCGAGGTCGGCTGTGCCCATTAGCAAGGCATCAACCGGTTCTCCCAGCGTCCCGATTTGCAATTGAACACCCACTGATGGAAAAGCGGCATGCAGTCGGCCCAGAGCTTCACCGATGCTCGAAACTGGGAAAAGCGTATCTGCGATCACCGCGAGTTCGATTTCCACTCCGCTGCCCATGCCTCGCGCCTTGGCACGCAGCAAGTCCGCCCGCAGGAGGAGCGAGCGGCTGTCTTCCAGCAACGCCCTTCCTTCCACCGTCAGGGCTGGCCGACGAGACGATCTGTCGAATAGCGGCGTTCCCAACTCCGTTTCCAGATTGGCGACGGCATGGCTCACCGCCGACTGCGCACGCCCGAGCCTGGCCGCAGCCAGGCGAAAGCTGCCGGCGTCGGCGACAGCGACAAACATGCGCAGTTGGTCGAGTGTCAGTGCGTCAAGCATGATCGTTTCCGTAGATCAGATTGAGCGAAATTTTAGCAATCCCGTAGATCAAATGAATATGTCATTGGTCGTTCATCGACAATGCAGGAGATGACCATGGCCGAGCGGCTAAAACTTGCCGTGCTGATCGGAAGCACGCGCGAAAAGCGATATGGCGACAAGGTGGGGCAGTGGTTTGTCGGAGAAGCCCGAGGATCAGATGACTTTGACGTTTCCATCCTCGACGTGGCGGACATCGAATTGCCCGCCGTCCATCCTGCAGAGCCGACGCCTGCGATCAACGCGTTCACGCGCCAACTCGCGAGTGCCGATGCTTTCGTGGTGGTAACGCCCGAGTACAATCACAGCTATCCGGCACATCTCAAACACGCGATCGATCAGGCGAACGAGGAATGGCACGCAAAGGCGGTCGGCTTCGTTTCATACGGCGGCGTGTCCGGTGGCTTGCGGGCCGTCGAACATCTCAGACAGGTGTTTGCCGAACTGCATGCCGTTACCGTTCGCGACGCCGTGAGCTTTCACGCCGTGTGGGAGCATTTCTCGGGTGAGGCAGGACCCCCGAATCCAGAAAAGAGTTCAGGCGCGGCAAAGACAATGCTGCATCAACTCAAATGGTGGGCCACGGCGCTGAAAACGGCGCGATCTCGAGCGGCCTACACAGCCAGCTTGTAGCCGCTGCCATGGTGTCGCAAAGGATACTGGCAGGCGGGCTGATGTCGCTCGCCATGGCGCTGGTCGGGTCAGGCGTCGTCGCATCGAAATTGATTGCAGGAGGCATGCATCCGTTCCTGGCTGTGCCCCTTCGATTCCTGATCTCGACGCCGATCTTCATTGGCCTCGTCTATCTGACGGGTACACCGACCCCACGGTTGACAGCGCGCGAGCTCTTCATCGTCGCTCTTCAAGCAGCGGCAGGAAGCGCGGGATACAGCATCCTGATGATCGTTGCCTTGACCATGACGACCGGCGCAAGCGCCAGCGTCATCCATGGCCTGTTACCTGTGTTGGCGGCACTCGTTGCGACACTGGCTTTGAGCGAAAGGCTGAGCGCCAGGCTGTGGGTCGCCATAGCCGCCGCCACAACAGGCGCGCTCTTGGTGAATCTTGTTTCCGCAAACCGCATTGGGCTTGATGCCAGACAGTTGCTTGGCAACTTGCTCGTTGTCCTGGCCGTGTCGGGGGAAGCGCTGTTCGCAATCCTCAACAAGAAAATCGGGAAATCCTTGCCGCCTCTCTATATGGCCGCGTTGATGAGCTCGATCTCCTTGGCTCTTACCTTGCCGCTGGCTGCCCTTATGTTCGCTGTCGGCCCCATCGAAAGCACCCGGTCGGCACTGGCGGCTACGGTCTACATCAGCGTGTTTCCCACGGTTCTCGGCTTCTGGCTTTGGTATTCAGGCACGTCACGGATCAGCGGCGGAGAAGCAAGCGTGTTCATGGCGGTTCTCCCCGTCGCAGCCCTCATACTGTCTGGCCTTTTCCTCGGGGAGACGATCACGCCCGCCCACGTCATGGGAATTGCACTTGTGCTCTTTGGCATCGTTGTATCGCTGTCCAGACGCGCACTTTGAAGAGATGACAGTCGCGGTTCTTTTGACCGCGCTGGGCTCAATCGAGCCATTCGCCGGGTCTGTGACAATGGCTGCAAAGGGTCGGAGTGGAAAGCGCACGTCGCTGACGTGTACCCGAATGGGCGGGAAGTCTCGATTTCTGCCGCCCGCGCGAGCGCTGGGAGCCCTCCCCCGAAAGTGAGGATGTGTGGTTCGGCGTGTCCAAGAGACGCTGGGTAAACCTGATGGGTATTTGCGCGCGGAGCGAGCGTGACCAAGCCAAGAATCACTGTAGTCTGCGGAACGAAGCTGGTGGTCTGTTTGCTAACTTTTGATGCACCCTCCCCAACCCTGATCAGCAGAGCCGGCGAGCTTTGTTCAAAATTGCCACGGCCGCCCTATACTCTTGCGTGATATCCGGGAGAGAGTTCATGCGTCCTCTAGCCCAGTGCCAAGTGCTGCTGGCCGCGGTTCTGGCGAGCATTGCCGCCGTGGCTTCGACATCCGCGCCCGCTCAGGATCGCGCCGGCGAACGGGCAGCGATGATCGAGACGATCAAATCGCACGCACGCTCAGCGCCCTCGGCGGTCGGGCGCCAGGGCATCGATCCGGCGGTGCTGGAGACAATGCGTAAAGTGCCGCGCCACCTGTTTGTACCCGAGGAGCAGCGCAGTGCGGCCTATCGAGACCGGCCGCTGCCGATCGGTTACGGTCAGACCATCTCGCAACCCTTCATCGTCGCGCTGATGACCGACCTGATCAATGTCGGGCCTGGCGACGTTGTGCTGGAGGTCGGCACCGGCTCGGGTTATCAGGCAGCCGTCCTGTCGCCGCGCGCAGCGAAGGTTTACTCGATCGAGATCATACCGGAACTCGGCAAAAGGGCGGCCGCCCGGCTCGCGGAGCTCCGCTACGGCAATGTCGAGGTGAAGGTGGGCGACGGTTACTATGGTTGGCCCGCGCACGCGCCTTTCGACGGTATCCTGGTTACTGCCGCTGCCAGTCACATTCCGCCGCCGCTGGTCGAGCAACTCGCCAAAGGCGGCCGGATGGTCGTCCCGGTGGGAGCGCCCTTCGCGACCCAGTTTCTCATGCTGGTCGAGAAGCGACAGGATGGAAGCATCACGACCCGGCAGTTGCTGCCGGTGGGCTTTGTGCCGCTGCGCGGAGGCGGGGCCCGATGAAAGCCGGGCGCCTGCTGCCGGTTGGTCTCATATCGGCGGCAATCCTTGCCCATGAAGTGCTGCTGATGCGGCTCTTTTCGATCATTCAGTGGCATCAATTCGCCTACATGATCATAAGCATCGCGCTGCTCGGCTTCGGCGCGAGCGGTACCTTCGTGGCGCTGGCCCGCCGCCCCCTGCTGAAACGGTACCCGGCCGCCTTCGCAGCGTCGGCAGCGCTGTTCGGCATTGCTGCGGTTGCAAGCTTCGCCGGCGCCGAGCGCCTGCCGTTCAACGCGCTGGAGATCGTCTGGAATCCCGCCCAACTCGGTTGGCTCGCCGCAAACTATGCCCTCCTGAGCCTGCCGTTCTTTTTTGGGGCAACCTGTATCGGCCTCGCCTTCAGCCGCCATCCCGATGCGATCGGACGCGTCTATGCCTTCGACCTCATCGGCGCCGGGATTGGTGCGCTCGGCGTCGTCGGACTGCTATTCCTCGTCTTTCCCTCCACGGCACTGCGCTTCGTCGCAGCACTGGGCTTTGCGGCGGCTGCCCTCGCCGCGACCGGCATGGCGCGCCATCGGTGGTTCGCCGCGGGCAGCCTCGGGCTTGCAGCCACGGTCATCGCCGTATGGCTGCCGCCGTCCTTTACCGCCACCGGCCCGCACATGTCCGAGTACAAGGGCCTCCGCATGGCTCTCGAAGTTCCTGACGCGCGGGTGGTCGAGGAGCGATCGAGCCCGCTCGGACTCCTGACGGTCGTCGAGAGCCCGACCGTCCCTTTCCGGTACGCGCCGGGCCTCAGCCTTGCCAACGTGCAAGAGCCGCCCGCGCAGCTCGCCGTCTTCAGCGATGGCGACAGTATTACGGCGATGACCGCCTATGGCGGCGATCCGGCGACGGTCGCCTATCTCGACCGCACAACGGCGGCGCTCCCGTACCGGCTGCTTGCGCGGCCGCGAGTGCTGGTCCTCGGTGCCGGTGGCGGCGAGCAGGTGCTGCTGGCGCTCCGTGCCGGCGCCGAGATCGTGGACGCCGTGGAGGTCAACCCGCAGATGATCGAGCTCACTCGCAATCGCTTCGCGAACTTCGTCGGTGGCATCTTCAGCCGACCGAACGTCGATCTGCGCCTGGCCGAGGCGCGCGCCTTCGCTGCGACCACGGGCGAGCGTTACGACCTGATCCAGATGCCGCTCCTCGACTCCTTCAGCGCGGCCGCGGCCGGCGTGCAGAGCATGCACGAGAACTACACTTACACCGTGGAAGCACTGCGGGATTACCTGGCGATACTGAAACCGGATGGCGTCGTCGCCATCACGCGATGGCTGCGGATGCCGCCGCGCGACATCCTCAAGCTGTTCGCCACAGCCACCGCAGCGCTTGAAGCGGATGGCGTGTCGGAGCCCGGCCGGCACCTGGCGCTGATCCGCAGCTGGAACACCGCAACCCTCATCGTCGCCAAGTCGCCGTTGGCTGACGAGGACATCGCTGCCATCCGCAGCTTCGCGGGAGAGAATTTCTTTGACATCTCCTGGGTGCCGCGCATCTCCGCGAGCGACGTGAACCGCTACAACCAACTCGACCAGGAATATCTCTACGAGGGAGCCCTCTCGCTCCTTGGCCCTCAGCGGGCCGACTTCACCGAGCGCTACAAGTTCGATATTGCACCGGCTACCGACAACAGGCCCTATTTCTTCGACTTTTTCCGTTGGCGCGCCCTGCCCGAACTGCTGGCGCTCAGAACCCAAGGTGGCGCGGCGATGCTCGACTGGGGCTACCTGATCCTTGTGGCGACGCTCGTCCAGGCCGCGATCCTCAGTGTCGTCCTGATCCTGCTGCCGCTCTGGCTTCGCCGGCGCGCGATCGGGAGAGCCGTGCCCCGGCTGCGCTTCGGGCTCTATTTCCTTGCCCTGGGCCTCGCCTTCCTCTTCATCGAGATCGCTTTCATCCAGCGCTTCATGCTGTTCCTCGGCCATCCGCTCTACGCTGTCGCTGTCGTGCTTGCGGGTTTCCTTGCCTTCGCGGGTCTCGGCAGCGCGGTTGCCGCACGCTGGATGGCGGCGGTCGGACGCGGATCGGCTGTGCGCGGCATCACACTCGCCGTCGTGGTGATCGCATTTTTGGCTGGCACCTACCTCATCGCCCTGCCCTCGATATTCGACCGGCTGCTCGCACTTCCGGACGCCGCGAAGATCGCAATCGCCCTGCTCCTCATAGCGCCGCTCGCCCTCTTCATGGGCATGCCCTTCCCCCTCGGCCTTAGCCACGTCGGCGCACGCTCCGAGGAGTTTCTTCCCTGGGCATGGGGTATCAATGGCTGCGCGTCGGTGCTGAGCGCGATCCTCGCCGCACTGCTTGCCATGCATGTCGGCTTCGCCGGCGTCGTGACGATCGCCGCGATCCTCTATCTTGCCGCCCCGGCCCTGCTTGCCGAATCGCAAGGCTTTGTTCCAGATCGGAATCGCTCGCGAGCTAAACCAAGCGCCTGAAAGTCGCGCGATTATGCTTGTGATTGCGCTCAGCGGCCGGCGCTAGGGCGGTCCGCCAAAATGTGCGCGCCGGAAGAGGCGGTCGGCTTGTCAAAATCCGCGCAGCCGGAGGAGCATTTTGATTAATGCATGCCACCCGGACGTGTGCAGCGGTTTTGGCACGACGACATGCATAAAAACAAAAACCTAAAGCGCGTTGCATGAGTCCGATTGGACGCTACGCGCTTTAGGGCTGAGGGAGGGCCCCTGAGGCGGCTGTGCGACCACCTTGCTTCCTCTTTCGCGCCGAGATGCAATAATCGCAAGGATCAATACGCCGCTGGCGCCGAACTCGAGGACCTCTTCCAGGATTCCTGCCTTGTATGATGGTACGAGATCGAGCGTTACGGCACTCGCGAGCATAGCGACAGCCAGCGCCAAGCGGCATTCAAACGCCCCCGCGAGAATTCGATGCATGATCGCCCAAACCTCTTGTCGGAACATGCGAAGAAGCACAGTCGCCAAGGCTAGGAGAAGCAATGCCCCAATTGCCGCCGCAAGGTAGCCGATGGGGCCGGAGTCTCTCACTAGGCGGAAGGCCACGATGACGATGTCGTGGCCGCCGTCGAACTCGCCCCCGCCGCGCATTTCCGGCATCTGCAGGTTAAACATGCGGGCACCGAAACTGATCTCGCTGAGGAACAGTATCGAACACAATCCGCTCGTGCCGAGAAGGATGCACTTATCAATTGAGGACAGGGATGCGCGCCTTCGAATGGCCGTTCCTAGTGCGAGCAGAGATGCTGTGGCAAAACCGAGGGCGCCGAGACTTTCCACCAGGTTGTCCTCGACCAGCAAGTCAGGCCGGGAAAGACCGATGATGAAGAGCAAGGCCACGCCGGCGGCCACCGAGCAGACAAACGCAATATTCTCGCGGCTCATTGCTTCGCTCCCTGTCATGAAACTGTCACACAACCAGGCCGGGAGGAATTTGACGAACGTGCGGCGGGAGAAAGTAAGGTGCTTCTTCGGAATCGAGGAAAGGTTGAGAGTGTGACCGTTCGGCATCACTCCAGGACAAGGAGCGGTTGAGCCTCTCTCAGAGGCGCTCGGGGGGCATGCGTGATGCCCGCCGTCGATAATTCGTCTTTGGCAGGCGCGGCATTCCAGCCTTTCGACAGAATGGCCCCTCCATGAGCAGATGTTGCCATGCCGGCTTTTCGCCCATATGACCACTGTCCAACGAGGCTGATGTTCGCACTCGTTCCCGAGCAGTAGGAGGTCGCGCAATGACGGATGGATCTCACGCCGAAGTGGCCGCGCGCTGGAACGAGAACGCAGATCAGTGGACGCGCGATGTCCGGGATGGCCACGACGTTTACCGCGACCTCTTCACGTTCCCTGCATTTCAGCAATTCCTGCCGTCGCTGGATGGTCTGGAGATCATGGATTTCGGCTGTGGCGAAGGCACGAACACGCGGCGGCTCGCGCAGATGGGTGCACGGCTGACCGGCGTCGACATTTCCGAGCGGTTGATCGATCACGCCCGTCGGGCGGAAGAGGCCGACCCGCTGGAGATCAGTTACAAGGTGTCGTCCTACAGCGCCGACACGGGGTTTCCCGATGCCTCTTTCGATGCCGTCGTTTCTACCATGGCGTTGATGGACGGGCCTGATTTCGAGGGCGCGATGAAGGAGGCCTATCGGCTGCTTCGCCCCGGCGGCTTCATTGCCTTCAGCGTTCTTCATCCCTGCTTCATTACACCGGGGCTGCATTGGGAGAAGGATCACGAAGGACGCACCGTGGCGCTTTGCGTTTCGAGATATTTCGATCGGACCAGCTTCACCGAGCACTGGCGCTTTGGGAATCGCCCGAAGGACGAGGAGGTCGTGCCGTTCGCCGTCCCGCGCTTTCCTCGAACGATCAGCGATTACCTCAATGCGATCGCCGCGGCCGGGTTTCGGATCAGGCGAATTGAAGAACCACAGCCATCGCCCGAGGCTTGCGCCGCCGTTCCACGATTCGCCCGCTGGCGAGATCTCGCCGCCTTCCTGCTGCTGGTGATGGCAGAGCGTCCGGCCTAGCGCATGGGCCCGAAAATCGGACCCGATTTTCGGAAAGCACGATGCGCAGATTCAAAGAGTTAGCCCCGGGCGGGTTATCAGACGCCACAATACACGACAGCAGTCTGCTGCGCCTCGTCGGTTGCGGTGCGGCAAACCTTCTCCTCCGATCCTCATTCCTGTGCTTGTCACGGGAACGAGGGCGAAAAAGCATCCGCCAACAAATTGAGCTGCCGTCTTGTCCTGTGGCGTCTCACAAGGTCGCACAGCGCTGTAACGAGCGCGCCATGCGCGGCTTGCGTTCGCCAGAGCCGACCTCCGCCGCTCGTCTGCAGCGTTTTCGCCGTCACCGCTCAAGTTTTCGAAATACGCCGATGCACGCCGTCCAGGCTTTGCCCGAAGGCATCGAAGAGCTTGCGATCCGTCAGTTCGCGCAGGACCTGTTCGTTGAGCCCCCCGCGCGTTGCATATTCTTGCGCCAGATGCATGAAGCCGGCATCCGGCGCCATTTCCGGTGCGTGTGCGAGAGCCTTGAACAGGGCGGCGATGTAGTCGCGTCCCCTCGCCTCGCCAACGCCGTGGTCTTTCAGCCATCCATGGATCGTATCGAGGTATCTGAAGTAGGTGGCATAGGTCGCGGTGACGACGCTCAGGGCGTCGAACTCGCTTTCATCCTCGACCTCGATCGCCTTTCCGAGCTTGCCGAACAAAGCGGCCATGCTCGGTTCGGGCGGGCAGATGATTGTCGCGCCCTGCCCGTAAGCGATCATCGGCATCGGAAGTGCTTTCGTCACCTTTTCCGCAGGCGCGGTCAAAGCCGCAATTTCCCCGCGGGACAGGGTCGCGATCAGGCTGACGACGTGATGGTCCGGCCGGAACCACAATTCCGAAAGCACCTCATGCGCAACCTGCGGCCGGACCGCGAGCACGACCGTATCGCAATTGGCGAGAACCGCCTGATTATCGCTTGCCACGCGCACGTCCGGATAGCGCGAGGCCAGCCCCGCCGCGATTTCGGCGTTACGAGGCGACAGGAGAACGGATGTGGAATTATCCGCGAGGGATTTTAGCCCGGCAACAATCGCGGATGTGAGCGCGCCGGTGCCGATGAAGCCGAGTTTCATTGGATGTCCTTTACCATCGGTTTCTGGTCGGCCGACGAAAGCAGCAGTCGTACTGTCGGCAGGACCACTGCATGCTTCCTTAGATCCTATAACGTCGCGCGTCCAATCGGATGGCCGCCACATCCTCCCTCACTCCTGTGCTCGCACAGGAGGCCAGCAGCGCCCAAGTCCTTGGGCGCTGCTGAAACCTGCGCGTAAGTGAAGCGAAACCACGGCTCCGGTAGCATCTGTCGCTGCGGCCCGCTTGCCTCCGGTCAGACCTTCGTTACCGGCGGAATGACCCACGAGCCATCAAGGATCGACGGCGGGCTGTCGTCCGGCCAATAAAGCCGCATCATCAGGTAGAATTTGTCCTTTGGTGCAGGCAGCCAGTTTGCTTCCTTCTCCGGGCCTGGCGACTCGTTCTGTATGTAGATGGTGGTGGAGCCATCGGCGTTCGCCTTCAGGTCCTGACGCGCGCTGATCGAATAGCGGTTGATCGGGTTATCAACGAAGAAGTACTGGTCGTTGTACATTGTTATCGACCAGAATCCGCGCACCGGAGGCAACTGCCCCTTTGGAAAGGTCAGGACATACTTGTTCGAGCCCTCGTATGCTCGCCCGATCAGGCCTTCCTTCATTTTAAGCGACGTGGGGTATATCGCGTCCTGGGGCCGGTTGGCGCCCAGGCCTATGGCCGTTACCAAGGCTCGCTGCAGATAGTCCGTACCGTATGTCCCCGCCTTCGTTGTAAAGCCCCAGCCGTTGATGTCCTTGACGTCTCCGTCACTGAATTTGAAGTGCATCATGATCCGGCCGAAGCCTATCTCCGTAATGCGCCTTGCAAAGCGGGTATCGAGCTTGCTCTTGTCGAAATCCTGACCGGGAATGAGACCGATCGAAGCCAGCTTCTCCACCATCGGCGCGTCGGCGGGTGTCGGCGGATTTGTCTTCAACAGCTCGGCCAGAAGCGTGAAATATTCGACGGCATCCATGCGGTTGACCTGGTCTCGCACCGGCGTCTTCACGTCGATGCTCGGATCGACCTTGCCGGGCGGCGGAGTCCATTCTTTGCCATAGGCGCTGAGCGGCATCAGCTTGCAGGCATCCTGCGCCTCGTGGACGGCCTTGTAGTCCTCCGGTGTGCCGGTGCAGTAGATGCGGCCGAGGATCCACACGATGCTCGTCGGCGACTTGTACTCGGTGACGCCCTCGGGGAGTTCGCCTTGCCACCCCGGACCGGTGATCGCATAGGTCTGCGCGCCACCGCCGGTGGTTCTGGCGCCCGGCACGTCGAAGACGGTCGTCCAACCGTCGAGCATCGGGAACAGGAAGTAACGGTCCTTCATGTCCGGGAGCGACAGAACCCAAGGCTCCTTGCCCACATCGATGAAGCTGGTTGTATAGAGGGTGTCGGCGTTCGGCGCGGTGACATCCCTGAACTTGGGGCTGGGATATTCGCGCAGCTTGATGAGATGGCCCATTGGCCCCTTGCTGCCCTCTGGCTTCTCCACATTGGTGATCACCCTTCGGGTCATCTCCATGGTGACGAGCGGGTAGCCGTAAATATAGGCGTCGACCGCGGTCCAGAAATCACCCTCCCCTTCGAACGGATCGACCATAGGCAGGTCCATGGCCATGGCGGAATTGAGAGCGGTGGTGGACAAGAGGCCAAGCCCACCGAGCATGAAGCTTCGACGTCGAATGCGCATGTTCCTTCTCCTCTGTAATGGGCCGTCAGTAGCACGGCGGATAAGGCGGGTATCCGCAGGCCGGCGGCCGGTAGTAGGGGTAAGTCGCTGCGGCTGCGCCGGCGGCGGCGCCGGCATACCAGGCACCGCGATAGGCGGTCCTGCGAGCCGCGCCGGCGAAAGACATTGGCGTGCGCGGCAGTCCGATAATGTCGATGAAGACGGAGGCAGGTCCGTCAGCCCCATCGAGGTCTCCTTCCAGCACCTCGACTGCGAAGGTCAGTTGTTCGCCCTCGAGCTTGGGGGATTTGAGCACTAGGACCGCGTCCCGGATGGTGGCGCCGTCCTTGCTGAAGGCCGACACGGTCGCATTCGGCGGATCCTTCGCAAAACTGTCGCTGCCTTCGGCCCATTCTTGGATCAGGTCTTGCGTCAACGCATGGCCGGCGGATCGCACCGGGCGGTCGGCAAAGACAATCGAGTTCGTCGAAACGCCGTTCAGCGTCAATGTCTGCCCCGCCAGATTTGCGCCGCGGGAGTTGAGCACGATCAGGGACGGTACGATGTCCGATTTTGCCTGCCCAATCGTCTTCTGTAACGGAACATGGGTGGGCGGCGAATGCATGTCCTGGCCCAGCGACTTTGCGGGCAGCAGGGAAAGCACGAGGACTGCTATCAACTGAACTTCACGAACCATCGGCAGTCTCCTTCTTCAGGAAATCGACGCGCTCGGGCAATCTGGATTTATCGCCCGTGTACGGCGCTAATTAGAGACTAGTTTCTGCTCAGTTCTGCGCGATACGCGCCATTTGTGAAATGAGTTCGGGACTCCGGGTTGGCGTCCCCAGGAAGCTAAGAAATTGATTTATTTAGAGGTCTTGCGCGGACAATCGTTCCTAGGTTCCCGGTCCGGCTTCGCGTTAAAGTGGCACACGCGCAAACTATCACGTCACGCCGTGACGTGCAATTCGCCGGTTTGAGCGTTCACCTCTGTGTGAACTTTCCCGATGCGGCGCCGCGCGTCCAACCGAACGCCACGGTACACGACAGCAGCGTGATGCCTTGTTGCTCGCGGCACCGCAGGTTCTCCTCCCCCCATTCCTGTGCTTGTCGCAGCGATGAGGGCGAAAAAAGCATCCGCCAACCCAATTACGCTGCAGTAGTGCACCGCGACGAGAAGGATTGGCGCCCCGTTCGCCCATCTGCCCGGGAACAACTCTTGGCGCAAGACCAACAAGGTCTATATAACGTGGGCCGCAGATGCGGCCGGATGGGCAATGGAATGAGCGACGAATTGAAGGGTCGAGCTGCGCAACCCGCAGCGATCCGCGAAAGGGCGGAAGCGGAAATGAAAGCACTGGGGATCGATGACGCGTTCATCGGTCGATTGGTCGACACGTTTTATGGCCGGGTGCTCGCGCATCCGGAGCTCGGGCCCGTGTTCGACGCAAGGCTTTCGGGACGCTGGCCGGAGCACATGGAGAAGATGAAAAGCTTTTGGTCCTCAGTCGCCTTCCGCAGCGGCGCCTATGGCGGAAAGCCGGTGCAGGCGCATCTCGGCATCGCCAACATGTCACCGGAGCTTTTCCCGAAATGGCTGGCGCTCTTTGCCGCAACGCTTGACGACATTGCACCGAACAACGACGCGAAGGCCTGGTTCATGGCCACGGCGGACCGCATCGCGCGAAGCCTGACGCTCTCGCTCTTCTACAATCCGGCGCTCGACGACCCGGCACTCAAGCGCTCCTGAAACGGCACTCTTGCCGATGACGAATGTCGCCCTTTTGGCGCCAAGGCGAACCGTGGGCGGAAAGCCGAAGTTCAGCGGCCTCTCGGCTCTCGCGTGGCCAGCGCCAACACCGGACATCGCCCCTGTCGCATAACTTCGTACTCTGCGGTGATGCAAAAGCAATAAAGCAAGTGTCGGTTGATCCGGATTATTGCGACGGCTGTTGTCTGCCCCTTATCCGTCATTGCATCGGACCTTGCGAAGTCCCGAGATCGCACCTAACTTGAGGTTATCGCATAATCGGAGACGCAATCGACATGGACTTGAACCTCGCCGCCTTTACCCCTTTGGTCTTGCTGCGAGAAGTCCTGCCCTATGCCTGCATTCGTTTCCCTGTCCAATCTGTCTTGGTCCACGCCTGACGGCACTCCGCTTTTATCTGACATCAACCTGACATTCGGCGCTGAACGCACCGGAATCGTCGGCCGCAACGGGACCGGCAAAAGCACGCTTTTGCGCCTGATCGCTGGCGGTCTCAGCGCAACCTCCGGTCAGGTGCAGGTATCCGGCTCCACCGCGATCATGCGGCAGGATGCGATGGAGCGTCTCGACGAAACCATTGCCGATCTCTTCGGTGTGCGGTGCGCGCTCGATCTGCTTGACCGGGCCGAGGCGGGGCTTGCCAATGCCGACGAACTGGCTGACGCGGACTGGACGTTGCCGGCGCGGATAGAGGCCGCGCTTCTGCGTTGTGACCTGACGGTCGGACCACAGACCCCGCTGGTCACACTCTCTGGTGGGCAGCGCAGCCGAGCCGCCCTTGCCGCACTGATCCTTGCCGAGCCGGATTTCCTGCTGCTGGACGAGCCGACGAACAATCTTGACCGGGTTGGACGCAGGGCGGTGATCGACCTCATCCGGGGTTGGACTGGCGGAGCCATCATCATCAGCCATGATCGCGAGCTTCTGGAGGAAATGGACGCCATCGTCGAACTGACCTCACTCGGCGCGACCCGGTACGGGGGGAATTACAGCGCCTTCCGGCAACTGAAGGACAGCGAACTGGACGCGGCAGAGCGTGACCTGGCTCACGCGGAAAAGGCCCGTCGCGACGCTGCCCGCCGGGCGCAACAAGCTGCCGAGCGCAAGGCGCGCAAGGATAGCGCCGCGCAGAAGGCGCGGGCAAAAGGCGATCAGCCAAAAATCTTGATGGATGCTGCCAAGGGCCGGGCAGAGGCTTCTGGCGGTGCGGGTACCCGTCTGCGCGATGCCAGGCGCGAGGCGGCAGAGGAGGCACTTGCCGCCGCCCGAGAGAGGATCGAAGTCTTGCAACCCCTACGCATGGACATTCCCCCGACCGGTCTTCCTTCTGGCAAATTGGTGCTGCGGCTGGACGGCGTGACCGGGGGATATAACCCTGACCGCCCTGTCATCCGCGATCTGTCGTTGACTTTGATCGGTCCGGAGCGGGTCGTCATCGCCGGATCGAACGGAAGCGGAAAGACGACGCTTCTCAAATTGATCACGGGTCAAGTCGTGCCGCAACGCGGCTTGGTGGATCGGATGGTGCCGTTCGCATTATTGGATCAGCATGTAAATCTGCTCGATCCCACCCGGACCCTGCGTGAGAACTTCCGTCACCTGAACCCTGCGGCGGATGCGCATATGGCTCATGCCGCATTGGCCCGGTTCGGTTTCCGCGCGGGGGATGCCTTCCGTCAGCCGGGCGAGCTGAGCGGAGGCGAGCGTCTACGTGCCGGCCTCGCCTGCACGCTTGGGGGCACGCCGCCGCCCATGTTGCTGATCCTGGACGAACCGACCAATCACCTCGATCTCAATTCTGTCTCGGCACTGGAGGCCGCACTGGCAGCCTATGACGGGGCGGTGCTGGTGGTCAGTCATGACGACAGATTCATCAAATCGCTCGCACCGGACAGGACTGTTTATTTGGAGAATGATGCTGTGTCCGCATGATGTGCGATCCGTCGCGACATTCCTGCAGACCGACTGAAAAGTCGTTAAGGGTCCTTTCGGAAGGCCCGGCTGGAGACTTGGATTGAATTCAGGCATGGATCTTTTGCGTTAGCGAACAGATAGCCGTCAGCCCTATGGATCGGCCCAAACGCCAGACCGGTCTTGGCGCGTTGCGCACAGAATGCCTCAACGTCCTCAACATCAAACACCAGCTTGACGGTCGATTGGCCATTTCGTTGCCCTTTCGGTGCGGGGTGCAACATTATATTGGCTCCGCCACCCTGTGCGATGAGCTCAACGATCCGATCGCCGGCCGACTGCGTGGCTTTGAAGCCGAAATGCTTCTCATAGAACTGCGCCGTCTCCTCAACATTCTTTGCGTAAATAACCAATCGATTAAGTGGCAAGGCACCCTCCAAATACACCCCGTTCGATTCACCTTCGTTACCGCTCAGACCGCTCTCAGTTGCTGCTTCTGCCGGAAGCGGTTGATGAACATGTCGGGCCGGACAACCCGGTTCGCTCCATCGAGGCCTTCGTTGTCGGCCTCGATCTCCAAGCCGCCCGGTCCGTGCGGGACCGGGTATGAGCAAGGACTGATCCGCGCGCCGAAGGAAGAACAGCTCAGCGTTGCTCTATTTCACGTAGGAAGCGCTCCAGCACGTTCCTGCTTTGAGCCAATTTTTCCGCCTTCTGGTCGACAAGTCGGATTTGTTCATGCAGGACGTTGCGAAGTTCATCGCATGGCTCAAAGACGGGGCCTTCTCCTCTCACACACGGCAAAAACTGCCGGACGGTCGCAAGGGTCATGCCCCCTGCGCCGAGCAGCCTAATCCGCTCCACGGTGCGCAGCTCGGCCGCATCGTAGTCCCGGTAACCACTCGTAGTGCGCTGCGGCTTCAGCAGCCCTTCGGCCTCATAATAGCGTAGCATGCGAATGCTCACGCCTGTGCGCTTTGATAGCTCGCCTATTTTCATTTCATGCCCTTGACTCTGACAGTGCTGTCAGAGCCTAAGGCGGTTGCTCTTTGATGTGAACCCACTCAGGAGCAAAGATCATGTCTGCGGAAACCAGCTTTTACCAAGCTCAGATAAATGGCCGCCCGGCTACCTCTGCCGAATTGATACCCTTGGCCTTTGCAGGATTTGCGCACTTCACGGCAATGCAGGTGCGAAACCGCAAGGTCAAAGGACTGGACCTCCACCTGGCACGCCTGCGCAAAGCGTCGATTGAGTTTTTTGGAAGAGCGCTGCCCGATGGACAACTGCAATCCTATATCAAAACGGCAATCGACGGAGGCCCGGAAGACCAGTCGTTGACGGCGACCATCTTTTCTCGTGCCGGCGAGTTCACTGCGGACAGCATGGACGTGGAGCCAGCGGTTCTCGTCCGTACAGGGGCGCCGTCCAATGGCCCAAGGGGTCCGCTGAGGTTGAATGCAGTGGATCACGAGAGGCCGCTGACCGCCATAAAGCATGTGGGCGAGGCCGGCAAAACCTACTACCTGCATCAAGCCATACGCCAAGGGTTTGACGACGCCGCATTTGTCGACAGGCACGGACGATTGAGCGAGGCAACCATATGGAACCTCGTCTTCTGGGATGGTGAAGCTATTATCTGGCCAAAGGCTGCGATCTTGAACGGCACCATGATGGGCATCGTTCAGCGACAACTTGATCGCCTCGGTATTCCTCAGCGCAACGAAGAAGTCACCCTTGATCGCCTTGCGGCATTGTCCGGCGCGGCGGTGATGAACTCATGGACACCTGGTATCGCAGTAACTGCCATTGCATCGTACACGATCCCCGAGGCAAAACCGTTGATAAGCCTGCTCCACAAAGCCTACGAGGCTGAACCGGCCAATTTCCTTTAACTGAAAGCCGCATGGCTGTGTTCAGGTGGAAGGTTGGCATGTAGAAACCAATCTTCCACTACCGAATGGCAGCTAAGCGGTCGGGAGCGGAAAGATCGGCGCGCCCCCAGAACGTTGACCAGAATTACGAGAAGGCGGTCGGAGGCGACCCTACAGGGTTGCGCTCCCTTTTGCAGCTTTTATGGGGCCTACTTCCGTCAATGGGCGATGCCCCGCTCAACCAATCACACGCTGCGCGCCGCTGATCTCGACGACTTCCGGCGTTTGCGAGCTTACCGTGGCAGAGGGCCTTGCTTCTGGCCGATCTCCCCTCGTGGGGAGATGCCCGGAGCGCAGAGGAGGTATCAACACCGCTTTCGGCGCGGCAACATGGACCACAGCGCGCCGAGGCTGCCTCCGGCGCGCAAAGCGGCCGTCCAGCCAGGCCAAGTCCTTGAGCTGAAAGGCCTCCGCAGAAATTCAAAGGAAAAGCATCCCCGCGCGTTCAAACGAACGCGCGGCACCCTCAGCACACGGGTCGCCCGCACCTGCCGTCAATAATAGGGCGAGACGCACGGGCGGCGCGGACCGTAATAGGGCTGGAACGTGTTGTCGTAAGCCCGATAGGACCGGTAGCGCGCATAGCACCAGTTCGTGTGCGCATTGCCGCCATAATAGGTCTGGCGGTAGTAACGCGGCGCGTGGTAGCGCGGCGCATAGTAGCGCGGGGCGTAACCGTAATAGCGCGGACGGTAAGGCGGGGCGTAGTAGCCGCCATCGTAATAGCCGCCATCGTAGTAGCCGCTATCGTAATAGCCGCTATGGTAGTAGCCTGGGCCGTAATATCTCGGCTGCGCCAGCGCTCCGCCGATGAGCGCTCCGGCAGCAAGCCCGCCGAGCGCCCAAGCCCATTCGTCGTCGTCATTGACCGGCTGTACGTCCGGCACCTCGGCCTTCGGGATCGTCGGAGCGGCAATGGTGGGAAACGCCATGGCCGGCGGAACGCTCGTCAGCGCCGTCGCCAGCGACAAGGCAATGATAGCTAGCCTCTTCATTGGCTTCACCTTTTCCTCCACAGCGCCGCGCGTCAAACGTGGCGCGCAAAATAACGCTGCGGAACTCTAAGTCTGCGCTACATCTTTGTCCTTAATCGGTTTCGATTCAAGGAATTACGCGCATTTCCTTCAAAAAATGATCGAATCGCGATGCCGCGAGGCCTGCCGCGAAAAAATCGCGCTCTTTTGCTTGCGGGACGGCCGTTCTGACCTCGCATCCACGCGCACTGATGGCCCCACCCTCTTCCGACGCGGATACCCTAGTTCTCTTGCGGCGAAAGACCCGCGAACTGCTCTTTTGCGCCAGTCTCTGCAAGGACACGCTCACGCAAAATCCGGTACTGCTCCGGCGATGTATCGGAGAACGCTTCATCGCGGTTCGAGGGAAGGTCAGCGTAGAATACCGGCGATGCAAATTGGCTTTCGGAGAAGTCTCGCCGCATGCCGCCTATCAGGTTATAGAAGTGCCAAGCGCCATCGACATCCGTTTTGACGATATCACCGCCGAGAATATCCTGAACGACTAGCGCCGTCACACTGCATTGTCCACGGGCGGGATTGTCGGGCAACCATTTGCTAGAGGTTTCGATAGACCAAGCGCTCTGCAGCGCGGATTGCAAGTTTGCGGATTGCGGCTCATCGGTCATCTCGCTCATCTCTCTTGACGTTGCATATGAACTGTCGGTGGAGCCTGTCCAGAAACCTTAACCCCAAACTAATGATCCCTGCTATTTACTGCCTACAGGACTACTAAAAGGTTCATCAATGGCTTGGAAGATCGACTTCGACTATGTCTCCGCACAGCCGAACTTTGCCATCGACAAGGACAGCGACGGTACGGCGCCGTGGGGATTTGGCTGGGGTTGGGGCGCGGGCCGCAGTCTCGTTGGCAGCCCAGTGCCCAAGAGTGCAACCCAAACCGATAGCAACAAGATCGTCGACGTCTTTCCCCTGCCGGGATTTGCCTGTGTGGGGGAGAGATTTCGGGTGATCGTGGAGGCGTTTGAACCGGGCGTCCATGAATTTTACCCTATCCAGCTCAAGTCGCGGAAAGGGGTTCCGCATGAGGAATCCCACTTCCTGATCAATGTCTGCCAGCGCTTCGATTCCATCCTGGTCAAGGGGATCGATCTCGAATGGGGAAGGAGAGTAGCAGGCGGCCTGGAGGGGATGCCGTATCTTTCACGCATGGGAACCAAACCGCCATTGCCCGTCAGCAGAACGACGATCGCTGGCCGTCATCTCTGGCTGAACTATTGGGTTTGGGAAGGTGGGATCATGGTTTCCGATCAACTACGAGCTGCGTTGATGGATGCAAAGCTCCGCCGCCTGAAGTTCAAGGAACCTTGGGCCGAGCGTTTCGACGAGGTCGATTCGCCCTTCGATTATCGCGAGCAAGTGCCGCACATAGTCGATTGGATGGAGGCCAACAAGCCGGCGGCAATGCTCGAAGCTCATCTGAATTGGGTAAAAACCTACATGCCGAACTGGCTGCAATAAGTGGCAGAATCGGCGGCCCGGTCAAAATAAGGGCTGTCACCAGAAATCCTTGTGATCGTTTAAGACCTCTTTTTCGAGTTCAGGGAATGGCCCACGGATCGCTACATGGCGCCGTCCGGCGTCAAACACCTGGTGACAGCTCATATCGAGGGTCAGATTTTTGGGGTTGTCTCCGGTCAGCTCGGCCAACCGCCCTTCCCGCCTCCTTGGGCCGCCTCCTCGGGATGCCCATTCGCAACTGCCCGCGTAAAGGCGCCCTTCGCCTGGATTCCATGTTGTTGGAGCGCTTGGGAGCTGTCTAGTCGGCTTTTAAGCCTGGTGCTTTTTGCTACCCGGTTTTATCCCTTGAATCGGCTAGGATTTAAGGAAACATGTAGAGGAAATCTGCAATGACCGGCTGGGGCGCTCGATGGCGACATTAGGGATCTTGAAGAAAACACTTCTCGCGGCAGCGCTCGTCGTCGGCGGCGCCGGCGCCTACACGTTTGCCGCAAGGCATGGCGGCTCGGGCACCCTGCCCGAAATGGCGGCGCCCGAGAAGCATGCCAAGGAAGTGGTGGTCGACAAGTCCGAGCGTTTGCTGAAGCTCCTGCGCGACGGCACGGTGCTTGGCGAATACAGCGTCTCGCTCGGTGGCAACCCGCTCGGCCACAAGCAGCGCGAGGGCGACCGGCGCACGCCGGAAGGCGACTATCTGATCGACTGGCGCAACCCGAACTCCTCGTTCCACCTGAGCCTCCACATCTCCTACCCGGACGCCGCCGACCAGGCGCGCGCCGCGGCCGCCGGCGAAAGCCCCGGCGGCGACATCATGATCCACGGCCTGCCGAACGGCTGGGGCTTCCTCGGCTCGCTCCACCTCCTCCTCGACTGGACCAACGGCTGCATCGCCGTCACCGACAAGGAAATGCGCGAAATCTGGTCGCTGGTCCCCGACGGCACGCCGATCCGCATCGAAGCGTAAGCGGGCGGAACGACGCGGACTCGCGAGGGATGCGGGTTCCCGAACGCCCGACCTCGGCGTCTTGAATTCACGGCGCCGACGTGCCGCTATTGCCTGCCGGCAACGCAGATGCTGCGAGAGCGGAGGCACTGCTTCCGTTACGCAAGGGTCTCCCGCGCCCAAGGACTTGGGCGCCGCTGGATTCCTGTGACAAGCACAGGAATGAGGAGTTTGTGGCTGGCCGCCCGAACAGCCTCAACCTCCGTGCATTGCTTACCGTTTTTTGCTTCCGACGGGCACGCGGAATTCCCTCATTCCTGTGCTTATCAAGGGAATGAGAGAATTCCTGGCCATGCCCGAGTGAAAGCCGAACCAACCGAGAAGCGTTCGGTCGTTGATGCTTGTCCGCCGCCCGTCGCACCTCCCTCATTCCTGTGCTTGTCACAGGAATCCAGCCACGGCGCGTCGGCGCCGTGAATGACCTACTATTCTGGAGCGCGCACCGACGCAGGCGTCGGCAACTTCGCTTGCTTTCGCTCACCCTTTCAACCACGCTTAGAGGCATGAAGGGCTATGTCTACATCCTCGCGTCGAAACGAAACGGAACGCTCTACACCGGCGTCACCCGCGATCTTGCCGGTCGCCTTTTCGAACTCCAGAACGAGCTTACGCCCGGCTTCACATCCAGGTATGGGGTCAAGACATGGTCTGGTTCGAGGAATTCGACCTGTTAACGGCTGCTATCACGCGGGAAAAGACGATCAAGAAATGGCCGCGGCAGTGGAAGCTTAACCTGATCGAGGCCATGAACCCGGAATGGCAGGACATTTCGCATTACTTGCACGGTCTGTGAGATCGGGAGATGGTTCGCCCCGGTCCGCCAAGCGGTCCCGGGGTCTCCCGCGCCTAAGGACTTGGGCGCGCTGGATTCCTGTGACGAGCACAGGAATGAGGAGTTTGTGGCTGACCGCCCAAACAGCATCGACCGCCGTGCATTGCTACCGGTTTTTTGACGGCCAAACCGGAACTCCCTCATTCCTGTGCTCGTCACAGGAATCCAGCCACGGCGCGTCGGCGCCGTGAATGGCTCCGTCTGCCGGCAGTGAAGATGTGCGAAAGCCGCGGCTTCCGTCGCGCGCAAGAGTCTCCGCCCACGGACTTGGGCGGCTGGATTCCTGTGAGGAGCACAGGAATGAGGAGTTTGTGGCTGGCCGCCCAAACAGCATCAACCGCCGTGCATTGCTTGCCGGCTTTTACTTCCGACGGGGCACCCGGAATTCCCTCATTCCTGTGCTTATCACCTGAACCTAGCCACGGCGCGTCGGCGCCGTGAATGACCGGTCCGGAAGCTGAGGTGCGATCAACAGTGAGGCCCCCATGCCCGTGGATCCGGCAGCGGTCCATGTCCTTGCGCACCCTCTCCGCCTGACCCGGCGTCGCCCTCGCCCAACTGCATCCGCGCTCAACCGACGGGAACGCTCTTGCCGCTGCGGCGTTATTCTCTCAACCGCAGCGTTCGTGCCCGCATGTTCTCTTAACCCGGAACGTTTTAGGGATAACATGCGGGCGTGGCTCTTGCGCGTCTGAAACGACGCTCGGGCGCCGGAGAGAGGGGCGTATGCTGCACGGCGTCCGTGCCGTGGCCGGATGCTTATCGGACACAGGAGCAATGCCATGAGAGTTTTTCTGAAAACACTTGTCCTCTCATCCGCGCTGGTCGGCGCAGCCGCACCGGCCTTTGCCGACATGTACTATGTCGATCGCACGCCGACAGGCAGCATCTATTACGCCGATCCGACACCGGACGTCGTTTACGTCGATCCGATGCCCACCGGCAGCATCTATTACCAGCGCTCTTATCGGATTCCGCCGGCGAACCTGGGTGCGGCCCGCGATCGCGTAACCAACGAATACCAGGGCAGCCACCAGGGCGACTACTACCTGGGTGTCACGCCCCCGCCAACAGCGCCCTGAGGCTGTAGCGCTGAAACCCATAGGTCGAGAGCGATCTTCGCGCGTCTGATTAGACGCGCGGGGCTGTAGATGCGCGGTGTTGTAGAGAAGAGTAGCTGAGGGTTCCCTGAAGCGGGCCTACGATTTCATCGTGGCAGGCCGATCCGACAGCCTTGCCGGTTTCGTCGCTGGGCGAAGACGAGGCCGACGGCAGGACTTCGAGATCATGAGCTCGCAGGACGGTTCCCTGGCATCGCCCGAAATAGACGGCGTCGACCGATGAATGCTCAACGCTGCCACAAATCCAGAAAAAGCTGGATACCGGAGGTCTGCGGGTAAATCACATTGCCGCCGACATCGGCGTCGCGCGTCGCGATCAGGCCACCCGGCCTTAGGACCGCGGTGCCTGAGACGTCTTCTGCAAAAAGGTGTGAAGGAATCAAAGCAGCGGCGTTCACATCGGCATATCGAGATTTCGTGACAGTCCGTCGACGGGCGATCGGAGGGAAATCACTCATCGTGCAATGTCGATGCCGATTGGGGGATCAGGATCGGAGCGCCTGCTCCAGCACCGCGAACAAACGGCGCTCCTCGGTCGGCTTGCCGGCGTTGGGCGCTCCGGCCAGGATCTCTCCACCGATGAGCTCCGGACTGGTATAAGCGCTTGCCATGACGAACGGTATGTTCTGCGCGCGCAGCGCCTCGGCCACCGGGGTCACCTTGCCGTCCCTCAGGGTTACATCGAGAATCGCGATGGTGGGCAATTCCCCGTTCAATTGTTCGAGCGCTTCCCCAACCGTGACCGCGGGTCCCAGCACGCACCAGCCGTGGCCCTCAAGTAAAAGCTTGAGATCCATCGCGATTAGGAACTCGTCCTCCACGATAAGCACAGTTTTGCGCACGGGACCAGTCTCGAAGTCAGGAGACCGGTCCTATCGGGACGACGATCTCGACCCCCAAACCTGACTGCGCATAGTTTAGTTCCACGCTGCCGCCGAGTTCGCGCTCCGCAGCGAATTCGATGAGCTGCGTGCCGAACCCCGGGGAGACCGGCGGCACAACCGGGGGACCGCCACTCTCTTGCCAGATCAGCCGTAAATGTCGAGGGCTCGCCTCCTCCAGCTCCCAGCGAAGGCGGATCTGTCCCTCGGGTACCGACAGCGCACCGTGTTTGATCGCATTGGTCGCCAGCTCGTGCAGGATCAGGCTCAGCGACATGATTTGCCTCGACGCCAGCGGCAAGGTCGGCCCCGGTTCGATGAGAACGGCTTTTGAACCTTCGGAATAGGGCTCAAGCGTTCGCTCCAGCATCTCGCCAAGGTCGGTCTCGTCGCCTTCCGAGTAGGCAAGATCATGGGCCTGCACGAGCGCATTGAACCGGCCGAGGAAAGCGTCGCGGTACTCCTCTCCAGAGCGGCCGTTGGCGGTGGTCTGGCGCGCCATTGCCTGGACCAACGCCAGCAGGTTCTTCATTCGATGCCGGAGCTCGCCCAAGAGCATATCCTGCTCTGCCTCACGCTGGCGTCGCTGTGTGGCATCCACGATTGAGAGCAGCAAGGTGCGGCTGTTGTTGTGGGGATGGAACAGCCGGCGCGCACTGACGAGCATCGTCCTGCGACCGATTCTCGGAAAGTCGTGCTCGACCTCATAGTCCACCACCGCCGTGCTCTTCGGGATTATTTCTTCGAGCAGACGCCGCAACTCGGGGATGTCCCATTGCCGATTGCCGAGCTCGTGGAAGTGCTGCCCGAGCGTCTCGTCACCGTCGACCTTGAATGTTTCAAAGAAGGCCCGGCTGGCGGTCAGGACGCACAACTTCTCGTCAACGAGAACCAAAGGATCGGCGACCGCGTCGATTATGCTCTGGGCCCGGACGTGGTCTTTCCGCAAAAGGCGATAAAGATCTTCCAGATTCATCGCTACCCTCGCAGCCCAAATCCCTAAAAAATTACTATATGCCGGAATGGGCATGCAACGGCTTTGTACGTGGTGAAGCCGGCAGAGCGGATTGCCGCGTAGCGGCGGTCACATAGGCTTGCCGAGGTTCATAACCGCCACATACTTTTCCTGGAATTGCTCCAGGTAAAACTGATTGTCGTTCCTGGCCAGCGGTAGCCTCCTTCGCACGACCGGCGTCGCCTGATGGTCGCCCGGTCAGACGCTTGTTGGGCTCGAGACCCGGCAGGGGCAGAACTTGAAGCCCACAGGCGTCGCGCACGCCGTCGTCACTCCCCTCGCCCAGGCAATATTTGACCTCTCGCATCACCACCTCGCGGACCGCCGTCTCGCCGGCCGTGATTTCACCGATACGACGGTGAACCTCACCCGGTGATGCGATCGCGGCCTTGCGTGACATCGATGGAGTGTATTCGGACGGCCGGTCAAGCGTAACGGCGCCGATCTCCGGCAACGTCACGGGTTGCTCGAACGTCTGGAACAGAGCCGCGGCATTACTCCCCGTCTGGTAAGAGGCGCTAGGCCTGTTGCGGGCACGGCTCGTCTGCGTCGACCAGGAGGACTCACTGTCGCGCCGCACATGGTTCGACTGAGCCACCGTCACGCCGGTTGCGATCTGAGGCTGCGGATTGACAGCCGGGAAGCGATCACCCTTCCTGACGTAGGACGCCATGAGATAGGGCATATCATGTCCGCCCAGGCGGGCGCGGCCCACAAACTGCACCCGCACCGAAGCCGTGCCACGGTGCTTCAGGTCCAACATGTCTGCTGCCTTGCTGGAAAGGTCGATGATGCGACCCTCAGAATAGGGACCGCGATCGTTGACGCGCACGACGAGCGAATATCCGTTTTCAAGATTGGTCACCCGCACATAGCTGGGCAAGGGAAGGGTCGGATGCGCCGCGGAAAGGTGATCCGGATTGTAAACCTCGCCGTTTGCGGTCAGCCGCCTGTGAAACGCCGAGCCATACCAGGAAGCGACACCTTTCTTGTCGTAGTTCGGGTCTTCCTTCGGATAATAGCGCTTTCCTTTCACCACATAGGGCTTGCCTACAACATAGCGGCCGCCGCCCTTGCGGATCTTCTTGCCGTGGGCGGCTCGGTGGCTCGCCTTCACGACATACAGCTTTCCGGAAGCATACCCTTTGTTGCGATTCAAGTTCGGCGCTTGCGTGGTCGTACAGGTGGCGCAGCAAGCGCAGACCATGATGAGCGCTAACCACCGCACGCCTTTGACAGTCGTACTTACGTCAATAGCCATCTGCCCGACACTACAGCGCCGCGCGTCTTATCAGACGCGCAAAAGACGCTGTAACACTTTGAATCGCTGCATGTTTCTTCCTTAAGTCCGCTAGGATTCAAGGAAACATGCAGTATCGACAGCCTTCCGTGCGTCTGCGGCAAGCCTCTACACTCCCGGCTACGCGCGTGCGCAGTCGGCTGTGCAGCGGATGGAAAGACAGACGGAATAGCAGTCGGGGCACGCGTCGACGCATTGCTGCACTCTATGACCGTGCCACGAAATTCGCGCTATCCGCGAAACAGTTGCCAAATCGGGCCCGATGCCAAAAGTTCCCTGGGATACGGGAATTTTTGCGCACAAGGGAATTTTTGCCACGCCAGCGTCGTCCGCGAGGATTGCCCAAGCCGCTCGCCCACATGCCTTGCCGGTGGAGTGCGCCGCAGCGGCGGCTTTCGCCGCTTCGCACCACCGCGACCGCCAACAACCAGCAGGCGACATCAGCAAACCTGTCGGCTATCGTCCCGGTCTGAACTCTCACCATCGACCCGGTCGTTGACCAATAGGGCCCCTTCCAACCCCTCCCCACAAGGGAGAGGGACCTACCGCGCCGCCCGTCCTTCCGATCGTTGCCGCAGGCGCGAGTTTCGAACTGGCAGTCGGCCGCAGCGGGCGCCAAGTCCCTCCCCTTGTGGGGAGGGGTGGTTTCCTGGTTCGGAGGGTTGGACGAGGCGCTGGCTTCAGCCTGGGGATGCCCGGGCAAGGGCGTAGTCTCCGCACAGCAACCGCTTTCGAGAAAATATTCCTATTACTACTCAAACGAAGCACTACCCTCCCCATGTTCGCGCAAGCCTTTGTCGAAGAGGAGCGCGTTCAGCCCGCGCCGCAGCCATGCGAGTTGCGGCTCCGGTATCAGCCGCAGGCCCTCGTAATCCATGACGCAGACGTTGAAGACTGTGGTTTTCACCTGCCGCCCTTCCGCGCATCCGGAAAGCACGCCGTCGAGCCGCATCATCCGGTCGGCGGCCCTACGAGCCATCAGGGTGCGCTCCTCGGTCGTCTCGCCCGGGTGTCCCGCGACACGGTCGAGCGCCTGGGCGCGCACGCTCGGATAGGGAATGCCGTTCAGGTGATAGTAGCGCGCCATCGCCACGGCATAGTCGTCGCCGGCCTCGCGCTGCTCGGCGGTGATGCGCCCGTCGAGGAATAGGCGGCCGAGCGTGTAGCCGGCAAAGGCGCTTGTCGTATCCAGCCCGTGCATGCGCTTGCGGGCCGAAAGCGCCACCGCGGTCGTCTCCTTCTCGCTCTCCTGTCTCGACCATTCCGGCCGGATTTTGCCGCAGGCGAAGCGTTCGGCATTCACCTTGCGCGGTCGTCCAAGCTGGGCCTTGCGCTTTGCACGCAGTTTCTGGGCTTTGCTCATCATTTTGGGTCCTTTCAAAGCGGGGTGAGGAAAAGTGGTTTCCGGTTTTCCGTCCCACCCCGCGCATCAAACAAGCGGGGTGAGGAAAAGTGGTTTCCGGTTTTCCGTCCCACCCCGCGCATCAAAAAAGAAGCGGGGTGAGGAAAAGTGGTTTCCGGTTCTCCGTCCACCCCGCGCCAAGAAGGAAGCGGGGTAGGAAAGGTGTGTGCGGTTTTTCGTCCCACCTCGCGTCAAGAAAGAAGCGAGGTAGGAAAAGTGTGTGCGGTTTGTCGTGCCTGCCGCGGCCGGCGAACATGAATCGATTTCTCTGAAACCACCCGCAAACCCCTGAAACGCTTGCGCCAATCGCCAAGCCACAACCGGCTCACGCATCCGCCGATCGCCGCTGAACGACACCCAGCACGGTCGTGTGCTTGCGGCGGAAGATGCGGCCGATCAAGGGCAGCGAGAGGTCCTTGCGGGCGTCGTAGACGGCGCGCATGCAGGCATGCCGGGGCTCGACCAGCCGGCGCTCGCGCCGCACGCTGATGATGTCGTCCCAGGTGACCCCGGGGAAACGTTCGAGGACCGCGGCGACGATCTCCTCGACCGGCGGCCCGTCCTCGGCCTTCTCGCAGGCATCTTGCCCCAGAAGCGCCCTGGCCTGCGCGATCAGCCGCGCTCCGGCATCGGCAAGCTCCGTCTCGAGCGCCGCGATCCGCCGGGCCTTCGCCGCGTTGTCGCTGGCAAGTGCTTGAAGCTCCCTTTCGAGCTCCGCCGCCGCGGCCGCCGAAACGACCGCGTTTGCCGGCCGCACCAGCCGTTCGCGCACGGCGCTGTAGTGCCGGTTGAGGCGCGCCAGTTGCGACTGTGTCCCTTCCGAATGGTTCGTCATGCTTTCTCCTGTTTCCCCTGCCGGCGCGCTGCCGGCCTCGTTTCGTGTTCCCCTGTCCCCTGGAGGGATTATTCGCCAGCTAAAGAAAGGCGTTCAGCCTCCGTCCGCTCGTCCTGCGCGGCCAACCCCGCCCCTCATTCCTGTGCTCGTCACAGGAATCCAGCCACGGCGCGTCCGCGCCGTGAATGACTCCGTCTGAGCAAGCGCCGACGCTGCAAAGACGGCGCCACGCTTCCGCCACGCGCAAGACTTTCCCGCGCCCAAGGACTTGGGCGCACTGGATTCCTGTGACAAGCACAGGAATGAGGGAGGACGAGGCTGCGGCTGAGCAGGTCGAGCCAGCCGAGGAGTGTTCGGCGGCTGTCGTCTCTGCGCAGCCATCTCGGGACTCCGTCATCCGTGTACCCGTCTTGTGCGACCACATCCGGCACTCCGCCATCCCTGCGCCTGTCTTGCGCGACCAGCCCCACGCCCCCTCATTCCTGTGCTTGTCACAGGAATCCAGCCACGGCGCGTCCACGCCGTGAATGAATCCGTCTGAACGACGCTGCGAACGCGGCGCAATACTCCCGATCCGCACAAGGTTTTCCCGGGCCCAAGGACTTGGGCGCGCTGGATTCCTGTGACGAGCACAGGAATGAGGGAGGACGGGCTGCGGCTGAGCAAGGTTGAGCCACCCGAGGAGCGTTCGGCGGCTGTCGTCTCTGCGCAGCCATCTCGGGACTCCGTCATCCCTGTACCCGTCTTGTGCGACCCCATCCGGAACTCCGCCTTCTCGGTGCCTGTCTTGTGCGACCAGCGCCTGGGGGATTCCGTCATCGCCTGTGCCTGTTTTGTGCGACCAATGTTCCAGAGCTCCCTCTTCGCCTGCGCCCGTCTTGTGCGGCCAACCCTGTGGGCTTCCGTCATCGCCTGTACCTGTCTCGCGCGGCCAACCCCACGCCCCCTCATTCCTGTGCTTGTCACAGGAATCCAGCCACGGCGCGTCCGCGCCGCGAGTGACTCTGTCTGAATGACGCTGCGAAAGCGGCGCCAGCATCCCGCTCGGCACAAGATTCTCCCGCGCCCAAGGACTTGGGCGCGCTGGATTCCTGTGACAAGCACAGGAATGAGGGAGGACGGGCTGCGGCTGAGCAAGGTTGAGCCACCCGAGGAGCGTTCGGCGGCTGTCGTCTCTGCGCTGCCATCTCGGGACTCCGTCATCGGTGTACCCGTCTTGTGCGACCACATCCGGCACTTCGCCATCCCTGCGCCTGTCTTGCGCGACCAGCCCCTGGGGGATTCCGCCATCAACTGCGCCTGTTTTCTGCGACCAATGTTCCAGAACTCCCTCTTCGCCTCCGCCTGTCTTGCACGACCACCCTTGGCGGCTTCCGTCATCGCCTGCGCCTGTCTCGCGCGGCCAACCCCACGCCCCCTCATTCCTGTGCTTGTCACAGGAATCCAGCCACGGCGCGTCCGCGCCGTGAATGAATCCGTCTGAACGACGCTGCGAACGCGGCGCCAGCATCCCGCTCGGCACAAGATTCTCCCGCGCCTGAGGATTTGGGCGCGCTGGATTCCTGTGACGAGCACAGGAATGAGGGAGGACGGGCTGCGGCTGAGCAAGGTTGAGCCACCCGAGGAGCGTTCGGCGGCTGTCGTCTCTGCGCTGCCATCTCGGGACTCCGGCATCCGTGTACCCGTCTTGTGCGACCACATCCGGCACTCCGCCATCCCTGCGCCTGTCTTGCGCGACCAGCCCCTGGGGGATTCCGTCATCAACTGCGCCTGTTTTGTGCGACCAATGTTCCAGAACTCCCTCTTCGCCTGCGCCTGTCTTGCGCAACCACCCTTGGCGGCTTCCGTCATCAACTGCGCCTGTCTCGCGCGGCCAACCCACGCCCCCTCATTCCTGTGCTCGTCACAGGAATCCAGCCACGGCGCGTCCGCGCCGTGAGTGAATCCGTCTGAACGACGCTGCGAACGCGGCGCAGTACTACCGATCCGCGCAAGGTTCTCCCGCGCCTGAGGATTTGGGCGCACTGGATTCCTGTGACGAGCACAGGAATGAGGGAGGACGTTGCTATGGCTGAGCAAGGTCGAGCGAGCCGAGGAGTGTTCGGCGGTTGATGCCCGCTGTGCAGCCAACCGGGACACCCTTATCCCTGTGTTCGTCACAGGAGTGACGTGCGTGGCGTGAGCGCCAACCGAGCGTCCCTCCGTCATCGCCCCTGCTCCGGCAAGCGCGACGCCGGCGGCACGGGCTTGCGCCCACCGGTGCCCTGCCCGGCCGAGGGCGGAGCTGCCGGCTCGGCGCCCACCTGCGCTCGAAACCGGGCGTGAAGCGCCCGCACCCGCGCCCTGCTTTCCGACGAAGGCTTCGGCCGCGAGAGCGCCTGCAGGGTCTCCGCCATCGCCCGCGCCCGGGCTATGTCCTCCCGAACACCCAGCGCTTCCCTTCGAGCGAGCGCGGCGAGTTCCGCCGGCAAGGGCATGAAGGCGGGGTTCACGGTGGCATATTCGCCGCGCTTCAGCTTCACGATCGCCGCCATCAGCCCGCAGGCCGGCACGTTCGACAGCGCCAGCACGTATTCGCGCAGGAAATCGGCGGGCGCGATTGCCGCCGGCGCCGCCATGCCGCCGCGCTTCAGCGCGTCGAGGCACTCGGCCAGCCGCTCCGGACCCGCCGGCTTCAGCCTATCGGCGAGCCTGCCAATCTCTTCGTTCAAGTTCGAAAGTCGTGCCGGTAAAGTCGTCATCGCCTGCCCGTCCCAATATCCTGTCGAGTTCGCGTTGCACCTCGTCCTGGTGCGCCCTGAAATTGCCCTTCCCGCTCACCTCACCCGGCGGCGCCCGCCCGCCGAAAGCTCGCGGCCGCCCGGCATTGCGGATCCAGTTGCGCCAGGTCGCCTGCCAGTCGAGCTTGGTCGCCTCCCGCCCGGCCTTGGCGCACCAATAGTCGCGGAACTTCTCGAACTCGGCCTCCGCCGCCGCCCGGCCGAAGCCTTTGCTCGCCGCGAATTCCCAGTCGGGCACGAAAGCATCCGGCAGCCGCGTCCCCCGTCGCCTGCGCTCGCGCCCCTCACCCTCGACCCGATCGGCCCGCCGATGCTTGGCTTGCCCGTGCGCCGGTTCCCGGCTCTCGCCGTCCCGACGCGCAGCCTCTCCGGCCTCGCGACGCCCGGCGCCTCGATCGTCGGCCTGCCAAGACCCGCCGTCTCCAGCTCCGGCCGAAAAGATCCCAGCGGCGTCGCCCTGAGCATCGGGGCGCCAAGCGTCTGATCCAGCCAGGGCGCGGTCAGCCGGGTTTGCGTCAGCGGGATTTCCGCCAGCCTCGCTTGGGGCGCTGGAGGCCGCGCCAATGACACGGGAAGTGACACGGCCAGCGACGCCCCGATGTTCGGACTCCCGGTAAGCGGGCTCGCCATATCCCGCCTCCGGATGGCCTTGCCGAGGCAAGCCGCCCCGGTCGGCCTGCTGAGACGCGGCCTTTCGCGATTCAGCCGGAAAGATCCCGGCAGCGCTCCGCACGACGGGGCGTCCTGGGACAGTCGGGCTCGGGCCAGCGGAACTTTCGCCAGCCTGGCTTGGAGCACCGACGACGGGGTCAGCAACGACCGGCCCGGCATCTATCGGGTTTGGGGTTGGGTTAATTTCTTTAGGG
>NZ_JADYVD010000110.1 GCF_020193575.1 Ensifer sp. IC4062
ATACAGATGGCATCTCCTTGGGGGAGCAATCGCTACTGGACGAGGAATAGCAGCCGGTCGCAACGCTGGCTGTTCTAGTGACGCCAGCAGATTGCTTCGCTCAAGGAGCGGAGTTTGATGATGCGTGCCCCGCCTCTATAAACAAACGGCCCGCTGGCGGCGTTGATGCGTTGGCAAACCGGCGCCATGGAGCCGGGGTCACTAGCCGGACACCGCGCTTGCCACGGCCGCCAACGAGAACGCGCCCAGTATCAATGAGGCCAGTTTGTAGGAGTGCCGTCGCACCCTCAAGGGTAGGCAGCCGCCGAAAACGACCCAGGCAAGGCCTGCAAGTGTCGACATGGCAGCGTAGGTCGCCAGCCAAACGGGAGCCTGGATGTTGGCACCGGACGGTATCAATACCGTGCCGACCAGCATGGCCTTCGGGTTTACTATTGTGGTCAGCAATACGCGAACGAACAATTGCCGGGCCGACCTCGCATCGCTCAGGAATGGCATACCCCAAAGCCCGACGGCCGAATACAGCAACCAGCCCGCCGCCAGCAACTTCATTGTGGCGAATGCGATTGCGTTCCCCTGGATACCATCGGTTAATCCAATGAAGAACGATACAGCCAGGATATAACCCATTGCTTCCGCAAAGGGCATTATTGCTGCCCGTCGAATACCGAGCGATGCTCCGCATGTGGCCAGGACGGTGTTCGTCGGACCGGGCGTCAGCAGGATCAGGAGCGCGGAGAGGATGAAGGACAGAGTGACCATGGCGACGAATTGCAGGGTGGGGCCAAAGACATGTTTACCCTTCACCACGTCGGTCAGCCTTGATGCAAGTCAACCACGCTCTTGACGCAACAGAGGCCCACATACAGATCCAACGGCCACGTCAGAACCGTTCGAGCGCCTGGCGGTCGCGAATCTCGATCATGCCGCCTTTAACCGTGACGCCTGACTGGCGCAACGTCGAAAAGGCGCGCGACAGGGCCTCTGGAGCCAGCCCAAGTTTGCCGGCGAGAACGTTCTTTTGAAATGGAAGGCGGGAGGAGAAACTAGTCGAGCCGTTCGGACAATGACTGAGAATATAGCTCGCAACACGTTGAGGGGCCGTGAGCAGGCGATCTTCTGCGAGGAGATCCTCGGTCATTTTTCCGCGATGGCAGAGGTGCTCGATGATAGCTTGCGCCACCTCGGGGTCTGCCGCGGCGAGCTGACGAAGCTTACGGCTGTCGAGCCGCAAGATGATCGATGCTTCGGCAGCTTCTGCGCTGGCGGTGACGCGATGACCGAGAAACATTGC
>NZ_JADYVD010000111.1 GCF_020193575.1 Ensifer sp. IC4062
AATCCCAGCCGAACTCGCCGGGGAAATTTGTTTCCAACTGATAATGGAGCGGCCGCGGATCGTGATCGCTGGTGATCAGCATCGAGCCCCCGGGCAAAAGCGCGCCGAGCATGCCAAAGATGCGCGGATGACGCTCGCGCGGCGGAACGGTGCGGACGTCGATGGATGGTTTCGCCTGTGTTTCCGTCATTGTCGTGAAAATCTCTCTTGGCCGCCCCTCGCGCGTTCCGATGCGGCGGCGGCCGTAACCGGATCGGAACCTGGCAGACCCTATCCCCGAGCAAGCGACCACACTTTGATGGTAAGCAAACAATTGGGCGAAAGCGCTCTGTCCCATTCCTTGACATTGCTCAAAGAGAAGGACCCGGTACGTCTCTAGGATGGCGTTCGATCCTGTTTCGCGCACCAGAAGGACATATTCATGCAACCGGCCCTTGTCGCAAAATATGGCGAGGCACGCCTGCCCCGCTACACGAGCTATCCGACGGCGCCCCGCTTTTCGCCGGCAATCGACGCCGACACCTACGGCGGCTGGCTTGCCGCCACCCCACCGGAGAAGCCGGCGTCGCTCTACCTGCACATCCCATTCTGTCGATCCATGTGCTGGTACTGCGGCTGCCATACGACGATCACCCAGCGCGACCAGCCGATCTTCGATTATCTCGACATGCTTCGCGAGGAGGTCCGTCTAGTCTCGGCAAAAACGCGGGCGCCGCTTAGCATTAATCACGTGCATTTCGGCGGGGGCACTCCCACTATCATGCAGCCTCAGGAGTTCCTGGCGGTGATAACACTGCTGCGCGAGCATTTCGAGTTCGCGAACACCGCTGAAATCGCCGTAGAAATCGACCCGCGAACCCTCGAGCCGGAAATGGCGACGGCTCTCGGTGAAGCCGGTGTTTGCAGGGTGAGCCTCGGCGTCCAGAGCTTCGATCCGGTCGTACAGAAGGCGATCAACCGGATCCAGAGCGAGGAGCAGACGATGGACGCGGTCACTCGGCTGCGCAAGGCCGGTGTCGACAGCATCAATTTCGATCTGATCTACGGACTGCCCCACCAGACGGTCGAATCCTGCATCGCCACCGCCGAGGCGGCCATCCGGATGGGACCCGAGCGCTTCGCCGTCTTCGGTTATGCCCACGTACCGTCGTTCAAGAAGCATCAGAAGCTGATCGACGAGAAAGCGCTTGCCGATGCGGAAGGCCGTGTCGCCCAGGCCGAAGCCATAGCCGCAATACTCGTCGCCGCCGGCTACCGCCGCGTCGGCCTCGACCATTTCGCCCGCCCGGACGA
>NZ_JADYVD010000112.1 GCF_020193575.1 Ensifer sp. IC4062
TCGCCTAGATCCCAGTTCCCGCCAGACAACACCGCACAGACTTTTTCATCGGGCTTGACGTCTATGCTGCCCGCCAACAGTGCTCCGACGCCGATCGAGGCGGCTGGTTCAGCGATCAATTTCGCATCCTTGGCAAGAGCACGCATTCCGGCGATGATGTGCTCGTCTTCAACAAGAACAATCTCCTCCACATACTTTTCGATAATCGGATACGGGTTTTGACCCGGAACACTCAACCTCAAGCCATCCGCAATGGTGTTCTTCAGGGGAAGCGATGTGCGCTCCTTGTTGATCCGGCTGTGAAAATACTTCGGTGTCAAGGCAGGCTCTGCGCCGATAACGCGCACCGATGGTTTCGTTTCTTTTATGGCGGTAGCGATTCCCGAGATTAGGCCTCCGCCGCCTACGGGAACGATGACCGTGTCCACATCGTCCAGGTCTTCGAGTATCTCGCACCCGATCGTTCCCTGGCCAGCCATCACAACGGGGTCCTCGAAGCCGTGAATAACCGCATACTTGTTTCCTTCAGCGATTTCGTAGACCTTTTTCCATCGAGCAGCATTATCACCATCAAAAAGAATGACTTCCGCACCAAGGGCTTTTGTATTTTCAATCTTGATCTTGGGCGTGGTGACCGGAAGGACCAGTATCACTTTTACGCCGAGCATCCTGGCGGCGTAAGCAAGCGCCTGAGCATGATTGCCCGACGACGTCGCAATGATGCCGTTGGCGATCTCTTCTCTCGAGAGCGAAAGGGCCTTGTTCAGGGCGCCGCGGATCTTGAATGCGCCAGTAATCTGCAGGGTTTCGGGTTTGAGATAAAGCTGACAGCCAGCGGCTTTCTCAATTTTGTCCGCACGCAACAGCGGCGTGTGCCTGACGTGCGGTTTCAGCCGTTGCTGAGCTTCACGGATGTCCTGAATGGTGGGGTAGTTGCGCATGGTCATCACTCAAAAAACTGAAAGAACGTGCCGACGTTATTGGCTATGGCGTTCTGATAGATTTTGGCGGCTGTCGTATTGTCCTGGATGGCCATGCCGGTGGAATCGAAGATCGTGACTTCATCATCACTTTCTCGTCCCGGCTTCCGTCCCAACAATACCTCGCCGATCTCGCCATGGATGTCGCCGCTGGCGATGATGTTTTTATTCAGCGGGTGCCAGGTCTCGCCCTTTTCTGTGCATTGCGAAATCGAGTCGACGATGATTTTCGCGTT
>NZ_JADYVD010000113.1 GCF_020193575.1 Ensifer sp. IC4062
CAGCTTCGCATGCAGATGCTGGAGCGGGAGATGGCGGAAATGGAGAAGGAGCGAAAACTCAGATCGGCGCAGGAGCAGAAGCTTGCCGATTTCGCCGCCGATTTCCTCGAAAAACATGTCACGGAGCAGGAAATCGCGGTTGTTCGCCGACTGGTCCAGAACGCGGTCAAGGACGGCAAATTCGAAGCCATGGTCTACAGCTTCCCATCCTCGCTCTGCACCGACAGCGGCCGCGCGATCAACAGCGCCGATCGTGACTGGCCGCAAACGTTGCAGGGCAAAGCCAAGGAGTTCTACGAGCGCTATCAGACTTTCGGCAAGCCGCAGGGCTACAAGCTGAAGGCGATGATCATCAACTTCCCGGGCGGCATACCGGGCGACGTCGGCTTCTTCCTCGACTGGTCGCCGGACAAGGTCTGAGGCGCGGTCTGTTCCCGCGCCGCCCGAGGGGCTGGACGGCAGTGGCTTGCAAAATAGCACAGCGTTCCCGCTGTGCTATTTTCATTTGTGCGTCCGAAAACGCGCAATCGCGCCACAGGCGGGCGCGACCGCACGCAGATGCGGTCGAGCAGGCGTTTCCGTTCAGAAAACGTCCGGCACGGTCCGGCGGACATGCGTGTCGTCGACGTAATCGTCCGGGCGCTTCTGCCGCTTGCCGAATTCGGGTTCCGGGAACTTCACCCGCTCGTATGGGATCGAGGCCAGGATGTGCGAGATGCAGTTGATCCGCGCGCGCTTCTTGTCATTTGAGGGCACGATCCACCAAGGGGCAAAGTCGGTGTCGGTCATGCGGATCATTTCGTCATAGGCGCGGGTATAATCCCACCAGCGGCGATAGGATTCGACGTCCATCGGGCTTAGTTTCCACTGACGGGTCGGATCGTCGACGCGCTGACGGAAGCGCCGTTCCTGTTCCTCTTCGCTGACATCGAGGAAATATTTGAGCAGCACGACGCCGCTTTCGATCATTGCCGCCTCGAACCGCGGTGCAAGTTCGAGGAAGCGCCGCGCCTTCTCGTCGGTGCAGAAGCCCATGACGCGCTCGACGCCCGGGCGGTTGTACCAGGAGCGGTCGAAGATCACCACCTCGCCTGCGGCCGGCAGGTGCTGGATGTAGCGCTGCATGTAGATCTGCGTCTTTTCCCGGTCTGTCGGAGCGGGCAGGGCGACGACGCGGAAGACGCGCGGGCTGACGCG
>NZ_JADYVD010000114.1 GCF_020193575.1 Ensifer sp. IC4062
CCGAGGCGGCGCTTGCGCAGGCGCAGGTGGAACTGAACAAGACGATGGTGCGCGCTGGCGTGGCCGGGACCGTGCAGCAATTCACCCTTCGGCCCGGCGACATCGTCAATCCAATGATCCGCTCGGCCGGCATCCTCGTGCCGGAAGCGGCCGGACGCGTGGCGTTGATCGCCGGTTTCGGCCAGATCGAGTCGCAGGTGATGAAGGCCGGGATGATCGCCGAGGCGACCTGCATCGGCAAGCCGTTCACCATCATCCCGATGGTGGTCACCGAGGTCCAGGACGTCATCGCCGCCGGCCAGTTCCGGCCGACCGACCTGCTCGTCGACGTCCAGCAACTGGCACGCCCCGGCACGCTGACGACCTATCTGGAGCCGCTCTTTCAGGGCCAGCTCGCCGGGATCCCGCCGGGCAGCAGCTGCATCGCCAACGCCTATACCAGCAATCATGACGCGCTGCATGAGCCGGGCATCAGCACCTCGCGCTGGCTGTACCTGCATGTCATCGACGCGGTCGGACTGGTGCATGCGGCGATCCTCAGGCTGCAGGCGCTGCTCTTGCCCGTCCAGACGCTGGTGCTTACCGGCCATTGATCCGGAGGTGACGGGCGCCCGACCCCGCGATGGAATCTTCGAGGATCTCGATGACGCACTGGACGCCTTCGAGAAAAGCGGTGCGGGAACAGCCGCGCAGTAGAGCCGCCCTCCGCCGCGCCGACGTCACAACTGTTGAAAACAAGCAGGCAACACCAGACGGGAGAGCAGCATGGTCAAGAACGGCAAGAACGGCAAGAACGGCAAAAAGGATAAGCAAAAGAACAAAAGCAAGGATAAGGAAAAGAACAGGAAAGTCGCCGAGCTACACGAGACGGCGATGAAGTCGAGCGGCGACTATGCCAAGGAGCTCGCACGGCTTCAGGTCGAACTCGCCCATCTCCAGGCCTGGGTGAAGAAGACCGGAGCCCGGATCGTCATCGTTTTCGAGGGCCGTGACGCCGCCGGCAAGGGCGGCGTGATCAAGCGGCTCACGGAGCGCGTCAGCCCGCGCGTCTTCCGCGTCGTCGCCCTGCCCGCTCCGACAGACCGGGAAAAGACGCAGATCTACATGCAGCGCTACATCCAGCACCTGCCGGCCGCAGGCGAGGTGGTGATCTTCGACC
>NZ_JADYVD010000115.1 GCF_020193575.1 Ensifer sp. IC4062
AAGATGACCTGAGGGCAGCGGCAGATCTGTGTGCATCGGAGGGTGCGCACCTCTCGGTTCTCGCCAGCAGGATAGCCACTCTCCCTCCGCTGGGAGACCTCGCAGCCATTTCCGCGGCCTGGATTGACAGCCGCGACGGTGACCTGGAGCAACTGCGCCACGCCGTCAGAGAAGCCAACGAGATACTCGGAAGTGCCGGGATTTCATTCGATGTGGTTGGGCGAGGAAGAAAGAGACGCGGCCTCGGCGCGCCCGCAGGAAAGCGCATGGGCGCAGCGACGGAGGAAAGTATACGGGCGCGGACGAGTTCCACTATCAGGCCCACCGTCGCGCAGAGCTGCGCCAGCGGGGCTATGCGAAACGCCGTCGGACTTTCCGCAAAGAGGGAAAACGTCGCCGCCGCAGCGGCGCCATAGTAGAGGCAAAACCAACGGCTGGCCCGCTTTTCCTCGACGAGGTCCTGCACGCGGGAGCGGACGCACGCAGCAAGCGTCGCTGCGAGCATAATAGTAACGAGGCCGAAGCCAATTGCCAGCAACAGCGCACCGAAAGGCAGCATGCCGGGCGCCATTTCTTCCGTCCCGGCAACGCTGCGAAGCCGCCGACGAGCAGAAGAAGTCCCGCGATCAGGAAAAGCAGTGCCGGCAGTGCAAGCCGCCCGCCGCGCAGCGGAGCGGTCACGAGCACGGGCACGAACTGCAAGAGCGCTCCCACCATCAGCAGGCCCAGCCAGCCGATGGCGAGAACGTGCACGAGTGCCAGAGTGGCCGGGGCTCCGAGGTCCGCAAAGGGATAGCCGTACCCCAACACTATCATGCCCTGGCCGATAACCAGGAAGAGGCAGGCGGCTGTGAAATAAGACATCGTCCATTTGGAAAGCGTAGCGCCCGGCATCTCTTCCCACCCTACCGCATCGACGGTCAGCGCCGGTGGATCAATGGTCGGACCCGCAGCAGCATTCGCAGCCCGACGCCTCCTTCAACCGGGCGATCTCGACGCGCCAGACCACCGGCCCTTGCTCCAGATAAATCCCAGCCGAACTCGCCGGGGAAATTTGTTTCCAACTGATAATGGAGCGGCCGCGGATCGTGATCGCTGGTGATCAGCATCGAGCCCCCGGGCAAAAGCGCGCCGAGCATGCCAAAGATGCGCGG
>NZ_JADYVD010000116.1 GCF_020193575.1 Ensifer sp. IC4062
TGAAGCGGGATGCCGCGCTCGTTTCCTGCGATGCCACGATCCGGGTCGTTGGCATAGATGATTGGAGCTGGCGGCGATCGTGGCGCTACGGCACGATGATCGTCGACCTGGAGCGCCGTTTGGTTGTCGACATCCTTGGCGACCGGAGCGTGGCGAGTGCGGCGCGATGGCTGGAGCGGCACCCTTCTGTCGAGATCGTCAGCCGGGACCGATGCGGGCTGTACGCGCAAGCTGCTCGCGAGGGTGCGCCGCAAGCGCGTCAAGTCGCTGATCGGTTCCATCTCATGCAGAATCTGCGGGTCGCAATCGAGGAGCAGATGAGCCTTTCCGGCCGCGCCACGGGACGAGCATTGCTGCCGGATAAAAGTATCGGAAGCGCGCAAATCGATCCGATTCAGGATGATCCACACGTTGACGCGACGCACCGGCGCCGGGTGCGTCACGCTCATCAACAATCACGGCAGGCGGTGTTCGATACTGTGCACTCTTTGAACAAGGAAGGTCTGTCCTATTCGGAGATCGCGCGACGCACCGGCTACGGCCGGCGCAGCATCGCGAAATGGCTGACTTTCGAGACGCCACCCGACCGACAGAAGGCGGCGTTGAAGCCGACATCCCCCTTATATTTCGAGGCGTTTCTCGCCCAGTGCTGGCAAGATGGCAATCGCTGCGGACGGCATCTGTTCTACGATATCAAACAGCGCGGCTACGCGGGCAGTTTCTCGAATCTCGAGCGGCTTCTCGCAAGCTGGCGCCGCCCGGAGAGATCGGTCAAGGACAGCGCGTCGCCCGCTACGGTCATATCGCATCAACCGGGCCGCGATGCTGTCCCGATACGCGATCCCGAGACCGGCCATGTGATCTCGCCGGTAGTCGCAGCTGCCCTCTGCACGAAGCCGCGAAGCATGCTGACGATCAGTCAGGCGAGAAAGGTCGATGCCTTGAAACAGGGTTCGCCTGAGTTCGCCTTGATGCGCAGCCTTGGCATGCGCTTCCGCAGAATTTTTCGCAGCCGCGATCCGGGCAAGCTCGACAGCTGGATTGACGATGCCGTTAACTCGGGTTTGGTCGCAAT
>NZ_JADYVD010000117.1 GCF_020193575.1 Ensifer sp. IC4062
TCGTGTTCGCGGCGATAGGGCTCCGGCATCAATATGCGCAAGTTCTCGCCAATGACTTCCTCCTCCGCATATCCGAACTGCCGCACGGCCGCGGCGTTGAAGGAGACGATGGTACCATCTGTCGCGCTGACCACTGTGGCATCCGGAACCGTGTCCAATATCGACCTCAGATGTGCGTCGCGGGCCCTGACGACGTCCTCGGTCCGGTCAACGTCGCGTTTGACCGCCTGAAGGACTTCTCCCAGCGCCGCGGTCAGAAGCACTGCCAACCCGAAGACCGCCAGTTCCAGGACACTCGGATCGTCGACACTCCTGATTCGTTGAAGGAAGACCGCAGCAAAAAGCGACAGCCCCGCCGCAAAGAGGATCGCATTCCGGCCGCCGACCAGCGCTACGACGAGGATGGCAGGGATGAACGAGAGGAGAAGAAGGCCGTCGCCGATTTGTTCAGCCAGCGTCAATCTCAGCGCAAGAACGCTCGAGGTGGCTACCGCGGCGACAATATAGGATGCGGCCCCGTCGCCTCGCCACCTGACGAGCAACCGTCCCAACCGAGTCCTCTCAACAACGCTTTCTGAAAGCATCCCATCATCACCGAAGGACTATTTACCGCTGCAATGCCGTGCGTCTTGGCTGTATCTGCACGATGCGACTCTTCCATAGACCATGCTGGCGGAAACAGCCAACCCGCACTTGCTGCAAATCGTCCCAGGACGGAAGCGCTTCGCCACGTACTTGACCGTGGTCAATGTAGCCGCTGAGCCGCAGAGTAGGATCGCTCCTGCATTGAAATCGGTTTTCGGGAGACCAGGCCAATGACGTACAAGACGATCCTTCTCGTGGTTGGTGTCAGCCAATTCGAAGATGACCTGAGGGCAGCGGCAGATCTGTGTGCATCGGAGGGTGCGCACCTCTCGGTTCTCGCCAGCAGGATAGCCACTCTCCCTCCGCTGGGAGACCTCGCAGCCATTTCCGCGGCCTGGATTGA
>NZ_JADYVD010000118.1 GCF_020193575.1 Ensifer sp. IC4062
GAGGTTGCCTGTGCAGAACAACAACATTCTTGTCGTCGGCGGCGCCGGATATATCGGCTCCCATACTTGCCTCCAGCTAGCCGCCAAAGGCTACCAGCCCATCGTCTACGACAACCTCTCGAACGGTCATGAAGAATTCGTCAAATGGGGCGTTCTCGAAAAAGGTGACATTCGAGACCGCAAGCGTCTCGATGACGTTCTCGCACGATATCAGCCGCGCGCGATCCTGCATTTTGCAGCCATGATCGAAGTCGGCGAGTCGGTGAAGGATCCGGCCGCATTCTACGACAACAATGTCATCGGCACGCTCACCTTGCTGTCGGCAGCGCCGGCTGCCGGGATCGACGCCTTCGTATTCTCGTCCACCTGCGCCACCTACGGGCTGCCCGATAGCGTGCCGATGGATGAAACCCACAGACAGGCGCCGATCAACCCCTATGGGCGCACGAAATGGGTTTGCGAGCAGGCGCTGAAGGACTACGACCTTTACAAGGGGCTGCGCTCCGTGATCCTGCGCTACTTCAACGCCGCCGGGGCCGACTTCGAAGGACGAATCGGCGAATGGCATGAGCCGGAAACCCACGCGATACCGCTCGCGATCGACACCGCCCTTGGCCGGCGGGAAAGTTTCAGCGTGTTTGGAACCGACTACGATACCCGCGACGGCACCTGCGTGCGCGACTACATTCATGTCCTCGATCTTGCGGATGCGCATGTGCGAGCGGTCGACTACCTGCTGGATGGCGGCAAGAGCGTCGAGCTCAATCTCGGCACGGGCACGGGCACGACGGTCAAGGAGCTTCTGAGCGCAATCGAGAAGGTTGCGAAGCGGCAGCTCAATATCCGCTATACCGACCGGCGCGAAGGCGACTCGACGACGCTGGTCGCCAACAACGACAAGGCACGCGAGGTGCTTGGCTGGGAGCCGCAATACGACCTTGCGGCGATTACAGAGTCCGCCTGGAATTGGCATTCGCG
>NZ_JADYVD010000119.1 GCF_020193575.1 Ensifer sp. IC4062
CGATGCGCTTCGAAATGGACAGCCCGATGCCCATTCCGCTGGCCTTTGTCGTGACGAATGGCTTGAAGAGCTGACCCGCCATTTCCTCCGGAATACCTCCGCCCGTGTCTTCAACGACGACGACAACCTCGCCCGGATCAGCCGGCATCGTGCGGATCGTTAGCTCTCGGCGCTCGACGTGGCGCATTGCCTCGATCGCGTTGCGCATCAGATTGATGAGGACCTGCTGGACCTGGATCCGGTCCACCATTACCATTTCGGCGCCGGGCAGATATTCGAACACGGTCCGCACCCCCTGCTCGCGGGAGCCGACCAGAGCCAGCGCGGCGGCCTCCTCCACCAGTTTGCGAATGTCTTCCGGCGCCTTTTCAGTTTCGCCCTTCGTGACGAACTCCCTGAGATGCTTGATGATCTGACCGGCCCGCAGAGACTGGCCTGCCACCTCTTCAAGCGCCTCGCGCATTCGGGTTGCGACGGCATCGTCCATGTCACGCAACAGCCTCACACATCCGTGCGAGTAGTTGGCGATCGCCGACAGGGGCTGGTTCAGCTCATGCGCAAGTGTCGATGCCATCTCGCCCATCTCGTTGAGTCGGGCAAGCCGCGCAAGTTCCGCCTGAATTTGCTCGAGCCTCGCAGCCGACTCCTCCCGCTCCGTAAGGTCTCTGATGAAGCCCGTGAAAAACCGCTCACCGCCCGACCTCATCTCGCCCACGGCGAGCTTCATCGGAAACGTCGATCCGTCTTTCCGCTGACCGGAGACGACCCGGTCAATACCGATGATGCGCTTTTCGCCGGTAGTCAGATAGCGATGCATGTATCCATCGTGTTCGCGGCGATAGGGCTCCGGCATCAATATGCGCAAGTTCTCGCCAATGACTTCCTCCTCCGCATATCCGAACTGCCGCACGGCCGCGGCGTTGAAGGAGACGATGGTACCATCTGTCGCGC
>NZ_JADYVD010000011.1 GCF_020193575.1 Ensifer sp. IC4062
CCTTCGGCCAGGTCTGAAGAAGATCTTCCAGTTTTCTCGGGGTGTCGACGGGAGGAATGCCGAGCACGCCGCATTGTTCGGCCGCTTCGATCACATTCGCGCGCACCCGGTCGAGGCTGCCGATCTTGCCTTGAACATGCTGAGTCATCACCGGCTGCAGTCGGCCCGCCCCCATTTCGACGGCCTTCTGGACGAGGTAGTCGAGGCGGCCGACCTTGAGCGGCGCGAAGAGATAGACGAGGTCGCAAGGAGCGGGCTGCGGGCGCGTCTGTTCGATTGCGGTAAGCAGAAGACGTTTTCTGGACGGCAGCGAAAGTTCTGCACGCCACTCGCCGTCGCGGCCGTTGAAGGCCAGCAGCGACGCGCCCTCGTCGAGGCGCAGCACATTGACGAGGTAGTTGTATTGTTCCTTGCTGGCCTCGTGTGTCGAACCGGCATGAAGAGGGACGTCCAAAAACAGGCGCTGCATACGGAAATTGGCACGCAATTCGGTCACCTTCAGAGGAAAAAGCCGGAAAGGACGAGATAGACGAGCGCGGAGAGCAGGGCAGATGCCGGGACGGTGATGACCCAGGCCGCAACGATCGTCAGGAAATGAGAGCGGCGCACCAGCCGGCGTCGACGCACCTCGGCGAAATTGGCTTCCGCAGCGCCCATGAAATTTTCCTGCCCGGTCTTCTTCCGAACATATTCGAACCGGCGCCTGGAGTGGCGCGTGTACCATTCGCGGAAGAAGCCGACGCCGAAGACCGCGCCGACCGCCGTGTGCGTGGAACTGATCGGCAGGCCGAGGGCGGATGCAAGCAACACCGTGACTGCCGTCGCAAGCGCTACGCAGAACGCGCGCATGGGATTGAGACGGGTGATTTCTTCGCCGACGACCCGGATCAGAAGCGGCCCGTAGAGCAGCAGGCCCATCGAGATGCCGAGCGCTCCGATCAGCAGTACCCAGAAGGGCGCCCTCGCGCTTTCCGTCGATGCGGCGCCATGGACAGCGGAAACGATCGCCGACAGCGGACCAATCGCGTTGGAAACGTCGTTTGCGCCGTGCGCAAAGGAGAGCAGCGCCGCTGAGAATATCAACGGTATGCGGAACAGCTTACGCAGCGACTGGTTGCGGTTGTCGAGCCCTTCCGACTGGCGGTGGATCCACGGCTTGCTCGACACATAACAGACGATGCCAATGAACAGGCCGATCAGGAGACAGGTCGAAAGCGAAATGACGGCCACATGAGCGAGCGCGAAAACCGCCACATAGGCGGTGAACGCGCCCGCCGTCACACCCAGGACGACCGGCATCCAGCGTCGCGCGGCCTCGATCTTGTCTTCGCGATAGATGATGAATTCCTTGAGGAAAGCCAGGAAAATCGCCGCGATGGCGCCGCCAAGCAGCGGCGATATCGACCAGCTTGCCGTAATGCCGGCGAGCGTCCACCATTTGACGCTGGAAAGACCGGCGGCCGTCATGCCAGCGCCGACGATGCCGCCGATGATCGAGTGGGTGGTAGACACCGGCGCACGCGAATAGGTGGCGATGTTGATCCAGGCTGCGGACGAGATCAGCGCAGCCATCATCACCCATACGAGCGCCTGAGGATCGACGAGCCCGCCGTCGACGATGCCGGCCTCGAGCGTAAGTGTGACTTTCCGCCCCGCGACCAAAGCACCGGCGATTTCGAAGACGGCGGCGATCGTCAGGGCCGTCGCCATCGTGATCGCCTTCGCACCGACGGCGGCGCCGACGTTGTTCGTCACGTCGTTGGCGCCGATGTTCATCGCCATGTAGCCGGCAATCGCCGCTGCCGCGACGACGATGGCGGCACCCGACGAGCCGATCACATAAATTGCCGCGAAAGCCATGCTGAGAAGGAGGAAGAGCAGTGCGAGGCCAGGGGCCGCCAACCTGCGGCGCACGTGATGCGACGCTTCCTCGGCAAGACTAAGCTTGTCGAGGTCCTTGTCCAGGGTCAGCTTTTCCAGGCGCGGACGCGGCACGGGTCGATCTCCATTGTCATAATCGCCAGTAGCGGTACGGGCGAGCGCGTTCAAGCGGAATTGAAAGGAGAACGGCCGCAATGGCCGATGGCCGGTTTTTCAAGTGGGTTGATGTCCGCCGACGTCCTGCGTCAGCCGTTTGCGCTCTTGGGAAGGGATGCGGGCGCCGGCGCCATCCGTTCGCCGAACGCCAGTATGAGGCTCTTCAGCGAGGGTTCGTCGACACGGTTTGCCGCTTCCTTGTAGTCGACCCATTCAAGGCGTCGCGTGCCCTTTTCAGGAAAGTTCTTGCAGAAATCATCGACTTCGAGCGCGTGAACCTGGACCTTGCAGGAGATCTTCAGGCCGTGGTTCATCCGCTTCTGGTAGACATAGGCGCCGATTGCGGCCTTTTGCGCCTTGCCTTTCACTCCGGCCTCTTCATAGGCCTCGCGCTCCGCGACCTCATGGGCCCGCTTGCCTTGCATCGGCCAGCCCTTGGGAATGACCCAGCGGCCGGTATCGCGGCTGGTGATCAGGAGGATTTCCAGCGACTTCTTGCGGACCCGGTAACAGAGCGCAGCGTATTGCATGCGCGCCGGGCGACGCAGCATCAGATGCACATCAGCAGCTAACCGGTTCAGGAAGTTCAAGGGGATCGATACTCCTTATGCGAATCAACGGGCATTAGCAGTTTCGCAAGTATGACTCGCCCAGCTTGCCTGTAAATGATGTTTGTACAGCCCATAATCGGCGAGATCACGGCGAGGTTCCGACAGGGTCATCGCTCGTTGCGACTATACATAACGCATAGGGCCCGGTCCCGTTCCCAGCCGGCAAATGCGTTTCCGTGAAATTCTGATGACAGGCCTACAGCGCCGCGCGTCTTAGTTTCTGCATGCGTTCAATGAACGCAGAGAAGACACTCAACACTTTGATCCCAGGGCATCTTATCCGCTTTCAGTAATGCCACTTGAAAGCGGGATGCTCTAGGATCGGGCACGGTCCCGCTGCTTAAGCCGCAGCCGGGCGATGCGCGCCCATTCGCCGGTGCGCTCCGCTTCATATGCCGCCGCGGCGACGAAATCGATGTGGCTTTGCGCCGCAATCTTGGCGGCCTCCGGGTCACGCGCCATGATGGCGTCGTAGATTGCCTCATGCTGCGCGAGGAGCCGATCGCGGGCGCCGGGAGCGCCGAACACCGAAGTGCGGTGGAAGAATATCCCTTGGGTCAGAAGCCGGTAGCAGGCGCGCAACGTATGCAGCAGGATGATGTTGTGTGCGCTCTCACCGATCGCGTTGTGCAGCTCGACGTCCGCCTCCAATTCCTCATCGAAGTCGCCGTTGCGGTGGGCCTCGCGCATCCGCTCGATGACACGCGTGAGAATATCGCGGTCGAAATCGGTGGCGCGGCTGGCCGCCAGCGCTGCCGTCAGACCTTCAAGCTCCCGCCGATATTCCAGATAGTCCTGTGTCGCCTTGTGATGACGCCCGATGAGCTCGATCAGCGGTTTCGAGAAGATCTGGCCGACCACGTCGGCAACGAACGTGCCGCCACCATGCCGGCTTTCCACAAGTCCACGTGCCTCCAGCTCCTTGAGGGCCTCGCGCAGGATCGGTCTCGACACGTCAAAACGCTTCGACAGTTCCCGCTCGCCAGGCAACCGGTCGCCGTCGCGCAACACGCCTTCGAGGATCAGAAGCTCGATCTGCTGCACGACCTCGTGCGCCGTCCGGCTGTGGCTGATGCGTGCATAGAGGTCGAGCTGGTCTTCAGTCACGGCAATGTCTCCTGATGGAGGAAGACGCTTCCCGCTTTCTCCTCCATGCCCGGCCGCAATGTAGCAGGCTCGGAAAAGTGGTCAAATTGATTGTCCACTTGTCGCGGGTAGCGACTGACAAAAGTCAAACTGCGTCAATGCGTCCTGTTCAATTTGCTCGACTGATTGATAAGAAAGTGGTTATGAACGCGTGAGGGGGATGAAGCGCTTCATGGCAAAGGGCAGTTTCGCATTTCCGTCCGCGCCGCTGCGTGCGCAGGTTCTCGGTGAGGTTCACTCGCGCCCCTATGCACTTGTGACGACGCCTCGCGTCATTTTCCAGCTTGCCTTCATGACCGAAGGCGGCTCGATCGTCGACCACGCAGTATTGTCGGAGCTGTCGCGCTCGCGCGGCATCGCGCCGCCCGGTCGTGATGCCAATCACCATGCCATGCCTTGGGGGCAGGGCACGCTGCGCTGGGAACGGCACACGGAGTTTTCCACCTATTTCTGGGACGCGCCGGCGCCGGGCCATTTCGGCGGCGAGGTGCCGATCCACCCGTTCGGTGACGGGTTTTCGCCGCCGGGAGCGCTGATTTCCGGCATTCGTCTTGAAATCCGGCCGGACACACCGGAGACGCGCGAGGCGATCAAGGCCTTCGACCCGACCAGCCTCTGTTACAGCGAAACCAAGAACGGCCAGGCTGTGCTCGTCACGGATTTTCGCCAGAACGGCGACGGGCTGACGCAGATTCTCGTCATTGACCGCGGCCTGACAGAGGCGGGGACGGGTGCGCTCGTGCAGCGCCTGCTCGATATCGAAACCTATCGCACGCTCGCCATGCTCGGCTTGCCGCTAGCGCAATCGCTATCGCCGGAAATCCGCCGGACGGAGGACGGCCTGACCGGGGTCACCCAACGTATGAAGGAGAATGTTCGCGAAGAGGCCGACGAGATGCTCTCCGAAATCACCAGGCTTGCCGCCGACGTTGAGGCCGGTGCCGCCCTTAGCCTCTATCGTTTTGGTGCCAGCCGTGCCTATTACGGCATCGTTCAGGAGCGCATTCGCACGCTGTCCGAGACCGCGGTGCCCGGCTACGAAACGATCGGCACCTTTCTCGAACGCAGATTGGCGCCGGCGATGCGAACCTGTCAGTCGGTAGAGGAGCGGCAGGCGAACCTGTCGCGCAAGCTTTCGCGCGCCACGGCGCTGCTCAGAAGCTGGGTGGACGTGGAACTCGAAAAACAGAACAGTGCCCTTCTGAATTCCATGGATCGCCGGGCCAAGCTGCAGTTGCGCCTGCAGCAGACTGTTGAAGGCTTGTCGGTTGCCGCCATCTCCTACTACGTCGTCGGGCTGATCGGCTATCTCGCCAAGGCCGTGAGCCACGAGCTGCCGGTCGATCCCAACCTTCTGACCGGACTTGCGGTCCCTTTTGCCGTCACGGGCGTTTGGCTCGTGGTCCGGCGCATCCGTCGCCATCACGAAGAAAGCGTGCAGAAATAGCATTCGGGTAGCCCGCGGCTACTGCTCCCAATAGGGCACCGGCCCGTAAAGTGCTGCAAGGTAATCGATAAAGAGACGGACCTTGGCCGGCAGGAATTGCCGGCTTGGATAAACGGCCGAGAGCGCCAGGTTGCGGGAACCTTCCCATTGCGGCAGCACCTGGATCAACTGTCCGGCGCGCAATTCCTTGCCAATGTCCCAGGTGGAGCGCAGCGCAATGCCGGCGCCAGCGATCACCGCCTCGCGGATGATCTCCGATGAGTTGGTGACGAGAGGCCCCTCCGGGCAGTAGGTCAGACTGCCGCCCGGACCTTCCAGCTTCCAGTTGTCGTTGTTGTGGGCCGGCAGGCATACATGGTTCGCGAGATCGTCGAGTTCGCTCGGAAGACCGTGCCGGGCAACATAGCTCGGTGCGGCGCAGAGGAGGCGACGGACAGGCGCGAGCTTGCGCGCGACGAGGCTCGAATCTGTAAGTTCGCCGATCCGGACGGCAAGATCGAAGCCGTCCGCGACGATATCGGCGAAATCGTCGCTGAGAACAATGTGGAGTTTCAGGTCCGGATGATCCTTCATGAAGCCGGTCAGATGCGGTGCGATGTGCATGCGCCCGAAGGACGTTGGCGCGGTGATCCGGAGCGTCCCCTGCGCCTGCGACGAGCGGCCGGAGGCGTAGGCTTCGGCATCCTCGATACCGGCGAGGATGCCGAGGACGCGGTCGTAAAAACCCTGTCCGGCCTCCGTGAGCGAAATTTGCCGCGTGGTGCGCTGCAGGAGCCGCGTGCCGAGCCTATCCTCCAGCCGCTTGACGCGCTTGGAGATTACCGCCGGAGACAGGCTGAGCAGGCGACCTGCGGCAGACATACTGCCGGATGAGACGACCCGCGCAAAGATCTCGAGATCGCCGAGATTAGTCATTAAACTTGACCATTATTGCCATAAACGAAAAGATCACTAGCATTTGCCGGGCGCCGATCCTACTGCATGTTTCCTTAAATCGTAGCCGATTTAGGTGTAAAAACATGCGGCACTTCAAAGTGCTACAGCGTGCTCTGCGCGTCTGACAAGACGCGCAGAGCTGTAGTGCATTCCGCTTTCACAAAGCGAATAAGATGCTCTAGATTCGCATTGCTTTATACGTGCATTTGAACGCGTGGTCCGCTAGTGGTAAACAAAACATACCACTAGGTGACATATCGCTTGGGAGGATCTCATGCCGGAGATGATCGGGTTTCTGAAACCGAAACAAGCCGTTCTGGATCGCCGGCAGGAAATTGTTGCCGATCTCAAGGATCTCTTGCCCAAGGGCTGTCTGATCAGCGAGGAGAGAGAGCTGAAGCCCTTCGAGACCGACGCCTTTCTCGCCTATCGGCGGTTGCCGCTTGCCGTCGCCCTGCCGGAAACGACGGAACAAGTTTCTGCTGTGCTCAAATATTGCAGCCGATACGGCGTTCCCGTCGTCCCGCGCGGTGCCGGCACGTCGCTCTCTGGCGGCGCCATTCCGCAAGAGGATGCCGTCGTCATCGGTCTGTCGAAAATGTCGCGCATTCTCGACATCGATCTGTTCAACAGAACGGCCACGGTTCAGGCGGGGGTCACCAACCTCAACATTTCCGAGGCGGTCTCCGCCGATGGTTTCTTCTATGCGCCCGACCCGAGTTCGCAGCTCGCCTGCACCATCGGCGGCAACATTGGCATGAACTCGGGTGGCGCCCATTGTCTCAAATACGGGGTCACTACCAACAACCTCTTGGGCGTGAAGATGGTGCTCTTCGACGGCACCGTGATCGAACTCGGCGGCAAGGCGCTGGATGCGGCCGGATACGACCTGCTCGGGCTCGTCTGCGGCTCGGAAGGCCAGCTCGGCATCGTCACGGAAGCAACCGTGCGTTTGATTGCCAAGCCGGAAGGCGCACGGCCGGTGCTCTTCGGCTTCGCCTCGTCCGAGGCGGCCGGTGCCTGCGTTGCCGATGTCATCGGAGCGGGCATCATTCCCGTTGCCATCGAATTCATGGACAAGCCGGCGATCGAGATCTGCGAAGCCTTCGCGCATGCCGGTTATCCGCTCGACGTCGAAGCTCTACTGATCGTCGAGGTCGAGGGATCCGAGGCGGAGATGGACGCGATGCTTCAACGCATCATCGAGGTCGCCCGCCGCCATGGCGTCACCACGATCCGGGAGTGCCAATCCGCGCTCGAGGCGGCGCTGATCTGGAAGGGCCGGAAATCGGCTTTTGGCGCGACGGGCCGTATTGCGGACTATATCTGCATGGACGGCACCGTGCCGCTCAGCCAGCTTTCGCATGTGCTGCGCAAGACCGGCGAGATCGTCGCTGGCTACGGCCTGCGCGTTGCGAACGTCTTCCATGCCGGAGACGGCAACATGCATCCGCTGATCCTCTACAATATAAATGATCCGGAGGACGCGGCGCGAGCCGAAGCAGCCGGCAACGACATCCTCAAGCTCTGCGTCGATGCCGGAGGGTGCCTGACGGGCGAGCATGGCGTCGGCATCGAGAAGCGTGATCTGATGCTGCATCAGTACAGCCGGGCCGATCTCAGTCAGCAGATGGCCGCGCGAGCGGCCTTCGATCCCGAGTGGATCCTCAATCCGTCGAAAGTCTTTCCGCTCGAAGGGCGTCCGGCGGCATGATTGTCCATTTTGAGCCAGCCAGTGAGGAGGGGATCGCCTCCGTCGTGCGCTCCGCAGCGGCAGAGCGCGTCACTCTGGCAATCGTCGGCGGCGGCACACGCTCGGGGCTTGGCAATCCGGTGCGGACCGATCGGACGCTCTCGACCCGCCGCCTCTCCGGTATCGTCAGCTACAATCCGGCGGAAATGACTATGAGCGCGCTCGCCGGAACGCCGCTTGCCGAGGTCGAAGCCGCGCTTCGAGCCAAAGGCCAGATGCTTTCCTTCGAACCGATGGATCATAGGCCGATCTTCGCCACGTCCGGCGAACCGACGATCGGCGGGGTGTTCGCTGCGAATGTATCCGGTCCGCGTCGCTACGTCGCCGGTGCTGCGCGCGACAGCCTGCTCGGCGTGCGCTTCGTCAATGGAGCCGGCGAGATGATCAAGGCCGGCGGCCGGGTCATGAAGAATGTTACCGGGCTCGACCTCGTCAAGCTTATGGCGGGCTCCTACGGCACGCTCGGGATCCTGACGGAAGTTACCTTCAAGGTGCTGCCCATTCCGCCGGCGGCCGCGACCGTGGTCGTTTCGGGCCTCAACGACGCTGAAGCTGCCGCGGCCATGGCCGAGACGATGGCACAGCCGGTGGAGGCTTCCGGCGCAGCGCACCTGCCAGAGAGTGTGCGCGGACGCTTCCTGGATGGCGCACTTCCCGACGGCGCGGCAACCGTGCTGAGGCTGGAAGGCTTGGCAGATTCCGTCGATCTGCGTGCCGAGAAACTCACCGCGGCTCTTTCCCGCTTCGGGCCGGTCTCACGCCTCGACGCCGACGCCACGCGTCTATTGTGGGCGGAAATTCGCGACGTGAAACCCTACGCCGATGGTACGAGGCGGCCATTGTGGCGGGTTTCGGTCGCGCCGTCCGCCGGGCACCAGCTCGTCGCCGCGCTGCGCCTTCAAACGGGCGTCGATGCTTTCTACGATTGGCAAGGCGGTCTCGTGTGGCTGCGCATGGAGGCGGATGCGGAGGCGGAACTCGTGCGTCGCTATGTCGGCGCGCTCGGTGGCGGCCACGCAAGTCTCGTGAGGGCTGCCGACAACGTGCGGACCGCCGTTCCGGCCTTCGAACCGCAGGCACCGGCCCTCGCGCAGCTTACGGAGCTCATCCGCGCTCGGTTTGATCCAGCGCGAATTTTCAATCCGGGGCGGATGGCGGCAAGCGGATAAGTGCCACAAGGGGAATTCGATGAGCGATACCGGTCCACGGACACCGCTTTCTGGCCAGACCGATCGCTGGCTGGAACCTGGCAAGGTCAATATTCAGATCATCTACGTGCTCTACCTCACCGCATTTGTCATCGGTATCACCGCGCTCATCGGCATCGTCCTGGCCTATCTCAACCGCGACAAGGCGGAGCCATGGGCGAGAACCCATTATATCTGGGCCATCCGTACCTTCTGGATCGCCTTGCTTTTCTGCATCGTCTCGGCCCTGCTCACGGTTATGGTCATTGGCGTTCTCGGCTTTGTCGCCACGGCGGTGTGGATCGTTGTCAGATGCGTGATCGGCTTGCAGAATGCGGCCCGGGAGGAGCCGATTACCGATCCCGAGAGCTGGCTCGTCTAGCTTCGGGGGCGAAATGCGGCAGGGCGCTGAGATCTTCCCGCCGTCCGCCCCTAAGTTATAGGAATGGTTCGACGGTTAAGGATGGGACCGATCCGAATCGTCGCGGTCTACAGCGCCGCGCATCACATCAGACGCGCAATGGACGCTGTTTGAATTGCTGCACGTTTCCTTAAATCGGCTACGATTTACGGGAACATGCAGTAGGCCCGCAAGGCCTGCCAATTGGAGTATACGGTTGCAGACCAATTTCACACCCGCGCAACTTGCCGATCCGCATGTCGCCGAATCCGAAAAGATCCTGCGCAAATGCGTGCACTGTGGTTTCTGCACGGCCACGTGCCCGACCTACGTTGTCCTCGGCGACGAACTCGACAGCCCCCGTGGGCGGATCTACCTGATCAAGGACATGCTCGAAAACGGCCGGGCGGCAGACCGGGAAACGGTTACGCATATCGACCGCTGTCTTTCCTGTCTTTCCTGTCTCACCACCTGTCCGTCGGGCGTCGACTACATGCATCTGGTCGACCATGCCCGTATCCACATCGAGAAGACCTACAAAAGGCCATTGAAGGATCGCTTCGCGCGGGCCGTTCTCGCCGCGGTGCTACCCTATCCCCGACGGTTCCGCTTCGCGCTGCGCGCGGCCGGCGTTGCCCGCCCGTTGGCGGGGCTAGTGAAGCGGCTCGCGTGGCTGAAGACCTTTGGTGTCATGCTCGACCTTGCTCCAAATGCCGTGCCGCCGGTGTCCGCAGGGGTAAGGCCCGCCACTTACGCGACGAAGGGCGAGCGCCGCGGCCGGGTCGCGATCCTGACCGGCTGTGCGCAGCCGGTCTTGAAGCCCGAGATCAACGAAGCAGCGATCCGGCTGCTGACGGGGCAGGGGGTCGAGGTTGTCGTCTCCGCCGGCGAGGGCTGCTGCGGAGCGCTGGTCCACCACATGGGACGGGAGGAGCAGGCACTCGAGGCTGCGCGTCGTAACATCGATATCTGGCTGAAGGCCGCCGAAGAAGACGATCTTGACGCGATCATCATTACCGCCTCGGGCTGCGGCACCACGATCAAGGATTACGGCCATATGCTGCGGCTGGATCCGGGATATGCGGAAAAGGCCGCGAAAGTGTCCGCATTGGCAAAAGACATCACCGAATATCTGGCTGGGCTCGAACTGCCGCAGCGAGAGGCGCGGGGGATGACGGTCGCCTATCACTCGGCCTGCTCGATGCAGCATGGCCAAAGGATCACGACCGTGCCGAAGGAGCTGTTGAAGCGAGCGGGTTTCACGGTCCGCGAGCCGGCGGAAGGCCACCTCTGTTGCGGGTCGGCCGGCACCTATAACATCCTGCAGTCGGAGATATCCGCGAAACTCAAGGCGCGCAAAGTCCGAAACATCGAAGCGACGAAACCGGATGTGATTGCGACCGGAAATATCGGCTGCATCACGCAGATTGCGACCGGAACGGCGCTTCCGATAGTGCACACAGTTGAACTGCTGGACTGGGCCTATGGCGGCCCCAAACCCAAGGGCCTCCCGGCGCGCTGACGTCAAGATACAAATGCCGGCACGGGTGCCGGCATTTGTCAGTTGCTGCCTTGATAACTCAGCCGCCGAAGATCTGGCGGAAAATGTCCACGCCTCGGTCGTCGTAGTTGACGTCGCCGTGCTTGTTGCCGGGGCCGATGACGATCACTTTGGTGCCGATGCCGGCGCGATCGTAAAGGTGCTCGACGTCCTCGTTCATCATCCGGATGCATCCCGACGACATGTTCTGGCCGATCGTCCAGGGCTGGTTCGTTCCGTGAATGCGGAAGATGGTGTCGCGGCCACCCTGGTAGAGATAAAGGGCGCGGGCACCGAGCGGGTTGTCGATACCGCCTTCCTGGGTGATCGGCAGGATGCGGCCCTTCGCCCGCTCGCGCACGCGCATTTCCGCCGGCGGCGTCCAGGTTGGCCACTCTGCCTTGCGGCCGACTTTGACGACGCCAGACCAGCCAAAGCCTTCGCGGCCGACGCCAATGCCGTAGCGCGTCGCGCGGTTCGGGCCGTCGATGTAATAGAGATACTTGTTGTTCGTATCGACGATAATGGTGCCGGGAGCCTCGTTCGTCCGGAAACGGACCTTGGTGCGCCAATATTTTTGCGGCGGCCGCTTTTGATGGGCGACCAGCAGAACGTCGGAACGCTTGGCGGCGGCCTCCGGTGCGTTCGCCGGCGTGAACGCCGATGCATTCGTCACGGCAAACAGCACCGTCGCCGCGGCAGCGAACGCCACCACCTTCTTGGCATGAAACTTCATTAACGATTCCCTCTCAACCCAAATCGCGTGCAGGTTCGGTAAATTACCTGCAAGCTCAAGCCTGCGCCATATCCGATAGAGCATAGGCACCGGCGTACCTTGTATCTCTGGGAACAGCTGTTGCGTTTGCACCACTGTTATCCAGCAGACCCAAACTGTGCGCGGTTTATTCAGGCAATGAGCGCTGTTATATCACGATAACCTTTGTGCCGACATTCACGCGCTCATAAAGGTCGACGACGTCCTCGTTGCGCATGCGGATGCAGCCAGACGAAACGCCGTAGCCGATCGTCCAGGGTGCGTTGGTACCGTGTATGCGGTAGAGCGTCGAACCGAGATACATGGCCCGTGCGCCGAGTGGGTTTGCGGGGCCGCCCTCCATGTGGGCCGGCAGATGGTGTCCCTTCGCGGCTTCTCGCGCGATCATTTCCTGTGGCGGCGTCCAGCTCGGCCACTCTGCCTTCCGCGTAATCCGGTGCGCACCGGCCCATTCGAAGCCCGGCTTGCCGACCCCGACGCCATAGCGACGGGCTTCACCTTTGCCGGTGACGAGGTAGAGAAAACGGTTGTTGGTGTCGATCACGATCGTGCCGGGCTTTTCCGGACCGTCATAGGTGACAGTCTGCGGCAGGAACTGCGGATCGAACTTCGTCTTTACCGGCTTTTGCGCACGCACTGCCGCAACCGGTTGCACCAATGCCGGCCGGGGCCCGCGGTTTACCTGGCGTCGGTCGAACTGTTTTCGGGTGGCCGCCGGCATCTGCGAACGGTAGGCGACCGGACGCGCCTGTTGGCCGCCAGGCTGCATTACGCCGAGCTGCATCAACCAAGGGGCCGTTAAGTCCGGGCTGACGATGACGGGCGGACGATTGTGATACCGGTCGCGCGCTCCGGCCTCGCCGGCAACGACGCACAGGAGGGATACGGCAAGGAAAAGGGATTTATTCATCATGGGGCGGACTCGCTACATTACGCCAAAAATCTTCAAAGAATGGCTTTGCGGCCGGGAAAAGCGGTGCTTTCCCCCGCCGGCGCGCCTGGCAATGGACGGATCGTGGCACCGCGTTGCCACCAAAAAGTAAACGGCCATTCATTAAAAGGCCGGCGCGTGGATAAAGCTCCGGGTAGGGTTATCTGCCACTTTATGAAAGTGGTTTCAGAGTGGTAAACAGAACAAAAGCGCAACTGAAGCGAGAAAGCGACAATGGCCGCAAAAGGCTTGATTACCGGGAATGATGGACTTGATCGCTGCGCCTGGCACGGCAATCTCGAAGACTACCGGCGCTACCATGACGAGGAGTGGGGCCGCCCGGTTACGGACGATCATCGGCTGTTCGAGAAGATCTGCCTGGAAGGCTTTCAGTCGGGGCTGTCGTGGTTGACGATCTTGCGCAAGCGCGAGGCGTTTCGCGCGGCATTCGCCGGTTTCGATTTCGACCGGGTTGCCGAATTCGGTGAGCCCGAAATCGAGCGTTGCCTCGCTGACGCCGGTATCGTGCGCCATCGCGGCAAGATCGTCTCGACTATCAACAACGCGCGCCGGGCCAAGGAACTGCGCGCGGAGTTCGGCTCGCTTGCCGCCTATTTCTGGTCGCACGAGCCGGATGAGAGTGAGCGTCCGAAGACTGTGAGCTACGAGGCCTTGATGGCCAATCCGACCAGCGCCACGTCGACGCGCATTTCGAAGGACCTGAAGAAACGCGGCTGGACCTTTGTCGGGCCGACTACGATCTACGCTTTCATGCAGGCCATGGGCCTCGTCAACGACCATATCGAAGGCTGTTTTTGCCGCACGAGCATTGAGAATATGCGGCAACAATTCAAAAGGCCGGCGCGCCGGTCCGCGTGAACCGAGGCGCCGGAAAATCCCCTGCTCTGCTCCTCGCTCAAGAGCGCAGTGCGTAGAGCGCTGCGTCAGCCGCGTAAACGACGCTGTAGCACTTTGAATTGCTGCATGTTTTACCTCTAAATCGGCCAAGGATACATGCAGTGCGGGGGAGCGAAGTCTTGTTCATTAGCCGCCGTTCTTGGCCAGCCATTCCTTCATCATTTTGATTTCGCCTTCCTGGGCTTTGATGATGTTCTCCGCCAGTTTGCGGATCTCTTCATCCTTGCCGTGTTCCAGCTCGATCTTGGCCATGTCGATCGCTCCCTGGTGGTGGGCGATCATGCCGCGCACGAAGTCGACGTCGGTGTTGCCGGTGAAGACGATGTCCATGTCTTTGTGCATCTTGGCGTTTGCCACCGCAAAGGCCTTGCTGGAGGGCGATGTGTCGCCCGTCATGTTTTGCGCCTCCGTTGAGCCATGCATATGACCGCTTTCCTGTGCAAACGAGGGGGCGGTGGCAAATACTGCCAACATCAACGCGGCGGCGATGTTTTTCAGAGACATAGTGGTTTCCTTTCGAAATCTTATCCGAGATTCGCGGGCGCTTGCCCGCGATGTGCGGGTTTGTCCTTTTCCGCGCGGATGCGCCGAAAAGGGGAGGGATGGTTCAGACGTTCGGAACGTTCCTCGCGGATGCGAATAACCGCGGCGTTCTAGATCGAAAGGAAGGGCTTGGGCGGCGGAACCGGGGGTCTCACGTTCTCCTCGTCGGGAGCCGTGTAGTGCCGCAATGAAAGGCGGCTGGACGAGGTTTCCGGCGGCGTGACTTTGGACTGTGCGGGGCTGATCGCCAGGCAAGCCGCACAAAGCACAGGATGCAGCGGCTTCGTTGGAAGATCGCAGCGCTGCCGTGCCTCGCAACGCACGTCATGGCCGGAGGCGTCATGGCCGGAAGCATGATGCTCCGCGGCAACGCGCGCCAGACGATGAAGCCCCATGCCAACGGTAGCGACATCGCGAGCCTGCGTCGCAGCTGACAGAGCGCCGACCAGAGGCGCGGATAGAAACAGCAAAACGAGGACGAGGCGGCGCAGCATGCATCTAAGATAGGTTAAGTTACTGCAAGTGGAAGAGGTGTCGGCGGCCGGCGTCACATCCCCAACGGTTCCGAATGCCGGGGAAAAGCAAATACGCCCTCCAGCGTGCCGTCCCCAACTTCGCTGGCAAGTGTCGAATTTCCGATGCAACAGAGCGGCGAGGGCTCTCCAGATCGATTACGCACGAGCGTGGAGAAGCGGAAGGAGGACGGTGTCCCGGTCGCCTGCTCGAGAATGTTCAGAATTATCGATCTGTCGTCTCCGTCGTGGGCGCGCAAAAGGTCGACGATGCCGCAGGGGCTCCGCGATGCGCCGAGAAGCGCGAGCGTTTGCGGTCCCAGAAGGAAAGTACCGCTGGCAAGGTGGCACCGCCACGGTTCGACAAGATAATCCTCTCGCTCGAGGTCGCGCGTCCAGTTTTCATGCGCCTGCAGATGGGCGGGCTCGATGGCGCCGTCACCGGGATTCACAAATTTAGCATGCCGCCAAAATCTCCACAGAAACCCTTCCGTCGTTCGCGGGCTTTTCTTCCGCGTCGCCATCTGTTCCGGCTCTCAAGCGGAGCATTGCGCGAGGGCGCTCCCGGCGGCGTGCGTGATGCCAGTGACCGGATCGCATCGGATTGCCGGACAACCCGACCGATCGGGCTTAACCTATAGGAGAGTATCGCTATAAGTACAATCACGGATTTGTTATTGACGAACCGGGCTGTGCGACAGACCGCCGGAGCGGGGCACGCAGCGAGAGGATCTCTCGTTCCCGATATGTGCGTCCTTTATGCCCGCTGCCCTTGCCGCCCTTGACGTGATCCGGTAGGGAAGCACCGACCGAATTTGACAGTCCGGAATACTCTTCATGAACGAAAAACAGAAGAAACCGCAGAAGCTCAAGGCGCGCCTGCCGCGCGGCTTTGTCGATCGTTCGGCGGCTGATATCCGCGCCGTTAACGAAATGATCGCCAAGATCCAGGAGGTCTATGAGCGCTACGGTTTCGATCCGGTGGAAACGCCGTTGTTCGAATATACCGATGCGCTGGGAAAGTTCCTTCCCGACAGCGATCGGCCGAACGAGGGCGTCTTCTCGCTGACGGATGATGACGACCAGTGGATGAGTCTGCGCTACGACCTGACGGCACCACTTGCGCGGCTCGTGGCGGAGAACTTCAACGAGATCCAGCTTCCTTACCGGACCTATCGCGCGGGCTACGTTTTCCGCAATGAGAAGCCTGGCCCGGGCCGCTTCCGCCAGTTCATGCAGTTCGACGCCGACACGGTCGGTGCGGCGGGCGTCCAGGCCGATGCCGAGATGTGCATGATGATGGCCGACACCATGGAAGCGCTCGGCATCGCGCGCGGCGACTATGTGATCCGTGTCAACAATCGCAAGGTTCTCGACGGTGTGCTCGAGGCGATCGGTCTTGGTGGTGACGAGCATGCGAATGCGCGTCTGACGGTCTTGCGTGCCATCGACAAGCTCGACAAATTCGGCGCCGAAGGTGTGCGACTACTGCTCGGCGAGGGCCGCAAGGATGAAAGCGGCGACTTCACCAAGGGTGCGGGCCTGAACGACGCGCAGATCCGCAAGATCCTGTTTTTCGTCGGCATCAAAGACTATGCAAAGAGCGCCGCCGAACTCGCTGAGCTCGTTGCCGGAACCGCCAAAGGCGGGGAGGGCGTCGAGGAACTCAATACGATCCGCAGCCTCGTGCTCAGCGCGGGCTACGAAGCGGACCGGATCAAGATCGATCCCTCTGTTGTGCGCGGTCTCGAATACTATACCGGCCCCGTCTTTGAGGCGGAATTGCAGTTCGCGGTGACGAACGAAAAGGGCGAGAAGGTCGTCTTCGGATCTGTCGGCGGCGGCGGCCGCTATGATGGCCTCGTCTCGCGCTTCATGGGGCAGCCGGTGCCGGCTACCGGCTTCTCGATCGGCGTGTCGCGGCTGATGACGGCGTTGAAAAACCTTGGCAAGCTCGGGACCGAAGACGTCATCGCGCCAGTGGTCGTCTGTGTCATGGACCGTGACATCGAAAGCATGGGCCGTTATCAGCGCTTCGTCCAAGAACTGCGCCACTCCGGCATCCGGGCCGAGATGTACCAGGGTAACAAGAAGAACTTCGGCGATCAGCTCAAATATGCCGACCGCCGCGGCTCGCCGCTGGCGATCATCCAGGGCGGCGATGAACGCGCTTCGGGGGTCGTGCAGATCAAGGACCTGATCGAAGGCAAGCGTCTCTCGGGCGAAATCCAGGACAACGTTACCTGGCGCGAGGCGCGCGTCGCCCAGATTTCCGTGCCAGAAAGCGATCTGGTCGAGAAGGTGCGGGAGATGCTGGCGGCACAGGCTGAGGACAGAACGAAGGCGAACTGAACACGATGCCTCTGATCAACCTCCCCGTCTTTGCTGGCGACCTGCTTGCCGATTTCGAGCGGATGGAGACCCTGCGCGTTGATACGCCGGTGATACAGCCGGCCGAGCCCTTTCTCGACATGGCCGGGGAAGATCTGCGTCGCCGCATTTTCCTGACGCAGAGCGAGACGGGCGAGAACCTTTGCCTTCGTCCTGAATTCACGATTCCGGTCTGCCTTCGCCATATCGAGACGGCGACCGGCACGCCGCAGCGCTATGCCTACCTCGGCGAAGTGTTCCGCCAGCGACGCGAAGGGTCGAGCGAGTTCTATCAGGCCGGCATCGAGGATCTCGGCGAGCCGGACACCGCGCGGGCGGACGCGAGGGCCGTCAGCGACGCGATGCAGGTTCTGGCGAATAGGTTGCCAGGACGGCGGCTGAAGGTGACGCTCGGCGACCAATCGGTGTTCGAAGCGGTAATCGCCGCCTGCGGGCTGCCAGGCGGCTGGCAGAAGCGGCTGATCCATGCCTTCGGTGAGCCGAAGCAGTTACAGAAACTTCTGGCAGAACTCGCCGATCCGACGTCCGCAGGCGTCTTCGGCCATGAAGTCGAGCGGCTTGCCATTACGGGGATGCTGGAGGACGAGGACCGGCTCGTCGCGCAAATCGGTCGAACCATGGAGGCGACCGGCTATTCCACCAATGCCAGCCGGTCGCCGCGAGACATCGCCCGCCGCCTCAAGGAAAAAATGGAACTGGCAAATACGCGGCTGGACAAGGCCACGCTCGCCGTCATGCGCGAATTCCTGACGGTGGATCTGCCGCTTGCCGACGCGCCGGCCGCACTTTTCCGCTTCGCCGCAAAGTCGGGTTTGAAGATCGAAGCCGCATTGGCGCTTTTCGACGCGCGCGTCGCTGCCCTTTCTCGGGCGGGCGCCGACATCAGCCTCATACGCTATCGCGCGGCCTTCGGCCGGCCACTCGACTATTACACCGGCCTCGTCTTCGAGATAGAGGTTGAAGGCATGGCGGCAGTCCTCGCCGGTGGCGGGCGATTCGACCGCCTGCTGACGCTTTTGGGCGCCCGCGAACATATTCCGGCGGTCGGTTTCTCCCTCTGGCTTGACCGGATCGAGCAGGCGGTTGCCGCCGCAAGGGGCACGAAATGACAATCACGATTGCAGTGCCTTCGAAGGGGCGGATGAAGGACGACGCTTCGGCGATCTTCGAACGGGCTGGCATGAAGATCGTCGCCGTCGGCAACGACCGTTCCTATCGCGGCCGGGTCGAGGGCTGGGATGATGTCGAGATCGCCTTTCTCTCGGCCTCGGAAATCTCCCGCGAGATCGGCAGCGGCTCTGTCGATTTCGGCGTCACCGGCGAAGATCTCGTTCGTGAGGGCATCGCCGATGCGGATGCGCGTGTGGAATTCTGCGCGCGGCTTGGCTTCGGCCGTGCCGATGTCGTCGTGGCCGTACCGGAAGTCTGGTATGACGTCGACACCATGGCGGACCTCGGCGACGTTGCTGCCGATTTCCGTGCCCGCCATGGCCGCAGGCTGGCGATCGCCACCAAATACTGGCGCTTGACCCAGCAGTTTTTCTCCGGAAGCCATGGCATCCAGCTCTATCGAATTGTCGAAAGCCTGGGCGCGACCGAAGGCGCACCAGCTTCAGGTTCCGCCGACATCATCGTCGACATCACCTCGACCGGTTCGACACTGAAGGCGAACCACCTCAAGATCCTTTCGGACGGTGTAATCCTGCGGTCGGAAGCATGCCTCGTCAGGGCGCGGAAGGCTGCCCATGCGGGCGATCCTCTCATCGACCGGATCACGGCCGCCATCCGCGCAGCGCTCTGACACGGCTGCAGACTGGAAAGGGATCCTGCCGAGAAGCAGGTCCGGGCGAATCTTGCGTCGGGTCTGACAAATGGAATTGCGACAACCTATGTAAGGGCGGCACATCCCACCTTGGCCACCCACCTCGAGGCATCCTTATGGCTGATCTTTCCTCTTTCCCAATCACGACCCGCTGGCCGGCAACCAACCCGGATATCATTCAGCTCTATTCGCTGCCGACCCCGAACGGTGTGAAGATCTCTATTGCCCTGGAAGAACTGGGCCTGCCCTATGAGCCGCATCGCATTGCGTTCGATGCCAACGAACAGAAGTCGCCCGAATTCCTGTCGCTCAACCCGAACGGCCGCATTCCGGCGATCATCGACCCGAACGGGCCCGGCGGAAAGCCGATCGGTCTTTTCGAATCCGGTGCGATCCTGGTTTATCTGGCAGAAAAGACGGGAAAGCTTATCCCGGCGGATGCCGCCGGCCGCTACGAGACGCTTTGCTGGGTGATGTTCCAGATGGGCGGCGTTGGCCCGATGCTCGGTCAGTTCGGACATTTCTTCAAGTTCGCGGCCGAAAAGGTTGCCAACAACTCCTATCCGGTGGAGCGCTACCGCGATGAATCGAAGCGCCTTCTCGGTGTTCTCGAGACACGGCTGAAGGGCCGGCAATGGCTGATGGGCGACGAATATACGATCGCCGATATCGCCACCTATCCCTGGGTCGAGGGCGCGCGCAGATTCTATGGCGGCGCGGAAGTGCTCGAATACGAGAGCTTCCCGAGTGTCATGGCCTGGGTCGATCGCGGCCTTGCGCGGCCAGCCGCGCAGAAGGGGATGGAAATCCCGCGCAAGCCCTGATCCCGTGGCAGGATTCAAGTTCCGCTGAGTTGACGAGGCTCCGGCGGAGAGGGTACGGCTTGCTAGGACAGTGCCTACAGCGCAGCGTGTCTTTTTGAGACGCGCAACCGTCGCTGTAGCACTTGGATCGCTGCATGATTTTATCCTCAGATCGGTTCCGATTTGAGGAATCATGCAGTAAAGACGGGGAAGCAGGTGTCGGGAAGACTTGTTGTTGTCGGCGGCGGTCAGGCCGCGTTCGCCTTGGTTGCCAAACTTCGCGCTTTGAAGGACGAGCGGCCGGTGACGATCGTCGCCTCGGAGGCAAGCCTTCCCTACCAGCGGCCGCCCCTTTCCAAAAAATATCTGCTCCGCGAAATGAGCCTCGATCGGCTGCTCTATCGGCCAGAGGCCTGGTATTCGGAGCACGACATCGACATTCGCCTTTCCACGACCGTCACACGCATCGACCGCAGGCAAAAACAAGTAACTTTGAGCGACGGATCGGTGCTCGGCTACCAGACACTTGCCTTCGCCACCGGGGCGACGCCGCGCCGGCTGCCGGCCTCAGTCGGTGGCGATCTTGCCGGCGTCTATGTCGTGCGCGATTTCAAGGATGCCGACCTGCTGGCGGAGGAGATGCAGCCCGGGCGCCGCGCCTTGGTAGTGGGCGGCGGCTATATAGGTCTCGAGGCCGCCGCGGTCGCCCGGACCTGCGGCATGGAAGTAACGGTCATCGAAATGGCGGACCGTATCCTGCAGCGCGTGGCCTCGGCGGCGACGTCTGCGATCGTACGCGAGATTCATCGCTCCCGCGGTGTCGATATCCGCGAAGGCATGGGGCTCCACCGCCTGGTTGGCGACAACGGGCGCGTTGCCGCCGCTGAACTTGCGGACGGCTCGACAATCCCCGTCGACGTGGTGATCGTCGGCATCGGCGTCAGCCCCAACGATGCTCTGGCGCATGAGGCAGGCCTGGAGACCGCCAACGGCATTATTGTCGACAGCTACGGCCGAACTTCCGATCCTGCGATATTTGCCATGGGTGACTGTGCGGTCCTGCCGTGGCAAGGCATGCGGATCCGCCTGGAATCGGTTCAGAACGCCGTTGACCAAGCGGAGGCGATTGCGGCCATCCTCGCCGGGAGCTTCGAGCCCTACGATCCGAAGCCCTGGTTCTGGTCGGACCAGTATGACGTGAAGCTCCAGATCGCCGGCTTTGGTTTGGGCCACGACGAAACACTTGTCCGTCCAGGTCAGCGTGAAGGCAGCGTATCGGTCTGGTATTTCCGCCAGGGCAAGTTCATCGCGGTCGATGCCATAAACGACGCCAAAGCCTATGTGACGGGAAAGAAGCTGCTCGAAACCGGGACAACGCCAGATCGAGCGAAACTCGCCGATCCTGACACTGACCTCAAGTCGCTGCTCGCCTAATGCATGTCGCCCAAAAGTGTGCAGCGGTTTTGGGAAAACGACCGATTGAACGCGACGCGCTTTAGCCGGCGACATCACTCGGAAATTCTGAGTCTATTAACGAAGAAAGCACCGTTCCGCTTCTGAATGGCGCTCTTCGTCAGATTTTCACGCTTCTTTAAACGGCGAAACGTCAACAGATGCAACGAGCCGGAGCAACTGACCTGCGTCCGTGCAGTGCTTATCTGGGCGATCTGTGATGTTCAAGATCCTGACATGCCTCGTGGTGGAACACGATCCGCGAATGGTCTTACTGGCGGCGTTGATTTGCTTCCTGTCGAGTTTCGGCGCTGTCACCTTACTTCAGCGCGCGCGCGTTGTGGTCGGCGGGCCACGGGCGACCTGGATCGTGGCCGCCGGCATCGCCAGCGGCTTCGGGATATGGGCGACCCACTTCATCGCGATGCTTGCCTATGATCCGGGTGTTGTAGTCGGCTATCAGGTGAATCTCACGACCCTGTCGCTGGCGGTCGCAATTGCCCTGACGACATCGGCCCTTGCCATCGCGACCTATGTGAAGGGGCGTGCCGGGTGGGCGTTTGGCGGGCTGGTGCTTGGGGCCGGTGTCGCCTCTATGCATTTCGTCGGCATGGCGGCGCTTGACGTCTCCGGCTCCATCCGATGGGACGGGATGTTCGTCGTCCTTTCGATCCTTGCCGGATCGCTGTTCGATGTGGCCGCGCTTTTTGCGGTCGCCCGCAGCGACCGGCCGCTGAAAGCCAAGTTGCTCGCGACGTCCGCAATGACCCTTGGCATCGTGGTGTTGCATTTTACGGCGATGGCCGCGGTCACGATCGAAGCCGGCCCCGTCGTCGAAGCGGGTGTAGGCATGATGCAGCCGCATCTCTTGGCCTTCGTTATTGCCGGAACGGCATTCTTTCTGCTGTCGATCGTTCTGATTGCCGCCGGTTTCGCCCGTCAGGCGGAAATCCTCGCGGCCGCGTCGGAGAAGGAGTTTTCTCGCTTCGTCCGGAGCGTCAAGGACTACGCGATCTGCATGCTCGACATTGATGGTCACGTGACCAGTTGGAACACCGGCGCCGAGGCGAACAAGGGGTACACTGCCGACGAGATCATCGGCAAGAATTTCGCCTGTTTCTACGCACCCGATGAAAGACGGGCCAACCTGCCGCAACAGGCGCTGCGTCTCGCTCTTCTAGACGGAAAATACGAGGCGGAGGGCTGGCGCTGTCGCAAAGACGGCACGCGCTTCTGGGCGCATGTGGTGATCGAACCGATCATTGATGAAGCTGGACGGCACGCCGGCTTCATCAAAATTGCCAAGGACATCTCCAAGGAAAAGGCGAACGCCGATCGTATCGCCGAAGTCAGCAAGAACCTCGACATCGCGCTGGAGAACATGACGCAGGGCATATGTCTGTTCGACAAGGCCGACCGCCTGCTGATTTCGAATAGGCGTTGCCTCGAGATCTTCAATCTCTCGGAATCGATGGCCGGCAAGGGATTGACATTCCGGGAAATTCTCGAGCGGGCATGTGGCAGCGTCTATTCTGATCCGGCGGTCGCCAAAGCCAAGGCTGATGCGGCCTATCAGAAACACCGCATCGACATTGTCGGCACAGGCGGAGCCGATCTTGTCGAAAAGCTGCCAAACGGGCGTTCGATCCTGACAAAGCACCGCATGTTGCCGGAAGGCGGCTGGGTTTCCACTTATGAGGACATCACAGAGCGACTGGACTCCGAGGAACAGATTTCGTTCCTCGCCAGACACGACAGCCTGACGGGGCTACCCAATCGGCTGCAGTTCAACAGCTACCTCGAGGAGGAGCTCGATGCCGCTGCCTGGTTCTCGCGCAAGGTGGCCGTCATCGGCATAGATCTGAACAAGTTCAAGGAAGTCAACGATTTACACGGGCACGCGGCGGGCGACTTCGTGCTGGTCACGATCGCACAGCGGATGAAGGCGCTTCTTCAGGAGGGCGAGTTCGTTGCCCGTTTCGGTGGCGACGAATTTGCGGCGGTGAAGCGCTTCGAGGAACTCGCCGAACTCCACGACTTCCTGCGACGCATTGAAAATTGCCTGCACGAGGAAATGCGCTTCGGCGATTTCGAACTGAAATCCGGCGGCAGTATCGGCGTCGCCATCTATCCGCAGGACGCCGAAACCGCCGACACACTGATCAACAATGCCGATCTCGCCATGTATCGCGCCAAGGCGGCATTGAACCAGGCGGTCTGCTTCTACGAGGTCTCCATGGACGAGGCGGCGCGCCAGCGCCGGGCCCTCGCCAACGACCTCTGGGATGCGGTCGATAAGAGGCAATTGGCGCTTCACTATCAGGTGCAGAAATCGGTGTTGACCGGCGACGTCACCGGCTATGAAGTGCTGCTGCGCTGGTACCATCCCGAACGCGGCATGGTCCCGCCGAACGAATTCATCCCGCTGGCCGAAGAATGCGGGGCGATCCTGCCGATCGGTGAATGGGTCTTGCGGGAGGCCTGCCGCGAGGCCGCCGGATGGGATGGCGAACATAAGATTGCCGTCAATATTTCGCCGGTGCAGTTGGCCAATGGCGACATCGTCGGCCTCGTCCAGCAGGTGCTGGTGGAGACCGGACTCAGCCCGAAGCGGCTCGAATTGGAAATCACCGAGTCCACCATCATCGACGACAAGGAGCGCGCGCTGCTGACGCTCCGCCAGATCAAGGAACTTGGCGTGACCATCGCCATCGATGACTTCGGCACCGGCTACTCATCGCTCGAAACATTGCGATCGTTTCCCTTCGATAAGATCAAGCTCGACAAGAGCTTCATGTGGGAGGTCGAAGGCAGCCCTCAAGCGAAGGCGATTGTCCGGGCCATCCTCGCCCTTGGACAAAGCCTTTCTGTGCCGGTCCTTGCTGAGGGCGTCGAAACGCAGAAACAGCTCGACATTCTTCAAGCGGAGGGTTGTGACGAAGCGCAGGGCTACCTGCTTGGGCGGCCAGCGCCTATCGGCGCGGTCGCGGGCGCTCGGGTAAAAGCAGCGGTCGCCTGACGCGCCTGCGGCGGTCGGAAGCCCAAGGAAAGTGAGTGACGTAAGGAGTTGCTCAGGTCATTGAGTTGGGTCATTTCACGGTTTCAATGCAGTCATGAAATGACCTATTGCCTCAGCACCACCTGCGCACCTTCGATCAGAAAGCGCGGGAAGAAGAAAGCACCCAGCATCGAGCCTGAATAGCGCTCTTCCAGGCCGGACGATTCGCCGATACAGAAGAGGGGCTGCCTCTGCCCCGTTTCGAGGATGATCGTCGTGGAAAAGCAGAAGGCCGAGGAGGACGTTGCCGCCTGCTCGAAAAGCTCGAGCACGTGAGTGCGATCGGCTGGATCGTAACAGCGGACGAAATTGAGCAATCCGCACTCGTTCTCACGCAGACCATGAATGGCTGCGGCCTTGTCGCCGAGGACGAAAAGGCCTGTGGTGAGATCGCCGGACCAGCCCTCGGAAACGCAGAATTGCGCAGTTATTTCCTGATGCGGCAGGCCGTGAACGCTGGAGGATAGGGAATTTGTTCTTGCGATCTTAAACACAGCCTTGGCCCCGAATATGCTCTACAGCGCCGCGCGTCTTTATGAAAAAGGACGCTGGGGCGCTTTGAATTGCTGCATGCCGTCACCTTAAGATCGGATAGGATTTAAGGAAACATGCAGTAAATCCGGACAGACGCATTGCAAAAAAGATCGCTCACTGCTGCTTATCCGAGGGCCGAGTCAGCCGTGGGTATGCTGATCTCTTTGTCGACAGATCCGACGCAGAAATGACAGCCGGCAAGCGAAGTCATTTCGCAGGAAGGTCGGCTATATTGGCGATCAAAATATCTATGCGCTTTTCTGGATGATGTTCTCTGCGAGGGCCAGGTACACAAGCCAGCATCAAAACCGAGCAAATGCTTGTTCAGTTTGTGTCTGCTTTCTGGTCTCGCGTGAATCTGGCGTTCACTTGGGGCGTTGTTATAATTCGTCTTTTTCCAACTTCAACGGTTTTTTGCACCATTTTGGAGCGGCGCTTACTGTTGCGTGCGCCTTGTTCCGTATCTGTCGCCTGATTTGACAAAAAGCAAAAAGGGCGGCTCGAAAGCCGCCCTCTCAGTTCCGGTATCGGAATAGATCGGCGATGTCATTGAACATCGCCATGACAAGGCGTTCGCCCGATCACATCATGTCCATGACGCCCCGTTCAGCGCGCTTGACGCGCTGAACTCTCTTAAAGAGCATGGGCGAAGCTTTATGGACCTGCTGTGCTAAGGCTTTCGCCCGATCACATCATGTCCATACCGCCCATGCCGCCCATGCCGCCCGGCATTGCCGGAGCGTCCTTCTTCGGCAACTCGGCGATCATAGCTTCGGTGGTGATGAGCAGCGAAGCAACCGAGGCTGCATCCTGCAGGGCGGTGCGAACGACCTTGACCGGGTCGATGATGCCCATGGCGATCATGTCGCCATATTCACCGGTCTGGGCGTTGTAGCCGAAGTCGTCGGTGTTCTTCTCGAGGATCTTGCCGACAACGATCGAAGCTTCATCACCAGCGTTTTCAGCGATCTGGCGAGCCGGAGCCTGCAGAGCACGACGGACGATGTTGACGCCAGCTTCCTGGTCGTCGTTCTCGCCCTTGGCGGTGATCTTGACGGAAGAACGCAGCAGGGCAACGCCGCCGCCCGGTACGATGCCTTCCTGAACGGCAGCGCGCGTCGCGTTGAGAGCGTCGTCGATGCGGTCCTTCTTTTCCTTCACTTCGACTTCCGTTGCACCGCCGACGCGGATGACGGCAACACCGCCAGCGAGCTTGGCAAGGCGCTCCTGCAACTTCTCGCGGTCGTAGTCGGAGGTGGTTTCTTCGATCTGGGCCTTGATCTGGGCGACGCGGCCTTCGATGTCGACCTTCTGGCCGGCGCCGTCGACAATCGTCGTGTTTTCCTTGGAGATCGAAACCTTCTTCGCACGGCCGAGCATGTCGAGCGTGACGTTTTCGAGCTTGATGCCGAGGTCTTCGGAGATCACCGTGCCGCCCGTCAGGATGGCGATGTCTTCGAGCATGGCCTTGCGGCGGTCGCCGAAGCCCGGAGCCTTGACGGCAGCAATCTTCAGACCGCCGCGCAGCTTATTGACGACGAGCGTGGCGAGCGCTTCGCCTTCGACGTCTTCAGCGATGATGAGGAGCGGCTTGCCGGTCTGGACGACGGCTTCGAGAACCGGGAGCATGGCCTGGAGGTTGGAGAGCTTCTTCTCGTGCAGGAGAACGAAAGCGTCTTCGAGGTCTGCGACCATCTTTTCCGGGTTGGTGACGAAGTAGGGCGACAGGTAGCCGCGGTCGAACTGCATGCCTTCGACGACTTCGAGTTCGGTTTCGGCGGTCTTGGCTTCTTCAACCGTGATGACGCCTTCATTGCCGACCTTCTGCATCGCTTCAGCGATGTCGAGGCCGATCTGCTTTTCACCGTTTGCGGAGATCGTGCCGACCTGGGCAACTTCGTCCGAGGTGTTGATCTTCTTCGCCTTGGCGAGGAGGTCCTTGACGACTTCAGCGACGGCGAGGTCGATTCCGCGCTTCAGGTCCATCGGGTTCATGCCGGCAGCAACTGCCTTGGCGCCTTCGCGAACGATCGCCTGGGCGAGTACGGTCGCAGTCGTCGTGCCGTCGCCGGCGATGTCGTTGGTCTTCGAAGCGACTTCGCGGACCATCTGGGCGCCCATGTTCTCGAACTTGTCTTCGAGTTCGATTTCCTTGGCGACCGAAACGCCGTCCTTGGTGATGCGCGGAGCGCCGAAGGACTTGTCGATAACCACGTTACGACCCTTCGGGCCGAGCGTGACCTTGACTGCGTCGGCGAGGATGTCGACGCCGCGCAGCATCTTTTCGCGCGCGGTACGGCCGAACTTGACTTCTTTAGCTGCCATTTTTGAAAGCTCCTGGTTTCGAAGTTCCGAGACGGGCCCGGTTTCAAATTACGGAAGTTGGAGGGTGCCGGCCGATCAGCCGATGATGCCCATGATGTCGGCTTCCTTCATGATCAGAAGGTCTTCGCCATTGATCTTGACTTCGGTGCCGGACCACTTGCCGAACAGGACGCGGTCGCCAGCCTTGACATCGAGCGGAACAACCTTGCCGCTTTCGTCACGGGCGCCCGAACCGACCGCCACGATTTCGCCTTCTTGCGGCTTTTCCTTTGCCGTGTCCGGAATGATGATGCCGCCCTTGGTCTTTTCCTCAGACTCGACGCGGCGGACGACAACGCGGTCGTGCAGCGGACGGAAGTTGGTGCTTGCCATTGTCTAATCCCTCGATCAAATGACATTGCGGATCGTTCATCGACCCGGTGGATGATTGTTAGCACTCATATCTAACGAGTGCTAGCGTGGCCGAGATAGGACCGTGCGCTGAACGAGTCAAGGATCGGTCGAGAGATTTTTTGCCGGCTGTGATCGTTGACAGGCCGCGAGCTTTTTTGTTCAACAATTGCATGGGGCGAGCGAACGCCCCAAGAGGCGTCACGCCGGAATTTCGCGTCCAAAGGACGTAAGAGATGCCTCGTTCAGTTCCATTTCCTCCGACAAACTGGTTAGACTCCTCGGAACCGCGAAGGCCCCCAGTGATCATCGATTTACGCGATGACGACGACTTCGCCGCCGATCCCCATCTCAGGTCATTCTGAAATTGCCGGCTGCATTGCGCGGCTGAATTCTTGGGAAGCGTCGCGTTTTTCTGTAGGCGAGACTTGTATTCTTCGCCCTTCCTTGCGATGTGAGCCGAGAAGCCAAGTTTGCGGGAAGCCGGTATGGCCGTAAGGATCAACAGTTTTCGGGAAATCACCAGCCGATACGACGTGGTGCTCTGCGATGTCTGGGGCGTTCTCCACAATGGCGTCCAGGCCTTCGCTTCGGCTTGCGAGGCCCTCGCGGAGGCGCGCGCAAAAGGCCTGACTGTCGTCCTCATTACCAATTCGCCGCGGCCGCATCCCGGTGTCGTGGTGCAGATCCGCGGCCTCGGCGTTCCGGACGAAGCCTACGATCGCATCGTTACTTCAGGCGACGTCACGCGGGCGTTGATCTCGCAAGCTGCGAAACGCATCTTCTTCATCGGCGCCGACCGCGACCTGCCTCTGCTCGAAGGTCTCGGCACCGAGATCGTTTCGGCAGAGGATGCGGAGACGATCGTCTGCGCCGGCTTTTATGACGATGAAACCGAAACGCCCGAAAACTACCGCGCGACATTGACGGGACTCGCCAAGCGGCGGATCCCGTTCATCTGCGCCAATCCCGATCTCGTCGTGGAGCGCGGGCACCGGTTGATCCCCTGTGCCGGTGCGATCGCCAAGCTCTATGAGGAACTGGGCGGCGAGGCACGCATTGCCGGCAAGCCCTATATCGCGATCTACCGCGCCGCCCTGGTTGAGGCAAAGGCCGTGCGCGGTGCGTTCGATCTCTCCCGCGTCATCGCGATCGGCGACGGCATGCCGACCGATGTCAAGGGCGCGCAGGACGCTGGCTTCGACCTTCTCTATATCAGCGCAGGCATTCATGCGCAGGAATACATGCATGAAAGCCGCACCGACGAGGCGAAACTTGCGGCCTTCCTGAAAAGGGAAGGGGCCGCGCCGAAGTGGTGGATGCCGCGGCTTGGCTGACGGGAAGACGGACATGACGGTTTTTCATCGCAACGAAACCCGTGATCCGCTTCCGGAGCGCCTGCGCGGCGGCGTTATCGCGATCGGCAATTTCGATGGCGTTCACCGCGGCCATCAGTCGGTGTTGAACCGCGCACTGAAGGAGGCGACCAAACGCGGCGTCCCCGCGCTCGTCCTGACTTTCGAGCCGCACCCGCGCACCGTCTTCAGGCCGGAGACGCCGGTCTTTCGCCTGACACCCGCTCCGCTCAAGGCCCGCATCCTCGAAGGCATGGGCTTCGGCGCCGTCATCGAATATCCCTTCGACCGGACCTTTTCCCAGCTTTCCGCGTCCGATTTCATCCATCGCATCCTGCGCGAATGGCTGCATGCGTCCCATGTGGTCACCGGCTTCGACTTCCATTTCGGCAAAGGGCGCGAAGGCGGCCCGGCGTTCCTGATGGCGGCCGGCGAGCGGGAGGGTTTTGGCGTTACCCTCGTCGACGCCTTCCGCGACGAAAACGCCTCGGTGATCTCGTCGAGCTTCATTCGTTCCCTGCTCGCCGAAGGCGATGTCGCCCACGCGGCGGGGCTGCTCGGCTACCGCTATAGCGTCGAGGCGGAAGTAATCGGCGGCAAAAAGCTCGGACGCGCGCTCGGCTTTCCGACCGCCAATATGAGGCTGCCGCCGGAAGCAGAGCTCAGGAATGCTATCTACGCTGTGCGGTTTCGCCGTGCGGATGGCTCTCTTTACGACGGCGTCGCAAGCTTCGGCCGCCGCCCGACCGTAGACAGCGACGGTGAACCTCTGCTGGAGACTTTCGTCTTCGACTACTCCGGTGAGCTCTACGGCGAAGTCTGCAGCGTCTCCTTCTTCGGTCACCTCCGCGATGAGCTCAAGTTCGATGGACTGGAGCCGCTGATGGCGCAGATCAAGCGCGACGAGGAGGAGGCGCGCCTGCTCCTTTCCGGCGTCCAACCCTTGAGCGAGATCGATCGGAGACTCAATTTCGCCTGAGCGCTGTCGGGCGGCGCGCCCGTCGTTTCCGCAGCCAAAGAATTCGGCCGTGCGACGTTGGCGGACCTTTTCAAAAGGCTGAAAACGCCTTAAAGAACCGGCCACCATGACCCGGCACCATCGATTGATCGTCGATCAGCGAATTATTGGCCCGGCCCTCCGCGCGCGCTAGACCGCCGGCGGGTCCGGGATTTCGGCGTTTCCACGCCCCCCAAGTCATCTTCGAGACAGAGACCCGTTCCGCATGCGTGACGATACCCGCGCGGAAAAGACGAACGCAAAGACCATGACAGAAACCGCTGAAAAGATCGATTATTCTTCCACCCTCTACCTGCCGCAGACGGAGTTTCCGATGCGCGCCGGTCTGCCGCAGAAGGAGCCGGAGACGGTTGCCCGCTGGCAGAAGATGGGCCTCTACAAGAAGCTCCGCGCGTCTGCCGCCGGGCGCGAGAAGTTCGTGCTGCATGACGGCCCGCCCTACGCGAACGGCAATATCCATATCGGCCATGCGCTCAATAAGATCCTCAAGGACGTGATCAACCGCTCGTTCCAGATGCGTGGATTCGACGCGAATTACGTCCCCGGCTGGGACTGCCACGGCCTGCCGATCGAGTGGAAGATCGAGGAAAAGTACCGCGAGAAGGGCAAGAACAAGGACGAGGTTCCGGTCAACGAGTTCCGCAAGGAGTGCCGTGACTTCGCCAGCGGCTGGATCGAGGTCCAGACCGAGGAGTTCAAGCGCCTTGGCATCGAAGGTGATTTCGAGCGGCCCTACACGACGATGAACTTCCATGCGGAAGCCCGCATTGCCGGCGAATTGATGAAGATCGCCAAGGCCGGCCAGCTCTACCGTGGTTCGAAGCCGGTCATGTGGTCGGTCGTCGAGCGCACGGCGCTTGCCGAGGCGGAGGTCGAGTATGCCGATGTCGAGAGCGACATGATCTGGGTAAAATTCCCGATCACCGACGGTCCGGCCGTACTTGCTGGCGCATTCGTCGTGATCTGGACCACGACGCCCTGGACGATCCCCGGCAACCGCGCGATCGCCTATTCCTCGCGCTATTCCTACGGTCTCTATGAAGTCGCGACGGCTGAAAATGACTACGGCCCGCAGCCGGGCGAAAAGCTGATCTTCGCCAAGCGCCTGGCCGAAGAGTCCGCGGCCAAGGCGAAGGTGACATTCAACTTCGTCCGCGACGTCGAAGCGGACGAGCTTGCGGCGATCACGTGCGCCCATCCGCTCCACGGTCTCGGCGGCGGCTATGCCTTCCACGTGCCGCTGCTTGACGGCGATCACGTGACGGACGATGCCGGCACGGGCTTCGTTCATACGGCTCCCGGCCACGGCCGCGAAGACTTTGACGCCTGGATGGATAGTGCACGGGCACTAGAAGCGCGCGGCATCTCCTCGGCGATCCCGTTCACGGTCGACGATGCCGGCTATTTCACCGCCGATGCGCCCGGCTTCGGCCCGGACGCGGAAGGTGGCGCCGGTCGCGTCATCGACGACAAGGGCAAGAAGGGCGACGCCAACGACCGCGTCATCAAGGCGCTGATCGCCCGCCACACGCTTTTTGCTCGTGGCCGCTTGAAGCACTCCTATCCGCATTCCTGGCGCTCGAAGAAGCCGGTCATCTTCCGCAACACGCCGCAATGGTTCGTCTACATGGACAAGGACTTCGGCGATGGCACGACGCTGCGCTCGCGCGCCTTGAAGGCGATCGACGGCACCCGCTTCGTGCCCGGTGCCGGCCAGAACCGCCTGCGTGCGATGATCGAGCAGCGACCGGATTGGGTGCTTTCGCGTCAGCGCGCCTGGGGCGTGCCGATCGCGATCTTCGCTGACGACCAGGGCGAAATCCTCATCGATGACGCCGTTAACGCCCGCATCCTCGAAGCCTTCGAAAAGGAGGGCGCCGACGCCTGGTTCGCCGAAGGCGCCAAGGAACGTTTCCTCGGCAACGATCATGACCAGGCCAAGTGGCATCAGGTCATGGACATTCTCGACGTCTGGTTCGATTCCGGTTCGACCCATACCTTCACGCTGGAGGATCGTCCCGACCTAAAATGGCCGGCCGACGTCTATCTCGAGGGCTCCGACCAGCACCGCGGCTGGTTCCACTCGTCGCTGCTCGAAAGCTGCGCGACGCGCGGCCGCGCGCCCTACAACGCCGTCGTCACCCATGGCTTCACCATGGACGAGAAGGGCGAGAAGATGTCGAAGTCGAAGGGCAACACCGTCACCCCGCAGGAGGTGATGAAGGATGCCGGTGCCGACATCCTGCGCCTTTGGGTGATGACGACGGACTATTGGGAGGATCAGCGTCTCGGAAAGACCATCATCCAGACCAACATCGACGCCTACCGCAAGCTCCGGAACACCATCCGCTGGATGCTCGGCACGCTCGCCCATGACAAGGGCGAGGTGATCGCGCTTTCCGACATGCCGGAACTCGAACAATTGATGCTGCACCGCCTGGCCGAATTGGACCGGCTGGTGCGCGACGGCTACGACGCCTTCGACTTCAAGCGGATCGCCCGCGCGCTTATCGATTTCTCGAATGTCGAACTGTCGGCTTTCTACTTCGATATCCGCAAGGATGCGCTCTACTGCGACGCACCGTCCTCGGTTCGCCGCCGCGCCGCGCTGCACGTCATCCGCACGCTGTTCGATTGCCTGGTAACCTGGCTCGCCCCGATGCTGCCCTTCACCGCCGAGGAAGCCTGGCTCGCCCGCAACCCGGAAGCCGTCTCGGTGCATCTGGAGCAGTTCCCGACCGTGCCGGCGGAGTGGCGCAACGATGCGCTCGCCGAGAAGTGGCGCAAGATTCGCGAAGTCCGCAAGGTCGTGACCGGTGCACTCGAAATCGAGCGCAAGGACAAGCGCATCGGCTCGTCGCTGGAAGCGGCGCCGGTCGTCCACGTTGCGGATGCGGATTTGCGCCAGGCGCTCGAAGGCCAGGACTTTGCCGAGATCTGCATCACCTCTGCAATCGAGGTCGTCGGCTCCGACGGGCCGGCCGATGCCTTCGCGTTGCCTGACGTCGCCAAGGTCAGTGTCGTGCCGAAGCTCGCCGAGGGGCAGAAATGCGCTCGCTCCTGGCGAATCACCACGGATGTCGGGTCCGATCCGCTCTATCCGGATGTTTCCGCCCGTGATGCTGCCGCGCTCAGAGAGCTTGGATTCAAGTCTTGACGCATCGTTTTGCCGGGTGAATTGCGCTTGTCGCGTTCATCCGGTACAACCTGCCCGAAATTTGGCGGATTTTTCGGCCAAGGGGCGCTGAGTGGCCGCGGCATGTGGGGTGCGGCTGGCTGGAAGGAAATTCATGGAAATGACGCGAGAGTTGCGAGTTGTCGCCAGCATTGCCGCTATCGTGGCAGGCGGCTTGGTGCTTTCGGGCTGCATCGGCGGTCCGACCTACGGGACGGACAAGACGGCAGGGGAACAACTGCTCGACGATCTCGGCAGTGCCGTGAGCCTCGCTCCGCCAAAGCGCGATCCCGTCAAATATCAACCCCGCCCGGCGCTCGTGCTGCCGCCGCAGGGGCAGCAGACGGCTCTGATCGAACCGCAGCAATCACTGGCGAACCGCGAGACCAATCCGGAATGGGTCGAGTCGCCGGAGGAAGTCCGCCAGCGCCTGCGTGAAGAGGCGGAGGCCAACAAGAACGACCCCAACTATGTCTCGCCACTGGCGAAGGCGAGCGCCAATGGCCGCCGTCTTTCGACCAAGGAGCAGCAGGAAGCCTATCGGGAGGCCCGCAAGATCGAGCAGGGCGCGTATTCGGACAAGCGCCGTTTCTTGAGCGATCCGCCGCTTGACTATCGTCGCCTTCCGGAGGGCGCCGAAACGGATCTAGGCGAGCCGGAAAAGGTGAAGGAGCGCCGCCGCAAAAAGGAGGCGCAGATCGCCAACTCCGGCACCAAGTGGTGGTGGCCGTTCTAAGCCATGAGGACCAGCATTCGCAACGCAGTGCCGGAAGACGCGCAGACGATTCTGCGCTTCATCACGGAGCTCGCGATCTATGAAAAGGCGGGGCATGAGGTCGAAGCGACCGTCGGGCTCCTGCAAGCTTCACTCTTTGGCCAAGATGCGGTCGCCCATGCGGTTATCTGCGAGGTTGACGGCGTGCCTGCCGGCTTCGCAATCTGGTTCTACAGCTTTTCCACGTGGCAAGCGCGCAAGGGCCTTTATCTCGAAGACCTCTATGTCACGCCTGAATACCGCGGTTCGGGCGCCGGCAAACTGCTTCTGAAACATCTCGCGCGTATAGCCATCGCGGAAGGATGCGGCCGCTTCGAATGGAGCGTTCTCGATTGGAACGAGCCGGCCATTCGGGTTTACGAGGCAGTCGGCGCTGAGCCCATGTCGGAATGGAAGCGTTACCGGCTTGCGGGGGCTGCGCTGAAGGCACTTGCGGACGGCTGAACGCTGCTTCGGTCAGCGCTTGCCGGCAAAGAAATCGCGAAGGATCTCGGCGGCTTCCCGTTCGGCAAGGCCGGAATAGACATCCGGGACGTGATGACACGTGGGCGACGCAAAGAACCTGACGCCACTGTCCACCGCGCCGCCCTTCGGGTCTTCCGCACCGTAATAGAGGCGGCGTATTCGGGCGAAGGAGATCGCTGCCGCGCACATGGTGCAGGGCTCCAGCGTGACGTAGAGATCCGCACCCGTGAGCCGTTCGTCGCCAACGCTGGTGGCGGCCTGCCGGATCGCCTCGATCTCGGCATGGGCGGTGACGTCGTTCAGTTCGCGCGTACGGTTTCCGGCAGCGGCGACGATCTTTCCGTCAAGCACGACGACTGCGCCGATCGGCACTTCGCCACGGGCTGCTGCTTTCCGGGCCTCTTCGAGGGCCGCATCCATGAAGCGCGTCGTCTCGGTCATCGCTCGATCAATAATTTCTCTTAACCCACGGCGCTTGACCTGATAGGACAGCCGCAAAAGGCAGGCAACACAAATGACATCCAAAGACAAGTCCACGCGGCCCGGCGGCAAGGCCAACGGCCGGGAAAAGAAACCTCGTTCCGGTGACAAGAAGGCGGGCGCCAGCCCGTCTGCCAAGGCAAGACCGGCTGCAAGCGTACCCGGTGCGGATGAGCCGCAGCGCATCTCGAAGATCCTCTCGCGCGCCGGCGTCGCCTCCCGCCGCGACATCGAGCGGATGATCATGGAAGGGCGCGTCAAGCTCAACGGCGTCGTGCTCGACACGCCTGTCGTCAACGCAACGCTAGCCGACAGCATCGAGGTCGACGGTCATCCGATCCGCGGCATCGAGCGCACGCGTCTCTGGCTTTACCACAAGCCCGCCGGGCTGGTGACGACCAACGCCGATCCGGAAGGCCGGCCGACGGTTTTCGAGAACCTCCCGGAGGGGCTTCCGCGCGTGCTGTCGATCGGCCGCCTCGACATCAACACCGAAGGCCTGCTTCTCTTGACTAATGACGGCGGACTCGCTCGCGTGCTCGAGCTGCCCTCCACCGGCTGGCTGCGTCGATATCGCGTGCGCGCGCACGGCGAGATCGATCAGGAAGCGCTCGATCGGCTGAAGGACGGCATCGCCGTCGACGGCGTCCTCTACGGAGCCATCGAGGCGACGCTTGATCGGGTTCAGGGATCGAACGTCTGGATCACCATGGGCCTGCGCGAAGGCAAGAATCGCGAGATCAAGAACGTGCTCGGCGCGCTTGGCCTTGATGTGAACCGGCTGATCCGCATCTCCTATGGCCCGTTCCAGTTGGGCGACCTGCCGGAAGGCCATGTTCAGGAAATTCGTGGTCGCACGCTTAGGGACCAGCTCGGCCCGCGCCTGATCGAGGACGCGAAGGCGAATTTCGATGCGCCTCTCTACAATGATCAGCCGGCGGCCGAGAGGAGTGATCGCGACGAGGTAGCCGAGGATGCCGGCAAGGCGGAACGTGTCGGACGGCGAGAAAGGCCGGAGGAGAAGCGCGAGCGTGCGCTGGCGCGCCTAGACACGCGCCGCGACGAAGGCCGCTCCCGCGATCGTGGTGAACATTCCGCAGGCAGATCTGCTGATCGTCCCAGCCGGGTTCCGGCAAAGCGCAGTCGCACCGCCAATGTATGGATGGCGCCGGGCGCTCGCCCGATACCCGAAAAGAAGCCGAAGTCGGCGGATGATCAAGCGGCGACGCCCATCCGCCGCGAGCGTCCGGAAGGTGCACCGAAGACAAAACGCTATGGCCGCACCAAGGATGGCCTCGCGACGAAAACTTCCGGCAAGTTCGACCCCGACCGCAATGCGAAGGGCTCTGCCCAGCCGGAACGCACGCGTCGGCCGTCCGTGAAACGCGATGGCGAGGAGGGGGAATGGATCGGAGCGAGCGAACCGGTGCGCCGCAAGGATGACAGGCGCGAAGTCGGTTTCGACCGACGTCGGCCTGACGCGACAGAGCGGAAATCTCGCGATCACGGCGATCGGCCACCGCGACGCGAAAGCAGTGAACGCACGCGCGCAGAGCGCCCGGCACGCGCCGGGGGCGAAAATCGCGCATTCTCCGGAAAGCCGCGGACAAGCCGCAACGAAGGCGATCGGGCTCAAGGTCGCGAGGGCGGCAACCGCCCCTCCGGCGACCGGCCCCGCGGAAAGCCGGCCGGCAAGCCCAGTGTAGGGAAATCGCCAAGCCAGCGCTCCGGCGGCCCCCGCGGCGGCAAGCCGGGCGGCAAACCAGGCGGCCGCCCTGGCGGTGGTGGCAAGCCCCGTGGAAAGGGGAAGTAATCGGCCGTGCGGATCGTCGGGGGAGAGTTTCGCGGCCGCGGTCTGGCCACGCCCAAGTCCAACGATATCCGTCCGACAACCGATCGGACGCGCGAAAGCCTGTTCAACATCTTGAGCCACGCCTATCCGGAAGCGCTCGACGGCACCCGCGTACTCGATCTCTTTGCCGGTACCGGTGCGGTCGGGCTGGAGGCTTTGTCGCGCGGCTGCCGCCAGGCGCTCTTCGTCGAGCAGGGCGTGGAGGGCAGGGGGCTGCTCCGGGTCAATATCGAGACACTCGGACTTCAGGGGCGCGCCAAGATATTCCGTCGCGACGCCACCGATCTCGGGCCGGTCGGGACGATGGAGCCGTTTCATCTCGTTTTCGCAGATCCGCCCTACGCGCAAGGGCTCGGCGAGCGCGCACTCGCAGCGGCCGCGGCGGGCAAGTGGCTCGTCCCCGGCGCTCTGGCGATCCTGGAGGAGCGGGCCGACATTGAGCCGCGGCTGCCAGTAGAGTTCGAGCCGCTTGATGTGCGCGTCTTTGGCGACACGCGGATGCATTTCTACCGATTCCGCGGCGAGTGACTACTGCATGATTCCTTCGATCGGAATCGATTTAAGGACAAAATCATGCAGCAGTTCAAAGTGCTACAGCCACTGATCCGGTGGCCGTTGGATGAGCGGAGACGAGCGTGATGAGACAGGATACCTTGTCTGAAGTCGTGAAGCCGACCGCGGGGCAGGGCCCCTCGGTCGCGCTAGCGCTCGGAGGCGGGGGTGCGCGGGGACTTGCACATATCCACATCATCGAGGCCCTCGACGAGATGGGCATCCGGCCCGTAGCGATCGCCGGTTCGTCGATCGGCGCGCTTATGGGCGCCGGCATGGCGGCCGGGATGCGAGGGGAGGAGATCCGGCACCATGTGCTGTCGACCGTCGGCCATCGCGGCGAAGTGCTCAACCGGCTGTGGCGGCTGAGACCGACGACTCTTTCCGAGGCGGTGTCGAACGGGCTCCATTTCGGCCGGTTCAACATCGAGCGCGTCCTGAAGGCTTTTCTGCCCGAGGAGATTCCCGGCCGCTTTTCCGATCTGTTGATCCCGCTGAAGGTCATGGCGACGGACTACTATGGTCAGACGGAACACGTCTGTGAAAGCGGTGACCTGTACGAGGCGCTGGCCGCCTCCGCTGCCCTGCCGGCCGTGTTCGTACCCGTGAAAATCGATGGCCGCGTCATGATCGACGGCGGCATCTACAATCCGATCCCATTCGATCACTTACGCGGCATTGCGGATATCCTCGTCGCTATCGATGTCGTTGGCGGTCCGGACGGCGATGGGCGAACGATACCGAGCTTTATCGACAGCCTGTTCGGCGCGAGCCAATTGATGATGCAATCCATCATTGCGATGAAGATGAAGGACGGCGCGCCCGACATACTGATGCGCCCCGATGTCGGGCGCTTCCGTGTCCTCGATTTCTTGCGTGCCCGTGAGGTTCTGGCAGCGACGGCCGGTACCAAGGAGCAATTCAAGCGCGCGCTTTCCGAGCGGATCGAGAGCTGGAAAGATATCGGCTGAGGACCTGCTCTTTGAGATTGCGCAATACCGGACGGAAGGCGAAGCCTCTGTCAATCGGTCTGCGCCAGCGTCTCGTCCTTTTGCTGCCGGTCCTCGGCCGGAAGGCTCGGCAGTATTCGCTCCTCGGCGTCGGCAGAGTGATTGACTTCACGCTTCGGCTTGACCAACGGCTCGGGCCTTACCGGCCGCGAGTGCAGCATGTCGCGGCCCGCGGAAATGCCCTCGGCTTCCTGCAGAACGAGCCTCGCTTCGTCGCGACGGCGGATATCGTCCATGATGGCGATTGCTTCGTCGTCGCCCACCCCCAGCGCTTCGAGCGTCTTGCGACCAAAGAGCAGGCCGGATTCGAAGGTTTCGCGTAGCTCGTAGTCGATACCCCTCGCGCGCAGTTCCAGCGTGTGCAGCCGGTCGTAGGAACGGGCGAAGATGCGGGCGTTCGGGTACTCGGCCTGGACGAGATTGATGATCCTGTCCGTGGTTTCCTTCTTCTGCGTGCAGACTGCGACGATCTTGGCGCGCTCGATGCCGGCGGCTCTAAGCACGTCGAGCCGTGTGCCGTCGCCGAAATAGATGCGGAAGCCGAAGGTTGCGGCCTGGCGCACGCGCGCGGCGGAGTGGTCAATAATCGTCACGTCGCGGCCTCCGGCGAGCAAGATCTGTGAGGCAATCTGAGCGAAACGGGAGAAACCGATCATCAGCACGTCGGCGCCGGCGCCTTCGAAGTCCTCGTCGATCTCGTCGGCCATCTCCTCCTGCTCGTGCATCAAGCGCTTCGAGAGCATGGCTGCGACGGGTGTCAGCGCCATCGAGAGCGTCACAATGCCGACCAGCAGCGAAGAGGTTCCTTGTGAAAAGACGCCCGCGGCGGCCGCAGCGGTAAAAAGCACGAAGCCGAATTCGCCGCCCTGGGGCAGAAGAAGGCCGATGCGTACTGCGTCATTGTGGCGCGAGCCGGTCATCCGGCAAAGCCAGTAGAGCGCGAGGGTCTTCACCAGCATCAGCAACGGCACCGCAACGATGATCAGCAGATAGTTTTCGATTATGACGTCAAGTTCCAGCGATAGGCCGACGGCCATGAAGAACAAAGCCTGGAGAATACCGCGGAAGGGTTCGATGTCGGCTTCGAGTTCATGGCGATAGGACGATTCCGCCAAGAGCACGCCCGCGAGAAAGGCACCCATCGCCATGGAGAGACCGGCAAGCTGCATCAATGTCGCCGCGCCCATGACAACGAGAAGAGCTGCCGCGATCATGACATCTCGCGCTCCAGTGCGGGCGATCACCTGGAAGAGCGGATTGAGCAGATAACGTCCCGCAAAGAAGAGGACGGCGATGGCGCTCACTGCAATCGCGAAGTCCTGGAACGGCGTCGTCGCGTCTTCCGGTGCTTGCGCCGCCAACAAGGGGAGCAGCGCGAGCAGCGGAACGATCGCCAAATCCTGCAGCAGCAGGATGGAGAAGGCGCGTTGGCCGTAGCGCGTATTGGTATCGTTGTTTTCGTCGAGAATCTGCATTGCAAAGGCCGTCGACGAAAGCGCAAGCCCGAAGCCGGCAATGATGCTTCCCCTCCATTCGAGAAGGCCGGCGAACGCGACCAGGAAAGACAGAGCGAGACCGGTCAGGACAACCTGTGCCGCACCCAGTCCGAAGATGTCGCGCCGCATCTGCCACAGGCGCGAAGGCTTCAATTCCAAGCCGATCACGAAGAGCAGGAACACGACCCCGAGTTCCGAAACGTGCAGGATTTCCTCTCCCTCGGTAATCCGTTGCGCGACCGGGCCGATCAGGATGCCGGCTGCGAGATAGCCGAGAATCGTGCCGAGCCCCAGGCGCTTGAAGATAGGTGCCGCAAGCACGGCGCCGCCGAGCAGCATTAGCGCCTGGGTATAGAGAAACGATGTCGTTTGCATGCTCGATGCTCTCGCTGTCACGGCCGCTGCCGGCCTCGCACGCGGGGCCTCTCGCCGGATATCATTTGGATGCTGGGAGGGGAATCACGAAGATACCCTTGATGCATGGTTCAGTGCACAATAAATGGGGCAGGAATGAAAGGCCAAATCATGTCTGAGATGATCGATTCCGCTGCTCTGGAGAAGCAAGCCGCCGAGCTCGTCGAACTCGCGCGCCGGGCCGGCGCGGACGCGGCGGATGCGGTGGTCGTACGTGGCCGCTCCCGTTCCGTTTCTGTCCGGCTAGGCAAGGTCGAAGCGACGGAGGCTTCCGAAAGCGATGACTTTTCGCTCAGGGTCTTCGTCGGACGCCGGGTTGCAAGCGTCTCGGCCAATCCGGGTTTCGACCTGAAAGTGCTTGCGGAACGTGCGGTCGCTATGGCCAAGGCTTCGCCCGAGGACCCATACGCGTCGCTTGCGGATCCCGGTCGGCTTGCGACATCCTACCCGGACCTCGATCTGTTCGATGGCAGCGAAGTATCGACCGAAGTGTTGACCGAGGCCGCGCTTGCCGCCGAGGAGGCGGCCCTTGCCGTCTCCGGCGTCACCAACTCAAGCGGTGCCGGTGCCTCGGCTGGCATGGGCGGGCTCGTTCTGGCTACCTCGCATGGCTTCTCGGGCTCCTATATGGCAACCCGCTTCGGCCGCTCCGTCAGCGCCATTGCCGGCGAGGGCACGAAGATGGAGCGCGACTATGATTTCGACAGTCGCCTCTATTTAGCTGATTTGCGAACCGCCGAGGACATTGGCCGGGTCGCCGGCGAACGGGCGGTCGCGCGTCTCAACCCGCGCCAGGTTCCGACCGCAAAGAACGTCACCGTCGTCTTCGACCCGCGCATTGCGCGGGGGTTCGTCGGTCATCTGGCCGGTGCGATCAACGGCGCATCGGTGGCACGCAAGACGAGCTTCCTGCGCGACATGATGGGCAAGCAGATCATGAAGGCCGGCATTGAAGTGACCGATGATCCGCTGATCGTCCGCGGCGCCTCGTCGCGCCCCTTCGATGGCGAGGGGGTGAGCGGTTCGAAACTGTCGATGGTCGAGGACGGTGTGCTGCGGCACTGGTTCCTGTCGACCTCGGCGGCCAAGGAGCTGGGGCTCGAAACCAATGGGCGCGGCGTTCGCGGCGGGCCCACGGTCAATCCGGCCTCGACCAATCTCGCCCTCGAACCCGGAACGATCTCGCGCGACGATCTGATAAAGAGCGTCGGAACGGGTTTCTACGTCACCGAGCTCATCGGCCAGGGCGTGAACATGGTGACGGGGGAATATAGCCGCGGCGCTTCCGGTTTCTGGATCGAAAACGGCGAAATCACCTTTCCCGTGTCCGAGGTAACGATCGCTTCCAATCTCAAGCAGATGTTCATGGCCTTGACGCCTGCCGATGATATCGACAGAAAATTCGGTATTGCCGCGCCGACCCTTGCCATTGAGGGCATGACGCTCGCCGGAATCTGATCGCTCCTGCATGTCTCTGTCCTTAAATCGACCCCGATTTAAGGACAGAGACATGCACAAATTCAAAGTGCTACAGCAACTTTGCGCGCCTGGTAAGACGCGCGTCGCTGTGGCGGCGTGTTCCGCCTATATTGAGGCGCGCGGGGCCAGTCTCGCGCGTATGGAGTTGAATGTCAGAAACAGCCCGACCGCTCGCGCCTGCCTCGAGCGAGGACCTTGAGCTGATCCTCGCTGCGGCGATCGCCGCAGGCGACACCGCGCTCGGATATTTTCGCAAGACCTTTGACGTGCGCTGGAAGAACGAGGGCCGTTCTCCGGTGAGCGAGGCGGACCTCGCCGCAAATGATATCCTCAAGGGAAGGTTGCTTGGTGCGCGACCCGATTATGGCTGGCTTTCCGAGGAGACCGATGATGACGAGAGCCGCCTCTCCCGGGAGAGCGTGTTCGTGGTCGATCCGATCGATGGGACGCGTGCCTTCATTGCCGGCAGCGATCTCTGGTGCGTGAGCGTCGCCGTCGTCCATCGGGGTCAGCCTGTCGCGGCCGTGCTCTACGCGCCGGCGCTCGGCGAGGTTTTTCAGGCAACCCGCGACGGCGAGGCGCTAAAGAATGGCGCCGCGATCGCTGTACGCGTGCCCGAGCGTCAGGAGACGCTGAAGGTCGCGATGGCCGAGGACTTGGTCAGCAAGTTGGCTTCGCCCTATCGTAAAGAAATTGCGCGGGTTCCGCATGTGCCGTCGCTTGCCTATCGGCTGGCGATGATCGCCGATGGACGGATCGACGGAACGATCGTGAAAAAGAACTCGCACGACTGGGATCTTGCTGCTGCCGACCTCATTCTTGCGCGGGCGGGCGGTGCGCTGTGCGGACTCGACGGCCTGCCATTGTCCTATAATCGCCCCATTGTCACGCACGGGATTCTTGGCGCGGCCTCGAGGTCGGCGCTCCCGGCCTTGCTTGCTGCCTCCAGGCCCTTGGAGCCCCATTGACCTTTGGGGGCGAATGCCGCAAATCAACACGCTTCAAGAATAAATGGAATTACGATGGCTCAAGAATCCGCGAAAAAGCAACGTTTGCATCTCGTCTTCGGTGGCGAGCTGACGACGCTTACCGACGTCCACTTCCGCGACTTGGACAAGCTCGATATCGTCGGCATCTTTCCCGACTACGACAGCGCTCATGCCGCCTGGAAGGCCAAGGCGCAGATGACGGTCGACAACGCCCATATGCGTTATTTCATCGTCCATATGCATCGTCTGCTCGATCCGGAAAATGATTGATGTCGATGTCGCTCGGACGGGCACGGCGCGCCTGCGCCCAGGCTGTGCATGACATCCGTGTCAGGTTGCACATAGGCGAGGGCACGTTTTCATGAGCAGCCTTCGTGCGCGGCTTGCGCTTTCCAGCTATCGCTGGATCGGGACGGCGATCTATCCCCTGGTCTGGTCCTACCTCGCCATACGCGCGGCGAAAGGCAAGGAGGATCCAACACGCCGCCGCGAGCGCTACGGCTATGCGAGTGCGCCGCGCCCACAAGGGCCGCTTGTCTGGTTCCATGCCGCGAGCGTCGGCGAAACGGCCGCCGTCACACCGCTGATCAAGGAGATCCGCCGCCGCGGCATCGCCGTGGTGCTGACCACCGGCACGACGACGTCGGCGCGAGTGGCCGCTGAGCGACTGGGCTCTGCCGTCGTGCACCAATATGTGCCGCTCGATTTCAAGCCGGCTGTGAGCCGCTTTCTCGATTATTGGGAGCCGGATCTGGCGATCATTGCGGAGTCGGAAATCTGGCCGATGACCATCGTCGAACTCGGCAGCCGGCACATTCCGCAGGTTTTGGTAAACGGCCGTCTTTCGGACCGCACCTTCGCGCGATGGAAAAAACGGCCCTCGCTCGCCGAGGCACTTTTCGAGAACCTTGCGCTCGTTATCGCGCAGTCCGACGTGGACGCGGAGCGCTTTCGCACACTCGGCGCGCTCCCGGTCATGGTCTCCGGCAATCTCAAGGTCGATACCGACGCCCCACCGCATGATCCGAAGGCGCTCAAGGAGTATCGTCAGCAGATCGGCGCGCGAAAGACCTGGGCGGCGATCTCCACCTTCGAGGGCGAGGAGAATGCCGCGGCGACCGTTCACCGGGCATTGAAGGACAGGAGCGGTCTCCTGACGATCATCGTCCCGCGCCATCCCGAGCGATGCGACGCGATCGAGGCGGCATTGGTCGCCAAGGGGCTGAAGATCGCGCGCCGGACGCGCAAGGACCCGTTGACGCCGGATGTCGATATTTTTCTCGGCGACACGATTGGCGAAATGGGTCTCTATCTGCGGCTGACCGAGGTCGCCTTTGTCGGTCGCTCGTTGTTCGCCGAAGGAGGCCAGAACCCGCTGGAGCCGGCCATGCTCGGTTGCGCGGTGCTTTCCGGTGGCAATGTCCAGAATTTTCGCGACACTTTTCAGATACTCGCCAAGAACGGCAGCGCCAAGATCGTGCGCGATGTCGAGATGCTTGCCAAGGGCGTCAACTATCTGCTCGGCAACGACGACATGCGTCGCTCGATGATCGACGCCGGTCTCGAAAGCGTGCAACAGATGCGTGGCGCGCTGACGGCGACGATCAAGGGGCTCGAGCCCTATGTCAACCCGCTGGTCGTGAAGGCACGGCTGGAGCCGCGTGCCGAAGGCTGAAGCGCCAATTTTTCGGATCGGATCATGGTCGCATCGAAAACCATCGTCGGCATCCTGTTCGACAAGGACGGGACGCTTCTCGACTACGCCAAGAGCTGGGTGCCGGTGAACTACGAATTGGCGCGCGTCGCAGCGAAGGGTGACGAAGTACTCGCGAGGGTACTCCTTCAGGCGTGTGGCATGGACCCGGACAGCGGGGATGTTGCACCCGACAGCCTGCTCGCCGCCGGCAATACGGTCGAAATCGCCACAGGCATGATTGGCGCCGGCGCGCCCTTCACGGTCGAGGAGTTGACGACGCTTTTCGACAGCCTCTTTGCGCAGTCCGCGGACTATGCCGTGCCAGTGACCGATCTCGGCGCCTTCTTTGCCGGGCTTCACGCGAAAGGCTATCGCCTCGGTGTAGCTTCCAGCGACAACGAACGGTCGATTCGGGAAACCGCCAGGCGTTTCGGCTTCGATAGTTACCTGCACTACATTGCCGGCTATGACAGCGGCCATGGCGTTAAGCCGGAGCCCGGCATGGTACTGGGTTTCTGCGCGGCGACGGGGCTGCAGCCGCATCAGGTGGCGGTCGTCGGCGACAACAATCACGACATGCATATGGGGCGGAGTGCCGGCGTCGGTCTGACGGTCGCCGTGCTGACCGGCACCGGCTCCCGGCAATCTCTTGCCGCAGCGTCGGACCATTGCCTGGCCGATATAACGGAGCTGGAGGCGGTGCTATAGGTCTACAGCGCCGCGCGTATAGTTAGACGCGCAAAGGACGCTGTAGCACTTGAATTGCTGAAATCGGCTGCGATTTAAGAAAACATGCAGTAGGCACCGACCGGCTTGCCTTTTTTCCCATTCTGACGTTTTTTGTCCCTCGCGTCGTTCGGTCCAGCGCGGCTGCGCTGTTGGGGTCGCGTTCCTGGCCGGTTTTGGGGCAGGGCAGGGTCGTGGAGGCAGATTAGGCAGAATGGTTTCAGAAGCGCCACCGTTCTGGTGGACCAAGGCCGATTGGCGCGCCTATGCGCTTTGGCCGTTTTCCTGGGTTTACGGCCGTATCGCCGGAATGCGCATGGATCAAGCCCGCCGCGCCTCGGCGCCGGTGCCGCTCATCTGCGTCGGCAACTTCACGGTCGGTGGAGCTGGAAAGACGCCGACCGCCATCGCGCTTGCCCGGGCCGCCAAGGCGAAGGGGCTGAAGCCGGGCTTCTTGAGCCGCGGATATGGCGGCTCGCTGGACGTCACGACAATTGTCGATCCGCATCATCACCGTGCGCGCGACGTCGGCGACGAGCCGCTGCTGCTCGCCCGCGAGGCCCTGACCGTCATCTGCCGCCGCCGTGTTGAGGGCGCGCGCAAGCTCGCTGCCGAAGGCGCGGACATCATCATCATGGACGACGGCTTCCAGAGTGCGCGGCTTGCATTCGACTTCGCCTTGCTTGTGGTCGACTCCGGGCGAGGCATCGGCAATGGACACCTTGTGCCCTCGGGACCCGTTCGCGCCCCAATCAACGACCAGCTTCGCCATGCGACTGCTCTCCTCAAGATCGGCAGCGGATCAGCGGCCGACCCTCTGGTCCGCCGGGCCGCTCGGGCGGGTAAGCCCGTCTATGCCGCAGAAACCATCCGGATCGATGACGGCCAGCTCGCAGGTGTCAAGGTTCTTGCCTGGGCCGGGATCGCCGATCCGGAGAAGTTTTACCGGACGGTGCGCGAGACCGGTGCAATCATCGAAGAGACTCGGAGCTTTCCCGATCATCACCACTTCTCCGACGATGAAATTGCCGACCTGCTCGATTGCGCCGCGAGCCAGGGCTATACGTTGGTAACCACGTCGAAGGACATGGTCCGTCTCGAACCCGGACACGGCCGGGCCGGAGAACTGGCGGACAAGAGCAAGGTGATCGAAATCGACGTCCGCTTCGACGACCCCTCGGTGCCCGGCAAGATCATCGACCGGACGCTTGCCGCCGCGCGAGCGCGCATGCTGCGAGAGGCCAAGCAGTCACTCTGACGGGTCCTTCGAAAGTTACCGTCGCTGGTTGGGAAGCGCACCGGCGCGCTTTTCCGCTTCGAGGGAGGCGGCCGCGTCGACATAGGGCTCCTGCCGGGCGACGCTCCAATAGCGCAATTCGTCCACCGGGATCGCTTTGCCAGTCATGCCACAGACGACATGTGACCCGGCAAGCACGATCTGGAAGTCGCCATCGAGATAGCGGATCTTCGCCTCGCGCGAGGAACTTCCTTCAAAGCGGTTCATCATTGCCTGTATCTGCCTTCTGAATTCGAATGCTTTCTTGGTCTATCCCAGTGCCCGGCAAAACTCCAGTGGTGCGATTCGACGCGACCGTCGTCGCTCGTCAACTGCGACCGAAGAGGCGTTCGATATCCGAGAGCTTCAGCTCGATATAGGTTGGCCGGCCATGATTGCACTGGCCGGAGCCCGGGGTCGCTTCCATCTGGCGAAGCAGCGCGTTCATCTCCTCCGTGCGCATCCGGCGGCCCGAGCGGACCGAGCCGTGACAGGCCATTGTCGCGGCGAGATATTCGAGCCGTCCCGCAAGGCCGTTCGCGGTATCCCATTCCGCAAGCTCGTCGGCAAGCTGCCGCACTAGGCCGGCCGCATCCACTTCGCCCAGCATCGCTGGCGTCTCGCGCACGGCGATCGCCCCCGGCCCGAAGCGCTCGATCGCGAGGCCGAGACGGTTGAATTCCTCTGCATGCGCCATCAGCCGATCGCAGTCGTCTTCGGGAAGATCGACGATCTCCGGGATGAGCAGGGTCTGCGCGGGCACCGGGCGGGCATGGAGCGCCGTCCGCATCGTCTCAAAGACCAGGCGTTCGTGCGCGGCGTGCTGGTCAACGATGACGAGACCATCATCCGTCTGCGCGACGATGTAGTTCTCGTGAAGCTGCGCACGCGCAGCGCCAAGGGGGAACGATGGAGCAGTTACGTCAGAAGCGCGTGTTTCTTCTGGAAGTGCTGAGCGTGCCGAAGGCTGTGAGAATTCCGCAAAGCCACGCTGGGTCGTCTCTGCGAAGCCGTTGGCAGTCTGCTCGAAATGCATCGGTCGATAGGGCGAGGCCGCAGGCGTCCAGGGTTGCGAAGGCCTCTGCATTTCCGGCCTAAAGGCGCGCATCATTCCGCTTGCACCGGTTGTCGCCGCGCGGTCTCCGTCGCGCGCCAGCGCCTCGCGGATCGCACCGATGAGCAGTCCCCGTATCAGGCCTGGATCGCGAAACCGGACGTCCGACTTCGCCGGGTGGACATTGACATCGACGAGTGCCGGGTCGAGTTCGATCGACAGGACGGCAACCGGGTACCGCCCATGGGGGATGGTTTCGGCATAGGCGGCGCGGATGGCAGACAGGATGAGCTTGTCCTGCACCGGCCGACCGTTGACGAAGACATATTGTTGAAGCGAGTTGCCGCGATTGAAGGTCGGCACGCCCGCAAAGCCCGTAAGCCGAGCGTCTTCCCGTTCGGCATCGATTTCGATCGCATTGTCGCGGAAATCCTTGCCGAGCACCTGCGCCATCCGCGCCAGCCGGTCTTCACCGGTGGCCGGGAACTCCAGGGTCGTGCGGTCGGAGCCGGAAAGCACGAAGCGCACCTTCGGGAAAGCGATCGCCATGCGACGGACGACCTCGGAAATTGCGGCGGCTTCCGCCTTTTCCGATTTCATGAATTTGAGGCGCGCTGGGGTCGCGAAGAAGAGATCGCGCACTTCGACGACGGTGCCGACATTGGCAGGTGACGGACGCACGGCGTCGGTCTTCCCGCCTGCGATTGCGATCGCCGCTCCCTCATTGGCGCCGGCCGTTCTCGTCGTGATCGACAGGCGCGCGACCGATCCGATGGAGGGCAGGGCTTCGCCGCGAAAGCCGAGGGTCCGGATATCAGTCAGACTGTCGCTGATCTTGGAGGTGCAGTGGCGCTGAACCGCCAGCGCGAGATCGGCGGGCGACATGCCGCTGCCGTTGTCGGTCACCCTGAGCAGCGTCTTGCCACCGCCGGCGGTCGCAATCTCGATCCTTGTTGCGCCCGCGTCGAGCGCATTGTCGATCAATTCCTTGGCGGCACTGGCGGGCCGCTCGATGACCTCGCCGGCGGCAATCTGGTTGATGAGCGTTTCTGAGAGTTGCTTGATGATCATGATTCATTTTCTCGGATTCGCCGCGCGAGGGAAAGGGGGTGTCCGCGGTTGATCCGCCGCGAGAAGAGCGGTCGTGGGCGATAGCCTTCGGAAAAATGAGAGCGTGATTTAATCCCCCTTTAACGTTCTGCTGCGACTTTCCACAACAACCTGAATGAGCACGGGTTTTGTCTTTGGAGCTCCGCGGCGTTGCTGGACGCCGTCACGCATTCCGCCCGAAGAAACGCCTTCCGAGGCCGGCCAGCATGTCCCGGAATGAAACCGCCGCGCCGGCGCCGCGGGTCTTTTCAGACCCGCAAGAGCCGCTGTGAATAGTTTAGATTGCTGCACCCGGTTTAAGGAAATGCAGACGGCGAATGAGGACAGCGTAATGAGCGATGTGGCGTCGGGCGGCGCAGACATCAACAGGGTCATTCTCGAGTCGAGCTGCGACGCGCTTGGGCTTGCTCTGCTCGTCTGCGGTCGAGACGATACGATCCTGTTCGCCAGCCCCTCGATTCTGCAGTTCTTTCCGGTTCCAGCCCGCCTGTTGGCGCCCGGCACTCGCCTCCGCGACTTCCTGGGCGCCGTCTACGACACCGGTGTGCGTCCCGGCACATTGCCCGAAAACAGCCGCCGCCGAGCGAACAGGGAAGACTGGATCGCCGAACACATGGCGCTTCATTGGCGCGAGCGCTACGAGGGTGTCGAGCGGGCCGGCCGCACGCGCTGGATCTCATTGCGCAAGCGCCGGCTGTCGAGCGGGATCGGCATATTGTCGGTCACCGATGTTTCCGAACAGAAAAAGCGCGATGAACAGCTTCAGACCGACCTCGAACGCGTGGAACTGACGGAAGAAATTCTCGACGCGCAGCCTAACCCGATCTGCGTCAAAGATCGAAACCTCAACTACATCGCCGTCAACAAAGCGTTCTGCACGATCCATGAGCTCTCTCAGGAGGCGATCCTCGGCCGCTCCGCGTGGGATCTTGTCGATGCCGAGCTGGCGGAGCGGTTCGAACAGTCGGATCGATCGGTGCTCGAAACCGGCAAGCCACACTCGGAGGCGGAACATATCGTTCGCGCCGACGGCAGCGATCTCTGGGTGGTCACCCGCAAATATCGCATCGGCATGCCTGGCCGTCACTTCGTGGTGACCTCCATGAACGACGTCACCGATATCGCGGCCTGGTATCATGGCACGGGCGACAGCACGGGCAGCAGCGGCCTTCAGATCCTCGACTACAGCATCTTCACGCCGGCCCAGAATTTCTATGATCCCTTCCGTGCTTTGAATGTTCAGCAGCTGGTCGAGGCGGGCTCGATGATCGAGACCCTGCCAGCGCGCGGACTACGTGTGCTGCTTGCGACGGGCGACCGAGGTGTGGAGGAACGGCTCGTGGCTCGTCTGCGCGGTTCCGGTCTTGACGCCTGTGCCGTGCGCAACATCAACGAAGTCGAGGCTTTCGTATCCGCTGCCGAAAGCTCCGGGGTGAAGCTCGATATTCTGGTGCTGGACGGCGCATTCCCGGATGTCGAGCGAGTCCTTGCCGGCTGGCACCCGTGCCCGACCCTCAAGATCTCCGCCGATATCGATGCTGGCAACCTGCTGGCGGAGATCTTCCGTGTTTGCGCCGAGCGTCCGCAGTCGCGGCCGTCGCTTTCGCAGGCGGACTGGGGGATCTCCTTCGAAGGCGACGTTGCGCCCGGAATGCATGTCCCGGATATCGAAGTGCTGGTCGCCGAGGACAATCAGATCAATCAGTTCGTCTTTGCCCAGATACTGGAGGGTCTCGGGGTCTCCCATCGAATCGCCGCGAATGGCAAGGAGGCAGTGGAGCTCTGGCACGAACTTCAGCCGGCCCTAGTCCTCATGGACATATCGATGCCGGTCATGAACGGCTTCGACGCCGCAGTCGCCATCCGCGACGCCGAAAAGGGGACGGGGCGGCGGACACCGGTCATTGCGGTCACGGCGCAGGCGCTCGACATCGATCTCAGGCAATGCGAAGCGTCTGGGATGGATGACCACATCATGAAGCCGGTCAGCCCGGATATGATCGAGGCAGTGCTCAGAAAATACATGCCGGCGGGGAACATGCGCGCAGCCGGCTGAGGCTTGAATTTTGTCAATTCACTAGAATTGGGGAGCCTGGCGGTAGATTTGATAGCGAGCCGCTATGGGATTGTTAACTCCCGATTGTCATCGTCTGCGCAGAACTGCCAAAAAGTGTAGAGCCTCGCAGCAATGTATGCGCTTCGTCCAGCCGCCTCCCTACCTCCCTCGATGGGAGCGAACCGTCTCCACCGGCGAGAGCCGCGGCGCCGCGGCTGTTTCGCAATGCGTGGATTGGCCGACGGCGGGAGCTCGTGGCGATGATGTGGAGGCAGGTCGCGGGTCATGAAGTCATTGACCTGCCACACGCGATGACGCTTCTTGATGAACTGACCGGCCTCGGCAATGGCGGGCATTTGCGCCGAACGGTCTGTGAACTTGCCGCGGAGCGCGCGAGCGACCCGGCCCCGTTCACCATTGGCCTCGCCAATCTCGATGGATTCAAGCCGATCAACGACCTGTTCGGGCCCGAGGCGGGCGATCAGATCCTCCGCCAGGTCGCGCACCGTCTGAAAGCCTGCGTTCCGGAGGGTGCGACCGTGACACGTACCACGGACGACGAGTTCGCATTCGTGCTGCCATTGATCTTTGAGCGCAAGGGCGCGGAAAAACTGGGTCGGGTATTGAAGGAGGTGCTGTCGGCTCCCTTCGATCTTGGCGACCGCAACGTGCGGCTCTCTGCCTCCTTCGGTTTCGCGGTCTACCCTTTCGCGGGCGACAGCTTTGAAGACCTGCTGAAGAGCGCCGACACCGCACTCTATAGGTCGAAGCGGCGCGGGCGTGGCCAGATCACCGTCTATTCGCAAGAGATCGCCCAGGAGATGAAACGCGCCACGCAGATCGAACAGGCGTTGCGCAACGCGATCATCGCCGACCAGGTCGATGTGCATTTCCAGCCCATCGTTGATCTTCGCAGCGACACGGTCGTCGGCTTCGAAGCATTGGCAAGATGGTGCGACGCGGATCTCGGCTACGTCTCGCCCTCGATCTTCGTACCGCTTGCCGAAGAGCGCGGTTTCATCGAGCCGCTGGCGGAAACGTTGTTGCGCAAGGCGGCACAGGCTGCCCTGTCCTGGCCGAAGGAGCTCTTTCTTTCCTTCAACCTGTCCTCGGCACAGTTGATGGACCCGGCGACCAGCTCGCGCCTGTTGTCGATCATCAACCAGGTCGGGCTCGACCCTCGCCGCCTGGAGCTCGAGATCACCGAAACAGCGGTTATGGCGGATGCCGATGTGGCGCAGAAGATCGTTTCCGAACTGCGGACGGCTGGCGTGCGCGTGTCGCTCGACGATTTTGGCACAGGGCAATCGAGCCTAGGCCGCCTGCGCGATTTTTCCTTCGACAAGGTGAAAATTGATCGCGCCTTTGTTTCACGCATCTCTGCCGATCGGGCATCGGAGCATATCATCAAGGCCATTGTTTCGATGTGCGAGGGACTGGAGCTCGAGGTCGTCGCCGAAGGCATCGAGGATTTCGCCGAGGCACTGAAGTTGAAGGCGCTCGGCTGCGGCATGGGGCAGGGCTATTTCTATGGTAAGCCCGCGGACGCCGTTGCCACGATGCGTTATCTTTCGGATCGTTATCGCGACGTCGCGGCATCCCGCTGAAGGTTGCCTTCATAGGCTCTAGAGCATCCCGCTTTCGATGGCATTGAAAGCGGATAAGATGCTCCATGATCACAGTGCTAGAGCGAGCTTTGCGCGTTCACTTGAACGCGCGGCGCTCCAGTCGCGTCGCAACGGTCGCGCGATCCCTCGTCCAAAAGCCAATCCCTGATGCGCCGAGCCTGACTGTTGAGCTCGCGCGATCGCGGCCAGACGACGTAGAATGCGTGTCCGGTCTTCAAGATGTGCCCGCCCACCGGAACAAGCGCGCCGGAGCGGACCTGCCGCTCGATCAGATGCTCCCATCCGAGTGCAATCCCTTCGCCGGAAAGCACCGCCTGGATGACGAGCACGTAGTCGTTGATCGCAAGCCGTCGTCCTTGGGCCGGATAGGAAAGGCCCGCACTCGCGAACCACTCCGTCCAGTCGCAGGCCCGCCGGACGGGTTCCTCGAGATGAATGAGATTGTGTCGCAACAGCTCGGCCGGCGTCCCCGGGACGCCGTGCGCCTCGACATAGGCGGGCGTCGCGACGGCATTGACCACTTCCTCGGCTAGAAGTGCGGCGTGGTAGCGTGGCCAGTGACTGGGATCACCGCCGCGGATGCCGAGGGGGATCGGCTCGTCGTCGAGATCGAGATCGCGCACGCTGGTCTGGATGCGAAGATCGATTTCCGGCAAGTCCTCGCGCAGCCGGTTAAGCCGTGGAAGCATCCACATCGAGGCGAAAGCGGTGGACGCCGCCAGAGTAACATTTGTCTCGCGGCCCTTCGAGCGAATGTCTTCGGCTGATTTCTGGATCCGCGACAGGCCGACCGAGACGTCCGCATGGAATTTCTCGCCGGCCTCCGTCAATTCGACTGCGCGGTGCACACGGTGAAACAGCGGCACGCCAAGTTGGTCCTCTAGACCTCGGATGGCGTAGGATACGGCTGCTTGCGTCATTCCGAGCTCGTTTGCGGCACGGGTGAAATTCTGATGGCGGCCGGCGGCCTCAAAAACGATGAGGCTGGCGGCGGACGGAAGGAGGCGGCGCAGATTTTCCATAAGCACAGCTTATAGTATGCGTCGATTTTTTCCACCGTTACAACGACCTTGATCGTCACTAGCATCACCAAGAATGATGGGAGGTTGCTATGGAATCGACGTCGGGAGCAACGGTTGGGTCGCCTCGCAGAACACGCGGGGCGAGATCACAGCGACGGGAAGGGGCCAATCTCGGCGTCCCCTATATCGTCCGCAACATTCCGACCTACGATATTCTCGGCGAGGAAAGCCTGCAGCGCATCGAGCAGACCGCGGACCGCATCCTCGCCGAGGTCGGGATCGAGTTTCGCGACGATGCCGTGGCGCTTGATCACTGGAAGCGCGCCGGCGCGAGAGCCGATGGCGTCCGCGTGACGTTCGAGCCTGGCATGCTGCAGGAAATCGTGCGTTCCGCACCGTCGCAATTCACTCAGCATGCCCGCAACCCCGCCCGCAGCGTGGAGATCGGCGGCCAGAACGTCGTCTTCTCCCCGGCTTATGGTTCTCCCTTCGTCATGGATCTGGATAAGGGCAGGCGCTACGGCACGATCGAGGACTTCCGCAATCTGGTGAAGCTCGCCCAGTCAAGCCCCTGGCTGCACCATTCCGGCGGAACGATCTGCGAGCCGGTCGACGTGCCCGTCAACAAGCGTCACCTCGATATGGTCTACAGCCACATCAAATATTCCGATCGCGCTTTCATGGGCTCGATCACGGCCGAGGAGCGGGCCGAGGACTCGATCGAAATGGCGCGCATTCTCTTCGGCGCCGATTTCGTCGACAAGAACTGCGTCATCCTCGGCAACGTCAACGTCAATTCGCCGCTCGTCTGGGACGGGACGATGACGAAGTCCTTGCGTGCCTATGCGCGCGCTAATCAAGCGGCGGTCATCGTGCCGTTCATCCTGGGCGGGGCCATGGGGCCTGTCACCAATGCGGGCGCCATCGCGCAATCCTATGCCGAAACGCTCGCCGGCTGCGCGCTGACGCAACTCGAACGAAAAGGGGCGCCGGTGATCTTCGGCAACTTCCTTTCGTCGATGTCGCTTCGCTCCGGCTCGCCCACTTTCGGAACACCGGAGCCGGCGATCGGCAGCATGGTCGTCGGTCAACTCGCCCGCCGGCTGGGCTTGCCGCTGCGTTGTGCTGGCAATTTTTCCAATTCGAAGCGCCCGGATGCCCAGGCGATGCAGGAGGGCGTCATGTCGATGCTGTCCGCGGTCCACTGCGGGGCCAATTTCATCCTGCATTCGGCTGGTTTCGTCGATGGCTTGCTCGCCATGTCCTACGAGAAATTCGTGATGGATACCGATTTCTGCGGGGCGCTCCATTCCTACCTCGCGGGCGTAGTTGTCGACGACAATGCGCTCGCCATGGACGCCTTCCTCGAGGTCGGACCGGGCAGCCACTTTCTCGGCTGCGACCACACGATGCGCAATTATCAGACCGCTTTCTGGGACAGCGCGCTTTCCGACAACGAACCGTTCGAGAAATGGGTCGAGCAGGGCGAGACGGACATGGCGGTACGCGCCAACCGAAGCTGGAAAAAGACGCTTGACGAATATGCAGCGCCGCCTCTGGATGTAGCAATCGACGAGGCTCTGGTGGACTATGTCACCAGACGAAAAAACAGCATGCCCGACGCCTGGTACTGACCGTGTTGGAAGCCGCAAGGACTGTTGGATGACCGCTTCGAAGGACCCGCTGCTCCAGCCCTACCATCTGAAGCATTTGACTCTCAAGAACCGGATTATGTCGACGGCCCATGAGCCGGCCTATTCGGAAGACGGCATGCCGAAGGACCGCTATCGGCTCTACCATTTAGAGAAGGCCAAGGGCGGTATTGCGCTGACGATGACTGCGGGTTCGGCGATCGTATCGGAGGACTCTCCGCCGGCGTTCGGCAATCTCCACGCCTATGCCGATGAAATCGTGCCATGGCTCAAGAAAATCGCTGACGACTGTCATGAGCACGGCACCGCCGTCATGATCCAGTTGACTCATCTCGGCCGCCGCACAAGCTGGAACAAGGGTGACTGGCTGCCGGTACTGAGCGCCTCTCCCATCCGCGAGCCGGCGCACCGGTCCTTTCCGAAGGAAATCGAGGAGTGGGATATCGAACGGATCGTGAGCGACTATGCGGCGGCGGCCAGCCGCATGCAGGCCGCCGGGCTCGATGGTATCGAAATCGAGGCCTATGGCCATCTGATCGACAGCTTCTGGTCGCCAGCCACCAATCATCGTGACGACGAATATGGCGGCTCGCTCGATAATCGCCTGCGCTTCATGAATCGGGTGGTTGACGCCGTGCGCAGCGCGGTTGGTCCGGACTTTATCGTCGGCACACGCATGGTCGCGGACGAGGACTGGGACAAGGGCTTGTCAAAGGAAGAAGGTGTGGAGATCGCAAGACGACTCGCGAGCTCCGGCAAGATCGACTTCCTGAATATCATTCGCGGCCATCTAGAGCACGACGCGCCGCTGACCAAGGTGATCCCAATCCAGGGCATGGCCGCCTCGCCGCATCTCGACTTCGCCGGAGAAGTACGGGCAGCGACAAAATTTCCGGTCTTTCATGCCGCCCGCATCGCCGACGTGGCGACGGCGCGGCATGCGATCGCCGAGGGCAAGCTCGATATGGTCGGCATGACGCGTGCCCACATCGCCGACCCTTATATTGTCAGGAAGATCGAAGAGGGACGTGAGGCCGAGATCCGTCCCTGCGTCGGCGCGACCTACTGTCTCGATCGCATCTATGAAGGCGGAGGTGCGCTCTGTATCCACAACGCGGCGACCGGACGCGAGGCGATCGTGCCGCATGTCATATCGAAAAGCGACGGCCCCCGCCGGCGCGCGGTTGTCGTTGGGGCAGGACCCGCCGGCCTCGAGGCGGCGCGCGTACTCGCCGAGCGTGGTCATTCGGTCGAGCTTCTGGAGGCAACCAACGAAGCCGGCGGCCAGATCCTGCTTGCGGCACGAAACCCGCGTCGCAAGGAAATGATCGGCATTGTCGACTGGCGGCTTTCCGAACTCGAGCGGCTCGGCGTCCCGATCCATTACAATGTCTTCGCCGGTGTGGAAGACGTGCTGGCGCGGGAGCCGGATCTCGTCGTCGTCGCGACCGGCGGCACTGCCCAGAACCCCACGCTCGAAGCAGGCGACGAGCTCGTCGTTTCCAGCTGGGATATCATCGCTGGCGCGGTCAAGCCCGAAGGGCCGGTACTTCTGTTCGACGACAATGGCGCACACAGCGGCATGACCGCTTCCGAACTCATAGCCAGAGCGGGCGTTGAACTTGAAATCGTTTCGCCCGAGCGCATGTTCGCGCCTGAGATCGGCGGCATGAACCACGTTCCCTATGCAAAGATCTTCGCCGAGAAGAATGTGCGGGTTACGATCAACACGCGGCTGAAATCGGTAAGGCGCGACGGCAATTCGCTGGTTGCGACCTTGTGTTCGGATTTTTCAGAGACCGCTTCGCTCGAGCGTCGGGTGGCGCAGGTGGTCGTCGAACATGGCACCGTGCCGATGGCCGACCTCTATCTCGAGCTCAAGCCACTGTCCCGCAATCTCGGCGCAGTCGACTACAAGGCCCTCGTCCGTCGCGAAAACCCGATTGCCGTGCGCAATCCTGGAGGGACGTTCGACATGTTCCGGATCGGCGATGCGGTGGCGAGCCGCAATATCCATGCGGGTATCTACGATGCGTTGAGGTACGGTGTTCTGTTCTGAGGCCAGTTTTCTCTCTGGAAATAAGAAAAGCGGCGCAGAACGCCGCTTTTCGGCCCTGGAAGCGGAATGTCCCGCTCTGAGCCGGCTTACTGCTGAGGTGCCGGCTCCGTCGGCGTTGCCGGTGTCGTACCGGTCGACGAGGTCGTCGATGTGTCGACCGGCTGCGCCGCATTGCGCTCAGCCATCATCTGCGACTTCGTCTTAAATTCCGGCGCCGCCTTCAGCGTGTCGGCCGTCTCGGTCGTGGTCAGTTTCAACGCTGCAGTGTCGGCCTGCTCGGAGATCTCGATCCGGTCGAACGGAACCGCGACGTTCTTCTCGCCTATGCCGAGGAATCCGCCAACACCGATAACCGCCGCTTCAACGCCACCATCCTTCTTGATGATCAGGTCGTTGATTTCGCCGATGCTTTCATCGGCAGCATTGTAAACCGACTGGCCTACATAGGTGCTCGTAGCGATCTGGTCATCTGCCTGCTGGGTCAAATAGTCCGATTCAGCGGCCGCGGTATCGGCCGGCGCTTCAGTGCCAGCCGGAGGCGGGGTCTGTGCCTGATCGGCCGGTGGCTCTGTAGCAGGCGGTGTCGTGCCGCCCGGCTGCACCTGAGTGGGCGCCGCCGGGTCGGCCGGGGGCGGAGTTGTGGTCTGTTGCGCGAAACTTGTCGGGGCAAAGGTAACGCCCACGAGAAGCGCGCCAGCCGCAACGGAAGATACAAGTTTCTTTGTCATATCAGACTGCCTTTCGTTGACGTTGTCGGTCACCCCACGGCGTCGGCAAGCGGCCTGCCCACACCGCGCTGGTGATACTCAAGCAACGTCCAGCAGCGAAATCTGTTCCGTAAAAAATGCAAGCGACCACCGAGGGAAATGGTGGCGATTCTACCTTGGGGTGCGTTGATTTGCAGTGTCAAGCAGCTGGCCCTCTGTTACGCCAAGTCGGTAAACAGAGCCATTTATTTGTTTAGGGATAGCTAAATCTAGGCCTGTGGCCGGGACTTCTCGCATGACCCTCGCAGAATACTTTGGGAGAGTGACGGAATTCGTGAGAAGATCGCGGATGATTTCAATCCGAGATCTTCGTTTTCTACCGCCAGCGTGTACAGTCCGATGACGTCTTAATGGCTCTCGCGTTGCACATCGCTGCCACTCTTACCGACGAGAAAGTCGAGGTCGGCGCCCTTGTCGGCCTGCAGTACGGTTTCGTGATAAAGCTTGTAGTAGCCGCGTTGCCATTTCTGTTCCGGCGGTTGCCAGGCGGCCATGCGAGCCGCGAACTCCTCGTCGCTGATCAGAAGGTTCAACTCGCCCTTCATGGCGTCGAGACGAATACGGTCGCCGGTCTTGACAATCGCAAGCGGGCCGCCGGCATTGGCTTCCGGGCTGACGTGCAGGACCACAGTGCCGAAGGCGGTGCCCGACATGCGCGCGTCAGAAACACGCACCATGTCACGAACGCCCTTTTCGACGAGCCGGCGCGGAATCGGCATGTTGCCGACTTCCGCCATGCCGGGATAGCCCTTCGGGCCGCAGCCCTTGAGGACGAGGATCGTATCCTCGGTTACCGGCAAGTCCGGATCGTCGATCTTGGCCTTGAGGTCCTCGATCGTCTCGAACACGTAAGCCGGGCCCTCATGCGCGAGCAGATGTTCGCTCGCAGCCGATGGCTTTATGACCGCGCCGTTCGGGGCGAGATTGCCTTTCAGCACGCGAATGCCGGCGGCGGCGCGCAGCGGGTTGTCGAGCGGGCGAATGACGTCGTCATTGTAGACCTCAGCACCCTCCCAATATTTGCTGATCGGCACGCCGAAAACTGTCGGCGCGTCGGCATGGAGCAGGTGCTGGATGCGGTTCATGACCGCCGGCAGGCCGCCCGCATAGGCGAGATCCTCAATGAGATACTTGCCCGACGGCATGCAATTGACGATGCAGGGAACCTCGCCACCGACGCGATCGAAGTCTTCAAGACAGAGATCGACCCCAGCGCGTCCGGCAATCGCGAGCATGTGCACGACAGCATTGGTCGATCCGCCGACGGCGGCGTTTGCAACGATGCCGTTCTCGAAGTTCTCCTTTGTCAGGATCTTCGACAGTCGAAGGTCCTCGTGCACCATCTCGACGATCCGCTTGCCGGTCATGTGTGCGAGCGCCATTCGGCGCGCGTCGACGGCAGGAAGGGCTGCGTTGGTGGGGAGCGAGAGGCCCATCGCTTCGACCACCGAGGCCATCGTCGTTGCGGTGCCCATCGTCATGCAGACGCCAGGCGAGCGCGACATGCCGCTTTCGGCAGCCATGAATTCCTGCAGGCTCATTTCGCCGGCCCGAACGGCCTCCGAGAATTTCCAGACATCCGTGCCCGAGCCGATGTCCTTGCCCTTCCATTTGCCGTTCAGCATCGGCCCCGAGGAAACGACGATCGTCGGCAGGTCGACGGAGGCGGCGCCCATCAACTGGCCCGGGGTCGTCTTGTCACAGCCGCCGAGCAGCACCACACCGTCGATGCCGTAGGCGCGGATCGCCTCTTCGACGTCCATCGCCAGGAGGTTGCGGAAAAGCATCGCCGTCGGACGCATCTGCGTCTCGCCGAGCGAGGAAACCGGGAACTCGACCGGAAAACCGCCGGCCTCCCAGACGCCGCGTTTGACCCCTTCGGCCAGAATGCGCAGGTGGCTGTTGCAAGGAGTGAGCTCGGACCAGGTGTTGCAGATGCCGATGATCGGTCGCCCGTCGAAAACATGATCCGGGAATCCCTGGTTTTTCATCCAGGACCGATGAATGAAACCGTCCTTGTGCGTTCCGCCATACCAGTGACGGCTCCTCAGTTCCTTTTTCTTTTCGCTCATCCGAGCCCTCCCTTTCCATGGCGATTCATCGCATGGCTAAATTGTATGACTTTTTGGCGGCCGGATACCAGCACTTGTTATGGGGTCAGAGCAGAAACGCCGGCTCGAAACGACCCTTGACCTCGATGCCGAGGTCGAAAGTCTTTCCGGCCTCGGGATCGGCCGCCCGCGCGGTCTCGTCCATTCCCTGCCAGGCAGAAGTTACGAGCAGCCGGTCAGCCTTCGCCCCGATGAAAGCGGGGCAGCTTGGCTGCGTGGCGGGCACGGCGTAGCGGGCGATCTTTTGGCCGTCCGGTTTGTACACGTCGATGGAACTCGCGCCCCAGCGCGCGTTCCAGATCAAACCGTCGGCATCGCAGACCGAGCCGTCGAGGCCGCCGGGCGAAGCGCTTTCGTCGGAAAGAACAACGGCGTCGCCTGTCGGAAGAGCGGTGGCGGGATCAATATCGACGCGCATCAGGCGATTGACGACCGTATCGGCGAAATAGGCCGTGGCGCCATCGGGTGAGAAACAGATTGCGTTCGGAATGCTGATGTTGCTGTAGAGCTTGGTAACGCGGTCGCCGGCGACATGGTAGATCGAACCCGAATGCCTTTCGGCTTTCCGTCCCATCGTGCCGATCCAGAGAGCGCCGGATGAATGCACGCGACCGTCATTGGAGCGGTTGACGGGTTTATCCTCAAGCGTGGCGAAAAGGGAGAGCTCGCCGCTTTCCGTATCGCGAAGGAAAAGTCCCTGATCCGACGCGATCAACTGCCGGGCAGGATCGATGACGGCGAGTACGCTGCCGAGAAAGGGCAGAGTGTGAACCGTCTTTCGTCCGCTTTCGACATGCAGCTCGTGCAGCTCTTGGCCCGTGATATTGAACCACCATGCGGTGCCGCTGCCGGGATCGAAGGTTGGACCTTCGCCGAGCTCGGAGCCGAGGTCGCAGAAAACGCGGCCGGAGAAGGGAACGGGATCAGTCATCACTGGCCTCCATAAACAGCGTCATAGGCTCTGAGCGTCGCTTTCGCTCGCTGTTCAACCTCCGCGGCGCTCAAGCCGGGTTTGTAGAGGCTGGAACCGAGGCCAAAGCTGCGAATGCCGATTTTGGCATAGTCGGCGAAGTTGCTCTCCGACACGCCGCCGACGGCTGCGATCTCGATATCGGTTGGAAGGACGGCGCGGATCGCCGCAATGCCCGAGGGGCCGAGTACGCTCGCAGGGAAGAACTTAAGACCGGTCGCGCCCGCGCCGGCGGCGGCCAGCGCCTCGGTCGGTGTGAATACGCCCGGCATCGTGACCATGCCTTTCGTCGCGGCAAGCTTGATTACCATTGGTTCGACATTGGGGCTCACCATCAGCTGCCCGCCGACCTCGGCGAGTTGTTCCACCTGCTTGGTCGTCAGCACCGTTCCTGCGCCGATGAGGCAGCCGGCCGGCGCCATCTTCACGGCGATTTCGATGGATCGGAACGGGTCGGGCGAGTTCAGCGGGATTTCAATTGCGGTGAAGCCTGTCTCGATCAGCGCGCCGACGACGCCTTCCGTTTCGGCTGGTTTGAGCCCGCGTAGGATTGCGATCAGCGGATATTTCATCGGCGGGAGGGGAATGCGGTTCATCTTCTTTCTTTCCGTCAAAGGGGCCAGATCGCGCAGGCGGCGGCGGAGAGGCCGGCTCGCACCGCGTCGTCGGCGTCGACATGCTGAACCTTGAGGTCCTGGCCTTCCAGGGCGGCACGATAGAGTGCCCCGAGCGGGCCCGATGCAACGAGGCAAATTCCGTCAATCGATCCGGCTGTTGCGAGTGCGCCTGCGATCTCGATGCCGATCAGGGTGCCGGAGAGCCGTGCCTTGGCGTCGGTGGCGCTCAAGCCATGTAGAAGCTGTCCCGCGCGGACTGAAAAAAGCAGGTTCGTGGCAAGAGCCGGATTCCGAGCTGCCTCGGACACGGCTTCGACAAAGGCCGCATCATTCCCGGCGAAGGCGCCCCCATCCGACACCGCATGGCTGAGAATGGAGTGGCGCGAGATGACATCGAACAGTTCACCGGTCATGAAGGTGGAAAAGCCTTCGACCGTCTCGCCGTTGAGGCGGACCCATTTGCTGTGCGTACCCGGCATGCACACGAGGTGCCGTCCGGTGCCGAGTGTACCGGCGGCGCCGAGGAGCTGGGTTTCTTCGCCGCGCATCACATCCGGATGGCGCATGTCGCGTTGGGCGAGACCGGGCAATATCCGGATATCGCGGTCGACGTCCGGGACGGAGATAGCATTGCCGGCAATCGCCGTGAGCGCGGCGGGTGTATCGAGGTAACCGGCCTCCCTCCAACCCTGGCGGGCACCGGCCATGCCGCAAATGATGATCGGGAGATGGCCGGGAGCATCCGTCGCGGCCAGATGAGTGTCGAGAACTGCGTGGAAACCGACCTTCGCCGCCGTCGTCATGCCTTCAGCACTGCGGCGTTCCGCAAGGACCGCTCCGTCCTCCCCGACGAGCCACAACCGGAAACTCGTGGTTCCCCAATCGACCGCGGCATAATAGCCTGCCGTCATCAAAATACGCCTCCATCGATGATCATGGTCTGAGCCGTCATCGCCGCCGAGCAGTCCGATGCTAGGTAGAGGCATGGCCCCACAAGGTCGTCGGCTGTCAGCATGCGTTTCAGGCACTGTCTCTCTTGCATCCGTGCAATCGCGTCGTCGTCCAGCCACAGCCGCTTCTGTCGTTCGGTGACGATCATGCCGGGCAGGATCGCGTTGACGCGAATATTGTCTGGCCCCAGTTTGCCGGCCACCGACTTTGTGAGCCCGATAATACCGGCTTTCGCCGTCGCATAGGCAGGTACATCCGGCATATTGAGCATGAAGGCGATCGACGAAAAGTTGATGATCGACCCGCCGCCGGCGCGCTGCATATGGGGTGCCGCTGACTGGCACATGAAGAACAGGTGCCTGAGATTGACGGACAGGCTTTCGTCCCAGCTTTCTTCCGAGACCGCTTCCAGTTGCTGCCGGTCATCACGCGCGGCATTGTTGATGAGCACGCGGATCGAGCCGAGCGTGCCGGCGGCGGTTTCGACGGCCGCTTTCAAATCCGGGACCTGCCTTAGATCGGCGTGAATGAATTGCGGTCTTCTTCCCGTTTCGACGACGAGCCTCTCGCAAAGCGCAAGGCTTTCTTCCTTAGCGATGTCAATGAAGGCCACGCGCGCATCTTGCCGCAAGAAGGCCTCCACCAGGGCCGCGCCTATGCCCGAGCCACCGCCGGTTATAAGCACACCCTTGTTTTGCAGGTCGGGAAACTGACCGCTCGGCAATGGCATGGCTCCCTCTGTGCTTGTATTGGGGGTTCCATTATGTGGAACATTGTTTTACTATCTGGAATTATCGCGCCATTGCTTTAGTCCTGTCAAGGCACGACGCCGCTGATCGAGCCAGTGATATGAGCGAAACCAAGACGACCGACGCAGAGATTGAAATCGCCGGAACCGGTACGCTCGGCAAGGCCATGGCGGTTCTCGAGGCGGTGGTGACGGCCGGCGGACCGCAGCGGTTCACGGATATTGTTCAGTCCGTCGGGCAGCCGCGCGGTACGGTGCATCGGCTGCTTAGTCACCTGGTCGAGGAAGGCTTGCTCGTTCAGAGCCGTGACCTGTCTTACGAGCCGGGCCTGCGCCTGTTGAAGCTCGCCCACCGTTCCTGGTCCGGCAACCGCTTCCGTGACATCGCTGAACCGCACCTGTTGCGCTTGCACGAAATGACCGGCGAGACGGTTCATCTCGGTGTCCTGCAGGAGACGGAGATCATCTATGTCGACAAAGTCGAGAGCCGTCAGACGGTGCGGATGAGCTCGCAGATCGGCAAAGCCTCACCGGCCTATTGCACAGGCATCGGCAAGGCCGCGCTATCGTCACTGCCGCAGCCCGAATTGATGCGCATTGCCGCAAAAATGAAATTCCATCCGTTCACGGCCCATACGCATCGCTCTGCGGCCGGACTGCTCGCCGAAATCGATGAAATTCGCCGTGATGGACACGCATTTGACCGGGAGGAACACGAGGCGGAAATCTGCTGCGTCGCAGCGCCAATCTTCATTCCGGAACACGATCTGGTTGCGGGCGTGTCAGTCACCGGGCCCGCCTATCGTGTCAACATGGCGCAGTTGGCGGCCTGGGCGGAGGTCGTACGGGAGACAGCAGCAAAGATCGAGGAGGAGGTCCGAATGCGTCTTGGCCCCGGGCGCAATGGACGTTAACTCCGCTTTACGGTAAATTAGGGACTTCGACTGGACGAGGTGTTTCGAGATCACTAGCTTGCGAGATATCAGGCACGCCGCTACGGCCGGTTGCAAGTATCTGAAGTGAAATCTGGTTTTTGGCGGAAGTTTTGACGTAGTTTTATCACGGCGAAAGCGGCCTCGCTCGATCGGGCGCGGGATGTTGGAGACGAGCGGGTGGTAGATTTCAGCGCAGAAATATCCTCATTGATTCTCCCGGGCGGGCGCTCGGTCGCGGGAGCGCTGAGCGATGAAGACGACATCAAGCGGGTTCTCGGTCAGATAGCGGACGCCTACGGCTTTCGGGGATTCCTGGTTTTGTCGGTCCCGGATGTCGGATGTCACAGCCTGGCCGCGCAGGCGCTGATGACGACCTGGCCATCGGAGTTCCTCAGGAGCTACGACAGCGCTCGTCTTATCGATGGCAGCCCAGTCATCCAGCGACTGCGCCGAAGCACGATTCCGTTCACCTACGATGCCCATCAGCTTGCGCGCAGGCGGCTTGACGGTAAGGGTGATGCCGCGGTTTGCGTCTTCGAAGCGGCCGGTCTGCCGCGTGGTCTCTATTTGCCGGTTCATGATGCATCCGGGCGCCGCGCCGCTGTCGCCTTTGGTGGCAGCAGAGAACTGGTGTCTAGCGACGAGATGCAGGCGCTCAACCTTTGGGCGGGCCTGCTCTATAGTCGGCTGAGCGAGGTGCGAGGACGCGATAGGCGGGGGCCCGGCAGCCTTTCCCGTCGTGAGATTGAGTGCCTGCGCTGGGCCGCCGCGGGTAAGACGACCGTGGAGATGGCCAGAATCATGGCGCTTTCCGAATACACGGTGAACCATTATCTCAATCGCGCTACACGTAAATTGGATTCCGTCAACCGTGTTCAGACCGTTGCCAAGGCCATGCGTGCAGGCCTGATCAACTGAGTTTCATTTTTCGGAGAGGCTGGACGGAATATGCGGCTCGCAAAGCGGGGGAAATACACAGCCTTTTGCGCATGATTAGCGCCGAACGTCGATCATCTGTTGGCTTGGTCGACGGCTCGGGCTATTTGATAATCGATGAATGCCATGGAACGCGCGAATGCAAGATACGATGACGGCCGGGATGACTGACACCGATCTGCCCCGGGGCGGTGATTTTGCGTCTGAAATCGCAAGGCTTGAGACCCAATTCGATATCATCCGCTACATGCGGAGGATCACGCAGCTCTTTGGTTTCAAGGTCTTTCTCATCTGTTCGATTCCCGCGATCGAAGTGGAGAGGCTGGCGGCGACGACCGTCATATCCAACATGCCGGCCGAGCTCCTCAACAAGTATGATAGCCTGTCGATGCTGCGCTTTAGCACGGGCGTGCGTCGCTTGAGGGAGACCACGACGCCGTTCCAAATCACGCTCGAAGGCTGGGAAAACGAGGGCGGCAAGCCGGCATCGGCTGCAGATTACATCGCCATGTTGCGCGAGAACGGTCTGCTGCAGGCAAACTACTTCCCGGTCCACGACGCCGAAGGCGGTCGTGGTGCAGTCATTCTCATGGGACCGGAGGCGGATCTGCCGATGACGGCGGCGATGGAATTGCAGATGATCGCGATCCACGTCTACAACCGATTGGCGGAGATCGGCGCTGTCTGGAAGAACAACAATACCATCCTGTCCGAGCGCGAAATCCAGTGCCTGAGCTGGACGGCGGCCGGCAAGACCAGCGCCGAAATCGCCGGTATCCTTGGCCTCTCCGAGCACACCGTCAATCACTATCTCAATCACGTTACCAAGAAACTCGACGCCGTAAACCGCACGCAGGCGGTCGTGAAGGCGATGAAGAAGGGCTACATCAGCTGATCGCCGGCGCTGCAGCACCGCGCGTCCCTTCAGGCGCGCAAACGGCGCTGTGGTACTTTGAATTGCTGCATGTTTTTATCGGGTATGATTCAAGGAGACATGCAGCTTAGCAGCGTGCCTCCCGCACGCGTACAGAATTTGTTGTCTGCGCGCCTCGCCTTTGTGCGAAAATAGTTTGCTTGCTCAGAAATAGTGCAGTCACCGCTGACCGCATTTCTGATGTACATAAGTCTCTCCCAATTGAAATGACTGGATTTTTCCAATTGGCGCGAATCTGGCACGCATCATGCATGTATCTTGTTGTGTCCAGAGGGGACTACAATAAAAACAGCGCCCACGAAGGTTGCGAGGAAGCAGGGCCGCCGCCCGTCGTTTGTGATCCCGGATGTACGGACACGAAGATCGGCTGGCGGCCCTGTTTTTCCTAATCTGTCGCATTGGCGAACCGCTCCGCCTCAATTATCTACTGCATAATTCCTTAAATCGGGTCAGATTTGGGGTTAAATATCCAGTGGCTCAAAGTGTTACCGCCTGAACGACTCGGGCGCCGTAACGAAGACAGATGAAGAGGGCGGCATGCCGGACGTAACCAGGGAAACGGTTCTTGAAAAGCTGCGGAGCGTGCGCGGTCCGGACATGGAGGGCAATATCGTCGACCTCGGCCTTGTCTCCGACGTCTTCATTTCCGACGGCAAGGCCTATTTTTCGATCACCGTGCCGGCCGATCGGGCGAAGGAGCTTGAACCGATGCGCGCCGCGGCGGAGAGGGTCGTGCGCGAAATTCCCGGCATCAAGGCGGCAATGGTTGCACTGACGGCGGATCGCAAGGCGGCGCCGCAGGCGGCGCCGGTCCAGACACCGCGGCAGGTTCCGCCTGCAGCCCACGGGCACGGTCAGCGTCCCGCCGGTGGCGCACCGGCAAAGGCGGGGATCCCGGGCGTCGGCGCGATTATCGCCGTTGCTTCCGGCAAGGGCGGTGTCGGCAAATCGACGACATCGGTGAACCTGGCGCTCGCACTGCAGGCAAACGGCTTGAAGGTCGGTCTGCTTGACGCCGATATCTACGGCCCTTCCATGCCGCGTCTTTTGAAAATCAGCGGCCGGCCGCAACAGATCGAAGGGCGGCTCATTCGCCCGATGGAAAACTACGGGTTGACGGTCATGTCGATGGGATTCCTCGTTGACGAGGAAGTTGCCATGATATGGCGTGGTCCGATGATCCAGTCGGCTCTGCTGCAGATGCTGCGCGAGGTGGCCTGGGGCGACCTCGACATTCTCGTCGTGGATATGCCGCCCGGCACGGGTGACGCGCAACTGACCATGGCCCAGCAGGTGCCGCTGGCCGGCGCCGTCATCGTCTCGACGCCGCAGGACCTCGCACTCGTCGATGCGCGCAAGGGCCTCACGATGTTCCGAAAGGTGGAAGTCCCGGTTCTCGGCATCGTCGAGAACATGAGTTACTTCGTGGCGCCCGACACGGGCAAGCGTTACGACATCTTTGGTCATGGTGGCGCGCGCAAGGAAGCCGAGCGCATCGGTGTGCCGTTTCTCGGCGAGGTGCCTTTGACGATGGGCATTCGCGAAACCTCCGACGCGGGAACGCCGATGGTGGTTTCCGAACCCGACGGCGAGATCGCGCGCATCTACCGGGATATCGCAGCAAGGGTCTGGGAACAGGTTTCGGCGGCTCGCCAGAGCAAGAGCAGAACGATGCCCGATATCGTCTTCGAATAGATTTGCGTCGCTCGTCCGAGCAGGCTAGGTTGCGCTGAAATGAAAACCTGTGGGGACAGGCATGCGCAAATGGCGATTGATTTTGCGTGCATGTTGCGCCATATGCCTTGCCGCGCCTGCGCAAGGTGATCGGCTTAATGCCTCTCGCCGGAGACTATCGCCTCCCGCGACAAACGATTGAGGATTTGTCGTGCAGGGCGGACGCTTCATCTGATGAATCTGCATTTTGGAAATCGTGTGGCGGTTGATCGCTTCAGAGCTTCGTCGATTGCCCTTGTTGGCTGCATCAAAAGGGCAGCGGCATGATCACGGGGTACTGCAAGAACGGTTACGCCGTTGCCTTGTCGGCGGCAGAGCCGCCGGCGTCCCTGCGTCCCGATATCGTCTGGATTGATCTCGTCGAGCCAAGCAAGGCGGAAGATCTGATGATGGAGCAATTGCTGGGGATCCCCATCCCGACGCGGGACGACCTGAAGGATATCGAGCCGTCAAGCCGCCTTTATACCGAGAACGACACCGTGTTCATGACGGCGTCGTTGGTCTATCGCAGCGACACGGAGATTCCGGGCCTGACCGATGTCGGCTTCATTCTTTCGGGCGGCCGGCTGGTGACGATCCGTTATGCGGAACCCAGGGCGTTCGGGTTGTTCAAAGCAGGTATGCATCGGATTCCCGGAGGCTGCCGCAACGGCGCCGTGCTTCTCACCCGGCTGCTCGAGACGATTGCCGACCGGACGGCGGAAATCCTGGAGCAGGCCGTGGACAAAATAGACGGCCTGTCGATCGAGGTCTTCGGCGACAAAGCGGTCGGCAGACGCCGGCCGCCGCATCTGCTCGAGGCACGGCTGCGCGATGTCGCGGGTCACCACAGGCTGGTCGCAAAAACGCGTGACAGCCTAGCTTCGCTTTCTAGGCTCTTGACCTTCGTCTACACTGTTCCCGCCATACAGGAAGACAAGGACAGTCGCGAACTCTGCCGCTCGATATCTCGGGACATCCAATCGCTCTCCGAGCACGCGGCGTTCATCTCGGGAAACATCACCTTTCTGCTGGATGCCTCACTTGGCCTTATCAATGTCGAGCAGAATGCGATTATCAAGATCTTCTCGATCGCATCCGTAGTTCTCTTACCGCCGACCCTCGTCGCTTCCATTTACGGCATGAATTTCCGTGTGATGCCGGAGCTGGAATGGCAGCTCGGCTATCCGTGGGCGCTGGCGGCCATGGTGATTTCGGCCGTGATACCCTTCTTCTTCTTCCGTTGGAAAGGCTGGCTCTAAGAGCCAGTTGGACACGTATGTCTCAATTGTCTGCCCCTGCTGTACACGGGTCCGAGAATATGCGCCGCCTGCTCGTCCTCGGGCTTGGATCGATCGGCGTCGTCTACGGCGATATCGGCACCAGCCCGCTCTATGCATTTCGCGAGGCTCTGCGGCCGGTTTCACATGACGGCGTAACGGACGTCGAGATCATCGGATTGATCTCGTTGATGATCTGGGCACTGACGATCATCGTCACGATCAAATACGTGCTCTTCCTGTTGCGGGCCGATAACCAGGGCGAAGGCGGCACGCTTTCGTTGCTTGCTCTTTTGATGAAGACCGCGAACGGCCACACGGCGATTCTCTTCTTCATGGGGATTGCCGGAGCAGCCTTGTTCATCGGCGACGCGATGATAACGCCGGCACTGTCGGTTCTCTCGGCGGTCGAGGGGCTGAAGCTGGTGACGCCGGACCTTTCCGATTACGTTGTGCCGATCGCCGTCATCATTCTGTTGCTGCTCTTCGCCGTGCAATCGAAGGGTACCGCTGCAGTCTCCAATTTCTTCGGGCCGATCACCCTTGTCTGGTTCTTGGTGATGGGCGCTGTCGGTCTGCTACACATCGCCGACGATCTGTCGATCTTCGCTGCGTTCAATCCGCTGTACGCCGCCACGTTCATGCTCAATGAAGGCTTCGTCGGCATCATTGTGCTCGGCGCGGTCTTCCTGACCGTTACCGGCGCGGAGGCGCTCTATGCCGACCTCGGCCATTTTGGTCGGCGGCCGATCCAATGGGCATGGTTCACTGTCGTGTTCCCGGCACTCACGCTGAATTATCTCGGCCAGGGTGCGTTCGTGCTCAAGAACCCGCAGGCGATGTCCGATCCTTTCTTCCTGATGTTTCCGAAATGGGCGCTGCTTCCCGCTGTCATCCTCGCGACGGCGGCGACGATCATCGCCAGTCAGGCCGTGATTACCGGCGCCTTTTCCCTGACGCGTCAGGCAATCCATCTCGGGTTCCTGCCGCGCATGGCGATATTCCACACATCCGAGACCCATACGGGCCAGATCTATCTGCCGAACGTCAACACGCTGCTCATGTTCGGCGTCATGGCCCTGGTCTTCATGTTCGGTTCCTCCGAGGCCTTGGCGACCGCCTACGGTATCTCCGTCACGGGTGCCATGGTCGTGACTACGATTCTGTCCTTCGAGTTCCTACGCGCCCGCTGGAACTGGTCGGCCTGGTGGGCGGCCAGCGCATTGTTGCCGCTGTTCGTGCTGGAATTCGTCTTCCTCGGCGCCAACATGCTGAAAATCCATGATGGCGGCTACGTGCCGATATTGATCGCGGCGACCTTCATCATAATCATGTGGACCTGGAAGCGCGGCACGGAACTGCTGCACGCCAAGACGCGGCACATCGACATTCCGCTGGCAAGCTTCATCAAGTCGATCGAACGCAAGAGCGAGCATGCGCCGGCGGCGGTACCCGGCACGGCGATCTTCCTGACAAGCGATCCGGAGTCGACACCAGCGGCCCTCCTTCACAACATCAAGCACAATCACGTGCTGCACATGCAGAACTTCATCCTGACGATCCGTACGGCCAACATACCGAAAGTACCGAAGGAGGAGCGGGTCAGCGTAAAGCCACTGTCCGAACGCTTCACGCTGCTCGAGATGAAGTTCGGTTTCATGGAGACCCAGAACGTCTCCCAGGCGCTTGGTCTTTTCCGCAAGTCGGGGCTGAAATTCGACATCATGTCGACGTCTTTCTATCTCGGACGCCGCAAGCTTGTGCCCGACGCGCAGTCCGGCATGCCGCCCTGGCAGGATCGTCTGTTTATTGCGCTCGCCAGCGCGGCGATCGATCCCTCTGACTATTTCCGTCTGCCGACCAACCGCGTGGTCGAACTCGGCTCTCACGTGATCATCTGAGCGGCTTTCCGAAGACTGCTGTCCTACACGTCAAGGGTCGCTGGTACGCGTGATGCTGCATTAACCAAACATCAAGGTTAATGCTTCATTTTCTAGGCTCGAACGAAGCGGTTCCGGTGCGCAGTCCGACCGCTTCCAAATCTTAGCTTCCTGCACGGAATCTTGGGGCTGGCCCTTCGCCCGCTTGTGAGAACGCGTGCCCAAGTAAGTGTTGCGTGGAGCCGGTTGGTGCGTAAGAGCCAGAAGTTGCGTTGCAGGTTTCGTATGTCTTTGCCGGCCTGGGCTGCGCCCGCGATGATCGGCATTGCCATTTTCCTGAGCTTCCCCTCAGCCGTCGCCTATTCCGACCTGGCGACCTTCCTCTCGGGTATCAACCGCGGCGGCGAGCGCTGGCGGATGTATCTGACGCAATCGCCAGCGGGTTCGCTGCACGAAGTCGAGATGGTGTTCGCCGACCCGATCACCACCGGCGCCTTGGATGGCGGTGCTGGCGTCACCATGCCCGATGGCAGCCACGTGGCGCTGACCGCGGAAACCAAGCACAAGGGCGCGACGCCCGACGAAGACCGCGTCACCCGCAAGTTGAAGAAGGGTCGGATCGTTGCCGTCAGCCCCGTGATGCCGCCGAAGGACTTTACCGCCGGTTCGATCCTCCAGCGTACGAGTTCGCTGATGGAACCGAGCTTCGACGGGCCCGAAAAGATGATCTTCGCTAAACCGCGCATCAAGGGCAAGGAGATCGAGATCGCCACGGCCTTCTACCGAAAGAAGCCGCCGAAGGCCGACGCCGGCGTCTCGCCGATGCTTGCCAAGCTGATTACCAACGATAAGGCCGATATTCTTGCGACCGCCTATGTCCGGCCCGAGCCGGACTATGCGCATGAGTCGCCCTTCGATTCGATCCTCCGGGAAGACAAGAACGCAGGCCGCTTCATTCCGGAAATCGCGCCCGACGACCATGCCTGGGCGGCAACCGCCTTGCCGGCCACGGTCTTCAGCAAGGAAGAGCAGACCTGCCTCGCCGAAGGCATCTACTTCGAGGCTCGCAGCGAGCCCGTGAAGGGCCAGGCTGCCGTGGCGCAGGTAATCCTCAATCGTGTCCGCAACCCCACCTACCCGAAGACGATTTGCGGCGTCGTCTATCAGAACAAGGCCTGGCGCAACCGCTGTCAGTTTTCCTTCGCCTGCGACATGATCCGCGACCTGATCTATTCGCGCTCGCATTGGAAGACTGCTAAGGAAGTCGCGATGGCCGTCACCGCCGGCAAGATCTGGCTGCCGGAAGTGGGGTCGGCGACGCATTATCACGCCACCTATGTGAAGCCGGCCTGGGCGAAAACCATGAAGCGGGTCGGTAAGATCGGATTGCACATCTTCTATCGCACCTATGGTGGCGGCTGGAGCTGATCGACAGCCTCGATTCCGCCGGATGACTTGGCGCCGAACGATCAGCTTAGAGCGTTCGGTTGCCGCCGATTCCGGCTGCAGCTTTGTCGCAGCTGGCCAAATTATCGCTAAGTCTTTGAAATTACGAGGAAATATTGTCCACGTTGAAGGGGCCAGCATGCCTTGACTATGCGGGTGCCTAAAACTATGTTGCGCGCGACTTCAAATGGGGCCGAAGCGTGGCTTGAACACCGGCCGTTTGTATGACCGAGATCGCGTTTAAGACCGCGTGGGGACTGCAAAGGGGAGCCATGTGACGGAGAAACCGGAAGAAAGTCTGGAAGCGCGGCTGAAGCGCCTTGGCGACGACATCGCGTCCAAGCGGACGGACAAGTCGGACGACGTCGAGACGCGCGCTGCGGAAAGCCGGCAAGGTTATGCGGCGGCGATGAAGCTCTCGAGCGAGTTCATTGCCGGCATCGTTGTCGGGGCGTTTCTGGGCTATCTTTTGGACCACTTTGCGGGTACAGGGCCGTGGGGCATGATCGTCTTGCTGCTTCTCGGGTTCTGTGCCGGCGTCTTGAATGTGCTGCGGTCGGCCGGACTGGTGGCGACGCCGGATCAGGGAAGACGCAGCCCTGGAAATGACAAGAAGGACGGGGATGGCGCCTGAGGCGTTGCCCGAAAGAACACGGTTTCCGCTTGCGGGCGGGCAAAATGAAAGAGAAGCGCGGTGTCAAACGATCCGACCCACCAGTTCCTGGTCAACAAGATTGTCCCGATCGAAATTGGCGGAATTGACTTTTCCTTCACCAATGCGTCGCTGTTCATGGTCGCGACTGTCGGCGTGGCCGCTGGCTTTCTTTATCTGACCACGTCGCAGCGCGGGCTAATCCCGACGCGGTTGCAGTCGGTTTCGGAAATGTCCTACGAGTTCATCGCGTCGATGCTTCGTGAAGGGGCAGGCAGTCACGGGATGAAATTCTTCCCGATGGTGTTCTCGCTTTTCATGTTCATCCTGACGGCAAACCTGCTCGGCATGTTTCCGTACTTCTTCACCGTGACCAGCCAGATCATCGTTACCTTCGCTCTGGCGGTGTTCGTCATCGGTACCGTCATTCTTTATGGTTTCTACAAGCACGGGCTGGGCTTTTTGAAACTCTTCGTGCCGCACGGCGTGCCGGGGGTTTTGCTGCCGCTGGTTGTTGCGATCGAAATCATCTCGTTCCTTTCCCGTCCCATCAGCCTTTCGGTCCGTCTGTTCGCCAACATGCTGGCCGGCCACATCACGCTGAAGGTTTTCGCGGGCTTCGTCACCTCGTTGAGCGCCCTTGGCGCGCTCGGCATCGGCGGTGCGATCCTGCCTCTCATCATGACCGTCGCCATTACCGGTCTTGAGTTCCTCGTTTGCTTCCTTCAGGCCTATGTCTTTGCGGTGCTGACCTGCATGTACCTCAACGACGCCGTCCATCCGGGAAGCCACTAAGGAATAACAGTCGCTGGCTTCCGCCCGGGTCCTCCGGCGGAGGCGCAAATCCTAGCCGCAACACCATTTCGAAGGAGTTCAATCATGGAAGCGGAAGCAGCAAAGTTCATCGGTGCAGGTCTTGCATGCCTTGGTATGGCCGGCACGGCTCTCGGCCTCGGCAACATCTTCGGCAGCTACCTGTCCGGCGCGCTGCGCAACCCATCGGCTGCTGACGGCCAGTTCGGCCGCCTCGTATTCGGCTTCGCCGTTACGGAAGCTCTGGGCATCTTCTCGCTGCTCGTAGCCCTGCTCCTCCTCTTCGCTGTCTAATTCAGACCGAAGTTTTGGCCGCGGCCTCAACTTAGAGGCCGCGGCCGCGCATATTCTTGAGTGCACCTGGAGGTGAGCATGTTTGTGACCGCGGCTTATGCCCAGTCAACCACCACTGAAGGCGAAGCACACGAACCCGCTGCGGCCGGCGAGGTGCACACCGAAACGGGTGTGGCCCACGAAGGCGAACACGGCACGGGCGTGTTCCCGCCTTTTGATTCGACCCATTTCGCATCGCAGTTGCTCTGGCTCGCGATCACGTTCGGCCTCTTCTATGTTCTGATGTCGAAGGTCATCATTCCGCGTATTGGCGGTATCCTCGAGACCCGCCACGACCGGATCGCTCAGGATCTGGATGAAGCGTCCCGCCTGAAAGGCGAAGCTGACGCTGCCATCGCTTCCTACGAGCAGGAACTGGCAAGCGCCAAGGCCAAGGGACATTCGATCGCCGACAGTGCGCGCGAAGCTGCCAAGTCGAAGGCAACCGCCGACCGGACCGCCGTCGAAGCCGATCTGGCCAAGAAGATCACCGCGGCCGAAACGCGCATTGCCGATATCAAGTCCAAGGCGCTCGCCGATGTCGGCGCAATCGCCGAGGAAACGGCAACCGCCGTCGTCACGCAGCTGATTGGTGGAACCGTCACCAAGGCCGAGATCGCTGCCGCCGTCAAGGCATCGGCAGGCAACTGAGGAGCAATGAACCATGGCTCTTGATGCGACTTTCTATGCCCTTGTCGGCCTGATCCTCTTCTTTGCCCTCATTGCCTATCTGAAGGTTCCGGGCATGATCGCCAAGGCGCTCGACGCACGCGCCGACAAGATCGGTAACGAACTGGCGGAAGCCAAGCGCCTGCGCGAAGAGGCCCAGAGTCTGGTCGCTGAGTATCAGCGCAAGCGCAAGGACGCCGAGGCGGAGGCCGCCAGCATCGTTGCCGCCGCACAGCGGGAAGCCGAAATGCTGACGGCAGAAGCCAAGCAGAAGACCGAGGAATATGTCGCGCGCCGCACGGCACTTTCCGAACAGAAGATCAAGCAGGCTGAAAGCGACGCGATCAATGCGGTCCGCTCGGCAGCCGTCGATCTGGCGATCAGCGCTGCGGAAAAGGTCTTGTCGGCCAAGACCGATGCCGGTGCGCAGGATACGCTGTTCAAGAAGGCACTCGGCGAGGTCAAGACTCGACTCAACTGAGGCGGCCAAGTCTGAAAAATTCGAAGGAAGCCCCGCTTCGGCGGGGGCTTTTTTGTTGGCTGTACCAGTGTTTCAGCTTTTGTCGGCTACTGCATGATTCTCTTAAATCGGAATCGATTTAAGAGAATCATGCAGCGCTTCAAAGTGCTACAGCGATCTTTGCGCGTCCGATTCGACGCCGCGCTGTTTCAGGCTCCAGCTTGGCATAGCGGCCGCGCGTCATCGGGCGTCTACGCGCGCTACCAACCTGCCCCCCTCCCGCTGGCAGGCCCAATGCTCGGCATCAAACCTGACGAAAGGGACGGAAACTCATTCGATGCAGCGAGCAGGGGCCGTGGCTGTCGATGGCGGTTCGATGCATTTCGGTAGCATAGCCGGCATGAGCGGCGAAGCCATAGGCGGGGAAAGTGAGGTCGGCGCGGGCCATCATTCGATCGCGAGTCACTTTGGCGACAATCGATGCGGCGGCGATCGACATCGATCGGGAGTCGCCCTTGACGATCGCTTTGGCGTGGCAGGAGAGTCCCGGCGGAACATCACGGCCGTCGACGAGCACGAAACGCGCGGTCGTGGAAAGACCATCGACGGCCCGTCGCATCGCGTGGAGGCTCGCCTTGAGGATATCTGTGGCGTCGATGCGTGTCGCTGAAGACGAGGCGATCGATACCGTCGCCGTCGCAAGAATTTGCTCGAACAGTGCTTCGCGCTGCTCCGGGCTCAAGAGTTTGCTGTCGTTGAGACCGTCCGGAATGGCGTCCGGATCGAGGATGACTGCGGCAGCAACGACCGGACCGGCCAACGGACCGCGTCCCGCCTCGTCCGCGCCTGCGACAGGCCAAAAGCCATCCCGGCGGGCGGCAAGCTCGAAGCCGAAATCGGGGACGGGCAGCTCGATGGGAAAAAGTGGGGAATCGGGCGATTTGCGACGTGACATGCGGGGGACCCTCGCATATTCGCCCGATTCCCTTCAAGCCCCCCGGTGCGAGTGCGGCGGTGACCGGGAGGAAAGCCAGCGCCATCACGAGGCAGAGGAGGGCGCCGGAACCGAAATTTTGCATGGACAATGCCATCGAACTCCTGTCGGGAGAGGAGATCGGCTTGTATTTGGCGGGAAGTCGCGGGGGGTATCCGCTGACCTAAAGCAGTGACAGTTGGACTCCCATTCCGAGCGGCGGCACGAAGACATCGTTCCGCAATTGCCGTCGCGTCAGGTTGAGCCCCAGGCGCTTGGCAGCAAGCTCGAAGCGCCGGCCGATCTGCCAGGCATAAGGACCGGCCCCTTTCATGCGCTTGCCGAACTCGGCGTCATAATCCTTGCCGCCGCGCATGGAGCGGATCAGCGACATGACGTGGCGGTAGCGGTCCGGATAGTTCCGCAGCAGCCAATCGCGGAAGAGCGGGCTCACTTCGAGCGGCAGCCGCAACAGCACGTAGCTCGCTTCCGAAGCGCCCGCCGTCTTTGCTGAATCGAGCACGCGTTCGATCTCATGGTCGTTCAGCGCCGGGATGATTGGTGCAACGAGCACGCCGGTCGGAATGCCCGCTTCCGAGATGGTACGGATCGCATCGAGCCGCCTTGTCGGCGTCGATGCCCGTGGCTCCATCGTGCGCGCCAGTTTTCGATCGAGCGTGGTAACCGAAATGCCGACCCGTGCGAGACCCATTTCCGCCATCGGGGCAAGCAGATCAATGTCGCGTGTCACCATTGCCGACTTGGTGACGATCATCACTGGATGGTTTGCCGCCTTCAACACTTCGAGAATCTGGCGCATGATCCGCCATTCCTTCTCGATCGGCTGATAGGGGTCGGTATTGGTGCCGATCGCGATTGGGCGAACCTTGTAGTCAGGTCTTGCCAACTCGCGTTCCAGCAAACGCGGCGCGTCCGGTTTCGCGAACAGCTTGGCCTCGAAGTCGAGGCCGGCCGAAAGGCCCATATAGGCGTGCGTCGGCCGCGCAAAACAATAGATGCAGCCGTGCTCGCAGCCGCGATACGGATTGATCGAGCGGTCAAAGGAGATATCAGGAGACTCGTTGCGCGTGATAACCGCCCGCGGCTTTTCGACCTGGACCTCTGTCTTGAAAGGCGGTAGTTCCTCGATGCTTTCCCACCCGTCGTCGAAGACTTCGCGCGATTGCGGTTCGAAGCGACCGGACATGTTGAGGCCGGCGCCGCGGCCGCGCCGGCGATCGATGTCGATCCTCAGACCCGTTCCTTTGATCATTGCTTCGGCCATGTCTGCGGTGTTAGCGGGCGCAAAGGCACCCCGCTTCAATTGAGACAGATCGCTCATCGAAATCTCCTCGGAAACAGAAGGGGGCTCCGTTTCGTCATGATTATTTTCCTATCGCAGAAAGCGGAACAAAGCAAGAACAAAACTTCAGGATAGAGCGAAGAGAGGTCGCACCGGAGCGCCGGAGCAGGCGGCCTCCGATGGCTGTAGCATTTGTGAGTGCGATGCGGTAGGAACGATTATGCTGACGATCATCATGGAAACACACGACAACGAAGCCGAACTCGCACAGACGCTGTCGGTGCTTGTTGCCGGCGCCGTCGAGGGCCTCGTCAGCGACGTCATCATTCTCGATCGCGGGTCGAAGGACGGTTCGCTGCGGGTTGCGGATGCCGCCGGTTGCCGTTTCTGCGTCGATTGGGATTTGGGCGATATTGTCCGCTCGGCCCGCGGCGAGTGGCTTATGCTTCTCGAGCCGGGCGCACGGCCCACCGGAAGGTGGGTGGATGAGCTCCTTGAATATGTGTCGCTCAACAGAAACCCGGCGCGGTTCTCTCCCTCGCGAATGCATCGGCGTCCGCTGCTAAGCCGTCTCTCCCGCAAGGCGCCCCCCCTTGAGACCGGCTTCCTGGTGCAAAAGCGCGATGCGATCGCCGTCGCCCGCGCAAACATGCGGCTGAGCGACATGGTCAATGTTGGTGCCGTGCGCAAACTTGCAACCGAACTGGTTCCCGCTTGGGTAGCGACCGGCAATCGACCTGTTGTGGAATAGTCGCTGGCTGCTGCATGTCGCATCGCATCGTGGCCCGACAGCATGCCTTGCGCGTCTAACGCATAGGTGCCGATAGCAAGAATGGGGTGCCTGTCTTGTCCGCGGCACCCCCCGAAGCGGCTCTCAAATGACCTTGCTAGCGAAAACGGCTTTTCATGCAATCCAGAGGACGGCACGTCGTATACATGCTGCTTCCCCCGCCCATGTGGTCGGAAGGCTTGTCTTCGCTGCGCTTGAGATGGATGATCGGTCTCGCCTTCGGCCACCCCCAACGCCGGCTGACAGTGAGAATCTACCGCGGTTGATCGAGGCCCGCTGTTTCGTTGGGAACAACCGCAGATATACGAGCAAAAAACGTGAGACGGGGCTGCGGGACGCATTCAGCCGCGTTTGAGGTGCTCGTCCAGCCGCGGCATGATCTCAACGAAATTGCAGGGCATGTATCGATAGTCGAGCTGCTGCTTCAGGATGCCGTCCCAGGCGTCCTTACAGGCGCCTGGCGATCCAGGCAGGACGAAGATGAACGTCGCATTGGCGACACCGCCGGTGGCACGCGACTGGATCGTCGAGGTGCCGATCTTCTCGTAAGAGATCCGGTGAAACACTTCGGAAAAACCGTCCATGCGCTTTTCGAAGAGTGGCTCAAGCGCCTCCGGCGTCACGTCGCGGCCCGTGAAGCCGGTGCCTCCGGTGGTAATGACCACGTCGATTGCATCGTTCAGCGTCCAAGCCTTCACCTGATCGTAGATCTTCTGCCGGTCGTCGCTGACGATCTCCCGTGCTTCCAGCCGATGGCCGGCCTCGCGTATGCGCGCCTCAAGCGTGTCGCCTGACCGGTCGTCGTCGCGCGTGCGGGTGTCGGACACCGTGAGCACGGCAATGCCGACGGGAATGAAAGGGCGGCCTTCGTCGATGCCAGGCATTGGGTGCTATCCTTTCCCCCTACTGATTATTCCTGAAATCGAAGTCGTCTGAAGGACAAATCACGCAGCAATGCAAAAAGCTACAGCGACCTTTGCGCCTCCGATTGGACGCGCGGCGCTGTCGTTCGTGCGGCGCAAACGTACCATTCCGGACGGCTGGCGGAAATACGCTGGGCGGCCCGGTGCGCTCTTTCGTCGCTGTCGAAAAGCCCGAAGCATGTGGCGCCAGAGCCGGACATGCGTACAAGCGCGGCGCCCGCCGTCCTCAGGATGTCTGACACCTCCTCGATCACGGGAGCGAGACCCCGCGCGGGCGTCTCCAGATCGTTGCGCATGTCAGCCATGGCCAACAACCATTCCGCCGCTGTGTTCATTCCCTTCGGCAGGTCGAGCGCTGGATTCGCCTTGTTGACGAGCATGCGGAAGATCTCCGGCGTCGAAACAGCGACCAGCGGATTGACGAGGACGATCGCGAAAGACGGGAGTTCGGGAAGGGGAGTAATCTCCTCGCCAATCCCCTTGGCGAGAAGCGGCCCGCCGTCGAGGCACATTGGCACATCCGCTCCAAGTTCGAGCGCAATGGCGTCGAGCTTCGCCGGCTCAACAGACGCGTCCCATAGCATAAGAAGACCACGAAGAGTTGCCGCCGCATCCGCCGAGCCACCGCCAATGCCGGAGGCCACGGGCAAATTCTTTTCGAGATGCAGGTGGACCGGACCGGCGGCCATGCCTCGTGACGTCAGTTCGCTTCGCAACAGGTCGCGCGCACGCAACACCAGATTGCCGCCTTTGCTTTCCGCCGAAAGCGGCAACCCGTCCGCGAAGCGCCCCGATAGGGTGAAACGGTCGGCGTCGGCCGACGCAAGACCAATCCGGTCGCCGCAATCGGCGAAAGTTACGAGGCTTTCCAGAAGATGATGGCCGTCGGCGCGCTGGCCGACGACATGCAGCGCCAGATTGATCTTGGCTGGCGCCGCGCATGTGAGCGCGAAGCCCGGAATGCCGTCCGGATGCATGCTCTCAGGATTTCTTGTCCGGGGTCGCGGGGGCTGTCTTCTTCGGCAACTCCTTGGCATCGGCCGCGGCCGGAACCTTCGGCTTGAGCGGCGGCAAGCCGTTTTCGATCTTCGCCTTGATCTTCGGAATTTCCGCTTCCTCGGGCTTCAACTCCAGCGCCTGATTCCACTGGAATACCGCTTCGAGCTTGCGTCCGACCCGCCAGTAAGCATCGCCGAGGTGGTCGTTGATGGTGGCGTCGCCCGCCATCAGTTCGGCGGCACGCTCGAGCTCTGTTACCGCATCATCGAACCGGTTCATGCGGAAATAGGCCCATCCGAGCGAATCGACGATGTAGCCGTCATCGGGCTTGAGCTCGACCGCCTTGCGGATCATGTCGAGGCCCTCGTCGAGATTTATGTTCATGTCGACCCAGGAGTAGCCGAGATAGTTGAGCACTTGTGGCTGATCCGGATTGAGCTCCAGCGCCTTGCGGAAATTAGGCTCGGCCTTTTCCCAGATTTTCTGCCGCTCGTAGGCGATGCCGCGCTGGAAGAACACGGTCCAGTCGGATCGCTTCGGGACGGGACCTATGGCCGCGACGGCTCGGTCGTAGAGCTCGCCCATTTCCTTGTAGTCCTTGGCGTCCGACAGAACGCTGCCATAGGCGAGATAGTTACGGATGTTCTTCGGTTCGACGTCGATCAGCGCCCTGAGGTGCTTCTTGGCCTCATCGACCTTGCCGATGCTTGCAAGGGCGAGGCCGAGCTGAAGCTCGGAGAGGCGGCGCATCGGCGATCCCTCCGGCACGCTCTTGTAAAGCGCAATCGCCTCCTCCTGTTTCTTCAGGTTCTCGGCAATCCCGCCGAGCATGACGAGAATGTCCGCACTTTCCGGATCGAGCTGGCGCGCCGTCTGCAAGTAAAGCGAAACGACGTCTTCGGCGCCTTCGCGGTTAAGCGCACCGCCAATGGAAAAGAGTACCGCGGCGGCTCCTTGCACCGCGTTGCGAACCTGCTGCTCCTGGGGCTTGCCTTCCTCGATGTTCTTTCTCAGGGCCTCGAGCGGCGTGTAGTTGTTGACCATGCCTTCGCCGACGGCAATCGTGTCGAGTGCCTTTTGCTTATTGCCTTCGCGGGCCTCGAAGCGCGCAAGCGCCTCGACCGAACGCATGAATGTGTCCGGGGCGGCGCTGCCGCCTTCGCGGTCGAGAATGGCGTCGTTGAGCCGTGCGCGGGCCGTTGCCTTGTCGCCGGCAGCAAGCGCGATCGCGCCGGCGTGATAGTTCTTGAAGACCCGGAACCATTCCGGGCCCTGAAGCGCCTTGATCTGCGCCAGCGCTTCCTTCGGCCGGCCCTGGCCGAATTTCGCCCAAGAGGACAGAAGCGTGTTCATCAGCCGGTCGAGATCGTTCGGTCCGTCATAGGCGAGGAGCTTCTGGGCGCTGCGGTATTCGCGCTTGCGGATCGCCTCGATGGCTCGCACCACAGTCGTGATGCGCTCGACGGCGGGATCGGACTTGAGGTCTTCGGCGATCTTGACGCCCTCGTCAAGTTTGCCTGCCATAAGCAGCGTGATCATCAGCCGCTGCTTGACGTCGTTGTTGTTCGGTTCGAACTGCAGGGCAATCTTGTAGAGTTCGGTCGCTGACGCGAAGTCGCGATCCACATCGGCCGTGCGGGCAGCCAGAAATGCGCCGGAAAAGGTATCGACTGATCTGATGTCGAAAGGTTTCGCGTCTTCGACCGCCGCCTTTTCCTCCGCATAAGCTTGATAGCTGCCGGTCACCGATGCGAGGGCAAGCAGTGCTGCGCCGCTAAGAAGGCGAAGGATTGTATTTTGCCGCATATCAAACCTTTCATTGCCGACGGTGCGTTTACCGCACCGTCGCTGGTTGTTCCGGATCGATCGGAGATTGCCGGAAGCAAGTCTTGAGGAACAGAATGGCTTTTTTGGCGCAACGCGGCAAGAAATTCCTAATATGGAATTGTCCGCCGGTCTAGCTCACTCGATCGATGCAGAAATCGATCACCTCTACTAGCGCCGATTTCCAGGGAGAAGCTGGCAACGGCGCCAAAGCGTCACGCGCGATCGTGCCGTAGTGCTGCGCGCGCGCAATCGTGTCGGTAAGCCCGCCATAGCGCCGGATCAGACCAAGCGCCTTTTCAAGGTTGGCACCGTCATTGCTTCCTCCTTCGATGGCTTCACGCCAGAAGGTGCGGTCTTCCGGGGTGCCGCGGCGATAGGAGAGGATGACCGGCAGCGTTATCTTCCCTTCGCGGAAATCATCGCCGACGTTCTTGCCGAGATCGCTCGAAGAGCCGCCGTAGTCGAGGACGTCGTCGACCAACTGGAAGGCCAGTCCAAGGTTCATACCGTAGGACTTCAGCGCGTTGCGGTTCGCCTTGCTGGTTGCTGCAACGATCGGTCCGACTTCCGCCGCCGCGGCGAAGAGTGCCGCCGTCTTGGCGCGGATCACCTGCAGGTAGTCGTCTTCGGTCGTCTCCATATTCTTGGCGACCGAAAGCTGCAGGACCTCGCCTTCGGCAATCACCGAGGCTGCCGTCGAAAGCACGTCGAGAGCCTCGAGCGAGCCGACATCGACCATCATGCGGAACGCTTGACCGAGCAGGAAATCGCCAACGAGCACGCTTGCCTGGTTGCCCCAGATTGTGCGCGCCGTCGATTTTCCGCGCCTGAGATCGCTTTCGTCCACGACGTCGTCGTGCAACAGGGTCGCCGTATGCATGAATTCGACGCTGGTCGCGAGCTTGACGTGGGCGTCACCCTGGTAGCCGAACATCGAGGCGGCGGCGAGCGTCAGCATGGGGCGCAAGCGTTTGCCGCCGGATGAAATCAGGTGATTGGCGACCTCCGGGATCATCTGGACGTCGGAGCCGGCTTTGGACAGGATGAGCTGGTTGACCCGTTCCATGTCGGGCACGGTCAGGTCGACGAGCGGCTTCACAGACGCCTGTTTGTTTTTATTGTCTTCCAGCGGTATCACTACGCCCAACGCCCGGACTCCTGTTTCATCGTCGGTTTCGACAATAGAAAGTGGGCTTTCAGGCGGCAAGAGGCGAATTGCCTCGCTTGCTTGAAATAAGACAGGAAAACCGAGCCGAATGAAGGAACTGATCCGCACGAACGACGCCGTACTCCTCTCCTTCGCGGAAAGCCTGATGAAGGACGCCGGCATCGGCTGCTTTATCGCCGATCAGGGCATGAGCATACTGGAGGGTTCGCTTGGACTTTTGCCGCGCCGTTTCCTGGTTGCGGACGATGATGCCGAGAGGGCACGGCGGATCCTGATCGATGCGGGTCTGGAAAGGGAATTGCGGCAGTGAATTTGGCTTTTCCGCGAACCACTTGCGGCCTTGCTTTCGGTGGGACGACGCGATGACGATTGTGCCGGAAACCGTGGACGCCTTCCACCGGGGAAGGTTTCATTTGATTCAACCGCTGGGCCAGGGGCATCGCTCCGGCATGGACGCGATGCTCCTCGCTTCGCTCGTTTCCTGCCGCGATCGCTGCAGCGTGGCCGATCTCGGCGCCGGTGCGGGTGCCGCCGGCATGGCGGTTGCCTCCAGGCTCGAGGAGGCGGACGTGCTCCTGGTGGAGCGTTCGGCCATCATGGCCGGCTTCGCTCGCCGCAGCCTCGCACTGCCGCAGAACGCATATTTCGCTTCTCGGGTCTCTGTGCTCGAGGCGGACGTGTCGCTGAACGGCAAGGCACGCACCGCCGCGGGCCTGCCGGATGATGCCTTCGATCATGTGATCATGAACCCGCCGTTCAACGACGCCGCGGACCGGAAGACCCCGGACAGCCTCAAGGCCGAGGCTCACGCGATGACCGACGATCTTTTCGAGACTTGGATCAAGACCGCGGGGGCGATCATGAAGCCGGGCGGGCAGCTGTCTCTCATTGCCCGGCCGGAGTCGATCGCCGAGATCATCGCGGCATGCGGTCGGCGTTTCGGCGGCATCGAGATCACGCCGCTTCTTCCACGCGCGGGCGAGAATGCCGTGCGCATCCTCGTGACCGCGATCAAGCAGAGCCGCAAGCGATTGGCTCTGCGCGCGCCGCTCATCATGCACGACGAGGGAACGCACCAGTTTTCTCCGGACGTGGATGACCTCAACAATGGGCGGGCCGCGTACCGCCGTCGGTGATAAAGCGTTTAGCGCAGAAACGGGGCATTGCGTTTGCGACGGCAGTGCATACATGCAAAGCAGGTTTGTGACGGGCAGGAGTTGAAATGGCCGGATTCTTGAAAAGGCTAATGCCGAAACGGTTCCGCGGGGAGGGATTGACGATCCCGGCGATCCGGCTTCACGGTGCGATCATGGCCGGAGGCGGCCAGTTCCGCCCGGTTCTTAATCTTACGACCGTGGCCCCGCTTCTGGACAAGGCCTTTTCGGTCAAGGATGCGCCGGCGGTTGCCATCTCCATCAATTCGCCGGGCGGCTCACCGGTGCAGTCGCGCCTGATTTACCAGCGTATTCGCGATCTCGCGGAAGAAAAGAAGAAGCGCGTCCTCATCTTCGTCGAGGACGTCGCTGCGTCCGGAGGTTATATGATCGCGCTTGCCGGCGACGAGATCATCGCCGATCCGACCTCGATCGTCGGCTCGATCGGCGTCGTTTCCGGTGGCTTCGGCTTCCCCGAGCTCCTGAAGAAGATCGGTGTCGAGCGGCGGGTCTACACGGCCGGCGAAAACAAAGTGGTTCTCGATCCGTTCCAGCCGGAAAAGGAGCGCGATGTCGAGTTCCTCAAGAGCTTGCAACTCGAGATCCACGACACGTTCATTCAGATGGTCAAGACGCGCCGGGGAAGCCTTCTGGCCGACCACCCCGATATCTTCTCCGGTCTTTTCTGGACCGGTCGGCGCGGGCAGGAACTCGGCCTTGTCGACGCTCTTGGCGATATGCGCGGAGAGGTGAAGAGACGTTATGGCGCGAAAACGCGGCTCGAATTGATCCAGCCGGCACGCAGCCTCTTCGGCCGCCGCCAACCGGGCGCGGCCGCTGCCGCTGCGATTGCAGCACCCCTGGCTGCGTCGGCGGCCGCTGGGCTTGCCGAAGCGCTCGAGGAAAGGGCGCTGTGGGCGCGGTACGGGCTCTAGCTGCTCCAACCTCGCGCCCTGGCCATGCGCGTAAGGTGGCTATTACAGTTTGAAAGGCTGCATCGCTTCGCCGGGATCGGGTCGATCGGCGGAAGCGTGCAGAGGAGGAACAATGCCACAACTTATCCTGCTCTTGATCATCGGTATCATCGCTTGGATCGGCTATCGGAAGTTCATTGCCGACGCTGAAAAGCTGGCGCGGCAGCGTGAGCGCCTGCGCCGCGAGCAACAGACCGGCGCCAATGGAACTCTTGTCAAGGATCCCAAGACCGGAGAATACCGCCTGAAGCGCGACGAAGAGTGATCGCCGCGCCTGATCCTGACGGGATCAGCAAGACGCTTGACCCCTGCCGTGCGGCGTGGCACCTGTCCGGCAAACCTTGAAGAATTCGGACGTGATCCTATGACCACCGCCTCCCTCCCGGACCATATGAACCCGAAGCGCTCCTTTCAGGCCCTGATCCTGACGCTGCATAACTATTGGGCCGACAAGGGCTGCGCCGTGCTCCAGCCCTACGACATGGAGGTTGGCGCCGGAACGTTTCATCCGGCCACGACGCTGCGCGCGCTCGGACCGAAGCCGTGGCGTGCGGCTTACGTCCAGCCGTCACGCCGCCCGACCGATGGGCGCTACGGCGAGAACCCGAACCGGCTTCAGCACTATTACCAGTACCAGGTGCTCTTGAAGCCGAACCCGTCGAACCTGCAGGAGCTCTATCTCGGTTCGCTGAGGGCGATCGGCCTCGATCCGTTGCTGCACGACATCCGCTTCGTCGAAGATGACTGGGAGAGCCCGACGCTCGGCGCCTGGGGTCTCGGCTGGGAATGCTGGTGCGACGGCATGGAAGTGTCGCAGTTCACCTACTTTCAGCAGGTCTGCGGCATCGAATGCTCGCCCGTTTCCGGCGAGCTGACCTATGGTCTTGAGCGCCTCGCTATGTATGTCCAGGGTGTCGATAATGTGTACGACCTGAACTTCAACGGCCGCGAGGGCGCCGAGAAGATCAGCTATGGCGACGTTTTCCTGCAGGCCGAGCAGGAATATTCCCGACACAACTTCGAATATGCCAACACGGCGATGCTTCATCAGCATTTCATCGATGCCGAAAAGGAGTGCCTGGCATTGCTGGCCGCCGGAGCGCCCGGTGACAGCAGCAACAATCGCCTGCATAAATGCGTCTTCCCGGCCTACGACCAGTGCATTAAGGCGAGCCACGTTTTCAATCTGCTGGATGCGCGCGGTGTGATTTCAGTGACGGAGCGCCAGAGCTATATTCTACGCGTTCGTACGCTGGCGAAGGCTTGCGGCGAGGCGTTCCTGATGACCGATGCCGGCGGCGCGAACTGGAACAGGGAAGCAGCATAGTCGTCGGGGTCGGTACCCTCCGTTTCGATCTGAACATCGTCAGCGGCAGGGACCTCGGCCGCATCGGCGGGTGTCCGTCAACAGAAGGCCGGCGGTCGGAAACGCCTCCAGTGAAAGCTGGCCGCCATAGGTCTGCAATGCGCGGCGCACCCCGTTCGGCCTGTCGCCCTGGACTCCGCTCGCATAGGCAACGAAGAGGGCCAAGAATGCGATTGCGTTGATGTGAGTTGCGAACGTTTTCATGGTCCTGGGCTTTGCGTCTTGAGTTGTTCGATGAGACGAATTTCGCCTATCCTTAGTTTCAGCGCCGTTCCCGGCGGAACAGCTTTGTAGTTGCAGCCAGTCGTCGATTCCGGCGTCAGGAAATCGAGCTCGCACGAGCCAGGCGAGCCGCTCGCGAACATTGCTTTGATTGCAAAAAATGCCTTTCAAGCTGGAAAGCCGGTGCTAATCTCTGGCGGATTCTCAAGGAGGGGCTTTCATGATCGGATTGGCAATCGGTGTCGCGGTGATCCTTTACCTGGTTTTCGTCTACAACGGCCTCGTCAAGGCGCGGCAGGTCGCCGAAGAGGCTTGGTCCGGCATCGATGTGCAATTGAAGCGGCGCGCTGATCTGATCCCCAATCTGATCGAGACGGTGAAGGGCTATGCGGCGCACGAAAAGTCGACGCTTGAAGAAGTCGTCTCATTACGCAACCGAGCGCAAGCCGTGCCGCAGGGCGACGTCGCCCGCAGGGCGGCCGTTGAAGGAGCGCTGTCACAGGCGCTCGGCAAGCTTTTTGCGCTCGCCGAAGCCTATCCGGACCTCAAGGCCAACGAGAATTTCGCGGAGCTCCAGCGCACGCTGGAGACGATCGAAGGCGAGATCCAGATGTCCCGGCGCTATTACAATGGCGCTGCCCGTGACCTCAACGTCAAGGTGGAAAGCTTCCCGTCCAATCTGATCGCCAATGCCTTCCGTTTTGCCAAGGCCGGCTATTTCGAGATTGCCAACGAAGCGGACCGGGCGGTGCCATCGGTCAAGTTCTAACGATGCGGAGAAGGGAATTGCGATGAAGCGGTTTTCCGCAGCTCTTGCGCTTGTTCTTCTCGCCCTTGTTTGGCCGCTCACCGCAGCCGCGCAAGAGATTATCTCGTCCTTTCACTCGGTCATCGACCTTGCAAAGGACGGCACGCTTACTGTGACCGAGACGATCACTGCCAACGTTGAGGGCAACCAGATCCGGCGCGGCATTTATCGGGATTTCCCGCTGACCTTCGCCGACGCGCACGGTCGGCGCAGCAAGGTGGACTTCAATCTCGTTTCCGTGGAACGCGACGGCGAGGAGGAGAGCTACCGCACCGAATCGATCAACGGCGGTATCCGCATCCTTACCGGCGAGGCCGACGTGTTCCTGCCCCGCGGGGAGCACACGTTCCAGATCACCTATGAGACTAGCCGACAGATACGTTTCTTCGACGATCACGAGGAACTTTATTGGAACGTGACCGGAACGGAGTGGCCCTTCCCGATCGAGGAGGCGAGCGCCACCGTCACGTTACCAGAAGGCGTGAAGTCCGAAGCGCTCGACGTATTTACCGGCGGTTATGGCGCCACCGGTAAGGATGCGCGGGCGGTGGAGGAGGGGGACGAAATCTTCTTCGCCACCACGCGCCGACTCCGCCCGCAGGAGGGCCTGACGATCGCGGTCAAGCTGCCGAAGGGCAGCATCGACAGTCCAAGCACATCCCAGGAAAACGTTTGGTGGCTGCGTGACCATCTGGCTCTGGTGATTGCCGGTGCAGGCCTTGTCCTTGTCGCCCTCTACTACGGGCGCGCCTGGGTGCGCGTCGGTCGTGATCCGGCACGCGGTGTGATGGTACCGCGCTGGGATGCGCCGGATGGCATTTCGCCGGCGCTCGTCAACTATATCGACAACAAGGGGTTTGCCGGCGAGGGATGGACCGCGCTCTCGGCCGCCGCGCTCAACCTGGCGGTCAAGGGCCATGTTGTTCTCGACGACCTCAAGAAGGCGATCGTCATCACCGCAACGGGCAAGGGGGAAGCAGAAAAGCTGCCGACCGGTGAGGCGACGCTGCTGAAGGCAATCGGGGCTGCGGGCGGCAAGCTCACGATCGATCGGGCGAACGGCAAGCAGGTCGAGGCAGCGGGCTCTGCCTTCCGCAGTTCGATGGAGCGGGAACATCGCGGCAAGTACTACCGCGCCAACACAGCTTACATCATTGGCGGGGTTTTGCTTTCGGTGCTTGCCCTGGCGGCCCTCTTTATCTTCGGCGAACTCAGCGAGGAAAGTATTCCACTTGTCATCGTGCCGGTCTTCATTGCCTTTTTCGTCTCGATCTTCGCCGTCTCCTTCGGCAAGTCGTTGCGGCGCGGATCGAGCCTCGCGCGCCGCATCATGTCGATCGTGGTCCTGGCCTTCTTTGCATTCGTTTTTCTCACGATTTTTTCTGGAGTTCTGGCTGCGATCGTCTTCTCGGCAGCTGGGGCGGACGACCTGCCGCTACTCTTCGCAGTCGGCGGCATCGTGCTCGTCAACGTGCTTTTCTTCTTCCTGATGGGGGCTCCGACGCCACTCGGCACACGGATGATGGACGGGATCGACGGGCTGCGGCAATACATGACGCTTGCCGAGAAGGACCGGATGAACCTCCAGGGCGTGCCGGAAATGTCGCCCCGCCACTTCGAGACGCTGCTCCCTTATGCCGTGGCGCTCGGCGTCGAAAAACCATGGACGGAGACGTTCGACCGTTGGCTGCTTGCCGCGTCCGCGGGCGCCGCCGCTGCTGCCTATCAGCCGAGCTGGTATCACGGCGATTCCTTTGGTCCGGGTTCGTTCGGCGACAGGATCGGCGGGTTCGCCGGTTCGATGGCGGACACCATGACGTCGTCATTGCCGCCGCCGCCCAAGAGCTCGTCCTCGGGCTTTTCCTCCGGCGGAGGATTTTCCGGTGGTGGCGGCGGCGGTGGTGGCGGTGGCGGCTGGTAGTGCCGCCGCAACGAGCCAATTTCCTTGCCGGGCTTGGTGACTTTTTCATCGGAGCTTGCTAAGTCCGCCGCAACCGTACGGAACAGAACAAAGTCCAGAGTCCATGCCTGATCTTCTTATCGAACTGCGCTCCGAAGAAATCCCCGCCCGCATGCAGCGCAAAGCGGCGGGCGACCTGAAGAAGCTCGTGACGGACGCACTGGTCGAGGCAGGCCTTACGTACGAGGGCGCGCGTGAATATTGGACGCCGCGCCGGCTGACGCTCGATGTGCGGGGCCTGAATGCGCGCTCTGCCGATATTCGCGAGGAGCGCAAGGGACCGCGCACCGACGCGAACGAGAAGGCGATCGAAGGCTTCCTGCGTGGCGCAGGCCTCTCCTCGATCCGCGATGCCCACGTCCACAGCGATCCGAAGAAGGGGGATTTTTACGTCGCTCATATCGTCAAGCCCGGCCGGGCCGCCGAGGAGATCATCGCTGAGGTAATGCCGGGGATCATCCGCAGTTTCCCCTGGCCCAAATCCATGCGCTCCGGCGCCGCATCCGCAAAGCCCGGAAGCCTGCGTTGGGTGCGCCCGCTCCAGTCGATCGTCTGCACTTTCGGTTCGGAGACGGAGGAGACCATGGTCATTCCGTTCGAGGTCGACGGCATTGTCGCCTCCAACGTGACCTACGGCCACCGTTTCCATGCGCCCGAAGCGATTGCCGTTCGCCGGTTTGCCGATTATGCCGAGAAGCTCGAGAGAGCGAAGGTTGTGATCGATGCCGAGCGCCGCAAGCAGATCATCTCCGCCGACGCCCATAACGTCGCCTTCGCGAGCGGCCTGGAACTCGTCGAGGACGAGGGCCTGCTCGAGGAAGTGTCGGGCCTCGTCGAGTGGCCGCAGGTGCTTATGGGAAGTTTTGAGGAGAGCTATCTCGAAATTCCGTCGGAGATCATTCGTCTGACGATTAAGACCAACCAGAAGTGCTTCGTCACGCGCGAGCGGGGCGCCGAGGCGCTGTCGAACAAATTCATCCTCGTGTCGAATATCGAAGCCAGAGACGGCGGCAAGGAAATCGTCCACGGCAACGGCAAGGTCGTGCGCGCGCGCCTCTCGGACGCGGCGCATTTCTGGAAGCGGGACCAGGGCAACCTGCCGGATCTCGAAACGCTCGTGGCGTCCGCGAAGAAATTCGGGCTCGACCTCCGGAAGCCGCTCGACCAGCGCATGGCAAAGCTCGATGCGTTGAACGTGACGTTCCATGCCAAACTGGGGACGCAGGGCGAACGCGTCGCCCGCATCCGCTGGCTGGCCGCGGAACTCGCCAAGGTAACTGGTGCGGACGTTACCCAGGTCGACCGCGCTGCCGTGCTGGCCAAGGCGGATTTGCGGACCGAGGCTGTCGGGGAGTTCCCCGAGCTTCAGGGCATCATGGGTCACAAATATGCGGCGCTGCAGGGCGAAACATCCGCCGTTGCGAATGCAATCGAGGACCACTACAAGCCCCAGGGACCTTCCGATCGCGTGCCGGCCGATCCTGTCGCCGTGACTGTCGCGCTCGCCGACAAGCTCGATACCCTCGTCGGCTTCTGGTCGATCGACGAAAAGCCGACGGGCTCGAAGGATCCCTATGCGCTGCGCCGTGCCGCGCTCGGCGTCATCCGGCTCATCCTGGAAGGCAAGGCGCGCCTGCCGCTCCTGCCGTTTTTCGAAGTTGCGCTCGCGGGGCTCAAGCAGCAGAGGCCCGAGGTCGCCGGTGACATTTCTGCCGATCTTCTCGCCTTCTTCCACGACCGGCTGAAGGTCTATCTGCGTGACCTTGGCGCACGCTACGATCTGATCGACGCAGTGCTGGCACCGGACGCTGATGATCTGCTACTGATCGCGCGACGTGTCGAGGCGCTGACCGCCTTCATCACCGCCGAGGAAGGCAAGAACTTGCTGGCGGGCACCAAGCGCGCAACGCAGATCTTGGCGGCTGAGGAGAAGAAGGGCACGGAAGTCGCCACTTCCGTCGACGAGCGGCTCTTCAAGCTCACTGCCGAAAGGACCCTCCATGCATCGATCAAGGTCGCGACCGGCGATGCGCGCGATGCGATCGTCAAGGAGGACTTCCGCTCGGCCATGGCGGCGTTGTCGAAACTTCGTGAGCCAGTCGATCAATTCTTCGATGATGTCTTGGTAAATGACGAGGACACAGCGATCCGTGCCAATCGCTTGGCATTGCTGGGACTCATCCGCTCTGCAACGGGAGCGGTTGCGGATTTCTCGAAAATCGCCGGATAGCGACTGCTGTTCTCGCGCCGTCCCGGCATGTGCCCGGACAGGACCGCGTCGAACCGCCTCGCATCGACAACCGGGAGCAATTGCCCTATCTCGTAGGCATGACGAGCGACCACCCCAGTGCAGGTGAAGGCATCATCGAGCCGCTGGCCCGTAAGCGTAGTGGCGACTGGATAGCGGTCGCCGAGGACGCTGTACCGTTCGAACGCATCGAGGCCTTTTTCGCTGGACCAGCCTACGAGCCACACCGGCACGATACCTACGCCATCGGGCAGACGCTTTCGGGCGTCCAGAGCTTCCGTTATCGCGGCACCGATCGATTCAGCCTGCCCGGCAGAACGATGGTGCTCCATCCCGACGAACTGCACGACGGCCACGCGGCCAGCGATGACGGTTTTCGCTATCGCATGATCTATATCGAACCGGCCGCCATCCAAAGCGTCCTGGGCGGGCGGCCGCTGCCCTTTATCAGCGGCGGGATTTCATCCGATCCGCGGCTCTTTGCAGCGGTTCACGCGTTGCTGCCTTCGACGGCCGCCCGGATCGAAGCGCTGGAGTTCGACGACGGCCTTTTCGAGCTTGCCCATGCGCTCGAAGCCGCTGCCGGCGGCCCTTCGCCCGGCCGTCGGGCGTTGGACTACCGTGCTGCGGAACGCGCGCGGCTTTACCTGCACGATTTACCGGAGGGCACGGTGACGCTCGAGACGCTGGAAGCGATCAGCGGCCGAGACCGTTGGGGACTTAGCCGCGACTTCCGGCGGTTGTACGGCACAAGTCCATATCGTTATCTCGTTCAACGCCGGCTGGAGGCGGTAAAAGCCGACCTGCGACGAGGGGTATCGCCTGCCGAGGCCGCACTGGACGCCGGTTTCGCCGACCAGGCGCATATGAACCGCCATTTCAAGAGGGCCTTCGGTCTTTCACCCGGACGCTGGCTGCGAATAGCGGGCGGTTTGATCGCCACTGAATAGGCGCGCCCCTCACCCCGTTGCCGCTACCTCTCCCCGACGGGAGAAGGGGCGATGCCGCGCCGGTGCCAGTCCTCTCTCCCCCGCCTGCGGGAGGGTGAGGGCATCACACTGCACAATCGTTCAAGACCGATCGCTGGAAGAGACTTAGCCTCGGCCAAAATAGCTCGAGGAGACGGCGATGGATGCGATCCGACGGACCTACGCTCCAATCAATTTCGTTGAGAAGCTCGCGCGGTTTTCCGACCAGTGGCAGCCGCGCGTGATCGCGGAAATCAACGACTATCAGGTGAAGATCGTTCGCATCGAGGGCGACTTCGTCTGGCATGATCACCCGGAAACGGACGAGGCTTTCATCGTGCTGGACGGCACGCTTCGGATCGATTTTCGCGACGGTTCAGTCATCGTCGGACCGGGCGAGATGTACGTCGTGCCGAAGGGCGTCGAGCACAAGCCGTTTGCTCAAGGTGAGGTGAAGATGCTGCTGATCGAACCGCGCGGCATCCTGAACACCGGTCACGAGGGCGGCGAGCGCACGGCTGAAAACGATCGCTGGATCTGAGATCGGGGATGCGGCCATGGGCGGCGATCTCGCTCTCCTGATCCTTGCAGCGCTGCCGCTGATGGGCAGTCCAGGCCCGGCGACGCTCAGCCTCGCCGGCATGGGCGCGGCCCATGGCATGCGCCTGAGCGCGCACTACGCCGCTGGCGTCAATATAGGTACCATTGTCGTCGTGCTGGCGATCGCGGCGGGCGTAACCGCGATCGTTCTAGAACTGCCAGGCATGAAGCCGGCGCTCATGGTTCTCGCCGGCGCGTATATCGTCTATCTCGCGTGGCACATCGCCACCGCGCCGCCTGTTGCCGCTCAAGAACAGGACTCGGAAGCTCCTTCCTTTCTCAGCGGCTTGGTGCTCGCGGTCGCCAACCCCAAAGCTTATGCAGCGATCGGCGCCGTTTATGCGGGTAGTGCTACCGACGCGGACGAGGGCGCCATTGCGAAGGTTATCGCTCTCAGCGTCCTCGCGATCGCCGTCAATACGACATGGCTCTGGTTCGGTGCCGCTATCGCGGCGATCCTCCATGACCCGCGAAAGGCGCGCCTCGCCAACTTGATTTTCGCTTTCCTTTTGCTGGCCTCCGCCGCCTTGCCCTTGCTTTGGTAGATTCGCCCCTTGAAAGGACACGTGGCGACTGTTTATGAAGCGGCATGACCGCCAAAATTCTCGTCAGTGCCTGTCTTATGGGCCATGCGGTGCGCTATGACGGTGCATCGAAGCCGCTTTCTCACCCGGCGATCGATCGCTGGCGCGACGAGGGTCGGCTTGTGACGATCTGTCCCGAGATGTCGGCCGGCATGCCGGTTCCACGTCCGCCGGCGGAGATCGCCGACGGACAGGCGGGATCCGACGTGCTCTCAGGGGAGGCTCGGGTGGTCGAAAACACCGGCCGCGACGTGACGGACGAGTTTGTTCGAGCAGCCGAAAATGCGCTGGCGCTCGCGCTCGAAACGGGCTGTCGCTTCGCGCTGCTGATCGACGGGAGCCCGTCCTGCGGATCAGGCTTCATCTACGACGGCAGCTTCACCGGCGCTCGGCATTCGGGCATGGGCGTGACCGCCGCATTGCTGCGGCAGAACGGCATTGAGGTTTATTCCGACGGCGAAATAGATGAACTCGTCGCTGCTGCAGGTTTCCTCAAATCGTAGCCGATTTAAGGATGAAAACACGCCGTCATTCAAAGCGCTACAGCGTCCCTTGCGCGTCTGATAGGAGGCGCGGCGCTGTGGGGCAGGTGAAGATCGAGCTGTCCGCACCCACCAAAAGATTGCGCCCCTGCTTCTCTCAGGGGCGCAATCTCTCGCCATTGCAGCGAAGACCCGTCAGCCGTGAATCAGGGTCGGCTGGACGGGGCAGGGAACTGTGTTTATATGGTTTTAGTCTAGCCGAAGTTCGAATCCAGCCGGATCAAATTCCTGTGAGTTGCCCGCCATTGCGGCTGCAACCGGTTTAGCGCGCGAGATCGGATGAACGGAGGCGGTTTTCGCCGTCTCATCGATCTCGGCGGAAACAACTTTATGCGTGCCGGGCTGGCTGAGATCGACGCTTACGGAGGCACTCGCCGTTGCCGGTTCGACCTTCATCGCCGCGGCTCTCACGACTTCCTCGGGTGCCTTGCTGACGAATACGACCGGTGATCCGCCGAGCCAAGCCTCGGTGCGTACCAGCTTCACCTCACCGCCTACTTCCTTGAGCTCGACCTTGTCGGTGCCGGGAGCGATCTCGGGGACGACATAGGAGGACTTCTTCTTCGGCTGCAGCGGCGGGCAGTTCGCGCAGGAAACCGTAGCGACACTGGAGTTTACCGCCTTGCCGGAGACGACGTCCTCGATCGACGATGCGGCGGCTGTACCGGCGAGAAGCGCGAAAGCGGCGGAGATAAGCAGGGCACGCATTGGATTTTCCTCGAAACTATCAAGGTGACGATATGCGTTTTTCCCTTACCTTCCCGTCATGAGGATTGGTAAAAATTGAATGATGCCGTCTTTTTCGCTCAATGCACGTCGCCCAAAAGTTTACAGCCGTTTTGGACAACGACATGCATAAATGTAGAGACCTAAGCGCGTCGCATGGGTCCGCTTGAACGCGACGCGCTTTAGGCGGTTTCCCGCGCGACGGCGCGCCAGCCGATGTCGTGACGATAGAACCCGTTTTCCCAGGAGACGTCGCGCAGGGCCGCGTAAGCGGCGTCCTTGGCCTCATTGACGCTTTTGCCCATCGCCGTGACGTTGAGCACGCGGCCGCCAGTCGCGACCAACTGGTCGTCCTTCATCGCCGTGCCGGCATGAAACACCTTGGTTGTTGCGGATTCGCTGGGCAGGGCAGTGATCGGCGTGTTCTTCTCGTAGGCGCCCGGATATCCCCGCGAGGCCATGACGACCGTCAGCGCCGCCTCATCCCGCCAATCAACGCTCATCGCGCCGAGTGTTCCGGTCGCAGCGGCGTAGAGCAGCGGCAACAGATCACTCTTCATGCGCATCATCAGCACCTGGCACTCGGGGTCGCCGAAGCGGACATTGTATTCGATGAGTTCCGGGCCATTTTTGGTGATCATCAGCCCGGCGAAAAAGACACCGGTGAAGGGATGGCCACTTTCGGCCATGCCACGCATCGTCGGCTCGATAATCTCCTTCATCGTACGCTCGACCATTTCCGCCGTCATTACTGGCGCCGGCGAATAGGCGCCCATGCCGCCGGTGTTGGGCCCCGTGTCGCCGTCGCCGACGCGCTTGTGATCCTGTGCCGAGGCGAGCGGCAAAGCGTTCTTGCCGTCGCACAGACAGAAGAAGCTCGCTTCTTCGCCATCGAGATAGGCCTCGACGACAACTTCCGCGCCGGCGGACCCGAAGGCGCCAGCGAAGCACTCGTCGACGGCGGCGAGGGCCTCGTCAAGCGTCATCGCGACGGTCACGCCCTTGCCGGCGGCGAGCCCGTCGGCCTTGATGACGATCGGAGAACCTTGCTCCCGCACATAGGTCTTTGCCGCTTCCGCCTCGGTGAACCGTTTGTAGGCGCCGGTCGGAATGCCGTATTTCGCGCAGACATCCTTGGTAAAGCCCTTGGAGCCTTCGAGTTGGGCAGCGGCGGCGGACGGACCGAAGACCGCAATGCCTGCGGCGCGGAGCGTGTCCGCGAGTCCCGCGACGAGTGGCGCCTCGGGGCCGACGACGACGAAATCGATCGCCGTCCGCCGGCAGAAATCGACCACAGCCTGTTGGTTGTCGACATCAAGGGCGACGATCGTCGCTTCTTCGGCGATGCCTGGATTTCCCGGTGCGGCGTAAAGCGCTGTCAGTTTCGGCGATTGTGCGATTTTCCACGCAAGCGCATGTTCGCGTCCGCCCGATCCGATCAGAAGAACTTTCATTGCCATCCTCGCCGTCAGGTAATTGCTGCGCTGCGGTTAGGACGGCAAGCGGGGTAAGGTCAAGGGAAAAGCGGTGTCCGCAGTGGATTCAAACGGGCACCGGGGTCGAGCGGCCGTCCGTCCGCCAGTCCTCGGCATTTTCAGCAATGACTTCGGTCGTGGATTGCGCCGTTCGGGTCAGCGCCCAGATTCCGAGATCGTCGAGCGAAAGCGGCTTGCTGATCAGATAGCCCTGGAACCGATCGCAGCCGGCTGCGGTCAGCATCGCAAGCTTTTCCGGCGTATCCACGCCTTCGCCGACCACGGCCATATCCTTCGCGTGGCAGAGAGCGACGACGGCCTTGAGAACAGGCAGGGACTGTGACGCCGTCAGGTTGGAGACGAGCGCTCTGTCGAGTTTGATCGTGTCCGCGGCATAGTCGATGATTTGCTGAACCGAAGTGTAGCCGGCGCCAAAATCGTCGATCGAGAGCCGGAAGCCTTTCTGGCGCAGGTCTTCGATGTTCCGGCGTAAGTGATCGCTCACTTTGACGGCGAAGGTTTCCGTCAGTTCGATATCGATCGACTCCGGCTGAAGTCCATGGCGTTCGACACAATCGGAAAAATAGTCACTGATCGAGCGCGAGTGCAGCTCGGCGGAAGAAATGTTGATCGCCAGCACGGTGTCGGGTCCGAAGAGCGCTTTCAATTGGCGGCAATCGGACATCGCCTTGTTGATGACCCACCAGTCGATCTTCGAAAACAGGCCGGAGCTTTCCGCGATCGGCACGAATTCGTCCGGAGTGACGTTGCCGAGAATGGGGGAGTGCCAGCGCAGCAGGGCCTCGCAGCCAGTGACGCGGCCTCTCGCGTCCACGATCGGCATGTAGACGAGGTGAAACTGCTCGTCCGGATCGAGAGAGCGCATTTCCTCCTGTATCTGGCGCAACCGCGTGCGTCTGTCATGGAGCGCACGGGAGAAACGGGTGGAGCGGTTCTTGCCAGCGCTCTTGGCCTGATACATGGCGGCGTCGGCATTGGATATCAGTTCGGCGACATTGCTCGCGTCGTCCGGACAGATCGCCGCGCCGATGCTCGCCGTTACCGGATAGCGCTTGCCGGACACCTCGAAGCCGTCGTCGAACAGCGCGAGAATTGTGGCAGCGATTTCCCGGACGGTGCCGTCACCCGGTCTTGAGCGCACCAGCACGGCAAACTCGTCGCCGGATAGGCGGGCGAAGATCGCTGGGTTCTGGCCCCGCCTTCGGGTGATGGCGTCGACATGGTCTGCAAGTCGGGTTGCAAGCGTCTTCAGGAGTTCGTCGCCGACTTCGTGGCCATGCTTGTCGTTGACAAATTTGAAATTGTCGATGTCGATGAAGAGCAAGCTGCATTTTTCGCCTGACGAGATGGCTTCCTCAACGACACCGGTAGCAAGCATGTTGAAATGTGCGCGATTGCTAATGCCGGTAAGCGTGTCCGTCCAGGAGCTTTTCTGCACCAGCTCCAGCGAATGCACCGACTGGCGATGCAATTCGCGGATGTTTTGGGTCAGGCGGCCGATTTCGCCCACCTCGTCGTGCTCCACGATTCCATCGCGTGCTCCGACCATGACCGCCATGACGTTGGCGTCGAGCGTGGCGATCGGCCCTGTAATGAAGCGCCGAATCAGGAAGACGATAAGCCAGATCGAAAAAAGGCTCATCGCTACTGCACCAAGGGCAAGCAACGTCTTCTGGCGCAGCATTTGGCTGTCGAAATGCGCGTCCGAAATGGTCAGCGTCGCGTAGAGCGCCGGTCCGAGTGGCGCGCTGGCCGAAAGGTAATCGGTGACGGCGAGCGGCCAGGGTTGGAGAACAATGTCGGCCTCGTATTCCTTCTTCAGCGCGGCCTGCATTTGAAGGAAACGATCGGGCTGCACGGCTACCTGCATCAGCAGCGCATTCGCCTTGTTGCTGGGCAGAGGGCGGGCAAGGGTGATTGGATCGATGAACTGGGAGTAGACGATTCTGGGTCGCCCGCCGACGTCATGAAGATAGGTCCAATCCGTAAGCTTGGTGCCCTTGACGAGTCTCCTGGCCAGTTCAACCTGTGCCCCGTCGACGTCTGCAAACGGATCCCAGCTGTTTTCGAAATAATATTCCGTTTCCAGCTTAGAGCTCAGGATGACCAGCGACACGAAGCCCATAGGGTCGTCCGAGAGCGACTTTACGCTTTCCTGCAGACGCGCGCCGAGCGCGGTGGCGCGGTAGGTCTTATCCGTTTCGGATACGAACTGGCGCAGCGCATTGCTGTTCAGCAGAGCGTTGAGGAAACTCTTGCTCCGTCGGACCTCGCTCTGAAAGACTGCGGCCGCGTGCTCGAGTCTTTGCGACAGTTTGGCGTGTTCAAGCGCCCGGATCGAGCGGCTTTGGGCGACGTGAACCGAAAAGGCAGCGAGGAGGTAGCCGGCAAGCACCACAGGGAAGATGAGGAGGAGCGCGCGCTTGTCGAGTGTCACTGGAAATTCGCCAATGTACTGATGATGCGTCGGCGCGCTTGCACCGACTCGATGGAAAGTTCTTGCTGAAACTGGCTCTTCGCCAGTATTTCCGGAGGAGGATAAATCGCCGGGTCAGAGCGCATCATTGCGGGCAGGAGCTTGAGCGCCGCGCTGCTTGCTGTCGGCATGGTCAACGCCATCGCGTTTGCGGCAGCACTTTCCGCGGAACCGACGAAATCGAGAAACTCCAGCGCCCGCCGCTTGTTCGGTGAGCTTGCCGTCGCGGCCATACAATCGAGCCAGGAAAGGGTGCCTTCGTTCGGGACCGAATAGTGCCAGAGACCGGGGACACCAACCTTGTCGTTGAGCACATGCTGGTCACCGCTGTAGCCGAGCGCCATGTGAATGTTTCCTCCGATCGCGGGGTTCTGGACGGAGGTGATCACATAATCGTAGGTCAGCACGGACGGTGCTTGTTCCCTCATGAGGTCGAAGGCCGCCTTCAGCGTCTCGTTGTCGTTGGCGTTGATGGACGCACCGAGTAGCATCAATGGGGCCACGAAGGCCTCGTTGTGGTCGTCGAACATCGCGATGTGCTTCTTCAGCTCCAGCCTCGGGCGCATTAGATTCTGCCAGGAGGTCGGGCGCTCCTTCACGACATCGGAACGGTAGAGAATGCCCATGGTGCCCCAAAGATAGGGCAGGCCGTGTCCGGCGCAGCGCTTGCGCCATTCGGGCGCATAGTCTTTGAGAGAAGGGACATTGGCGTCGGTGAGCGGTTCGAGAACACCCTTCCTGCCGAAAAGCGCCGCACCGTTTTCTCCGACGACGACGATATCGATGTTGCTGCCCGGATCCGCCAGGATCTCGTCGCGGGCATCGCCGCTGTCATAGTTGACCTGATGGATCTTGACGCCCGTCTTCGCCGTCCAGCGGTCGACGATTCTCTGATCGATGTAGGATTCCCAGATGAGCAGGTTGAGCGTTTCGGCGCGGGCAGCGGACGCGTATGCCAGCGTCGCCAGGAAGACGGAAAAGACCGCGCGCCCTCTCATTTCATGCCCCTGCCCAAGCTCCCATCGGAAAACGGTAACGCGCAATAATTTATGAATGATTACAGAGGGCCGCGTCGGCAGATGCGGATTTCGATGCCGCCGGATGTCCCTCGGTCGGGCCACCGGCCGGGCTGCATGGACGGCGTCCTATCTCGTTGGAAGCTTAGGCAGCAGCACCGTCAGGATACCGAGCAACGGCAGGTAGGAGCAGAGCTCGTAGACGAACGCGATGCCCTGCCGGTCGGCGAAGATGCCGAGCACTGCGGCGCCCATGCCGCCGAAGCCGAAGGCAAAGCCGAAAAAGACACCGGCAATCAGCCCGACACGGCCGGGAACGAGCTCCTGCGCGAAGACGACGATGGCGGAGAAGGCGGACGAAAAGATGAGGCCGATGACTACGCTCAGCACGCCAGTCCAGAACAGGTTTGCATAGGGCAGCATGAGTGCGAACGGGATGACGCCGAGGATCGAGAACCAGATGACGAAGCGCGCGCCGTACCGGTCGCCGATCGGGCCGCCGAGAAAGGTTCCGGCAGCCGCCGAGCCGAGAAACAGGAACAGCATCAGTTGCGCCTGCTGCACGCTCGTGCCGAACTTCTCGATGATGAAGAAGGTAAAGTAGCTGGATATGCTGGCGAGATAGACGTTCTTCGTCGCAGTCAGCAGAACGAGGATCGCGATTGCCCACAGAACGCGCGCCTTCGGCAAGGGAAGCGTGCGGTTCGGAGCGGGCCGGCTCATGGTCATGCGGCGATGGCGCACGTACCACGTGCTGACCCAGGAAAGGATGAAGAAGCCGGTGATCGCCATAATCGAGAACCAGGCGAGACTGCCCTGGCCGAACGGAATCACGATGAAAGCTGCAAGCAGCGGTCCCAGCGCGCTGCCGGCATTGCCGCCGACCTGGAAGAGCGATTGCGCCAGCCCGTGGCGGCCGCCCGACGCGAGCCGGGCCACCCGGGACGACTCGGGATGAAAGATCGCGGAGCCGATCCCGATCAGGCTCGCCGCCACGAGAAGGATCCAGAAGTGATCGGCGTTAGCAAGGAGAATGAGGCCCGAGCAGGTCGAAAGCATGGCCACCGGCAGGGAATAGGGTAGTGCCCATCGATCGGTGACGATGCCAACCGCCGGCTGCAGCATCGACGCAGTCACTTGAAACGTGAAGGTCAGGAGGCCGATTTGGACGAAGTCGAGTGCGTAATTCGCCTTCAGCAACGGGTAGAGTGCAGTTAGCAGCGACTGCATCACATCATTCAGCATGTGACAGAAGCTGACCGCAAGAATGACGGAGAAGGCGGTCTTCTCGGGACTGATGCTTGCTGTCGATGTTACTGAAGCCATGAGATGTTTCTCCGCGAACGGCTCACCTGCTGAGCTGCCGGTCATCTCTAGACGGCTTGTTGCTGGCCTGCTTTTGTGATTTGGTCCATTTCTTTCGTGAGTGGGCCAAATTGACGAAGTCGAGAAGAAATTACCTGCCGCAATTGCCGGATGCGGATCATTTCAGAAGCCTGGAATGGATTGAAAGGGCGAACGTTTCCGTCCTGGCGATTGGCAAGGACTATGCCTCCGGCTTGAAGATCCCGCCGCACAGCCATAGCCGCACGCAGTTGTGGTGGGCGCGTTGCGGAGTCGTCCTGGTGCATACGCCAGGCGGGCGCTGGATGATCCCGCCGGGCCATGCCTTGCTCGTACCCGCCGGCACGGAACACTCGGCGGAGATGGTGAGCGATGTCCGGATGCATTCGATCTACATTTCCGCTGCCGCCGGCCGCGCGGATCGGCCACTCGTGCTGGAGATCACCTCGCTCGTCGGCAGCCTTATTGATGCGTTGGTCGGCGCGCAAGACGAAGCGTCGTCGGAGCAACGGGAGCAATTGATCATGGATCTGTTGCTGGCGGAGATACCGAGGCTTGCCGAGCGACCGTTGGGCTTGCCTTTCCCGCAGAACCAGAGGCTTGCCTCGCTGTGCCGACAGTTCCTGAAGGCACCTTCGGCGACCGCGACCATAGATCAGTGGGCCGATCGCATGGGCATCAGCCGCCGTTCCTTTACGCGTCTTTTTCGGCAAGAAACCGGCATCAGCTTTGTCACCTGGCGGCAGCAGGCTTGCATCTTCGGCTCGCTGCCGCGCCTCGCCGACGGCGAACCGATCACCACCGTGGCGCTCGACGCGGGCTACGAGAATGTCGCGGCGTTCACGACCATGTTCCGACGCATGCTTGGCGCCCCGCCAAGCCTTTATCTGCGCGACTACAGCGCCGCGCGTCTGATCAGACGCGCAAAGGACGCTGTAGCACTTTGAATTGCTGCATGTTTTTATCCCTAAATCGGCTGCGATTTAAGGAAACATGCAGTAGTCAAGCTGACCGATAAAATCTCATGGGAAACGAAAGCTGAATTGACCTGGTTAACGGAATCGTAGGAACACACCAAAGATAAAGCGGCGGCTGTATCACACACATACGAGCCTTCTCCCTAGCTCGTGCCCGGCACGATCTACCTGCCTGGCGAATGATTCACCCGGAGTTGTTCATTGCGTATCCGTATTGCTTTTCTTTCTGGAACATTTTTCCTGCTGGCCGGCGCGGCCTCTGCCGAAGACGGCCGCTTTATTTGGTCGGGCGATTGGTATCTGAAGGTCGGCGCCACCGGTTTCATCGGCCCGAAATATGAAGGCGCTTCGGATCGGATGTTCCAAGCGGCGCCGCTGGTCTCGCTCGGCAAAGCCGGCAGCACCGTGCGTTTCTCGTCGCGCAACGACAATATGTCCTACGCGCTCCTCGATCAGGGAGGGTACCGGGCAGGCGTCGTGGGCAAGCTGCTCTTCGAGCGCGACGAGGATAGGTCGAGCGACCTCAAGGGTCTCGATCCGGTCAAGTTCGGCGGCGAAGTCGGCGGCTTCGCCGAAGTCTATCCGACGGATTGGATGCGTCTGCGTGCCGAGGTCCGCCAAGGCATCCGCACCCATCACGGTGTCGTCGCGGACGTCGCGGCGGACGCTTTCGTCGATGTCAGCGACACAGTGCGGGTTTCCGGCGGTCCGCGGCTGACGGCTGCGACGAGCGATTATTTCGATACCTATTACGGTGTGAACAACAGGGAATCCGCCGCGTCTGGCCTGAGCGCCTATGATCCGGGCGGCGGCATCCAATCCGCCGGCCTCGGAGCTGCGATTACCTGGCAGGCGACCGAGACGCTGGAGACCAGCGCCTATGCAGAATACCGGCGATTGATGGGCCCTGCCGCCGATTCGAGCCTGGTGCGCGAACGCGGCAGCCGCAACCAGGTTCTGGTCGGAGTTTCCGCGACCTATCGCTTCGACTTTACGCTCCCTTGACGGCCTATAGCGCCCCGCGTCTAACCGGACACGGACGCTGTGGCACCTTGAATCACCACATGTTCTTATCCTTAAATCGGCTAGGATTTCAGGAAACATCCTCCACCAACAGTGGAACGGAGCGCGGCCGCTTGACCGTCCGGCCCCGGAGCGCCAAACAGGAGCGATGAACACTTCCTCTTTAGATTCCGGCCGCGTCCACGACGCACCGTCCAATAACTGGGTCTACCGCGTATTGCCGCGCGCATTCTGGCCCTATGCGCAGCTCGCCCGCTGGGACCGGCCGATCGGCTGGCAGCTTTTGTTATGGCCCTGCCTCTGGTCGGCCGCGCTGGCGTCCGCGACGGCGGCAAGCCTTGGCAGCTTCTCGGCCGGCCGTTTCCTGTACCACGTCGTTCTGTTCACGGTCGGCGCGATCGCGATGCGCGGCGCCGGCTGCACCTACAACGACATCGTCGACCACGATATCGATATGGAAGTGGCGCGCACGCGGTCGCGTCCCCTGCCTTCAGGGCGCGTCACGCGCTTCCAGGCGAAGGCCTTCATGGTGCTGCAGGCCCTTGTGGGTCTTCTCGTCTTGCTGCAGTTCAACGGCTTCACTGTTGTGCTCGGCATTCTGTCGCTGGCGCTGGTGGCGATCTATCCCTTTGCCAAGCGCTTCACGGACTGGCCGCAATTCTTCCTCGGCCTTGCTTTCTCCTGGGGTGCGATAATGGGTTGGTCGGCGGAGTTCGGCGAGGTCTCCCTTGCCGCCATTTTGCTTTACGCGGCAGCGATCGCCTGGACCATTGGTTACGACACCATCTACGCCTACCAGGACAGAGAGGATGACGAACTGATTGGGGTCCGTTCGACCGCGCGCCGGTTCGGTGACAATCCTCGCCCGTGGTTGATCGGCCTCTACGGATTGGCCGTTCTTCTGATGCTGCTGGCTTTTGTCGCGGCGGAGGCGGGCTTTTTCGCTTATGCGGCTCTTCTGGTCGCAGCCGTGATGCTTGGCTATCAGATCCTGGTATTGAATATCCATGACCCGCTGCAATGCCTTGCATTGTTCAAGTTCAACAGCGTCGTCGGCCTCATTGTTTTCGCGGGCCTTGTGCTGGCGCTTCTCGTCCGTCTCATATGAAAAAACCTCTTGCTGGATCCGGAGGACGTGTGCGCTTCAGTTCGAGCGGGCAGTTCGGTTATGTCAACGCGGCGCGCGTCTCACGCCCAGCTCGGCCCGCCATCGGATTTGCGCGGCTTGACGGCCGCACGCGCGCGGAAAGCGGCCCGGATGGCGATGAGGACGGCGAGCAGATGCTTGCGCATGCGATATCTCCTTCATTCGTGCCCTTGCCTATGGAGCGCATATGGCATGATGAAGGCGAAGCCACTGTTTCTGCGGTAACATTCGGCGGCAACATGTGGAAAACCTCGTCGGCAGATTTTCACTCACGTGCGCGGCATCGCAAGCCCCAAAGACGAGGACCGGCCGCAGGGTTCGGCCGGTCCTCGCGCTGGAAGTCGGTGGAAAGGAGATCAGGTCCGGGCGATAATCTCGCGCCCGTCGATTTTCATGTGAACGCCGAGCGCCCCGGTCGAACGGCGCACGAGAAAACGCGGACGGCGCTCGGCGAAAAAGGAGTGGCGGCGACGCGGCTTCGCTGGAGCCGTGCGGACGTCGCCGAGGTGCTCTTCCAAGGGGCGCGCGACGCCATCGGCTTCGACCATCAGCATCGGGATGCGATAGGCTTCGGCCCAGGCCCGCCAGTCGGCGGCAATGTCCGAAAGGTCGTGGGCGACGAGCAGCGGGATGCAGAGATCCGGATCGTCGTGATGGAGTTCGAGCGTCACTGTAACCTCCCCGTCGCCATGGTCGATCGCCCTCGCTGCAACACCCTTGAACGCTCGCGCAGGCAACGCGATCGAAAGCGGCAGGCCGCTCGATGGTAGCACCTTGCGCAAAACAGCGCCACGTTCGTCGAGGCTGATGGTGACATTGCCGGCATGGCCGCGCAAGGCGTAGGTTGCCTGCTGTGGAAAACGCTTCGGATCGAGCCTCAGTTTGTTTTCAACCCAAGCCGGCTGAGAAAGTGTGTTGCGCATTTTTAATCGCCCTTGTTTTTCCTTGAGAGCCGTTTCCGGTCTTCTCATCGGGACTTTTCGTCCTCTATGGGCGGGAGAATAGGCAGCCGCTCTTCCGGACGGCTTAAAAATCGCGGTTAAAAAAACTTTGCCTGGCCCGATGGTTAGCAAAAGCCGACCCGTCAAGGTTTCTTCTTCGTCAACGAAATTGCCGGGATTTTTTGAACCGCGAGCGAGCGCCGGAAAAGCCACACACAAGTCTCCGGCGAGATGATGCGGCGTCAGAATTCTGTTTTGGCGGGCTTGGGCCCGCTGGCAATCGACAAGGCGGCGGCATGGTTTCGACCTATATCGACTTCAATCTCATTACCCGCGACATGAGGGCCAGTCTCAATCGCGTGTCGATCCAGCCGCTGGTCGCGCGCGAGGCCGAATACTACAAAGCGAACATCGGCAAGGTGACGTCGGTCGATGAATTTCTCGATGATTATCGCCTCTATTCCTACGCAATGAAGGCCCACGGCCTTGAGGACATGACCTATGCGGTCGCTTTCATGCGAAAGGTTCTCGAGAGCGATCTTGCGGATGACAACAGCTTTGCCAATCGCCTGACGGACGAGCGGTATCGAAACTTCGCCGAAGCGTTCAGTTTTGGTTCATCGACTGCCGTTGCCCAGACGGACGCCCAGACCGATGCGCTGATCGGGCTTTACAGCGAGACGATCGCGAACCAGTCGAATGTGCTCAATGCCGAGACGAATTACTACAACGCGGTGATCGATACCGTGACGGATGTCGACCAGTTCCTGGGCAATGAACGCCTCAGGACCTATGCGATGAAGGCCTTCGAGTTCGATCCGAAATACACGTCCTATTCCCATTTGAGACAGATCCTGACCAGCGACGTCAACGATCCGAACAGCTACGTTAACAAGCTCGGCAGCAGCTCGGCGCTGAATTTCGCAAAGGCGTTCAATTTTCAGACCGACGGTAGCTTGCCCGCCAACACGCTGCCGCAGAGCGCGGCGCAAAAGAGTGCCATCAACGAAAACTACATCCTGAACGCCAGCGACCGCGTTACGTCGGCCGAGGCGCTGCTCAACAAGAGCTACTACGAGGCGAATATCGGCAGCATCACGACGGTCGCCGCGTTGAAGGCCGACACCCGTTTGCTGAACTATGTGGTGACCGCCTTCGGATTGCCGCCGAGCACCTTGACGACGACTGTCGAGAACATTCTGACCAGTGACCTCGACGATCCCAATAGCTACGCCAACACGATGGGTGGCGAATACAATAAGGCCTACAAGGCCATGGCGGCCGCCTTCAATTTCCAGACCGACGGCACGCTCGCTAGCGGCGACGACGCGCAGACGGCGGCGCAGATTGCCACCACATCCGATGGATATATGATCCATTACAACGACAAGGATGATGCTGCAGACGAGGCTTTGATCTCTCGTTTCAAGATGCTGATCAACACACTGACGAGCGTCGACAATCTGCTCAACGATTCCAGCATGATGACGCTTACGCTGCGCGCCTTCGGTCTCGAAGAGGAGGGGGACAGCTTGCGCAAGCTGAGGCGGGTGCTAACCAGCGATCTCAACGACCCCGACAGCTATGCCAATTCTCTCAAGGATGAGCGTTATGTGAAGCTCGCCAAGGCGTTCAACTTCGAGCCCGATGGCTCGCTCGGCGCGCCGAAGCTAGCGCAATCCGAGGCCGAAATCCTCAATACTTCCAAGGCCTATGTCATCGAAAAGAGCCGCTTCGGCACAGACGAAGACAAGACCAAGGCGCAGGAAGAGGCGAAATACTACAGTGCCGAGATGCAGAAGATCGAAACGCGCGACGACTTGCTCGCTAACCGGCGTCTGGTCGATTTCGTCCTTGTCGCCGCAGGGATCGATCCTGAGACGGTCGAGACCAGCTACCTCAGGGAGATTTTTGCGTCCGATCTCGATGATCCGGAAAGCATTATCAACACGGTGGACGACACTCGCTATCGCGAGATCGTCGCTTCTTTCAATTTCGACGTCGAAGGAAAGCTTGCGCGCGGAGCCGCAGGCGAAATCCAAACCCGGCGCGGCATCATCGCGACGATGGATCTTTACCTCAACCAGACGCTCGAAGAAAACGCCGGCGAGGACAATGCCGGTGTCCGCCTGGCGCTCTACTTCAAGCGCATGGTCTCGGACGTCAACACAGCCTACGACCTTCTTGCCGACAGCGCCTTGATGCAGGTCGTCCGAACCGCCTTCAGCATCCCGCAGGAGATGGCAAGCAGCGATATCGATATTCAGGCCGAATACATCAAGCGGGTGATGAATATCGAGGATCTCCACGATCCCGAGAAGCTCGAGAAACTCCTGCAGCGTTTCACCGCGCTTTATGACGTCGAGAACAACACCGATGTCTCTCCCGCCGCCACCATTCTGTCAGGCAACGGCGGTTTCGGCATTAGTGCCGATACGCTAATGCAACTGACGCAGCTCAGGATGGGCGGCTAGATCACATAGACCTTGAGTGCAGCACCTTGTCGGGATTCATGATGCCTGCGGGGTCGAGGGCATGCTTGATCCGCTGCATCAGTTCGATCTCGATTGCCGGGCGGATTTCCGCAAGTTCATCGCGCTTCAATTGACCGATGCCGTGCTCGGCAGAGATCGATCCGAGATGTTTCAGCACAATGCCGTGGACGATGCCGTTCATCTCGCGCCAACGGTCGAGAAACGCCTGCTTGTCGGCGCCGACTGGCTGGGAAATATTGTAATGGATGTTGCCATCGCCCATGTGGCCGAAGGCACATATACGGGCCCCGGGTATGGCTCTCATGACGGCGGCATCGGCCTCGGCCATGAAGGCGGGGATGCTCGATACGGGCACCGACACATCGTGCTTGATCGATCCGCCTTCCGGCTTCTGTGCCGGCGACATGCTTTCGCGCATGTGCCACATCGCCTTGCGCTGGGTCTCGTTCGTCGCGATGACCGCATTTTCGACAAGGCCATCGCTGACGCCCGTTTCGAGCAGACCCTGGATCATGCGTTCCGCGCTTTCGGCGGAATCCAAGGTCGAAATATCGATCAGCGCATACCAGGAATGGACTGTCGGCATCGGGTCGCGCACACCCGGAATATGCCGGGTGGTAAACTCTATGCCGATCCTCGGTATCAGCTCGAAACCCGTCAGCGCCGAACCGCAGAGGCTTGAAGCCCGGTCGAAAAGGGCAAGCGCATCCTCGACGCTCTTTAGGCCCGCGAACGCGACCTGATGGCCGAGCGGCTTCGGAAACAGCTTCAGGACGGCGCCGGTAATGACGCCGAGCGTTCCTTCCGCGCCGATGAAAAGGTCGCGGAGATCATAGCCGGTGTTATCCTTCTTCAGCCGGCGTAATCCGTCCCAGATTTCGCCGGTCGGCAGCACGACCTCCAGCCCCAGGCAGAGCTGGCGCATACTGCCGTAGGCGAGCACGGCCGTGCCGCCGGCATTGGTCGAGAGATTGCCGCCGATTCGGGCGGAACCTTCAGAGCCGAGCGAGAGTGGGAAGAGTCGTCCGTTATCGTCCGCCGCCTTCTGGATATCCGCGAGGATGCAGCCGGCATCGGCCACGATGACATTGCCGACGGGATCGACGTCGCGGATGCGGTTCAGCCGCTCGAGCGAAAGAACCATATCGGCTTTTCCCTCGCGCGGGATTTGGCCGGCCACGTGTCCGGTATTGCCGCCCTGCGGGACGATCGCGGTGCGGGTCTGGCTTGCCAGGCACATGATGCGCGAGACTTCCTCGACAGAGCCGGGCCTGAGTACGAGTGGGGTGGTGCCATGATAGAGCCCGCGTGACTCGACGAGATAAGGCGCGATCTCTGCCGGGCCGCTAAGCGCGTTTCCGCTGCCGACGATGTCGATGAAAGAGGCGATCAGTTCGGGCGAAAGTATGGTCGTCATGATCGTTCCTCGTTTTCCTGCGAATTGTTCAGCCTCTGGGCGCCGCCGCGCGCTGCAGACGGTCGATGATTGCCTCCCCGAGGCCTTCCTCCGGAACGGGGCCGAAGGCTATCGTCCGAGCGCCACTCGCATCCGCTTGCTTCATGTAGTCGAAGAGATTGGCGGCCGCCTCGCGGAGGTTGCCGCCGGGGCTCAAGTCCAGCACGATCGCCGCTTCGCCTTCGCCGGGAAGCGACCTGCCGCCGAAGCGGATCAACGCCTCTCCCGCTCGCACGTCCTCGGCGTTCAATCGTACGGCTGCGCCCGGAGCGTAATGCGACGCGAGCATGCCGGGCGCCTCGATGGTCGCGCCGGCACTTTCGGGCCGCACGACCTCGCGCCCAGTGAGTTTCTCGATCACGCCGGCGTCCAACCCGCCGGGTCTCAGCAGCCGCAGGGTGTCGCCTTCAACCTTGATGATCGTCGACTCGAGGCCGATTTCAGCCGGGCCGGCGTCGAGGATGAGTTTCAGCTTGGAGCCGAGGTCGGCTTCGACATGGGCTGCGCTGGTCGGACTGATCTTGCCGGACGTATTTGCACTCGGCGCTGCAAGCGGGCGCCCGAAGCGAGCGATCACCTGTCGCGAAAAGCCATCAGGCATGCGGATGCCGAGCGTATCGAGCCCGGCCGAAGCGAGTGCGTGGACGGTGCTCTCCGGCCGTTGCGGCAGGATAAGGGTAAGGGGGCCCGGCCAAAAGGCTTCCGCAAGCCGGCGCGAAATCAGATCGAACGTCACATGCGCTTCGGCCATCGCCATATCCGAGACGTGGCAGATCAGCGGATTGAAACGGGGCCGGCCCTTCATCTCGTAAATGCGGCTGATCGCGTCGGGGTTCGTCGCGTCCGCCGCAAGGCCGTAGACCGTCTCCGTCGGGATCGCGACGGGCCCGCCCCCGGAAAGAACGGCGCAGGCTTGCTCGATCGCCAAGTCCGGCTCTGTGCGTGTATCGATGATTTCGGCCATGACGGTTCCGTTCGCCTTTTCCGTCGCTTCCTTAACGGACGTGCCGGAAAAACAGAACGATTTTCTTCGTCAATGCATCTCGTCCAAAAGTGCGCAGCGGTTTTGGGACAACGGCATGCATACAAACGGTGCCGACCGGGTCGGTCAAAGGCTGCGGATGATTTTGCGTAGTGCGTCGTCCCGTGCACCCAGCATCAGGACGTTCTTCAGCGCTATCTTCGGGTCCTGCGTCCGGAAGATCAGGCCGTTGCCCCGCACATTGCGGTTTATGACCATCTGCCCATCGTCGCCGCCAGGCTCGATGGCGACGGCGAAATACATGCGCGAATAATCCCGCCGTATGCGATCGAAGAAATGCGTCTCGTCGCCGAGATCGGAGAAGAAGTTCGCGAAATAGAAGGCCCAGGTGATGTCGTGCGTACGTTCGAGATGCGTTTTCGCGGCGGTCACATGGCAGTAGCCGAGATGCGGACTGTTCGGCAGGGTGCGGGGAAAGATCATCTTCGGGAATTGGATCGAAGAATGGAACGCGTTGATCCGCTTGTGGGTCGTCTCTCCGGCCGCCGATAGCTTCCGCCCCGTTTGCTCCGCCACCTCCTCATGCGTCAGGTAGCGCCGCTGCTCGGCTATCCAGTGCCGTCGGCGGTCGATCCGTCCGGTCCGGAGGAATTCCGCGTGGGGCGTGGCCTTTGATGCGGGGATCAAGGCTCTTGTGCCGGTGTCGTAGTATCTCAGTCTTGCCATCCGCGCCGGCGCCATCCTTGTCGCGAAACGAGTTGATCCGTCCCGGAACGCTAACCCTTCAGGGTTAACAGATGATTTTTCAACACAATTGGCCGATGCCAAACACTCCACAGCAGTGTCGCAAAATGGCCAGCCCGTTTCGTGCCCGGGATGACGCTGCCGAAAAAATCGCCAGTCGCTTAAATTTTCAGCTATCGCATTGTTTATAATAATTAATATCGATCACAACGTCGGTGCTTGATGAGCGAACACCGTGTCGTCTTTCCGGAAGCGGATGTCGTCAATCGGCAAATGAAAAGACACTGTGCGCGCTTAGATATGGACACTCAAGGTGCCGCTCCAAGGAAGGCGGAGAATTGGGAAGCCGGTCAGATCCCGGCGCTGCCCCCGCAACGGTGGTGGAGTGAAGCCACGGCAAAAGGCCACTGGACAGTGTGTCCGGGAAGGCGCCGGGCGGGTCCCTTTAGGGGCCGCTCCAGAGCCCGGAAACCAGCCTTGGGACGAAAAATCGACCGTAACTGGTTGCGGCGGGCAGCCGGATCGGAGCCTTTGACAGCCGACATCATTGTCGGCGTTGGTTCCTGTCCTGCCTCTCCGAACTGCTGAACGAGGACAGGACATGGACATTCAGAATGATATGCTGCGCCGGCTCACAAACCGCCGCGAGGGCTATAGCCTCGACCGGGTCTTCTACACCGATCCGGACTTTTACCGGCAAGACCTCGAGCACATCTGGTACAAGGATTGGCTCTTCATCGGCCACGACTGCGAAATTCCGAAAGCGGGCAACTACTTTACCGTTCAGGTCGGCGACTATCCGATCGTTGTCGTCCGCGACCGGCAGGGAGCGATCCGGGCGCTCCACAATTCCTGCCGGCACCGCGGCTCGCGGGTCTGCACGCAGCACAAGGGCTCATCGGCCAAGCTCGTCTGTCCCTATCACCAGTGGACCTACGAACTGGACGGCAAGCTGCTTTTCGCCCGGCAGATGCCCGAAGGCTTCGACCCGGCTCAGCACAGCCTGAAGCCGGTCCATTGCGAAACGGTTGGCGGCTACATCTTCATCAGCCTCGCCGACAGGCCAATGGACTTCCAGCCGTTCCGCGAGACGGTCGACAGCTATCTCGCCCCGCATCGCCTTGGCGAAACAAAGGTCGCCTACGAGAGTACGATCGTCGAGAAGGGCAATTGGAAGCTTGTCTGGGAGAACAACCGCGAGTGCTATCATTGCGCCGCCAACCATCCGGAGCTTTGCCGCACCTACCCGGAAGCCCCGACAGTAACGGGCGTCCAGGGTGCGATGAACGATCCGGAGATCGGCGCCCATTGGGAAAGGTGTGAGGCGGCGGGCCTTCCGAGCACCTTCAGGATTGCGTCGACCGGCCAGTTTCGGATGACGAGGATGCCGCTGATCAACGGCGCCGAGAGCTATACCATGTCCGGGCAGCCGGCCGTCCGCAAACAGCTGTCGGCGGGCGTCAACGAGCGCGGGATCGGCACGCTCTTGCTCTTCCACTACCCGACCACCTGGAACCATGTGCTCGGCGATCACGCAATCACCTTCCGCGTGCTGCCGCTCGGGCCAGAACTGACGCAGGTCACCACCAAATGGCTGGTCAGCAAGGATGCCGTCGAAGGGGTCGATTACACCATCGAGGATCTTACCCACGTCTGGACCGAGACCAACGACCAGGATCGCCAGATCGTCGAGGAAAACGCCTTTGGTATCCGCTCACCAGCCTATGAGCCGGGCCCCTATTCGGCCGAGCACGAGGGCGGCGTGATGCAGTTCGTCGAATGGTACTGCAATTTCATGCAGGGCCGGCTCCAGGGCGACGCCGCTCCTCTCTCGCGGGTGGCATGACCATGGAAATGGGCTCCTCCTTCCGCCATTTCGATGAGCTGCACCCATGGATCGATCGGCAGCATCTGCTCGAATGCATATCGGCCGTGGTCGAGACCGCAGACGTGATGACCTTCACCTTCCGGTCGGACAAGCCGGCCTGGTTCCGCTATCTGCCAGGGCAGTTCGTCACGCTGGAACTGCCCGTCGGCGAGGAGCCGGTGATGCGTACCTACACGCTGTCATCCTCGCCATCACGCCCGCTCTCGGTTGCCGTCACCGTCAAGGCGCAGCCGGAAAGCATCGGCACGCGCTGGATGTTCGACAATCTGAAGCCGGGCATGAGGCTGAAGGCGCTCGGGCCGCTCGGGGATTTCAGCTTCGTTCGCCATCCGGGTGAGAAATACCTGTTTATCTCGGCCGGCTCCGGTGTCACGCCGATGATGTCGATGACGCGGTGGATGGCGGACTGCGCGCCCGATACCGACGTCACCTTCATTTCCTGCGCGCGTCGGCCGGAGGACCTCCTATTCCGTTCCGAGCTGGAGGTTCTCGCCCGCCAGATGCGGCGGTTCAATCTCGGTTTTCTCGTCGAGGGCCATGAGGCGCGCCATGGCTGGCATGGGCTGCGCGGTCGCATCGATGCGACGAAGTTGCCTCTGCTCGCGCCGGACTTCCTGGAGCGGACGGTCTTTTGCTGCGGGCCTGAACCCTTCATGCGCGGCGTCAGGGAGATGCTGAAGGGTGCCGGCTTCGATATGGCGCGTTATCACGAGGAGAGCTTCCAGCCCGCCGCTGCACCGGCGGCCGAGGAGCTTGCGGTGCGCGCCGGTGCCGGAGCTTCGACGGAGGCGGCTCGGGTAACCTTCACCATGAGCGGCAAGGACGTGACTGTGGTGCCGGGCCAAACGATCCTGCAGGCCGCCCGCGCCAACGGCGTCAGGATCGGTGCCGCCTGCGAGGGCGGCATCTGTGGAACGTGTCGCGTGATGAAGGTCGCCGGCGACGTCGAAATGAACCACAATGGCGGCATACTCGACGACGAGATCGAGGAGGGCTACATCCTTGCCTGCTGCTCTCGGCCGCTCGGCGACGTGCGGATCGAGGCTTGACGGGCGGGGGCGTCAGCGCCGCTCGGCCTGGTGGGGCAGGTGCACTTCGGCAGCTCTGACTGCGATCGAGCCGGTCACGGTCATGTCGACACCGCTGCCCGACTTGCTCACCGCCGTCGCGCGGCTGACGAGCAAGGCAGGCCGCTCGAGGGAGACAACCGCCTTCGCGCTGGCCGCCGGCGCTGTCCCGTGCGTCGCCGCGGCGACAACGGTCAACACCGGCGGTTTCTCGGGCAGCAGGGCGCCTTGCGCCCAGACGGCCTTCAGCGCGGACGCCGACATCGCCGCGACATTCACGTCGATATCGTCGAGCGTGCCGGGCACGCGGTAGGGGCAGCGACGCTTGCCGCAATTGTGCGACGAGGAGAATTGCCACAGGGCATAGCTGTCCCAGTTCCCCATCGGAAAGACCTTGCGGATGTCCGGCTTGTAGCGGGCGTACCAGAGCGGAAGACGCGACAGCAGCCGGTGCTTATAGCGGTTCACGGCGATGTATTTTGCGGTGACATGATTGGTGTAGAGGATCGGATACCGGCCGGTACGGGCCTGGATATGCCCGGCGAAGACAGCAGCGTCTTCCAGCGACATGTATTTTTCCGGATCGATCCCCTCGATATCGAGGACCATCACCTCGTCGTCGCGGGGATTGGCGTAGTCGAGGAAATGATTGGCCTGATCGATGGGGTTGCCGGGCCGAGCCAGATGATAGGCTCCCCAGAGCAGGCCATACGAGCGGGCGATCATTCGGCGCGTCTGGTAGAGCTCGCGGCTGACGGCATACTTGCGCCACATCGTCTTGCAATGGGCGACCGTGTCGCCGCCATGGTCTCCGGTGCAGGAGAAACTTTCGGGTAGGCCGTCGGAAGCTTTCGCGATGAAGCCGGCGATGCGCTTGTCCTTCAGCAGCGCCTCCCAGTCGATGCTGTTCATCTCATAGGCATCGACGATGAGGGCGTTCTGCCGCTGTTTCCAGGGTTCGAGATCACGCGCGTGAACATTCACCGCCGCGAAGGTCAGACCCAGAAGGGTCACCAGGCGCAAGATCGTCCCCGAGATCGAGAGTCCCCGCTTTTCCATTCACTGAGATTGCCGACATTAGCGTTAAAAGGTCGTAAATCTCAGCCCCGTGTCGATCCTGCGCGAGACGATCGCTCCTGTACACAGACCTCTACAAGAAGCGTCACGCGCAAGTTCGGCTCTGGATTGTAGCGCTACCGCGCCGGGCTGATCGGAAAAATCAATGCCGATGCGGTTTTCATCCCGCCACCCGTGCACTAAGTTTGACAAGGCACAAGTGCAATCGCCGGCTGCATGTTCCAAAAAAAGGGAACGAAACCCGGAATTTACCGCCGTTTTATTTCCGGCTCTCGGTCACGGAGGAACCATGAAGACAATGAGTGGCAAGTGGCTCTCGGCGGCGTTCGCCGTCTTGTTGTTGGCGACGTCGACCGCACCGACGCAGGCTTTCACACCCACGCCTCCAAAGATCGAAGCAGAGAGCGATGCCACCGAGGTCCAGTACCGGCCGCGCGGATATTATCGCTACGGCGACCGCTACTATTACAACGGCTATCGCGGCTATCGTTACTATCGCCCCGGTTATCGCTATTACGATGGCGGGTGGTACCCGAGGGGAGCCTTCAGCGCTGGTGTGATAATCGGCGGGCCCATCGCCCGTCCACGCATCGCGCGTCCGCCAATGGCGCGCTACGGCAACAGGCATGTCGATTGGTGCTACGCCCGTTATCGCTCCTATAGGGCCTATGACAATACCTATCAGCCCTATAGTGGCCCGCGCCGGCAGTGCTATTCGCCCTATAGCTAGATCGGCCGGCAGGCCTAAGAAAGGCAGAGGCCGGAAATGAGTCCGGCTTTTTCCGTTGGATCACCGCAGGTGGAAAGCCGGTCCGCATCCTTCCGCAACAGCTTGCTACAGAATGCCGATGCGGCGGAGAATGAGCCAGGCGAGGCCCATGGAGAAGGCAATGATCAGCGTCGCGTATAGCGTGCCGCCACCATCGGCAAAGGGCAGAGCTCCCGTATTCATGCCGAAGAAACCCGTCACCAGCGTCGGCGGCAGAAGGAACGCTGTCATCAGCGACAGAATATAAAGATGCCGATTGGTCTCCGAGGAAATCTTGCTGTCGATCTCCTCGTGCAGAAGCCTCGCACGTTCCTGGAGTGCGAAGACATCCCGGTCTACCGCCTCCAGCCGATCGGAGAGTCGTTCGGTCGCGTCGATGAAACCCGGAGGCACCTCGTCCTCCTCCGATGCCCCGGCGCGCCGCAAGAGGGCGAGAATGGTCCGCAGATGCCGATGCAGTCGCACCACGGTTCTGCGCAGCGGTGCCAGCCCCGGCTGCTGCCTATGGCCCGCCTCTCCGTAGACATGATCCTCGATGACATTCAATTCTTCGGTCAGTTCCAGGACGAGCGTGATCAACGTTCTCTGGAACTCAACAACCAACATCTCGAAGAGGTCGATCGGCCGGTTGCATTTGGCGCTTTTCTCGACGGCCGCCTTCACGCGGTCGAGGCTGCGCAGCGGATGCAGCCGCGTCGTGATGATGATCTTGTCGGTGACCGCGAAATGCAGCCAGCCGATCGTCTTGGTGACCTCGTCGAACGTGCGCTCGAAATCCACTAGCGTTCCGTGGACGACATCATCTGAAACGGTAATCGCCGCCTGTGTATCGTGGCTGGTCAGCGTGGCAATCGCGGCCGGCGGCAGGTTGCTGATGCGTTCGATCAGCGCAGGAGTGCGCGCGTCGCTGAGCGCCAGGTGCAGCCAGACCCAGCCGTCGCCTGCCGAGATGCTCTCCACCGAGGCGTCGGCAGCGATACGCTGGCACCGGCTTTCTCCCGGCATGAAGCGGTAGGCCCAGACAAGGCCCGGTATCTCCGGAGAAATCAGGTTCATCTCAGCGCCTGGCCAAAGCGAAAGGAGGAAAAGTGTGAGCGGTTTCCGCCCGCATCCCGCACCAGCTATCAGAATCGATCGCGTATGATTTTGGGTCGATTCGACCCGAAATCATCGCAGTTCGGGTAATCCCGACTCGGCTTCTAATCGCCCTCGATGACAGTTTTGTTACACTCCTGCACGTGCCAACTGACTGCAATTGACGTTGACGTTTACGTAAAAATCAATAGTGTTCGGTTCGAAGCAGGACGCGCAGTATGGTCGACATGGCAATGGCTGCACGGGGAGGACTAGCATGTACAAAGCACCCGTTGATGAGATCGCATTCACGCTGAAGCACGTGGCCGGCATGGCCGAGGCCCTGGATGCCCGCGTTTTCGGTGAACTGGGCGAGGATCTGGTCGATGCAATCCTCGCGGAAGCCGGGCGCTTTGCGACGGAAGAGGTGGCCCCTCTCGGCGACGTCGGTGACCGGAACGGCGCGCGACTCGTCGACGGCGTGGTCAAGACGCCGGAAGGGTGGCGCGATCTCTATCACAATTGGATCGACGGCGGTTGGAATGGACTGACGGCGCCGGAAGCCTTCGGGGGGCAAAATCTGCCGCATATACTGCATGTCGCCACGATGGAGATGTGGAATGCCGGCTCGATGGCTTTCGCGCTTGGCCCCACGCTGACCATGGGCGCCATCGAAGCCTTGGAGAAGCACGGCTCCGACGCGCTGAAGGCAACATATCTCGCGAAAATGGTTTCAGGCGAGTGGACCGCCACGATGAACCTGACGGAGCCGCATGCCGGCTCCGATCTCAGTGTGCTCAAGACCCGGGCCGAACGTCGCGACGACGGCACTTATCGCATCTTCGGCCAAAAGATTTTCATTACCTGGGGCGAGCACGACTTCACCGACAACATCGTCCACCTCGTGCTGGCGCGGTTGCCCGACGCTCCTCCCGGCACGAAAGGTATTTCGTTGTTTCTCGTGCCGAAGTTCCTTGTCAACGCGGACGGGTCGCTCGGGGCCCGCAACGACCTCTTCTGCCATTCGCTCGAGCACAAGCTCGGTATTCACGGCTCGCCCACCTGCACGATGATCTATGGTGACGGCAAGTTCGGCGACGAAAAAGGTGCGATCGGTTATCTGGTCGGCGAGGAGAACCGCGGCCTCGCCTGCATGTTCACGATGATGAACAATGCCCGGCTGGCCGTCGGCATGCAGGGCGTCGCGATCGCCGATGCCGCCACCCAGAAGGCGATCGCCTATGCCAAGGAACGCACGCAGGGCCGGGCGCCGGGATGGAGCGGTGAGGGCATGAGCCCGATCATCGAGCATCCGGATGTCGCCCGCATGCTCTTGACGATGAGGGCGCTGACACAAGGATCGCGGGCGATTGCCTATGGCTGCGCCCACGCAGTCGACATGGCACATGCCAGCAAGGGCGACGAAGCCCGCCATTGGCAGGAGCGGTCGAGCCTGCTGACGCCGATCGCAAAGTCCTTCGCCACCGATGCCGGCGTCGATGTCGCATCCCTGGGCGTCCAGGTGCATGGCGGCATGGGCTTTATCGAGGAAACCGGGGCCGCCCGGTACCTCCGCGACGCGCGCATCGCGCCGATCTACGAAGGCACCAACGGCATCCAGGCGATCGATCTCGTAACCCGCAAACTGCCATTATCCGATGGCGCCCATGTGCGCGGCTTCATTGCCGAGCTGAGCGAGATCGCCGCTGCTGTCAGGACCACGAACCGGAAGGGGTTCGGCGAGACGGCGGTGCGGCTCGAAGCTGCGATCGCCGATCTCTCCGACGCGACCGAATGGCTGCTCGCTGCGCTGGGCGGCGGAAACCTTACCGATGCGCTGTCCGGTGCCACCGCCTATCAGCGGCTCTTCGGCCTGGTGCTGACAGGCGCCTATCTCGCCAAGGGTGGGATGGCGGACGCCGGCGACGGAAAGCAAGATGCGCGCATCGCGCTTTGCCGGTTCACTGCGGAGAACTTGCTTGCAGAAACAGGCGCTCTCAAGGATCGCGTCGTCAGCGGTGCGGTAAGCCTTGCGGCCGCGCGCGTCGCTCTCGATTGAGGCGGGAAGGGGAACTCATGACCGATCACGTGCTTGTAGAACGCCCCGAGGGCTTCCCCGGCGTCCAGGTCATCCGCTTCAACCGGCCGGAAAAGAAGAACGCCATCACGCGCGAGATGTACGCGAAGATGACGAACGCGCTGACGATGGCTGGAGCCGATCCGACTATCCGAGTCACCGCCTTCCTCGGAACGGACGGATGCTTCTCGGCCGGAAACGACATGGCCGATTTTCTCGCCTTTGCCATGGGCGGAACGATAGGAACCGAGGTACTCGATTTCCTGCGGGCGCTCGCGGGCGCGAGAAAACCGGTAATATCTGGCGTCGACGGCCTCGCGATCGGTATCGGTACGACCATCCATCTCCACTGCGACCTGACGGTCGCTTCAGCACGCTCGGCCTTCAAGACACCCTTCGTCGACCTCGCGTTGGTGCCTGAAGCCGCATCCAGCCTGATCGCGCCGCGCATCATGGGGCACCAGCGCGCCTTCGCGCTTCTCGCCGCTGGAGAGCCGCTTGCTGCCGCCGATGCCTTGCAGGCCGGGCTGATCTGGAAGGTCGTCGGCCAGGAAGCGGTGGAGGAAGAGACGCTCTCGCTCGCGGCGCGCCTCGCCAGCAAGCCGCCGGAGGCCCTGCGCATCGCCCGTGACCTCATTCGTGGGGATCGAAGTGACGTGCTCTCGCGCATCGACGAGGAGGCTCAGCACTTTGCGGCGCAGTTGAAGAGTGCGGAAGCGCGCGGGGCCTTCGAAGCCTTCGTGCGTCGCTAGTTCCGTGGCGAATTCGGGCCACTTGCCGCGGGCATCCTGAATTTGCACACATGCCAATTTTAATTTGTTCTTAAATAGCAGTCGCTAGCGTGCTGCCTCAGTAGGCCTTCCCCCGGAACATCCCGCCTTCAAGTGGAAACACGAAAAAGCGGACAAGATCTTCCGAAGTAGAGCGCCGGGCGTCCTCTCAGAAGTCGCGGGCGCCTGTCGTGCGGGCGGCCTCCGGCCGCATGAGGCATGCCGGTCTTGCCTTCGCGGCATGTCCATCAATTCCCGCAACTTCGTCCGTCGCTTGCCGCGACCGATCCGCTATGCGCGGGAAATCTCACGAGCTCATGTCCGGCGGAGGACGCCGGCCACTCCAGAGGAGCCCTTCCTTGTCCAAACGATCGAGTCTCATGACGCGCATTCTCGTTGCCGCGTCCTGCGTTGTCGTCGGCGCCTTTGCAGGCTTTTCCGTCTATATCGATACGCTACAGAACAGTGCGGCGACAAAAGCCGTCGAGGAGAATATCGCCTCATCCGGAAACCAGGCGGCGACGAGCGTTGCCAACTGGCTGAACGGCCGCGTGACGCTGACGGCCATGGCGGGCGATGCCGCCGGCCGCGTCGCCGACGAAGCTGCCATTCAGGGTGTCCTGAAGAACGATGTTCTCACCGCCGAATTCATCTCCACCTATGTCGGCAACGAAAGCGGCAAGTTCATCACCTGGCCTGAGATGCCAATGCCGGAGGGCTACGATCCGCGACAGCGCCCGTGGTACCAGCAGGCCGTCAAGGCCGACGCGCGCGTGCTGACCGAGCCCTACATCGACGCCTCCAGCGGCGATCTGATCATTAGCGCAGCGGTGCCGGTCAGGCATGATGGCAAGCTATATGGGGTGGCAGGTAGCGACTTCTCGCTGAAGACGCTCGTCTCCATGGTCAACTCGATCGACGTCGGCGGCGAGGGTTTCGCGTTCCTTGCGAACAAGGACGGTCAAATTCTCGTTCATCCGAATGCCAAGCTCGTGACCAAGACGCTCGCGGACGCCTTTCCGGTCGGCACGCCGAAGATCGGCAGCGGCATCGTCAACACCGAACTCGACGGCAAGCCGATGCTGGTCAGCTTTGTGCCGGTCAAGGGGCTTCCCTCGGTCGAGTGGTATGTCGGCTTCGTCGTGGACGCGGACGTCGCCTATTCGACGATCAGTGAGTTTCGCGTCGCCGCTACCGTTGCGACGATCCTGGCCGTTGGTGTCATGATCGCCTTCCTCGCAACGCTGCTCAGCCGCCTGGTCATCCGGCCGATCACCGAAATGACCGGCACGATGGAAAAGCTCGCGGCCGGCAACATCGAGGTCGAAATTCCCTGCGAGGGTCGTCGCGATCAGATCGGTTCGATGGCCGCAGCCGTTGCCGTCTTCCGCTCCAATGCCGTCGAGCGTGTGCGGCTCGAGGACGAAGCGGACGCGAACCGGTCGCTCTCCGAGCGTGAGCGCCTGGACCGCGAGGCTCAGAAGGCGCGCGACGCGGCGGAAGTACAGTACGCCGTCGACGCGCTTGCGACCGGCCTTGGTCGCCTCGCCAACGGCGATCTCGCCTTCCGCATCGACAGCCCCTTTGCCGATCGCCTCGATCGCCTGAGGGCCGATTTCAACAATTCGGTTGCCAAGCTGCACGACACGCTCCGTGCGGTTGGGGTCAACGCCCGTGCAATCGATGCCGGCGCCAGCGAGATCCGTTCGGCCGCCGACGATCTTGCCCGCCGCACGGAGCAACAGGCGGCCTCGGTCGAAGAGACGGCCGCGGCGCTCGAGGAGATCACCACGACGGTGAAGGACTCGGCTCACCGGGCGGAAGAGGTCGGAGCACTCGTCGCCCGCACCCGCGCCGGCGCCGAGAAGTCCGGTGAAGTCGTCCAGAACGCAGTGCAGGCGATGCATGCGATCGAGAAGTCGTCCGGCGAGATCTCCAACATCATTGGCGTCATCGACGACATCGCCTTCCAGACCAACCTCCTGGCTCTGAATGCCGGCGTCGAGGCGGCCCGGGCGGGCGAGGCCGGCAAGGGCTTTGCCGTGGTCGCGCAGGAAGTGCGCGAGCTTGCCCAGCGCTCTGCCAATGCCGCGAAGGAGATCAAGACGCTGATCACGACCTCCGGCGACCAGGTGCGCTCCGGCGTGACGCTCGTCGGCGACACCGGCCGGGCTCTGGAAGCGATCGTCGCGGAGGTCCAGGAGATCAACAAGCATGTGAGCGCGATCGTTATTGCAACGCGCGAGCAGTCGACGGGTCTTCAGGAGATCAACACCGCCGTCAACACCATGGATCAGGGCACGCAGCAGAACGCGGCGATGGTCGAGGAACAGACGGCGGCAAGCCACGGCCTTGCCCAGGAGGCGGCAGCACTCAACGCGCTGCTCGCTCAGTTCAACCTCGGCGAGACGCAGGCGGCCGCCCACACCAGCGCCACAAGGTACCGTCGCCGCGCGGCCTGATCAGAGGTGACTGGGAAACATTTGGGGGCCCGGCATCTTGCCGGGTCTTCCTCATTTCTGGGGTTTTTCCAGCATCGCCACTGCCTCGACATGCGCTGACCAAAGAAATTGGTCGATCGGCGTCACCGACGTGATCCGATATCCCGCGGCGGTCAGAATTGCGAGATCGCGCCCAAGCGTCACGGGATTGCAGGAAACGGCGGCAACCTTCTTCACGCCCGAGCGGGCGAGCTCGTGGCATTGAGCCTCGGCGCCGGCGCGCGGCGGATCGAACACGACGGCGTCGTAGGCCTTCAACTCCTGCGCCATCAACGGCCGGCGGAAAAGATCGCGTTTCTCGACGGTGACCGGCTTCAGGCCTTGCGTGTTGCGTGCGGCAAAATCCAGCGCTTTCAAAGCCTTGTCGTCACCTTCAACGGCGTGCACGCGCGCCCTTTGCGCGATCCTGAGAGCGAAGGTGCCGATGCCGGAGAAGAGATCGGCGACGTGTTTGGCCTTGCCGAGATGCTCGAGCACGAGCCTTGACATTGCCTCTTCGGCAGGCCTCGTTGCTTGGGTAAAACTTCCCGGCGGCGGTGACACGGTCACGCCGCCAAAGTCGATCGCCGGTTTTACGGGTTCGACGATGATCTCGCCGTTGAGGCTGACGCGAGCAATGCCGCGTTCTCCCAATACAGCCTCCACAGTCAGGCGCCGTTGCCGGTCGGTGACCTTGATGCCTTCAAAGGCGAGATCGAGGCCGGAGTTGGTTTCGAGCACCGTGATGCGAAACGGCTCGGCATTCGTCGCCATTGCGGCCGCGATCTTGCGTATGGTTGCGAGCCGGGAAACGATGCCCGGACTCGTGATGGGACATTCGCTGATCGATACGATGTGATGACTTTCTGCCTGGTTGTAGCCGAGCAGCATTTCTTTTTCCGTTCGCCGCGCAGTGAAGACGGCGCGTCGCCGCTCGCCCGGATGGGCGATCACCAGCGGCGCTACGTCCGGCGTCAGCCCCTTCGACTTCAACGCATCGACAACGAGATTGCGTTTGAAGGCGTGATAAAGATCGTCGGAAGCGTGCTGGAGCGTACACCCGCCACAGGTGCCGTTGACCCCTTCAGGGCCGAAGTGACGACACTTCGGCTCGGCCCGGTGGGGGGAATGCTCCTTCACCGAAATCAGCGTGCCGTGCGCCTTGTTGACCGCAAGCGCTACGGTTTCGCCCGGCAGCGTGAACGGCGCGTAGACCGGACCCGCTTCGGTCTGCGCGATGCCGTCGCCCCGCGCACCCAGACGGGCGATCGTGACGGTCTGCGTGCTCATGGTTTCACACCGGCAAGGAGGAATTCTGCGTTGCCATCGCCTCCGGCAATGGGGGAGGGAATGAGACCGAGGCTTCGCCAGCCCATGTCCTGCACTAGCCAGCGCTCGAGTTCGGCGGCAACGGCAGACGCGCTCTCCGGATCCTTGAGCAGCCCGGCCTTGCTGATCGCCTCGCGGCCGGCCTCGAATTGCGGCTTGACGAGCAGAACGCAATGCGCGCCGGGTTCGGCCATGCCGAGCGCGGGCGGCAGCGCCAGTTTCAAAGAAATGAAGGAGACATCGGAGACGACGAAGGTGATTGCATGATTGCCGACGTCCGCGATCGTCATCGCGCGGGCGTTCAACCCTTCGATATTGGTGACGCGCGGATCTTCCGCAATCCTGGGATGCATCTGCCCATGGCCAACGTCGACGGCCACGACATGGTGAGCGCCGCGCGTGAGCAGTACCTCGGTGAAGCCGCCGGTCGAGGCGCCGATATCGATACAGGTCTGCCCGGATGGGTCGAAGCCGAAATGGTCGAGGGCGGCGACGAGCTTCAGCGCCGCCCGGGAAACATAGGCTTGCGCCGGATCATCGATGGTGATCGCTACATCTCCGGCGAATGTAGCGGCCGGCTTGGTGACGGTGCGGCCATCGACCTTTACGGTGCCGCGTTGGATCGCATCGCGCGCGCGGGCGCGGCTGGCGACCAGCCCCTTGTTCAGGAGCAACTGGTCGAGGCGGATCGTCATGTGTGTTTCGGTGGACATGGGCCCGTCATCGCGCGTAGCGCGCCGCAATGCAAGAGATCCGGGCGACAGGCTATGAATTAAGCGAAATTAAATCAAAGGGTCCTATCGTCCCGGGCTGGCAAAGCCCTCCCGACGAACCATGATCGGTTCCGTTTCTCTGCCATATCCCATGTTTATTGGCGCCATCCGAGCCAGCCGCCCTCCCACGGTACCGAAGCCGGTTGCGCGTCCGCGTCTATTCCTGAAGCAGGATCCTACTTCCATGTCTCTGAAGAACATTTCCCTCAGCCGCAAACTCGGCCTGACCTTTGCGGGGCTGATTGCGCTCTTCCTGGTCGTGTCTGCGGTCGTCTACTCGAAAGCCGAACTCGCCAGGCAGGCATCGATCCGACAGAGTCAGTCTGCACGGCTCGTCACCTTCATCGACGAGGCTTCCCAGGCGATGCTAGAGCAGGCGGTCAATCTCCGCGGTTTCCTGCTCTTTCGCAGCGACAGCACTTACAATGATGTTTTCGCAAATCGCGAGCGGATGGAGCAGAGCATTGCGGCTGCTCGCCAGGCGGCCTCGGACGAGACGCAGCTCCTGACCCTTATCGACAATATGCAGAAGGCCGCAGACGTCTATTACAACGAACTCGCCAAGCCGCAGCTTGAGGCACGCCGGACGACGGAAATGCCGATCCTCGAGGTCGTCGAGATCGGCCGCAACGCCACCAAGGGCCAACTTGATGCGTTCCGTGACGCGGCCGCCAAGATCAAAGAGCAGGCGCGCGGTTGGTCGGCCGAGCAGGAAGCTCTGCAGGCGAATGCGACTGCAGTCCTGCTTTCAGCACTCGGTTTGGGTGCCGTCGCCGCGACCGTGGCGGCGGTTTTGATGGCTTGGGTGCTTTCGCGCGTGATCGTGCGCCCGATCGTCGGCATGACAGGGGCGATGGGCCGCCTAGCCGCCGGCAGTCATGACATCGAGGTGCCCGCCCTCGACCGAAAGGATGAGGTCGGACAGATGGCGCGCGCGGTGCTCGTCTTCCGCGAAGCGGCGGTCGAAAAGCTCAGGCTTTCCGGTGAAGCCGATAGGATAAGGAGCGAGGCGGAAGCCGAACGGGGCCGGACGGATGCAGACAGGGCACGCGAGGCGGCCGAGATCCGCTCCGCGATGGAGGCGCTCGGTAGCGGGCTCGCCGCCCTTGCGGAAGGCAATATCGCCCACCGTATCGAAGTGCCGTTCGCCGAACGCCTCGACCCCCTGCGCATGGATTTCAACCAGTCGTTGGAAAAACTTCAGGCGACGCTGCGCGCCGTCGGCGAGAATGCAAGCGCCATCAACGCCGGCGCCGCTGAAATCCGCGAAGCCGCAAGCGATCTCGCAAGACGCACCGAACAGCAGGCCGCTTCCGTCGAGGAAACAGCGGCGGCGCTGGAAGAGATCACGACGACGGTGCGCGATTCGACCAAACGCGCCGAAGATGCCGGGATCCTCGTCGAGCGTACGCGGCAGGGAGCCGAAAAGTCCGGCGAGGTCGTTCGCCGCGCCGTCAGCGCCATGCACGAGATCGAAAAGTCGTCGGGCGAAATCTCAAACATCATCGGCGTCATCGACGACATTGCATTCCAGACGAACCTGCTCGCGCTCAATGCCGGCGTCGAGGCCGCCCGCGCCGGCGAGGCGGGCAAGGGTTTTGCCGTCGTCGCGCAGGAGGTTCGTGAGCTTGCGCAGCGGTCGGCGAACGCCGCCAAGGAAATCAAGGCTCTCATCATGACCTCCGGCGACCAGGTACGCGCCGGCGTCAGCCTCGTCGGCGAGACAGGCGGGGCCCTTGAAGCGATCGTCCACGAGGTGCGTGAGATCAACCAGCATGTGAGCGCGATCGTTACGGCCGCCCGCGAACAATCGACCGGACTGCAGGAGATCAATACGGCGGTCAACGCCATGGATCAGGGCACGCAGCAGAATGCGGCGATGGTCGAGCAATCGACCGCCGCCAGCCACAACCTCGCGCGTGAGGCGATGGCTCTGGATAGTCTCATCGCGCAGTTCAAGCTCGGTGATCGCCGCCAGGCGGCCGTGGCGGTTGCCTCGTCCGCAGCGAAGCCTGTTGCATCTCCGGCCCGTCAACTGGGTCAGAAACTGGCACGGTCCTTTGGCTCCGCAGCGGTGGCGCAAAGCCAGGATTGGACCGAATTCTGATTGGTGCGTTGACCTTGTAGAAAAAGCCCGGCCGTATTGGCCGGGCTTTTGCTTAATAGTGTGGGAATGCCTCAGCCTGCCGCCCCGAGGCCGACAGTGTGTTTCTGGCCAAGTGTCTGGAAGACAGTCGAAACGATGCCGGCCCGGTCGAGCCCGGCCGCGGCATACATGGCTTCGGGTTTCGCCTGTTCCATCCAAATGTCCGGCATCACCATCGGCCGCACCTTGAGGCCGCCATCGAGCAGGCCGTCCTGTGCAAGGAATTGCAGCACATGGCTGGCAAATCCACCGACAGCGCCTTCTTCGATGGTGATCAGCACTTCATGATGCCGTGCAAGCTGGCGGATGAGATCGTGGTCGAGAGGCTTCGCAAAGCGTGCGTCGGCAACGGTCGTCGAGAGACCTGCAGCATCCAGATCCTCCGCCGCCATCAGACAGTCCGCAAGCCGTGTGCCGAATGAAAGCAGCGCGACCTTGGAGCCCCCCTTGATGACGCGGCCCTTGCCGATCGGAAGAATCTCGCCGCGCTCCGGCAGTTCGACGCCGACGCCTTCGCCGCGCGGATAACGGAACGAAATCGGACCGTCGTCATAGGCGGCTGCGGTGCGCACCATATGTTTCAGTTCCGCCTCATCGGCAGCCGCCATCACCACGAAGCCGGGCAAAGTGGCGAGATAGGTCGTATCAAAGGACCCGGCATGCGTCGGCCCGTCGGCGCCGACGAAGCCGGCGCGATCGATCGGGAAGCGGACAGGCAGGCCTTGGATCGCCACGTCATGGACGACCTGGTCGTAGGCGCGCTGCAGGAAAGTGGAATAGAGCGCCGCAAACGGCTTGTAACCTTCCGCCGCAAGTCCCGCCGCGAAGGTGACGGCGTGTTGCTCGGCGATGCCGACATCGAAGCAGCGTGAGGGGTGGACGGAGGCGAACCTGTCGAGGCCGGTGCCGGTTGGCATGGCGGCAGTGATGGCGACGATCTTGTCGTCGAGGCTCGCCTCTTGCGTGAGCGCATCGGCGAAGACCGAGGTATAGGCCGGTGCATTCGGTTTGGCCTTGGCCTGGGCCCCGGTGATCACGTCGAACTTGTTGACGCCATGATATTTGTCCGCAGCCGCTTCCGCTGGCGGATAGCCCTTGCCCTTCTGCGTCACCACGTGGATCAGCACCGGCCCCTTGGCGTTATCGCGGACATTGCGCAGGACGGGCAGCAAATGGTCGAAGGAATGGCCGTCGATCGGGCCGATATGGTAGAAGCCCATTTCCTCGAAGAGTGTGCCGCCGGTAACGTAGCCGCGCGCATGCTCGACAGCGCGGGTGATCGCCCGGTCGACCGACTTGCCGAGATAGGCCGTCAGCTTCTTGCCGACCTCGCGGATGCCCATATAGGTGCGGCCCGAAGCAAGCCGCGCGAGATAGGCGCTCATCGCCCCGGTTGGCGGCGCGATCGACATGTCGTTGTCGTTGAGGATGACGATGAGGCGTGCATCGAGCGCACCGGCGTTATTTAGAGCTTCGTAGGCCATGCCGGCCGAGAGCGCGCCATCACCGATCACGGCGATCACGTTTCGGGTCTTGCTGTCGAGATCGGCGGCGACCGCCATACCGAGCCCGGCGGAGATCGAAGTCGAGGAATGGGCTGCGCCGAAGGGATCGTATTCGCTTTCGGCGCGCCGTGTAAAGCCGGAAAGGCCGCCTTCCTGGCGCAGGGTGCGGATGCGGTCACGCCGCCCCGTCAGGATCTTGTGCGGATAGCACTGGTGGCCGACGTCGAAGATCAGCCGATCATGCGGCGTATCGAAAATCTTGTGAATCGCGATCGTCAGTTCGACAACGCCGAGGCCGGCGCCGAGGTGGCCTCCCGTGCGCGACACCGCATCGATCATTTCCGCGCGCAATTCACGTGCCAGCTGCGGCAAATCCTTGTCGTCGATCTTCTTGAGATCGTCGGGGAACTTAACCTGATCAAGCAAGGGCGTCGCCGGCATAGGATTGGTTGGCAGTTGTGTCACGCTGCATGCCTCATGCGCGCCGAGGAAGGCGCGCGAACTGTTGATGGTGTTCGTCGGAACTGCTCTTTAGACGCTATCGCCGTTGAATGCAAAATTAGGCTTTCCTGCGACTTCAACCAAGAGCTTAACGAAATTTAGCTTTCGGGCAAAGGTATGAACTCTTCCTCGTCCCCTGGAACGATATCGAAGCGCCCGGTGCGCCATTCTTCCTTCGCCTTGTCGATCCGCTCCTTGGACGAGGAAACGAAGTTCCACCAGATGTGGCGCGGCGAGCCGAGAGCGGCGCCGCCGAACAGCATGACGTGACAGCCAGCGGGGCCGGCGGTCACGGTGATTTCATCACCGGGGCGGAAGACGAGCAACTGGTTGTCGGTAAAGTGATCGCCGGCGATGATCGCTTCGCCGGAAAGGATGTAGAGCGCCCGTTCTTCCCAATTGGCGGCGAAGGGCGCGCTCTTGCCCGGTTCGATCATCAGATCGACGTAAATAGTATCGGTAAAGGCGGAGACCGGCGAGGTTGCGCCCTCGAAGCCGCCGATGACAACGCGCGCCTGAACGCCGCCATCGGAAAGAACCGGCAGCATGTGCTTTTCCGTGTGATCGAAGAGCGGGTCGATTTCTTCCTTGTGGTCGGGGAGCGCCAGCCAGGTTTGCAGGCCCGACAGCGAACGTTCGTGGTTGCGCTGATTTTCCGGCGACCGTTCGGAGTGCACGATGCCACGCCCGGCGGTCATCAGATTCACGTCCCCGGGGCGGATCACCATTTCGGTGCCGAGGCTGTCGCGATGCTTGATCTCGCCGTCAAAGAGATAGGTGACGGTCGAAAGGCCGATATGCGGATGCGGGCGAACGTCGATCGCCTGGCCGGCCCGAAGCAGCGCTGGACCCATCCGATCGAAGAAAATGAAGGGACCGACGAGGCGGCGCCTTGCGGTCGGCAGCGCCCTGCGAACCTCAAGGCCGCCGATATCACTGGTGCGCGGAATGATGAGATGTTCGATGGCGTCGCAGGCCGGCTTGTCACCGGCAAGCGGATCGGGTCCAGGAAAGAACGACATGGCAATCACTCCGTTGGTGTGCTTCCTCGTGGTGACACTAGCGCCAATCCCGTCGATCCGGTAGCGGGCGTCGGGAGACGCTGCGTTTCTCGTTGCGCGTCAACCATCGCGGTCATACACACAGACAGAAAACACGAACGCGAGCTTCGCCCTCACCCTAGCACTCTCCCCGCAAGCGGGGGGAGGGTACTGAGAGTGTCCCGCCAGTCCTTCGCGGATCCGGCTAGTCCATCTATCGGCAGGAATGAGCAAACGCAGCTGCCCCTTCGCCTGCTTGCGGGGAGAAGGTGCCGGCAGGCGGATGAGGGCGAAGGTTGGCACAACCTTCCCGCTAGCTCATTGGTCCGCGTCGAGCGGTTCCATGCCCTGTGGCTTGCCGGCGCGGTCAAGCCGAATCTTTTCGATGCGGTCCTCGGCTGCCTTCAGAAGCATCTCGCAATGCTTTTTCAGCGCCTCACCGCGCTCGTAAATCTCGATCGATTTGTCGAGTGCGACGTCGCCGCGTTCAAGCGCCGAGACGATGCGCTCCAATTCTTCAACGGCCTGCTCGAAGGAGAGGGCGGAAACGTCCTGTTGCGTGGTGGTGTTCATCAATTACCCTCTCATCAATCTCAGGATATGCATGCCAGCCGATTCGGCGAGTCCCTCCAGGTCATAGCCGCCCTCGAGCAGGCTGACGATACGGTTGTCGGCAGTCCTGCCGGCAACTTCCATGAGGCGGCCTGTTGCCCAGTCGAAATCCTCGGCCACGAGGTTGATCTGCGCCAGCGGATCGCGGTGATGCGCATCGAATCCGGCGGAGATCAGGACCAGATCGGGACGGAAATCATCGAGTGCACTGAGGACCCGCGTGCGGAAAGCGTCACGGAAATGCTCGCTGCCGCTGTTCGGCGAGAGCGGAGCATTGACGATGTTGCCATCGACACCCGTCTCGTCCTTGGCGCCGGTGCCGGGATAGAGCGGCATCTGATGGGTCGAGCAGAAGAGCACGGACGGGTCGTCCCAGAAAATGTCCTGCGTGCCGTTGCCGTGGTGGACGTCCCAGTCGATAATCGCGACACGCTCGGCCCCGTACGCTTCTTGGGCATGGCGCGCGGCGATCGCAATCGTATTGAAAAAGCAGAAACCCATCGCCTTCATCTTTTCGGCATGGTGTCCCGGCGGCCGTGCGGCGACGAAGGCGTTGGTTGCCTCTCCGCCGAAGACGGCGTCGACCGCCGCGACGGCGCCGCCGATAGCCGTCAGAGCCGCAACAAGGCTCTGCGGGCTCGCACAGGTATCCGCCTCGAACTGGTTTATTTCTTCTTCGGGAATCTCCCGGACGATCGACCGCAAATGTTCTTCCGGATGGGCGAGCAGGACCAGCTCATCGCTGCCCCTTGGCGCCCTGATCCGCTTGAGCTCAGCAAAATTCGGATGCTCCAGCGCCAGGTTCAGCGCCCTCAGCCGGTCCGGCCGCTCGGGATGCCCCTCGGGAACCTTGTGCTCCAGGAAGACCGGATTTTCGTAGAGGAACGTAGCCATGGCGGAAAACTAGTGCGCGGACTGCCAGAGGTCCATGGTGCAGGCGGTGAAAGTGGCGATTTTCAACAGCGCGGATCGAGCAGGATCTTGCCGTCGCGGCGCGGATCCGCCTGATGCACCAGGGCTTCGGTGAGGCGGCTCAACGGATAGATGGCTGCGATCGGGCTTGCAAACAATCCATCGCGCAGACCCGCAAAGCTGCGCTCGAAGGCGGCTTCGAGCGCGTCGCGGCCGGCCGAATGCACCCAGTTCCTAAGCCAAAGGAAGGCGAAACGCAGATCGGAGCGGCCACCGATTGCCGCCTGCGGCACCGGCACGCCGCTCAAAGCGCCGTACTGGATGAAGATCCCACCAGACTGGACCGAGCGCGCAATCAACTCGCTCGCCAAATTCCCGCCGACGGCGTCGAGCACGGCGTCGAAAGCGAGCCGTGGCGGAGTGTCGCCATCGGCGACAATTATGCGGTCCGCATCACCAAGGTGGCCCACGCTCTTTTCGCTTCGAACAATGGCGGTTGTCTCCACGTCCTCCAGATCAAGCAGGCGCAGGAGCATGCCGCCGATAGCGGAGCCGGCCGCGGTCACGCCGACGCTGCGGCCCTTCAGTGATCCGAAATGCTCTCGCAACTGCTCGACGAGCCTCAAAGCTGTCAGCGGGTTGACGTAGCTCGTGGCAGCCTGCTGGTCGTCGATATCGTCCGGAACGGTAAAACACCATTCGGTCGGCCGGACGAGAAATTGCTGCCACAGACCGCTCGCGCCGATGGGAACAACGCGATCTCCGGGCTTCAGATCCCTGACGCCCGCTCCGATCCGGGTGACGACCCCGACGCCCTCGAAACCGGGAACGAAGGGCAGCAGCGTACGCGCGCTGTAGGCGCCCGTGACAGGGATCAGGTCCGATGGATTGACGGCCGAAAGCGAGATGGCGATCTCGACTTCTCCGGCTTCCGGCGTGGCGCGATCGACATCGACGAGTTCGATCACTTGTCCGGGGTCGCCAAACTGTCTAACCAGAGAAGAACGCATCGTGAGGGGCCTCGCATGGACGGCACGCAACGGGAAAACGTTACGGAAATCCGCATTCCGTTTCGCGATATAGACATGCACGGCCACATGCACAATGCGGCGTATTACGCCCATGCCGAAGCCGCGCTGTCCGGCCTCTGGCGCCATCGGCCGACCGTCAGGAACGAGCCGGCCTATCTCGTGCGCCGATCGGCCTGTGTGTTCCATCGCGGTCTGCGTTACGATGAGCCGGCCCGTTTCACCGTCAACGTCGCAAAGATCGGCGGGAGTTCGGTAAGCTTTGCGGCGCGCGTGGAGGCTGGCGGCCAGCTTGTCGCCGAGGTCGAGATCGTCTGGGTGGCAGTCGACCCGGCTCGCCATGCCCCGGTACCGCTGCCTGTGGTCACACGCGAATGGCTGACCACCTATCTTGCGTGATTGGGCCGAAGGCTGCGGAAGTGAGCGACCGCGCCCATGCCGCCGCCGATCCCCATCATCGCCAGGCCCTCTGTGTCGGCTGGGGCCGCAAGCATCTGTGAAAACAGCCTGACGACGAGAATTGTCCCCGACGCGCCGTAGGGATGGCCGAGCGCAATTGCTCCGCCGTCGAGATTGACGCGGGCCGGCGCGATGTCCAGTTGGTCGAGGCTGGCGAGAACCTGTGAAGCGAAAGCCTCGTTGAACTCGATGAAATCGACTGCAGCGATATCGAGCGCCGGATTGCGTGCGCGAAGCCTAGCCATCGCCGGAACCGGACCGAGTCCGAGCAGATTCGGATCCACGCCCGCCGTCGCCGCGTCGACAAATTCCAGTGCAAAGCGAACGCCAAGCCGGCGTGCCTCGGCGAGGTTCGTCACCAGCACCATGCCGGCCCCGTCATTGATCGGGCAGGCATTGCCGGCCGTCACTGTGCCGTCCTTGACAAAAACTGGTTTGAGCCGAGCAAGCGTCTCGGGCGCCGCATTTGCCCGAGGGCATTCATCGCTGGCCACAAGACCCGTCGGCGCCGAAACCGGCACAATCTCGCGCTGAAACCTGCCGGCCGCCGCGGCCGCAACGGCGCGCCGATGGCTTTCAAGCGCAAACTGGTCCTGCCGTTCCCGGGAAATGCCGCAGACGAAGGCGACGTTCTCCGCGGCAACGCCCATATCCGGGTCGCCGATCGAATCGGGCGCCATCCGTGCCCGCCTGACCGGCTGAAGTTCCTCGTCGCGCTCAAGCGGCGGGCGAAGTCGGATATGGGCGCGGCTGGCGCTTTCGCTGCCGCCGGCGAAATAGAAGCGCCCAGCGCCAGCTTGGATCTGCCGCGCCGCAAGTATGATGGCTTCGAGGCCCGAGCCGCATTGCCGGTCGATCGTGACGCCGGGGATCGCGACAGGCAGGCCGGCTTCGAGCGCCGCAAGCCGCGCAAGGTTTCCGGCGCTGTTGGCGGCATTGCCGAGCAGCACGTCGTCGATTTCATCACGGTCGATGCCGAGGTCCGCTATGATCCGCGCAATCAACGGAGCGGCGAGCGTCGCCGGTTCAACCTTGGCCAGACTGCCATTCACGCGGCCGATCGGCGTGCGCAACGCAGCGATAATGACGGGTGTGCGGGTCGGGTCAGACGAGGCGTTCAAGGGCACCGTTTCCCTCGGCGATCCATTGCCGGAGCTCCTTGGTGGCGATCTTGCCGGAGGCCGTCATCGGCATGTGGCGGCAGAGCCAGATCTTGCGCGGATGCTTGTAGCGCGGCAGGGCGGCAGCAAGATGACGTTCGAGTGCAAGACGGTCGAAAGCCTCGCCGCGCGGCTGGATGATGGCTGCAAGCTCGCTGCCGAGGTCGGGGTGGTCGAGACCCAGGACCTGGACGGCGCTCACCTCGTCGGCGGCCGTGATAACGGCTTCGACCTCGGAGGGATAAATGTTGTTGCCGCCCGAGAGCACCATGCCTCCGGTACGGCCGATCAAATGCAGTGTGCCGTCGGGGTCGAGGAAGCCGAGATCGCCGACCGTCGCGAGATCGCCGTGCCGACCAAATCCTGCGCCATCGCCGCCCGCAACATAGCCATCGGAAATGAGCGCGCTTTCGACGAAGATGGTGCCGGTCTCGCCCGCCGGGAGACGGTTTCCCGCCTCGTCGAGAATTTGGAGTCGCACGCCGGGAAAGGCCTTGCCGACGGCCGTCGGCGTGTGATTGTCCGCTGCGCCGGCGACGGTAATGAAGCCGAGCTCGGATGCGCCGTAGTACTCGAGGATGCGCGCCTCCGGAAAGGCAAGGCGCGCGACCTTCCGGTCCGCGGGCGTGAGCTTGGCGCCGGCGACGGTAATCGTTTCGACCGAAGGCAGAGTGGTCGAGCCTCGCACCTGTTCGCAGAGCCGCCGCAGCATCGTCGGCACCAGGACGATCCGTTTGACCTCTCTGGTCGCGATCGTCGCCACGGCTTGCCGGGGGTCGAAATGGCGGGCACCAATGAATTCGGCGCCTGCCTTCAAGCTTTCGGCGAGCGCGTAGAGCGTCAGTCCGTGGGCAAGCGGCCCCGGGGCATAGGTTGTCGTTTCGGCCCCGAGCCCGAAAAAGTTCTGGCCGGTTTCGAGGCTGAGACGCCAGGAGCGGCGATCGCGGAAGATTGCTTTCGCTTCTCCCGTCGTGCCCGACGTGAAGACGATGAGGAAAGGTTCGCCGCCGTGGCCGACAGGGAGGGAGCGAGGACCATCGGCCGCGGTGTCAATGAGAGCGCTTTCGCCCGCCGCTGGCTGTTCGAGCCGAAGCGCATCGCCCTCCGGATGGACGACGATGTCGGGCCGCAGCTGCTCGATCATCCGCCGGCGTATCGGCTCCGGCAGATGCGGATCGATGAGCGCGGCGCAATTGCCGCCGGCCGTTGCGGCGATGAAGGCAGCAGCAAAGAGCGGGTGATTGCCGGTTTGGAGCGCGATCAGCCGCGCACGGCCCGAAAGAATGCTGCCACCCGCCTCGGCTGATGACCGCTGTTCGATCTCGCGGAGGATGCGGCCCGCGTCGGCGGCAAGTTGTTCGAAAGAGGAGACCCGGTCGTCTATGCGGAAGGCCAGACCATGCGGGCGATTACCCGCATGGCTCATGATTGCTTCGGCGAGCGGCATTGGTTCAGGCGCGGGCCGGCAGCAGCGGATAGCCGGCATAGACGGCGCGGGCGGCAAGCGTCGCGATCGCCGCCTTCAGAAGATCGCCGGGAATGAAGGCGAGCGAACCTGTCGCGGCTGCGAGCAACGGCGTGCCGGTGACGGTGGACAGCCATGGCACCCCGATCCCGTAGAGGACGATGATGCCGCCGACGACCGAGGCAAGGAAGAATCCGCCGAACTGACGGCTTTCCGGCTGGCCCTCATGGATGAAGCGTTCGGCGATGATGCCCGTGACATAGGCGGCGACCGCCCAGCCAAGGATGAAGCCGCCCGAAGGTCCAGCCAGAACAGCGAGCCCGCCGCGTCCGCCGGAAAGCACGGGGAGGCCGATGGCGACCAGGAGGACGAACAGGAGGAAGGAGAGCGCCCCGCGTTTTGCGCCGATGATGCAGCCGGCGAGCATCACGCCCATCGACTGCGCCGTGATCGGAACAGGGATGAAACCGAGCGTGATCGGCGGGATGAGGCCAAGTACGACGACGATCGCGGCGAAAAGCGCGATGAGGACGAGATCTCTGGTGTTCATGTGGTCCTACCCTTTTATTAGAAAGCGCGAATTTATTGGCGCCGAAATCCGCGAGCGTCAATGGCTGCGGCAATCGTATCGGCATCTTTGAGCGTGAGGATGATAAGCGGCCCGATGATCGTCAGCGGTCGTATCGGCAGGCCCCGCGCGCGATGCGCCTCGCGGATCGCCTCATAGCGGGCGAAAATGTCGGGAACGAAACGCAGCACGAGGCCAAGCGCCAGGCTGACGTCGGCGGCTTTGAGCAGGCCCATGCGCTCGAGCGGCTTCAGGAGGATCGTAATCTCGTCCATAAAGGCGCTGATTGTCGTCGTCGCCGTAACCGCGGCCGCGAAGAACACGAGCGCCATCAGCCGCAGAACCAGCGCGCCGACTTCGTTCAGGGGGAGAAGAAAGAGGTTGACAACAGCGAGGAAGAGGATTGTGAAGAAAACGAAACCGACGCGCGCGAGCGCCTGCCGCAACGTCAGGCCGAGCGAGAAGTAGATCCATCCAGAGAGCAGGAAAGCCGGCGCAAGCAGGTAGAGCGATTGCGTCGCGAAGAGCGAGAGGCTGAGAAGCAGGAGCGAAATGAGTTTCGCGCGCACCGGCAGGCGGTGAAACCAGCTTCTGCCCTCCACATAGAGGCTCGTCAGCATCCGGCGACCTCGTGATAGCGCCGGATCGTTTCGGCGGGTCTGCCATCGGCAAGCAGCCGGCCCTCGTGGAAGAGCAGCAGCCTTTCCACGCCTTCGACGAGCGCCAGATCATGGGTGATGACGATGGTATCTTCGTCGAGCGTATCGATCGTGTCGGCGACCATGCGGCGGTTGCGGAGGTCGAGCTGGTTCGTCGGTTCGTCGAGGATCAGGATCCTTGGCCCGGTGACGACGACGCTCGCCATGGCGACAAGTTGCGTTTCGCCACCCGAAAGCTCATGCACACGACGCCGGGCAAGGTGGGTCACGCCGAAGCGCGTCAGCGCCGCCTCGGTGCGTGCGGCGATTTCGTGCTGAGGCAAGCCGCGATTCTTCAGTCCGAATGCGATATCGTCGGAGACGATCGGCATGATAAGCTGGTGCTGCGGGTTCTGGAAGATGAAGCCTGCCTCGGCGAGGACGGCCTTATCGTCCTTGCGAGTATCGAGTCCGTTGACCACCACGCGGCCCGTGGTCGGCTTGACGAGCCCGTTGATTAGCCGCGCGAAGGTCGTCTTGCCGGAGCCATTGAGGCCAATGATGCCGATGCGGCGCTCGTCAAGGGCGAGTGTGAGGGGATGGAGCGCGACCCGTTCGCCGAAGCTGACCGAGCAATCGGTAAAGCGAATATCCAAGCCTTGTCCCTCGCGGTTTGCGTGGTGGCTCTATAGGCAAGTCGATCGGGAAGGGCAATGCAGCTGGCCTTTGCACCACGCATTTCAAAAATGGGAATAAAAGCCTACTCTTGCAAACCATGACGATTCGCCTCTCCAATCGCGATGCCCGGCGCATCTTTCTCAGAAAACAGGGCCTCACCGCCGCGCCGCAGCGCGCGCTCGGCAAGGACGGGCTGTTGAAGCTCATCCGCGACCTCGGTTTCATCCAGGTCGACAGCATCCAGACGGTCGAGCGTGCTCATCACCAGATCCTTTTCTCCCGCAACCAGACCTATCGTCGCGAACATCTGACTGAATTGCTGGAAAAGGACGGCGAGCTCTTCGAACACTGGACCCATGACGCCTCCATCATTCCGAGCGCCTTCTTCATCTACTGGAAGCATCGCTTCAAATGGGAAAGTGAAACGCTGCGCGAGCGCTGGATCAAATGGCGGGGCGAGGGGTTCGACGACGGTTGCGAGGAAACCTACGAACGCATCGTCAGCGACGGCGCGGTGATGGCGCGCGATCTGAAGGTGGACGGCCACGTATCCGGCGGCTGGTGGAACTGGCATCCGTCGAAGACAGCGCTCGAGGTGCTGTGGCGCCAGGGCAGGCTGGCGATCGCCCGGCGGGAGAACTTCCAGAAGGTCTATGATCTTACGGAGCGCGTCATTCCTCCGCACCACTATGAAGGAGAGGTGAGCCACGCGGAGTTCGTCGACTGGGCCTGCCGCAGTGCTCTCGATCGGCTGGGCTTCGCGACCCACGGAGAGATCGCCGCCTTCTGGGATTTGGTGTCGCCTGACGAGGCGAAAGCCTGGGTCGCCGCGCATCGTGACGAGCTTTCAGACGTCCTGATAGAATCCGCCAACGGCGGCAAGCCACGGCCGTCCTATGCCTTTGTGGGATTCCCCGACAATCTCGGCGACATTCCCGAACCGCCGGGGCGCATTCGCGTGCTCAGTCCGTTCGATCCGTTGCTGCGCGATCGCAATCGGACCGAGCGTCTTTTCGGCTTCTTCTATCGTATCGAGGTTTTTGTGCCGGAGGCGAAGCGGGAATACGGCTATTACGTTTTCCCGTTGATCGAACGCGACCGTTTGATCGGCCGCATCGACATGAAAGCAGACCGAAAGCTCGGGCGCCTCGATGTCCGACGCCTCTGGCTGGAGCCGGGTGTCAGGGCTTCGTCCGGCCGCATGGAAAAGCTGGGCTCCGAGCTCGACCGCATCGCCCGGTTCACCGGCGTCGAAGAGATCAACCTTCTCGAAGGCTGGAACGCACCGTTTTCCTGAGAATTTCCTTGGCTTGCGGGCCCTTGCTTCCTAAATGGAGGGCATACAGCGCCGCGCGTCTTATCAGACGCGCAAAGGACGCCGTACCACTTTGAATTACTGCATGGTCTTATCCTTAAATCGGCTACGATGAAGGAAACATGCAGTGGGACCTCGAACCAGCGGGAGCGGACGACCATGAACACCGATCTGATAGGCCTCTTCGATGCGGACGAGGCCACGGTCCGCAAGGTTCTGTCCGAGACGCTTTCCGGTGCAGATGACGGCGAGCTCTTTCTGGAGCATGCGCAAGCCGAGGTCCTCTCCTTCGACAACGGACGCCTCAAGGGTGGCAGCTTCAACACCGACCAGGGTTTCGGCCTGCGCGCTGTCGCCGGTGAGTCGGTCGGCTACGCGCATGCCGGCGAATTGTCGCTTGCCGCCCTGCGCAGGGCGGCGGACGCGGTTGGCCAGGTGACGCGCGGCTACGCCGGGTCCTATGCCGCGGCCCCTCAGCGCACCAACAAGAAACTATACGGCGACGAAAATCCGATCGGCGAACCGAGCTTCGAGGCGAAGGTCGCCTTCCTTCAGGAGGTCGACGCCTATCTGCGTGCCAAGGATGCGAAGGTCAGGCAGGTGACCGCTTCGATCTCGGCAAGCTGGCAGGTGGTCGACATCCTACGGGCCGACGGTCACCGCGTCCACGACGTGAGGCCGATGACCCGTATCAACTTCTCCGTTGTCGTTGGCGATGGCGATCGGCAGGAAACGGGGTCGTTCGGCACCGGCGGGCGCCGCGGGTTTGGTGATTTTGTTGCGGAAGAGAACTGGAAGCGTGGTGCCGACGAAGCGTTGCGCCAGGCGCTCGTCAACCTCGAAGCCATCGATGCCCCCGCGGGTACGATGGACGTGGTGCTGGCCTCCGGCTGGCCCGGCGTCATGCTGCATGAAGCGGTCGGCCATGGGCTCGAGGGCGATTTCAATCGCAAGAAGACGTCCGCTTTTGCGGGGCTCCTGGGCGAGCAGGTGGCGGCCAAGGGGGTCACCGTTGTCGACGACGGCACGATCGAAGCGCGGCGCGGCTCGATCTCGGTCGATGATGAGGGCACCCCGTCAGGCTACAATGTCCTGATCGAAGACGGCAAATTGGTCGGGTATATGCAGGATCGCCAGAATGCGCGGCTGATGGGCATGAAGGCTACCGGCAATGGCCGCCGGCAGGGCTACGCGCATGTGCCGATGCCCCGCATGACCAACACGTACATGCTTTCCGGCGACCGCACCCCCGAGGAAATCATTGCCTCGGTCAAGAAGGGCATCTACGCCGTCTCTTTCGGCGGCGGTCAGGTGGACATCACCTCCGGCAAGTTCGTCTTCGGCTGCACGGAGGCCTATTTGATCGAGAACGGCAAGGTCGGCGCTCCCGTCAAGGGGGCGATGCTGATCGGCAACGGGCCCGACGCGATGAAGCGGGTGACGATGGTCGGCAACGACACGAAGCTCGATACTGGTATCGGCAATTGCGGAAAGGCCGGCCAATGGGTGCCCGTCGGCGTCGGCCAACCGCACCTCCGGATGGATCAGATCACCGTCGGCGGCACGCAGGCTTGAGTGAAGGGCCGGCTGAGGGATGAGGACGACGCCATGACCGATCAGGCAGGTGGAGAGGTGGAAATCCGGCGCTTTGCAGGGGCGGACGAACAGGGCGTCATCGACGTCGTTTTGCCGATCCAGCGCGATGAATTCGGCATTGCAATCACCATCGACGATCAACCGGATCTGCGCTCGATCGCCGACTTCTATCAGAGCGGGATCGGCGATTTCTGGGTTGCCACCGTGGGCGATCGGGTCGTCGGTACCCTTGGACTCAAGGATATCGGCGGTTCTCAAGCGGCAATCCGCAAGATGTTCGTCGCTCCGGATGTTCGTGGCCGCAATCATGGCGTGGCGGCGCGCCTGCTCGAAAGCCTGCTTGCCCACGCCGAGCAACGGAAGATTGCAGCCCTCTTTCTCGGCACGACGGACAAGTTCCTCGCCGCCCATCGTTTCTATGAGAAGAACGGGTTTGCCGAGATCGCGAAGGATGATCTGCCGGCTGGCTTTCCTGTCATGAGCGTCGACACGAGATTCTACGTCCGCCGACTCGCGCTCGCCGCATAATTTTGCGTCGCGCAAAATTCGCTTTCGAGGCTCCGGGGCAAGTTAACCGCGGTCAGGTAGCAGCGTGCAATCGTAGGATCGCTTCCTGAGGACGGCGCAGGCGGAATTGGCCGCCTCGCGGCTGGCGAAGCCGATGAAGCGCGCTTGATATTGCTTGGCGCTGCCGGTGCCGGACACTTCCGTGTGAGGGGAGGCGCCGAGCAGGACTGCGCCACCGGCCGATTGCGCTTCGACCAGAATCTTCTTGGCGCCCTCCGCCGTTGCGGCGGTGGAAATCTGAATCTGCCAGTGGCCATTGGCGGTTGCTGTTACGCTTGCGCTGCCGTCGACGGTCGTAGGGCCGTCCGACGGCATCACTGGTGCGGTGGATGCCGCAATGGCCGACGCGAGGCCGCTTTCGCTCTGCCGCGCGGTATCGGCATAGGATAGCCGGACGCCCGGCAGTCCAGCCACTTCAACGGCGTCTTGCGAATTCGTCGCGGCCACCAGCCGGCTGCCGGCGGGCGCTGCCGCCCTGCCCAAATGCTGGTCGAGCAGGGAAGCCATCTTGTCGTCCCGGCCCTTCGCCGACCGGCCGCCAAGCACCACGCCGATGACACGGCGATTGCCATCCCTGACAGCGCTCACAATGTTGTAGCCGGATGCATTCGTGTAGCCGGTCTTGATGCCGTCCATGCCCGCGTATCGATACATCAGGTTATTATGGCCGCGGATCGTGCGCCCGCGAAAGGTGAAGCCCTGGGCCGCAAACATGCGGTACTCGCCCGGAAAGTCCCTCATGAGCGCAATCGCAAGCCGCGCCATATCGCGCGCTGTCGTCACTTGCTCGCGCGCCGGCAATCCAGAAGCGTTGACGAAATTCGTGCGGGTCATGCCCAGCCGTCGCGCTTTTGCGTTCATCATCTGCGCGAAGCCGGCTTCCGAGCCCCCGAGCGCTTCGGCCACCGCCGCCGCCGCATCATTGGCGGAGCGAACGATCATACCGTAGACAGCCTCCTGCACTGTGATCGTATCGCCGGGCTTGACGCCGAGCTTGGTCGGCGGTTTGCGCGCCGCCGTCGGCGACATCACCAGCGGGGTGCTCCAGCCTATCTTGCCCCGATGCAGCGCCTCGAAGGTCAAGTAGAGCGTCATCATCTTCGTCAGCGACGCTGGGTGGTTGAGCGTGTCGGCATTCTCGGCCTCAAGAACTCTGCCTGTCCGTGCATCAAGAACGAGAGATGCGCTGCCCGCCACCGCATGCGCGGCGCCGAACACGAAAGCGGCGATTACCACCAGGGCAAATCGGAAGCTCTTCATCGGATTTCCCCTCTCCAAAAGCACGCTCGTTGGGAACGGTGTTTCGCTTTGTGACAGGGTAGCCGCTCTGTTGCAATATCGAGGCGCAAAACCGCCTCTCAAAAAAGCGGAACGTTCGTGGCGAACGCCGCCCGAATTCAGCCAGGTTCAGTAAGGCTTAACCGGACCGGCCTTAGTTTCCTCCTCGCAGGCAGGGTAACCGGATGAAGCAGGACATCGCGCGGGTGGTCAGAAACCGAGTGAGGCGCGTCGCTATTGGCGGCGGGCTCGAAATCGCGCAACTGCTGGCGCGCTCCGGATTGATGGCAAGGGCGCGTGGACGCGGTGCGATCTTCACGCTGCACCATGTTCGGCCCAGGGGTCCGCGGGCCTTTGAGCCGAACGCCCACCTGGAAGTTACGCCGACGTTTCTCGAGGAAGCGATCCTGGCGCTGAAGCATGACGGTTATCGCTTCGTCGCGTTGCAGGATCTGGCGGAAAGCCTGGTTCCCGCCGATTCGCGGCCCGTCGCCTGCTTCACGCTTGACGACGGCTACCACAATAACCTTGATTATGCGCTACCGGTTTTCGAGCAACACGGTGTGCCGTTCACTGTCTTCGTCACGGGCGGCTATGTCGATCGCACCCACACGCTCTGGTGGGAAACGCTTGCAGACATGCTGTCGACCGCGAACGATTTCCGCTTCGACTTCGGCTCCGGACCGGAGACCATGAGAGCCGCGAGCACCGCCGAAAAGCAGGCCGTCTTCGACCGCGTCTCCACCTATGTACGACGCCACGACGAAGCAGGCGCCGTCGGCAAGCTGAACGCGCTGGCGCGTGCCCAGGGCATCGATCCCCTTGCGATCACCTCTCGTTTGACGCTCGATGCCGCGGGGTTGCGTTCCTTGCTGCAAAGCCCGCTGGCTAGCCTCGGCGCGCATACGATCAGCCATCGCGCACTGGCGCGGCTGAGTGACGCGGAGGCTGAACGGGAGATGTCGGAATCTGCCGCGCGCGTCGAGGCCATCGCTGGCCGCTGGCCGACGACATTTGCCTATCCCTACGGCGACAGGCATGCCGTTTCGGAACGCGACCATCGTCTGGCTGAACGATTGGGCTTCACGGTGGCGGTGACGACACAACCCGCCACACTTTCAGCCGATACTGTTTCAGATGCACACGCGCTGCCGCGAATTTCGCTCAACGGCCATTACCAGAACCGCCGCCACGTCTCGGCTCTTGCTTCCGGAATTCCGTTTCGGTTGATGGCGGGATAATCCGTCGGCCTATCACGGATACATCCGAACCTTTGCCCAGCCGCCCTCCGGCGTTTGGCGACGGAACTCCACGCGGTCGTGCAGCCGGAAGGGCCGGTCGTGCCAGAATTCGATCGATGTAGGCAGAATGCGGAAGCCGGACCAGTATTCGGGGCGCGGGATCTCGCCGATGGCGTGGCGTGCCGTGTATTCGGCAACGGCCTTTTCCAGAGCGAAACGGCTTTCGAGCGGACGCGATTGCTTCGAGGCCCAGGCGCCGATGCGGCTGCCGCGCGGCCGGCTTCTGAAATACTCGTCCGCTTCTTCATCGGAGACGATTTCAACCGGACCGCGAATTCGCACTTGCCGGCGCAGCGATTTCCAGTGGAAGCACATGGCGGCTTTGCGGGCGGAAAGAATTTCACGGCCTTTCTGACTCTCGAAATTCGTGTAGAAGACGAAACCGCGTTCGTCGAATCCCTTGAGCAGCACCATGCGAACATTGGGCAGTCCATCCGGATCGACGGTCGCAAGCGCCACGGCGTTCGGATCATTGATCTCGTTCTCTTCGGCGTCCTGCAGCCATGTGCCAAAAAGGGAAAAGGGTTCGTTTGCTTCGGTGAAGTCACCGGTTATTAACTCATTCGCGGTCATAGTGCCTTCCAATGCCGTGATATCTGGCGCGGGAACGCCTCGGGATGAGCCCGATCGGTGTTTCCGCATCGAAAAGTGTCAGAGCCTGCCTGTGGACTTCCTCGGAAAACGTGCAGCTCTTGCGAGTCTGACAGGATTGCCGTGCAAGACATAGCAAAGTCGATCGATGGCAAGAAGGGCTTTTCCTTCGCCTTGCTGCGCAGCGGAATGCTTTGCATGGCAGTTCTCGCTTTGCCGGGCTGCATGGGGGCGGGCCTTGATGTCTTTGGCGGTCCAAGCGTCGATCGTGTGTCGACGGGAACCGTTCCGGTCGCGAAAACCTCAGACGGTCTCTCGGACGCCGTCACCGTGCGCAATGCCGTTTCCTCCGCCGATATCCGTCACGGTGGCGACAGCCCGATCCCATGGGCGAACGCGACGTCCGGCAGTGCAGGCGTGATCAGTGCCATCCAGGAAGACCGTGCAAGCGGCATGCTTTGCCGGCGCTTCACCACGACCCGTCATTCTTACGAAGGCATAGCGAAGTTTGACGGAAGCGCCTGCCAACTCGGCAACGGCGAGTGGTACCTGACGAGCTTCGGCCCGCAGGACTGAAAATCCTCGATTAACCACATTGTTTCAAAGCCGCGGGAAAGCACTGCCACCGGTTCGTTCGCGCTGGCCCCACAGCCGCCGACTAACCGATATTTAGCAACTTCTCCAGATCATCGCCGAGAGAAGAGAACGGCAAGCCCGGCCTTCTTCCAAATGGTGAGGTACAAGGCGAGCATCAGGGAGAGGCCGCCGGTCGGAGAAGATGGTGACAAACCATGCGTGACCCCTATGCAATTCTCGGCGTGCGCCGCAATGCCGGGCCGGATGAGATCAAGGCCGCTTGGCGATCTGTGGCCAAAGCCGTGCACCCGGACCACAATCAGGACGATCCCTTGGCAACGCAGCGCTTTGCCGAGGCGGGAAAGGCTTACGAACTGCTGCGCGATCCGGTGCTGAGAAGCCGTTACGATCGCGTTCGGCGTGAAGCCGAGTTGCGCCGCATGGAAGCGATGAAGCAGAAGATGCGTGGCCCGGAACCCGCCGAGGAAGCGGTCGACGCCGAAACGGCGGAAGAAGCGATCTCGCGCATCTTCGGTGTCGAACCGCAGCCCGCGCCGTCTCCCTCGAAGCAAAGAACGGCGTCTGCGCGGCCGGTCGAAAAGGGCGAGCCGCCCATGGATACCAGGCCCGAGGCGACAGCCGATTCGAAACGAGAGGAAGCATCCAGGTTCGAAGCAACCGCGATCCGGCGCTCCGCCGCACCGGCGGCCGATTTGGTCGCGGCGATCGTGCGGCGAATTCGTGGTCGCATCGCAAAGCCTGTCGAGAAGGTGCCGGATCTGGCGATCGACGTGAATGTGAGCATCGAGCAAGTAGTCAATCGCGCCCGGGTTTCCGTCGAGCTTCCGGACGGTGAAACTGTGAAGCTCTCGATCCCCCCCGGCGCAACTGATGGCCAAGCCATCCGCCTCAAGGAACAAGGGTATCGGGTGACGGGCATGGCGCGCGGCGACGTTCTGGCGACGTTGCGGATCAACCAGGAAGGGTCGTTCCGAACGCAAGGTCTCGACCTGGTGACCAGCCTGCCGCTCGACCTTGAAGACGCCGTGCTCGGCTGTGATTCTGTCGTTGAAACACCAAACGGGCCGGTTACTGTGACCGTTCCTGCTTGGTCCGGATCGGATAAGGTGATCCGAATTGCCGGCGCTGGGTTGCGCGGTGCGGATGGAGAAGCCGGAGACCTGCTTGTCGAACTGCGGCTGATGCTTCGCGAAAAGCCGGATGACAAGGTAACGGACCTGATGCGGTCCTTGCGCCACGGTCTTTATCTGTGACGGTTTTCTGACAAGCTGAACCAATATTACGGGGACTAACAGTTCCTGATCTGCGCCGCGCTTGAACCGTTTTAACGGCTATGCCATAGGCAATGCTCGACAATTTGCCGCACCGCACAGATGCTGTGCGGCGGCGTTGACATTCGTGAACTCTCGCACCGGCGGCGGCCGGTGCAGGCAGACAGTATTGGGGACATTCCATGGCTCAGGCATCGGGTCTGATGAATGGCAAGCGCGGCGTCATCATGGGCGTCGCAAACAACCGCTCGATTGCATGGGGCATCGCAAAGGCTTGCTCGGAAGCGGGTGCTGAAATCGCGCTGACCTGGCAGGGCGATGCACTGAAGAAGCGTGTCGAACCGCTGGCTCAAGAACTTGGCGCCTTGATGGCGGGCCATTGCGATGTGACCGACCTTGCAACGATTGACGCCGTTTTCTCAACACTGGAAGAGACGTGGGGCAAGATCGACTTCGTCGTGCATGCCATCGCCTTCTCCGACAAGGATGAACTGACAGGCCGTTACCTCGATACAAGCCGGGACAACTTCGCGCGTACGATGGATATTTCCGTCTACTCTTTCACGGCTGTCGCCGCACGTGCCGAGCGCATCATGAACGACGGCGGCTCGATGCTGACGCTCACCTATTACGGGGCTGAGAAGGTGATGCCCCATTACAATGTCATGGGTGTTGCCAAGGCGGCCCTCGAGGCGAGCGTGCGCTATCTTGCAGTCGATATGGGTAACCGCGGTATCCGCGTCAACGCGATCTCGGCCGGCCCGATCAAAACGCTTGCCGCCTCCGGCATCGGCGACTTCCGCTATATCCTCAAATGGAACGAGTACAATGCGCCGTTGAAGCGTACGGTCTCGATCGAGGAAGTCGGCAATTCGGCGCTCTATCTGCTCTCCGACCTTTCGAGTGGCGTCACCGGCGAAGTGCACCATGTCGATTCCGGTTATCATACGGTCGGCATGAAGGCTGTCGATGCACCGGACATTTCCGTACTGAAGGACTGATTTCCTTTTTGATGCGACGGCGGTGGTGACAGCTCGCCCGGAGTGAACGCTGTGCTCGTCTACATGGTTCGGCATGGACAAACGGATTGGAATGCCGAAAGCCGTCTTCAGGGACAAAAGGACATTCCTCTCAACGAAACCGGTCGCCGTCAGGCGACCGGGAACGGCGTTGCCTTGGCGGAGATCCTCGGGCGCGAAGCCAACAACTTCGATTTCGTTGCCAGCCCGCTCGGCCGAACACGTGAGACCATGGAGCGCTTGCGGCACGCCATGGGGCTCGATCCGCTTTCCTACCGCATCGACGACAGGCTGAAGGAGGTCTCCTTCGGCGACTGGGAAGGCTATACCCTGCCCGAGTTGAAGCGCCAGGTGCCACAGCGCATCGCCGAAAGACGCGTCGCCAAATGGGATTTCATTCCGCCCGGCCAAGATGCGGAAAGCTACGAGATCCTCTCATGGCGCGTGGGCGCCTGGTTGAGGGGCGTGATGCGGCCGACGGTCTGCGTCACGCATGGCGGCGTCATTCGCGTGCTGTTCAAGCTTCTCGGAGAAATGAGCGCCGACGAAGCGGCGGCTTCCGCCATTCCGCAGGACCGGTTGCTGAAGATAGCTGACGGGACGATCGGCTGGGTCTAAGCGATCCGGCCCCGACCCGAAGCAATGCGAAGCACTCTTGCGAAGGTGCTACAGTATCCGTTGCGCGCCGGTTACAGGGGCGACGTGGTACACGGTTACTGGACGATTTCCAGATCGTTGATGACGCGTTTGCCATCAACTTCGGTGTAGAAGACCAGAACCTTGACGCCTGCCTCAAGGCCCTCGAAGTTGAATTCCTCAGGAGCCTGATAGCTCTTGCCGTCATCGAGCGAGAGACTCAGGCGCTCGGTGTCCACGCTGGTGATCACCGCCTCCACATCGGCGCTTTCGGCGTGCGCGGAAAGCGGCGAAAGCAAACCTGCAGTGGCCATGAGTGCGGCAATGACAAATCGCATCTTTCTTGCCCTCCTCAATGATTCCGCTAGTATTTTTGTCATCACCATTTGATCCCCGATTGTGGCAAAAGTTGCCTTATACCGTTGCTCTAGCGCAACTGTCGGCTGGTTTGAGACAGCGCGGCCGGCGACCGGAGAGTGGACGCCGTCGCGGGGAAATTCAAGCCAACGAGGCTGATCGGCTGGCCGGCAGACGGCCGTTGTCACCACGTTTTCCAATGAAATTTTTGCGAAAGCCTATTTTAAGACTCCAAGGCTACCGTGCGCCGGGGATTGGGGAAAACAGTTGGATATCATCGTCGCTCTGCGTCGCCGCATTCGTGCGATTGCCAATTTTGCGAAGCCGTCGCTCATTCCGGCCGTGATCGCGGGCGCCGTAGTCTTCATCGGCGGCAATATCTATGAGCGTCAGCACCGCGACAACTTTCGCAAAGACCTCAAGATCGACGTCGAAAACGAACTCAACTTGATTGCGGGTCGCTTCCGCGCGGAATTCAACACCAATATCGCCGCCCTTAACGGGCTGGCCAACGGCATCGCCGTCCAGCAGCAGACGACGGCGAGCGAGTTCAGCAAACTGGCGGCGAGGCTGCTCCTGCAAAACCCTCAACTCGTTCGTGTTTCCGCAGCACCGGCTGGCGTTGTCACCATGAGTTTCTCGCGGGAGCGTCAACAATCCATTGTGGGCACAGATTTCGGTCGGTTCCGAGCGATGCGGGTGGCGCTCGACCGCGCTGCTTCGACGGCAAAGCCCGTGGTCGTTGGACCGGTGCGTCTGCCAAGCAGCCGCAATGGCTTTGAGATCTTTGTGCCGGTCTCCTCCAACGTCGGGGGACGAAGCGCGTTCTGGGGCTTCGTCGAGGCCGTACTCGATGAAGAGGCGCTCTATCGGTCGGCGCGCCTGAACGAGGAAAGCATGGAGATGCGCGAGACGGCCAGCCGCGACCATCGGCATGTGCCCATTCATCTTGCCATTCGCGACGTTTCGGTCAGCGACAACATCCTGGAGCCGTTTCTCGACGAAACCGGTGTGTTCCTGAACTCGCCGGTCGTCCGCGAGCTGTCGTTGCCGGGTGGAGTGTGGGAGTTGGCCGCTGCTCCCGCCGCCGGCTGGGCGCAGGAACCGGAGGACAGTGGTGACATCAGGCTCGCGACCATCGCTGCGGTCGTGGTCGTCGTCGTGCCAATTTTTCTCGCCGGGGGTCTCGTCAACGAGCGGCAGCGCAACATAGCCAAGCTGAAGGAGCGCGAAGGTGAGGTGATGGCCTTGTCCCATCGTCTCAACCTGGCGCTGGATGCTTCGAAGATCGGAATCTGGGAAATCGACATTGCCACGCAAACGCGGTCCTGGGATGATCGGATGTTCCATCTGCATGGGCTCGCGCGCACCGGGTCCAATCCCACTCATGAGGAGTGGCGTGCGACGGTGCATCCTGACGATATCGCCGCTGCCTCCGCGGCCTTGTTCCGCAGCCTCGACGAAGGGCTTGAACATCGCTCGCAATATCGCGTCGTGATGGCGGACGGCTCCATTCGCCACGTTCGCCATGTGGGTTCCGCCCACGAGGGACCTGATGGCCGGGCGAAAATAACCGGTATCAGCTGGGACGTCACCGATGACGTGCTGATGACCGAGCAGCTGAGGACAGCCAAGGCAATCGCTGACTTGAAGAACGCCGAACTCGCCGATGCGAAAGATCGCATCGAGCACAATGCCCTGCATGATCCGCTCACGGGACTCGGCAACCGGCGGATGCTCGACAAGGCGCTGCACCGGCTCTTCGCGGCGAGCGTCGAAAAGCCCGAGAGCATCGCCATCCTCCATATCGATCTCGATCGCTTCAAACAGATCAACGACACGCTTGGACACGCCGCCGGCGACGCCATGCTTGTCCATGCTTCCGAAATTCTGCGCTCGAGCATCTCGGCGGATGACATCGTCGCTCGCATAGGCGGAGATGAATTCGTCGTGGTGATTTCCGGAGCGCCGGACGATAAAGCGCTGGCCGCGCTGTGCGACCACATCATCGCGCAGATGCGCCAACCGGTGGACTATGACGGATTCCCTTGCCGCTTCGGTGTCAGCATCGGCGTTGCGGTGGCCCATCGTTCCGCGGCGGACGCGCGTAAGCTGCTCGTCAACGCAGACATCGCGCTCTATCGAGCGAAGGAAAGTGGACGCAACCGCTATCAGTTCTTTACGCAGGCGTTGGAAGCTGAAGTGGTGACTAACAAGCGCATCGCCGATGAAATCCTGGAAGGGATCGAACGCGACGAGTTCGTGCCGTGGTACCAGCCGCAATTCGACGCCTCGACGCTCACACTCTCCGGTGTCGAGGCGCTGATCCGTTGGCAGCATCCGCGCGAGGGAATCCTGACCCCGGACCGGTTCCTAAGGATTGCCGAAGAGCTGAACGTGACGGCGACGCTCGATCGGCTGATCCTGCAAAAGGCTCTTACCGACCGGATGCGCTGGGCCGCGGCCGGTCTTCAGGTGCCGAAGATTTCCGTGAACGTCTCCGCCAAGCGCCTGCAGGAAAAAGATCTGCTCGCCTCGCTCACGGGGCTGAGCATCATGCCAGGCCAGATTTCGTTCGAACTGGTGGAGTCGATCTTCCTCGACGAAAGCGACGATGTCGTCACCGCCAATATCGACGGGATCAAGAAGCTCGGCATCGACATCGAGATCGACGATTTTGGTACCGGGCATACCTCGATCGTCAGTCTTTTGAAGATCAAGCCGAAGCGCTTGAAGATCGATCGCCAGCTGGTGGCGCCGGTGCTCGGCGCCCGAACCGAGCAGGCGCTCGTGCGCTCGATCATCGACATCGGCCGCTCGCTTGGCATCGAAACCGTCGCCGAAGGCGTGGAAACCATGGCGCATGCGGAAATGCTTGGAATTCTCGGTTGCGACCTTCTGCAGGGCTACGCCTTTTCCAAGCCGTTAAGCAGTGAAAGCTTCATCGCCTTCGCCACGGATCGCGGATTCCGCCTCGCTTCCTGATCGATTTATCGACAAAGCCCGCTGGTGCTGCAGAAAGTCTTTTCCCTTTGACGGCTTTCCACTAAGAGAGGGCGCGCGTCTATTTTTTGCGCGCGGTTGTCAGCGTTCGGTTGTCGTCATGTCGCACAATAGCTTCGGTCACCTCTTCCGCGTCACCACCTGGGGCGAAAGCCATGGGCCGGCGCTCGGCTGCGTTGTCGACGGATGCCCGCCCGGCATTCGCTTCACGCTCGCCGAAATCCAGGCCTGGCTCGACAAGCGCAAGCCCGGGCAATCCCGCTTCGTGACCCAGCGCCGCGAGGATGACCTGGTCAAGATCCTTTCCGGCGTAATGTTCGATGCCGACGGCGAGACGATGATCTCGACCGGCACGCCGATTTCGATGATGATCGAGAACACGGACCAGCGCTCGAAGGACTATTCCGAGATCGCCAAGCGTTACCGCCCTGGCCACGCGGATTACACCTACGACGTTAAATACGGCATTCGCGATTATCGCGGCGGTGGACGCTCCTCAGCGCGCGAAACGGCGGCCCGCGTTGCAGCCGGCGGCATCGCCCGCAAGGTGGTGCCCGGCCTGGTCGTGCGCGGGGCGCTCGTCCAGATCGGCAAGCACAGGATCAATCGCGCCAATTGGGACTGGGCTGAGGTGAACAATAACCCGTTCTTCGCTCCGGATCCGGCGATCGTCCCCGTCTGGGAGGAATATCTCGATGGCATCCGCAAGGCCGGTTCATCGATCGGTGCAGTCGTCGAGGTGATCGCCGAGGGGGTACCCGCGGGCATCGGCGCGCCGATCTACGGCAAGCTCGATCAGGACATCGCCTCGAACCTGATGTCGATCAACGCGGTCAAGGGCGTGGAGATCGGCAATGGGTTTGCCGCGGCCGAAATCAGTGGCGAGGAGAACGCCGACGAGATGCGCATCGGACCCGGCGGTGAGCCGGTTTTCCTTTCCAACAATGCGGGCGGCATCTTGGGCGGCATCGCCACGGGCCAGCCTGTCGTTGCACGCTTCGCGATCAAACCGACGTCATCCATCCTGACCGAACGGCGCTCGATCGACAGCGAAGGCAATGAGGTGAATGTGCGCACCAAGGGCCGCCACGATCCTTGTGTCGGGATCCGGGCCGTGCCGATCGGCGAGGCAATGGTCGCCTGCACCATTGCTGATCATTACCTGCGCGACCGGGGCCAGACCGGACGGCTGAAGTAGTCTGCGGGAGAATCTTGATGTCCTATGACCAGAAGCGTGTCGTCGACGCTATTCGCGCCTTCGAGGCCGGCGAGATCGTCGTCGTCACCGATGATGGCGGCCGCGAGAACGAGGGCGACCTGATCGTCGCAGCCGTGCATTGCACGCCCGAAAAGATGGCCTTTATCGTCCGCCACACCTCCGGCATCGTCTGTGCGCCGATGCCGAGAGAGGAGGCAAAGCGCCTCAATCTGAATGCGATGGTGGCGGAGAACGATTCCGCCCATACGACCGCATTCACTGTTTCGGTCGATTTCAGGCACGGAACCACGACCGGCATCTCCGCCGACGACCGGACGTTGACCGTCCGCAACCTTGCCAATCCGAACGTCGGGCCGGCCGATTTCGTTCGCCCGGGCCATATCTTCCCGCTGGTGGCGCGCGAGGGCGGCGTGTTGATGCGTTCGGGCCACACCGAGGCGGCCGTGGACCTCTGCAAGCTCGCGAGCCTCCCGCCGGTCGGCGTCATCTGCGAGCTCGTCAACGATGACGGCACCGTAATGCGCGGCCCGCAGGTCGAGAGCTTTGCCGAGACTCACGGCTTGAAGCAGGTCTCTGTCGCGGATCTGATCGCCTATCGCCAGCGCAAGGAAACGCTGATCGAGCAGGGTAATTGCTTCGAGATCGATACTCCTTACGGCAAGGCGAAGGGTCATACCTATTCGCTGCCCTGGGATCCGATGCAGCATCTTGCCGTGGTCTTCGGCGATATTCGCGACGGGATCGACATCCCCGTTCGTCTGCACCTTGAGAATGTCGGCGCTGACGTCTTCGGGGGGGACCGTCACATCGACGCGATCATGAAACGCATCGCCGGAGAGGGTAGGGGCGTCATCGTCTATCTGCGCGAGGGCTCCGTCGGCGTCGGCGTTTCGCAAACGGCGCGGAAGGGCAAGCACGACCGCGAGGCCCATTCGGAAGCCCAGGCCCGCGAAAGCGAATGGCTGGAAATCGGTCTTGGTGCGCAGATCCTAAAGGATCTCGGCATTACGTCGATCCGCCTCATTTCCTCGCGCGAGCGCCACTATGTCGGCCTCGAGGGTTTCGGTATCAAGATAGCGGCCACCGAAATTCTGTAACGAGCAGTCGTGAGCGCGACGAACAGCCCACCTTTCCTTTTGTGATCGAGGCCGCGAGATAAGCTCCTTAATCGATAGGAGCGGAACGGGATGGTTGGAGATCGCGCTGATGCCATGCTTGAAGTCATGGATGAAGGCATGCATGAAGCCAGGCATGAGGGAAAATATCGTCGGATCGAGGTGATCACCGGTCGGCGCCAGCGGCGGAATTGGACTGACGAGGAGAAGGCGCGCATCCTTGCGGAAAGCGCGGAGCCTGATGTGAACATCTCGGCCGTCGCCCGGCGCTGGGGCGTCAATCGCGGCTTGCTGAATGTCTGGCGCCGCGAAGCCGGGCTGACCTCTCGACGATCCGCGCAAGCCGGCGCACAGCAGGCCATGTTCGTGCCGGTGACAGTGGTTGCAGAACGAACGCCTCCCCAGAGCGCGTCGTCGGATATCACTTCCGGTCGAATTGAGATCGAGATTGCTGGCGCGCGCATGACCGTGTTCGGCTCGGTGGCGCCCGAGTTGGCGCAGGCGATCGTGGCGGCGTTGCGAGGGCGCCGGTGATCGGACTTTCGCCGAATGGCGTGAAGATCATGGTGGCGACGCAGCCTGTCGACTTCCGGCGCGGCATGAATGGGCTTGTTGCGCTGGTGGCGTCAGCGCTTTCGGCCGATCCCTATTGTGGCGATGTGTTCGTGTTCCGCGCCAAGCGATGCGATCGCCTGCGCTGCATTTATTGGGACGGCTCAGGCATGATCCTGGCGACGAAGTGGTTGGAAAGCGGAAAGTTCGTTTGGCCGCCGATCCGCAATGGCGCGATGCATATGAGTGCCCAGGAGTTCTCGCTTCTACTGGCCGGCATTGACTGGACGCGCGTCAAACGAAACGCGGTGAGGAGGCCCTCAAAAGCAGGCTGATCCTATTGGTTTTGCTTGAAGATTCAGGCTCATGTGCTAGGGTCAGTCATGCCGCTTCGACCCGATCCCTTGCCCCAGGATGCTGCGCAATTGACCCGGATCATTCTCTCGCTTGACGAAGAGAATGCCGATCTCAAAGCGCGTGTTGCCTTCCTGGAGGGCCAGCTTTTTGGTGCAAAATCCGAGAAGATGGCGGTGCTCGATCCGATGCAGGCGGCGCTCGATCTGGGCGATCTGAGCGATATTCCCGTTGCAGCCAATGACGATGTCGCACCCGCTGAGGGGCCAACGCCGTCGCGACGAGCGCCATCGCGCAACATCGGCCGCTTGCCCAAGCACCTTCCCCGTTATGACGAGATCATCGAGCCGGAGAGCAAGGTCTGCCCCTGCTGTTCGTTCGACCTGCATTGCATCGGTGAGGATATCAGCGAGGCGCTCGATATCGTG
>NZ_JADYVD010000120.1 GCF_020193575.1 Ensifer sp. IC4062
CACCACCAGCGAAGGAGCAAGGACCATGGGCAGCAGGATCACCACCCGCGACGGCGTCGAACTCTATTACAAGGACTGGGGTCCGAAGGACGGCCCGGTGGTCGTGCTCAGCCACGGCTGGCCGCTGTCGGCCGACAGCTGGGAGGCGCAGGCCTTCCATCTTGCCAACAACGGCTTGCGCGTTATCACCCATGACCGCCGCGGCCATGGCCGTTCCAGCCAGCCCTGGGACGGCAACGACATGGACCACTATGCCGACGATCTCGCCGAGCTGATCGAACAACTGGATCTGTCCGGCATTTTCCTCGCCGGCTTCTCGACCGGCGGCGGCGAGATCTCCCGCTATGTCGGCCGCCACGGCACCAAGCGCGTCGCCAAGGCCGGGCTGATCTCGGCGGTGCCGCCGTTGATGGTCAAGACCGACGACAACCCCGGCGGCTTGCCGAAGGCGGTGTTCGACAATCTCCAGGCGGCAAGCGTCGCCGACCGCTCCAAGCTCTACAAGGACATCGCCTCCGGGCCGTTCTTCGGCTTCAACCGGCCGGGGGCCAAGGTTTCGCAAGGCATGATCGACAGTTTCTGGCTGCAGGGCATGATGGGCGGCCACAAGAACACCTATGATTCGATCGTCGCCTTCTCGCAGACCGATTTCACCGAGGACCTGAAGAAGTTCGACGTGCCGACCCTGATCATCCATGGCGACGACGACCAGATCGTGCCGATCGACGCGGCGGCGCGGGCCTCGAAGAAGCTCATCCCGCATGCGGTGCTGAAGGTCTATCCCGGCGCTCCGCACGGCATCACCGACACCCACAAGGACCAGCTCAACCAGGACCTGCTCGAATTCGCGAGGTC
>NZ_JADYVD010000121.1 GCF_020193575.1 Ensifer sp. IC4062
TAGGCTCCAGACTCAATTGGCCCACCAGATAACAATCGCAGCGATGTGGACGGCTGCCTGGAAGTTTGTGGCGAGCTTGTCATAGCGGGTCGCGATCCGCCGCCAATCTTTGAGACGGCAGAACATGCGCTCGATGACATTGCGGTTGCGATAGGCTCGTGGGTCGAAGGGATGTCGGCGTTTTCTGGTCGGGTTGTTGGGAATGACGGGAATGGTTCCGCGGCTGGTCAGATACTGGCGCAAGGCATCGCTGTCGTAGGCGGTGTCGGCCGCCAGGCAATGGGCGACCGGCAGTGGTTGCAGCAACGGCACGGCGGCGCGCACATCGCCCATTTGGCCGGGCGAGATCTGCAGGCCGAGCGGACGGCCGCGCCCGTCTACGACGGCGTGGATTTTCGTCGTCCGGCCGCCGCGGGAGCGACCGATCGCTTGCGTCTGCGCCCCCCTTTTCCGCCGGCGGCCGAGCGATGAACCTTCGCGGTCGTGCTGTCGATCATCTGCATGTCGCCCGGACTGGCTTCGACCAGGGCCGAAAACAGCTTCTGCCACAGGCCGCGGCCGGCCCAGCGATGGAAGCGGTTGTAAATGGTGGTTGGCGGGCCATAGACGGCCGGGCAATCCTGCCAACGGCACCCGACGCGCAACACATGGACAATGCCGCTGATGACGCGGCGGTCATCGACCCGGCGGGCACCGGGCCGGTTCTTCGGCAGCAGCGGCTCGATGACGGACCACTGCTGATCGCTCAACCAGAATTCACTTCCCATGATCCCAAACTCCAATCTACTCGGAACAGAATCACGGAAATCAAACGTCATCAATAGGCTGATTGAGTTTTGACCCTA
>NZ_JADYVD010000122.1 GCF_020193575.1 Ensifer sp. IC4062
CCTCGTCATAGTCCCTCACCCGGATCACCGCCGCCACCGGACCAAAAATCTCCTCGCGGGCAATCCGCATCTGATTGGTCGCCTCGGTGAACAGCGCCGGCTGCAGATAGAAGCCGGGCGTGTCGCGCGCAATCAGCTCGCCGCCGAAGGCGAGCTTGGCGCCTTCCTGTTTGCCGATGGCGATGTAGTCGGTGTCCTGGTTCAATTGGCCCTGATCGACGACCGGGCCGATATGGGTGCCGGCCTTCAGCGCGTCGTCGACGACGAGCCCGTTCATCCGCTCGGTCATCGCCGCGACGAACTTGTCGTGGATGCCCTCGGTGACGATCAGCCGCGACGAGGCGGTGCAGCGCTGGCCGGTCGAGAAGAAGGCGGAGTTGACCGCCGCCTCGACGGCGACCGCAAGATCGGCATCATCGAGCACGACGAACGGGTTCTTGCCGCCCATCTCCAGCTGGAACTTGCGATTGTGCTCGAGCGAGGCGGCGGCGACGCGTTTGCCGGTGCCGACCGAACCGGTAAAGGTGATCGCCTGGATGTCGGGGCTGTCGAGCATCGCCTGGCCGACGACCGAGCCCTTGCCCATGACGAGGTTCAACACCCCCTTCGGCAGACCGGCCCGGTGGAGGATGTCGACGATCGCCCACGAGCAGCCGGGCACCAGCTCGGCCGGCTTGAAGACGACGGTGTTGCCGTAGCAAAGCGCCGGGGCGATCTTCCAGGCGGGAATGGCG
>NZ_JADYVD010000123.1 GCF_020193575.1 Ensifer sp. IC4062
GTCCCAACAATACCTCGCCGATCTCGCCATGGATGTCGCCGCTGGCGATGATGTTTTTATTCAGCGGGTGCCAGGTCTCGCCCTTTTCTGTGCATTGCGAAATCGAGTCGACGATGATTTTCGCGTTTCTGAAGAGCTCCGGATCCAGCTCCTGTTTGCCGCGTTGATCCGTGCCGATTGCAACGATGTGTGTGCCGGGCTTCACCCAATCCGCTTCCACAAGCGACCCTTTCCCGCGGGTGGTCGTAATCAGGATATCGGCCTGCTCAACGGCTTCTTTTTTGGAGTTGGCCATGACTACAGGAATGCCAAATTCGCTTTCGATATCGGTCTTGTATTTGCAAAGCGTCTCGGGATTATTGTCCCATGCGTGAATCTCGTCGATTTTCATGATCTCGTTGATCGCCCGGATTTGCATCCGTGCCTGATTGCCAGTGCCAATCGATGTAATTTTCCTGGCATTTTTCCTTGCGAGTGCCTTGACGGAAACGGCTCCAGACGCCCCGGTTCTAAGACCAAGGATCAAGCTTCCATCCATGATGCAAATCAACGCACCGCTCCTGACATCAAACAGGAAAATGGTCGCCATGCCGTTGGGCACGCCGTGTGCTGTCGGGTTGTCAATGAACCCTCCAGAAGAGGCTTTCATGGAGATCACTTCATTGGCTTTGTAGTAGCCAAGCTTGAAGTC
>NZ_JADYVD010000124.1 GCF_020193575.1 Ensifer sp. IC4062
CGAGAACACAAAGCTGAAACGGCTCCTGGCAGACGCGATGCTCGACAATGCCGCTTTGAAAGACCTTTTGGGAAAGAATGTATGGTCCGCCCCGTCCGTGCAAGGTGTCGTGAGGTCGTGGGTGACGCCCCGTCCGTGCAAGGTGTCGTGAGGTCGTGGGTGACGATTTCAGTTGCATAAATGTATCCGGCCTCTCGCGAGTGGACTGCTGTTGCAGCCAGGCCATGATGAGATCTGCACACGCCGTTCCCAATAAATCGTTCGGGCACGTAGCCCGCTTTTTTGCGCAGGGTTTACGGCATGCTGATCCACTGTTTCGTCATCACTCGTCCCGAGCCTTGCAATCGAGCCCAGAGCCTCAAGCGAAAGCAGGATCCCTGCGTTCGTAAAGAGCTCCCGGCTTGTTCAAGACGACCCAGACGATACGTGCCATCTTGGCCGCGAGTGCAACCACTGCCTTGTTGGGATGCATTCGAGCCTCAAGGCCGTCGAGCCAGCTTCCCAAGCGATCCCGCGTCCGGTCGAGATGTCGGAAACACGAGCGTGCGCCATGAACGAGCAGCTTCCGCACGTACAGATTGCCGCGCTTGCTGATGCCCAG
>NZ_JADYVD010000125.1 GCF_020193575.1 Ensifer sp. IC4062
AGCTGATCGACGAGAAAGCGCTTGCCGATGCGGAAGGCCGTGTCGCCCAGGCCGAAGCCATAGCCGCAATACTCGTCGCCGCCGGCTACCGCCGCGTCGGCCTCGACCATTTCGCCCGCCCGGACGACGGCCTGGCGATCGCGCAGGAAAGCGGTCAATTGCACCGCAATTTCCAAGGCTACACGACGGATCCCTGCGAAACCCTCATCGGCTTCGGCGCCTCTGCAATCGGACGGATGAAGGACGGTTATGTCCAGAACGAGGTGCCGCGGGGGGTCTACGCACAGCGCATAGCCTCGGGTCGGCTTGCAACGGTGAAAGGCTACCGGCTGACGCCTGAGGATAGGCTGCGGGCAGACATCATCGAGCGGCTGATGTGCGACTTCGGCGTCGATGTTCCCGCCCTTGCCACCGCGCATGGCTTCGATCCGCAGATGCTGCTCCGCGGCAATGCCAAGCTCGCCATGCTGGAAAGCGACGGCATCCTTGAAAATGCCGACGGCGTCATACGACTGCGCGAGGGAGGACGCTTCCTCATCCGTGCAGCCGCCGCCGCGTTCGACGCCTATATCG
>NZ_JADYVD010000126.1 GCF_020193575.1 Ensifer sp. IC4062
AGCTGATCGACGAGAAAGCGCTTGCCGATGCGGAAGGCCGTGTCGCCCAGGCCGAAGCCATAGCCGCAATACTCGTCGCCGCCGGCTACCGCCGCGTCGGCCTCGACCATTTCGCCCGCCCGGACGATGGCCTGGCGATCGCACAGGCAAGAGGTCAACTGCACCGCAATTTTCAGGGCTACACGACAGATGCCTGCGAAACCCTCATCGGTCTCGGCGCTTCGGCTATCGGGCGAACGAGGGACGGCTATGTGCAGAACGAGGTGCCGCCAGGGGTGTACGCTCAGCGCATAGCCTCGGGTCGGCTTGCAACGGTGAAAGGCTACCGGCTGACGCCCGAGGATAGGCTGCGGGCAAGCATCATCGAGCGGCTGATGTGCGACTTTGGCGTCGATGTTCCCGCCCTTGCCGCGGCGCATGGCTTTGATCCGCAGATGCTGCTCCGTGGCAATGCCAAGCTCGCCATGCTGGAAAGCGACGGCATCCTTGAAAATGCCGACGGCGTCATACGACTGCGCGAGGGAGGACGCTTCCTCATCCGTGCAGCCGCCGCCGCGTTCGACGCCTATATCG
>NZ_JADYVD010000127.1 GCF_020193575.1 Ensifer sp. IC4062
ACTCGACACCGCGGAAGTGCCTCGGCTACCGAACGCCGGCGGAAGTCTTCCGCAAGAAACTACTCGCGCAAATGCGACATGTCGGCTAGCGTCACACGCGCAGGTCGCAGTTCGGCATGAACTTACACCGCAAAGTTGACGTGTCCTGATCCTGCAAAGTAAGAATGTCACTCTCCCCGCGTTTTGATGACGTGGGAGATTGCGGATGGGATTGATTGCGATGAGCGAGCGCGACCTGCAGCGGATTGAGGTTTTGTCGAAGGTGGTCGACGGCCGGATGACGATGGTTTCAGCGGCGCATGTCCTGGGCTTGAGCACGCGTCAGGTTCGCCGGCTCTTGGAGCGGATCCGGACGGATGGTGCGGCATCGATCCGGCACAAGGCGATCGGCCGCCCATCGAACAATCGGATTTGTGACGGCGTGCGCGATTATGCCATTGCGATCGTGCGCGAGCGCTATGCGGACTTTGGTCCGACGCTGGCGGCCGAGAAGCTGGCCGAGCATGACGGATTGACGGTGTCGCGCGAGACCTTGCGCAAATGGATGGCGGAGGCCGGTCTGTGGC
>NZ_JADYVD010000128.1 GCF_020193575.1 Ensifer sp. IC4062
GCCCAGGTAGTTCGCGGCGTCGAAACCAGTTGCCAGCACGATGATGTCGAGTTCGTGTTCGTCGCCGTTGGCGTCGATGGCGCCGGTGCGGGACAGTCCCTTGACGGCGTGGGGGACCAGCGTCACCTTGGGGCTGCGCAGCGCCTGGTAGTAGGTGTCGCTGACGACGGTCCGTCTGCCCTCGTACGGGAACGACGGTGTGGCGAGCTCGAGCAGGTCCGGCCGGTCGCCGAGTTCGCGCTGCAGGTACGCCACCGCGGCCCTGTGCTTGCGCTGGTTGGTGCGGCCGTCGCTCCTGGCGTGGCTGGAGCGGATCTGGCGCAGGTCGTAGCCGAGGTACAGCTTGAGCCGCCGGTATGCGTAGACCGGTGCCAGACGGTTGAGGCGTCGTTCCAGCGGGCTGAAGTCGCGACTGTCCTTCGGCAGGATCCAGTTGGGCTCGATCTGGAAGATCTTGACCTCGGCGCCGACG
>NZ_JADYVD010000129.1 GCF_020193575.1 Ensifer sp. IC4062
ATTCTCATCTAACGGTCTTAAATCATCTGCAAATTTTGCATTTTTAATAACTAAACGACCTTGCGATGTCATACAAGTACCATTTCTGGCAATACGTGTCGGTAAGACACAATCAAACATATCCATGCCGCGAATACTACATTCGATTAACGCATCTGGAGATCCTACACCCATTAAATATCTTGGTTTATCTTTAGGCATAAACTGCTCTGTATGTTCAACCATTTTATACATAACCGGTTTAGGTTCACCAACTGACAAACCGCCGATTGCATAACCAGGAAAATCTAATTCTACTAAATCCTTTGCACTTTGTTCTCTTAAATCTTCATATTCGCCACCTTGTATAATGCCGAACAATGCTTGATCTTCAGGTCTTTGGTGTGCATCTAGACATCTTTTCGCCCAACGTGTTGTACGTTCAATAGATTTTTTTACATAATCATATTCAGCAGGCATTGGT
>NZ_JADYVD010000012.1 GCF_020193575.1 Ensifer sp. IC4062
GGTCGAAGATCACCACCTCGCCTGCGGCCGGCAGGTGCTGGATGTAGCGCTGCATGTAGATCTGCGTCTTTTCCCGGTCTGTCGGAGCGGGCAGGGCGACGACGCGGAAGACGCGCGGGCTGACGCGTTCCGTGAGCCGCTTGATCACGCCGCCCTTACCGGCCGCGTCACGGCCCTCGAACACGATAACGATCCGGGCTCCGGTCTTCTTCACCCAGGCCTGGAGATGGGCGAGTTCGACCTGAAGCCGGGCGAGCTCCTTGGCATAGTCGCCGCTCGACTTCATCGCCGTCTCGTGCAGCTCGGCGACTTTCCTGTTCCTTTCCTTGTCCTTGTTTTTATTCTTTTGCTTATCCTTTTTGCCGTTCTTGCCGTTCTTGACCATGCTGCTCTCCCGTCTGGTGTTGCCTGCTTGTTTTCAACAGTTGTGACGTCGGCGCGGCGGAGGGCGGCTCTACTGCGCGGCTGTTTCCGCACCGCTTTTCTCGAAGGCGTCCAGCGCGTCATCGAGATCCTCGAAGATCATCCCGGGGCCGATCGTCGCGATCACGCCGGCTCGTTCGAGGATTTCGCGCGCTTCGAAATGCAGCTCGGCGATCGCAAGCGCGATGCCGCGCCTGCCGAGATCGTCGTGAACCTCGTCGAGCATGGCGGCCGCCGAACTGTCGATTTGGGCGATGGCGCTCGCGTCCATGACAAACCAGCGAGTGTCAACGGGCAGCGCTTCGGTGACGGCGCGCAGGCGTTCGCGGACATAGTCGGTATTAAAGAAGAGAATGCTGCCCTGGACCATGAACACGGCCAAGCCCGGCACCGGCCGTGCCGCCGGGTTGCGGTGGAGCTTGTAGAAGCCGTCATGGCCGGCGAGCCGGCCGAGCAGGGCGTCGCGCGGAAACATGGTCTTGTGCAAGACGTAGACGAGCGTCGCGGCGATTGCCGTAACGACGCCTTCCAGAACGCCGAAGCTGATCGGCCCGGACATAGCGATCAGCGCGAAGACGAATTCGATGCGGCTGATACGCCAGATCTCCTTGAGCGCGGAAACGTCGATCAGGCTGAGGGCGGTTGCGACCAGCACCGCGCCAAGCGTGGGGATCGGCAGGATGCGCAGGACATCGCCCAAAAACAGGAGAACCGCCATCAGCGTCGCAGCCGCCACGATGCTCGCGATCTGCGACCGGCCGCCGACGCTGAAGTTGACTGCCGTACGCGAGTCCGAAGCGGTGACGGGAAATGTCCCGAAGAGCCCGGCAGCGATGTTCGCAGCGCCGAAGCCTTCGAGCTCGCGGTTGGGATCGACCAGGTAACCGCCCTTGGCACCGAAGCTGCGGGCCGCGATGATGCCGGAACCGAAGCTCACGAGAAAGATGGCCCCGGCACCAAGCAAGAGCGCCTGAAAGGGGAGGCCCGAAACCGGCGGCAGCATCAACGATGGCAGGCCGCGCGGGATATCTCCGACCACCTTGATGCCGTGCCCTTCGAAATCGAACAGAGCTGACAGCAATACGGCGAGCGCGACGACCAGCACCGGCCCGGGGATACGTGTTTGCATGAGCCGCGCCGCCTGCAGGAGTGCGAAAGATACGGCGGCGAGCAGCAGCGACGGCCAATGCATCGATCCGATCTCGCTCATCAGCTCGAGGACAGGAGCGATCAGGCCGTCAGCCTCGATGTCGACGCCGGTAACCCGGTCGATCTGGCCGATCAGAATCGAAAGCGAAATGCCGGCGAAGAAGCCGATCAGGATCGGCCGCGACAGGAAAGTTGCGAGCACGCCGAGCCGTACGGCGCGCGCGATCAGGCACAGGGCGCCGACTGCGAGCGCCAGCAACGCGGCCACAGTCACCCGATCCGCGGTAACGCCCGGCACGGCATAGACCGTGGCGAGCACCGCGGCGAGCACCGTCATGGTTGCTGCGTCGGGCCCGACGATCAGGCGCCGCGAGGGGCCGAAAAGCGCATAGGCGATGAGCGGCGTGATGCTGGCGTACAGGCCTGTCTCGGGCGGCAGGCCGGCGATGGCCGGATAGGCGATGGCGCTCGGAAGGCCGACCGCGGCGATGGCGAGCCCGGCGGAAACATCGTTGCGCAGCCAGCTTGCCTGGTAGCCGGCAAGATTGGCAAGCAGTGGCAGGCGAGGGAGGGTGAGTTGCATCCCCGTCACCTCCGGATCAATGGCCGGTAAGCACCAGGGTTTGGACGGGCAAGAGCAGCGCCTGCAACCGCAGGATCGCTGCATGCACCAGTCCGACCGCGTCGATGACATGCAGGTACAGCCAGCGCCACGTGCTGATTCCGGGCTCATGCAGCGCGTCGTGATTGCTGGTATAGGCGTTGGCTATGCAGCTGCTGCCCGGCGGGATCCCGGCGAGCTGGCCCTGAAAGAGCGGCTCCAGATAGGTCGTCAGCGTGCCCGGACGCGCCAGTTGCTGGGCGTCGACGAGCTGGTCCGTCGGCCGGAACTGGCCGGCGGCGATGACGTCCTGGACCTCGGTGACCACCATCGGAATGATGGTGAATGGTTTCCCGATGCAGGTCGCCTCGGCGATCATCCCGGCCTTCATCACCTGCGACTCTATCTGGCCGAAGCCCGCGATCAGGCCGATGCGGCGATCGTCCGGCACGAGGATGCCGGCCGAGCGGATCATCGGATTGACGATGTCGCCGGCACGCAATGTGAATTGCTGCACCGTCCCGGCCACACCGGCGCGCACGGTCGTCTTGTCCAGATCCACCTGCGCCTGGGCGAGTGCAGCCTCGGCGCTTGCCTTCTGCGCCGGAAGCAGCGAGGCGATCTTGGTCTCGAGCGTCTGCTTGTTGGAAACGGCGGCGGCAAGCGCTCCCTTGCGACCATCGGCGGCGACCTGCAGCCGCTCGATCTCGCGCCGTGCGACAATGTTGGGGTTGCGCGCGTTCAATTCCACCTGCGTCTGCAGTTCGTTCTGTGCCTGAAGATAGGCGCCCTCGGCCTGAGCGATCAGGCCGTCGGCGGAGGCGAGCTCGCTCTTTGCCACAGTTGTCTCGGCCTCGATTTCCGCGACGCGCCGGCGCGCGGTTTCAAGCGCCGCCTGCTGCTCGGAATTGTCGAGGCGGAAAAGCGGCGCTCCAGCGGCGACCTTTTCATTGGTGCCGACGAAGACTTCGGCGACGCGCCCGTTCGACTCGGGCAGGATGGTGACCGTGCGGAAGACGGCGGTGACGTTGGTGGTCGACGGGTGGAAGTAGAAGATCATCGTGATCAGCGACACGGTGAGGATCACGCAGGCGGTGATGCCGTAGCGCAACTCGAACCACATCGAATAGAGATTGATCTCGCGGCCGATGCGCTTGCCCTGAACGTAGCGGCGGAAGAGAAAGTCGGGAAAGATGGTGAGCAGCGAGCAGATCAGGAATTCCAGCATGGCTCACCTCCTGCGCTCGATCTTGTCGTCGTCCTGCGCCTGCGCGACTTCGAGCGGCACCCATTGCTGGGCGCCCGCTCTTGGCAAGTCCGGCGGGGGCGAGTCCGGTGGGGGCACGTTCGGCGGAGGCTCCAATGTCGTTTCTCCGCTCGGCTGCGGCGCGAGCTCGCCCGCCCCGGCGTCGCGGTGGGCAATCCTGGCGAGCGAGCGGGCCATCGACCTGACCGGCGAGGCGAAGTCCGGAAACTCGATCATCGCAAGCAGCAACGCGGCGATCCAGAAGAGATGATTGTGGGTGAAGAGCGCGATCAGCGCCAGCACGCCGATGATCTGCAGCTGCGCCTTGCTGGCGCCGTGCGCCATGTGTTCGGGCAGCGCGTGCAGCCGCAGATAAAAGATACCGACCAGGAATACCATGAGCAGCACGAAGACGACCATGACGTTGAACAGGACGTCCGTCTGTCCCGGCGCGGTGATGAAAACAGGCAGATGATCCACTGCCGCCGGATGCAACGCTTCTGTCATCTCATTACCCCCCGAAACACAGAACACGCCAACGCATCATCATACGCATTGGACTTGGATTTCATAGCGTTATTACGAACGAAGCGGTCGTCGCCGAGGAGGGGGGACGGAGGGTCGAGCGGCGTTTGGCGAGAGAACGGCCACGCCGCTCCTGCTCGTGCCGGTCCTTGCCGCTGGTACGCAAGGTGTTGCTAATGCTCTTTGAAATTGCGCGTGCAATTGACCATGCAACTGCTTCCGGCTATCGTCTCTCACATCCCGAAATCTGAAATACCTTCCTTCAGCGAGTTGCGTTTAGTCCCTCGAAACTGAACAGCCGCGCCTTTGCGCCGTCCGCCCAGGAGTGTTTCATGGTCCTCCCCCTTCCGCCCATCGTGCATGGGCCGATCACTCGCTTCTCGCCCTCCGTGCGGGTTACCGGCGTTCTCGCCGATGCGACGGTGGAGATCTTCGCCGATGGCGGCCAAATCGGAAAATCCGTCGCCGGGTCCAACGGCACGTTCTGGGTGACAGTTGTCGACACGCCTGATGTCGGACAGTCGATCACGGCCGTGCAGACGACGACAGACGGCAGCAGCGCGCCCTCGCCGCAGGGCGTGCCGGTCGTCGACCTGCCGAATCCCTTGCCGTCGCCGGTCTTCGTTTCGCCGTTGACGACAGCCATGTCCGCCGTGCGGCTCAGCGGCCTCGTGCCCGGTGCTTCGGTCACGATCAGCAACAACGGCACGGTCGTCGGGCTTGGCGGGGGCAGCGAAACCACCGCCTGGATCCCCATCATTGCCGGCGCCAGCCTCGTTGCGGGAACGCCGCTCGTGGCGGAGCAGACGCTGGCCGGAATCTCCAGCCCTTCCGTGGCCAGTCTTCCGCTCGTGCAAATCGGCCGCGAGGTGGATCTCCCGACGCCGAACGTCGCCCAGCCGGTGACCGCCTGCGAGACCAGTATCAACGTTTCGGGCGTCACGCCGTCAGCCGACCTCATCGCCGACAACGAGGGCGTCGTCACCACCTGGTTCAATCCGGCCGAGGCTTATGGTGCTTGGGGTGCGCCGCAGTTCCGCCAGGGCAAGATGCTCGTCAAGCAGGCGTTTTCGCGCCTCAACAGCGAAAGCGGTACGACCACGGTGCCCGTCGGTCCGCCGGTAACCCCGCCGACGCCTGCGATCCAGTCCGACATCTGCCCGCAGATCCCACAGATCAAGCTTTCGAACCTCGCACCCGGATCGGTCGTCACGGTTTATACGCGTGCCCCCGATCCGGCCAATCCGTCAACGATGGTCGAAACCGCCATCGGGACCGCGGGTGTCAGCGCCTCGAGCGAGCCCTTCAACCTGCCGCCCGGCGTCAGTCCGGTTACATCGGCCGGGCAGCCGGTGCTGTTGACGGCGGCACAGACCCGTTGCGGGCTGACGAGCGGCAAGGCGGCGCCCGCGAAATTCGCTGTGCCGGGCGGACCTTATATGGTGCCGATACTCGCCGGCCCGCTCTACGACTGCGCCCGCGTCGTGGTGATGCAGAGCGCTCACCCCGGCTCGCAGGTGGAGGCGCGTTCGGCGGTCACCGGCCTGCCGCTCGGCAATCCCGTCTTCGTCGATCAACCGACGGTCTTCTTCAAGACGTGGTTCCCGCTCGTCGCGGATGACAAGGTCTTCATCCGGCAATATGGCTGCAACGCCAACGGCGATTCCGCGGCGGACCGGGTGTATCCCTTGCCCGCGCCGATCCCGGTACCGGAAATCGCGGCGCCGGTCAGGCCGGCCGCGCCCTTCGTCTACGCCCAAGGCTTCCTGCGCGGCGCCCGCGCGCACCTGCTCGTCAACGGCGTTCTCCGGTCCAGCGTCGACACGCAATTTTCCGATGCGTGGATTCCGACAGGGTCGCCGCCGCTTACCGAGGAGGACGTGGTCTTTGTCGTGCAGACCCTTTGCGCGCATGCCAGTGCCAAGGAGGGGCGGGGGGTGCCGGTTACGCGCGGCCACCTGAAGGTCAGCGTCGCGCCCGCGACCGTGCAGCGGGGCTCGACCGCATCGGTCACGGTGACGTCGGTCGATGCCGATACGGGCGGCGCTGTTACTGGTGCACAGGTCCTGCTTGACGGCAACGTCGTCGGCAGCACCGGAACCGCTTTTTCCTTCTCGCCGAAAGCCGCCCAGCCGAACCCGGCCGGTCTGGTCAAATCGCCGGTCCAGTATTTCGACGCGCCGTTCTCGATCAGCTTGATCGACCCGCCGCCGCAGACGGGCAAGCTCCATCTCAATGTCGGCCCGGGAGCACCGATCCCGCAGAAGGTGGTGCTGACAGGCGCGACCTGGACGATCACGCCGCAGTGGCTGACCGGCCAGTCCTTTACGGCTAACGGCTCGAGTGCCACGGTCGCGCTGCCGGTGCCGCCGGCAGGAAGCCAGGCCAAGGTCACGGTAAGCCTCGCCACCGCATGGGCCGTCGCCGGCGAAATCAACGGCGCGGTGTTCCCACCTCAAACCTTCGACGGATTGATGAGCCCAAGTCCGACTGTACTGAGCTGGACCGGCAGCGATCTCACCGCAGGCTGGTGGGCGCTGGTGTCCGTCAGCGAAGACGAGGATGGCAATGCCCGCATCAATGTCGTTGCGACCTTCCAGGGTGTGCAGTAGCGGAGGGGCTTTTGGGCGTGCCTTCGCGAATGAGGGCGCGGCCTGATTCAGCAAAAAACATCTAAATTTCTTCCGGGAATGCATCTTTTTGCCGTCTTGCGCATGCAGAGCGGGTCTTCACGGGCTTTCACGCGATCTGATTGAGAGCGGGAATTGCTACGGGTCGGGCACGTTTCGGTTTTTCGATTGATTCAACCTGAAATCATCGTGATCTAGTGCTCCACGTGATTCCCTATCGTCATTCCGGGGCTTCGAAGGGTGTTGAATTGCATTTCGTTGGAAAGTTGATCGCCGTTACGCTTGTCGTACTAACCGGAGCTGTCCCGCTTGCCGGCAGCGGACCTGCGAGCGCTCAGCAGGCCCCGCCGGCGGCGCAGCCGGCCCAGCCTGTACCCCAAGCTGCGCAGCCGGCCCCGGCGCCACCGCCGGCGCAACAAACCGAACCCGCGCAAGAGAACGTGCCCGATGACGGTGCGGCCGACATCTCTCCGGTACTGCAGCAGGCGGAAGAGCAACTCGCCAATGCGGACCGCGAGCTGAAGCGGCTCAGCGAGCGCGTCGAAGGAGCCAAGGACGACGATACCTTGCTTGCCGAGCTCAAGGTGCAGGTCGATGCTCTTTCCGGACAGATCCTCGCTGCCACGGTCGCGACGCGGCCGCGGCTCGAAGAAATCAAGGGGAGGCTGACCGAGCTCGGTGAGCCGCCCGGCGAAGGGCAACCGCCAGAAGCGCCGATCGTGACCGAAGAAAGGAAGCGCCTGATCGCCGAGCGCGGCGCGATAAACGCGCTGACGGGTCGCGCGGAGAACCTCTCGGTCGAGGCGAAGAAGCTCGCCAACGGCATCACCGCCACAAGGCGGGCGCTCTTCTCCAACACGCTGCTGAAGCACACGGAAATCTCGGCAGCGACGCTCGCGGAGGCGGTCACGACGACGATCGGCGAAACCCAGGCTTTGTCGCGTAGCGTCGGCAGTTGGCTGACCTTTGCCTGGAACTACAAGCGCGTACCGCTTCTCATCGCGATTTTCCTCTCGCTTTGTGCTGCGCTAATCTTTCTGGCCGGCAGCCGTCGCCTCTTTTCGCCGTTCCTCCGGCACAATGGCGACGAGGAGGAGGAGCCGAATTATTTCAGGCAGCTTTCGGTCGCCTTCTGGTCCACGGTGATCCCGACAGTCTCGGCCACTGCGTTTGCGGCATCGAGCTACTTTTTCCTCAATAGCTTCAATGTGTTGCGGCCGGATATAGCGCCGATCCTGGCGATCACGCTGGCGGTCTCCGTCCTGCTGCTGTTCGTCACCAGCCTCGCCCAGGCGGTGCTGTCTCCCAAACAGTCGAATTGGCGTCTTGTGCGCGTCTCGGATCGCGGCGCCCGCATGCTGTTCATTTCGATCTGCGCCATGGCGGTGGTCAACGTCCTCGATTACCTCGCCGGAAGCATCAGCGAGTCCCTCGGTTCGCCGGTCATCCTGACCGTCGCCAAGAGCTTCGTGGCCTCGATCATCATCGGCCTTATCCTGATGTCGATGGCGTGGATCCGGCCGATGTTGCGGCCCGAGGAGCCCTTCGATGCGCCGGGGCGGCCCTGGCCGCGCCCCATCTGGATTTCGCTTCTCCTCATGGGGGCGTTGCTTGTCGCCATCGCGCTTGCCGGCTACGTCGGCCTTGCCCGCTTCATCGCCACGCAGATCATCGTCACCGGCGCAATCCTGGTAACCATGTATATCGGTATTCTCACCGGCAGGTCGGTCTCCAAGCAGGGCGCCTTCGCGGAAACGAGGGTAGGACGCTATCTCGAACGGCGCTTCCAACTCGAGCAGGTGGGACTCGACCAGATCGGGCTTGCGGCCGGCCTCGGCATCTATGCGCTGGTGCTGTTGTTTTTCATCCCGCTGATCCTCCTGCAATGGGGATTCCAGATCGCCGATATCGAGTCCTGGACCTATCGCGTGCTGACCGAGATCAGGATCGGTACGATCACCATCTCGCTCGTGGGCCTGTTTGCGGGCGTTCTCTTCTTCGCGCTCGGCTTTGTCGCCACGCGCTGGGTGCAGCGCTGGATCGACGGCAATGTGATGGCGCGCAGCCGCGTCGACGCGGGCGTGCGCAACTCGATCCGCACCGGCATCGGATATGTCGGCGTGGGCCTCGCCGGGCTCATCGGCCTCTCGGCGGCGGGCATCGACCTCTCGAGCCTCGCGCTCGTCGCCGGTGCTCTCTCCCTCGGCGTCGGTTTTGGCCTCCAGAACATCGTTTCAAACTTCGTCTCGGGCCTGATCCTGCTCGTCGAGCGGCCCTTCAAGGTGGGCGACTGGATCGTCAGCGGCACGACCGAAGGCTTTGTCCGGCGCATCTCCGTGCGCGCGACCGAGATCGAGACGTTTCAGCACCAGTCGATCATGATGCCGAACTCACTGCTCATCAACGCCTCGGTCGGCAACTGGACGCACCGCAACAAGCTCGGCCGGTCGGAGATCACCGTTACGGTTACCTATGCCAGCGATCCGCGCCGGGTGATCGAGCTGCTGCAGGAGATCGCCGCCGCCCATCCGATGGTCCTGAAGAATCCCGCGCCGTCAGTCGGCTTCACCGCCTTCGGGGACGAGCGGATGACTTTCGAACTGCGTATCTACGTTGCCGACGTGCTGACGGCCGGCAACGTGCGCAACGATATCCGCGTCACGATCTACGAGCGATTCCGCGACGAGGGGATCGGTGCGCCATTCCCGCTCAGGATCGAGGACACGACCCCTGAGGAGGAGCCAGCGGCCCAGGCCGAGCCTTCGCTCGCAGCAGAGCCCGAGCCTCCCGCCGAAACGGAAGAGGAGCCCGAAGCCCCGCCGCGCAGCATCGCCAAGCGGGGGTCCCGCAGGGGATAACGAGGGGGCCTATTTCGAGGCATATGCTCCGCACCCCACTCCTGTGACGAGCACAGGAATGGGGTGAGTGGGGTACGCGTCTCGCATCAGTGACCACAAAGCTGCCGTTCAATTGTCAGCAAATCGCCCCGGTACCGCCCCATCGTGCACTCTTAAGCGGTCCATCTTAACCAACTCGTCATCGCGTTGACGCGAGGCACGAGACGGCTGCGTGGATCCTCAAATCGTTTCCGGCTCGAGGACAACCATGCAGCAATTCAAAGTGCTGCAGCGACCTTTTATGCGTCTGGACCGACGCGCGGCGCTGTCCGGTGGTTTTGCCGCCGATCAAGTCATGCACGTTACAGAGGAATGAACATGATCACTCGTTATAAAGCCGTTGCAACGTTGACCGCTGCGGTCTTCGGCATGATGACTTACAGCCCGGCGTTCGCGCTGGAAGTGGCCCAAGCGCAACAGACGCAGCCGACGCAAGGACAGTCCAATAGCGGCGGTGCTGCCGTAAGCGATCAGAAAATCGAGGCCTTTGCCGTTGCTTATCTGCAAGTAGACAAGGTCAGGCAGGAATATTCGGCCAAGATCGAAGCTACACCGGATCAGGCCGCTAAGGAGAAGCTGAAAAATGAGGCCAGCCAGCAGATGGTCCAGGCCGTCGAAGCTTCGGAGGGCATCTCGGTCGAGGAATACACATCCATTCTGACGGCCGCGCAGAACGACCCGGCCCTTGCCCAGAAGGTCCAGGAAAAGATCCAGAGTTCCGCACCGGCGCAGCCAAATTCTGCACCGGCGCAACAATAGGAAAGTCCCGATTTAAGCGGCGCCGCGCGTTTGGTACTGCGCGTGGCGCTGCGGCCGGTTTCAGTATTTTGATGGAACGTAGAGTTCCGGCGGCAGGACGTTGCGCTCGTAGTCGGGGTTGAACACCCGCTCGGGCAGGGTGATATCCTCGTGCGGCACGTCCTCGTAGGGGATCAGGTGCAGCAGGTGATCGATGCAGTTTAGCCGGGCGCGCTTCTTGTCGTTGCCCTCGACGATGTACCACGGCGCTTCCGGGATGTTGGTGCGAGCGAAGGTCTCTTCCTTGGCCTTGGTATAGGCCTCCCAGCGCACCCGCGATTGCAGGTCCATGGGTGACAGCTTCCACTGCTTCAGCGGGTCGTGGATGCGCACCAGAAACCGCATCTGCTGTTCCTCGTCGGTGATCGAGAACCAGTATTTGACCAGCCGGATGCCGGACCGCACGAGCATGCGTTCGAACTCCGGAACGTCGTTGAAGAACTGCTCCACCTGGTCTTCGGTGGCGAAACCCATGACGCGTTCGACGCCGGAGCGATTATACCAGGACCGGTCGAAGAGCACGATCTCGCCGCCGGCCGGCAGGTGGGGCACGTAACGCTGGAAATACCATTGCGTCTTTTCGCGGTCCGAAGGGGCTGGCAGCGCCACGACCCTCACCACGCGCGGGTTGAGCCGTTGGGTGATGCGCTTGATCACGCCGCCCTTTCCGGCAGAGTCGCGCCCTTCGAAGATCACGACGACCTTCTCCTTGTGATAGGCGACCCAGTCCTGCAGCTTGATCAGTTCCGCCTGCAGACTTAGCAGCGCGCGGAAATATTCGAGGCGTGGTATCGAAGCCGGGTGTGCCTTGCGGTAGATCTTGCGGATCTCTTCGGAAAGGGCCGGCTCGGAAAGCTCGAGCTCGTAGTCCTCGTCGATCGTATCGGCCAGCTCCGCTTCGAGCCAGTCCGGGGCCTCGGCGTCCTTCGATTTGTTCATCTCATCTCTCCGGTTCTCATCCTGAACCACAGTGTCTTGCGACTGTTCCACAACCGCATGAAAGAAATTTGAACTGCTGACGGCCACCCATGCCTACAACGCCGCGCGTCTTTTGAGACGCGCAAAGGTCGCCGTAGCACGTTGAATCGCTGCATGATTCCTCAAATCGATTCTGATTTGAAGAATCATGCAGTAGGCGGCGTGCTCGCCCCGTCATGGTCAGCACGCTTCTTCAGAACCTTATCACAAGGTTTTGATTTTACTCCTATCTTTGCCATCATAGGCTCTTTGTCGCGGGTTTGAAGCCTGCATCAGGGAGGAGATTATGAAACGTGCAGTTGCACTTGTCGCGGCCGCCTTGGCCTGTTCGGTCGTGCCGGCTCATGGTCAGGACACGAGCATGAGCTTCTTCGTCACCAGCGCCAATCCCGGCAAGGGCGGCGATCTTGGCGGGCTTGCGGGAGCGGACGCCTATTGCGCGCAGCTCGCGACCGCCGGCGGTTCGACCGGAAAAACCTGGAAGGCCTATCTTTCCACTGACACGGAACACGCCAAGGATCGCATCGGAAACGGACCGTGGTATAACTCCAAGGGCGAGAAGATCGCCGACGACGTCGCGTCGCTCCATAGCGACAAGAACAACCTCACCAAGCAGACGGCACTCAACGAGAGGGGCGAGGTCATCAACGGCCGCGGCGATACGCCGAACCGTCACGACATCCTGACCGGCTCGAACCCGGATGGCACCGCTGCGGCGGACACCTGCGGCAACTGGACGATGGGCGGCGCGGAGGGTGCGGCAGTGGTCGGCCACAGCGACCGCATGGGCCTCGACGAATCCGACGCGGCCAAGTCCTGGAACTCTTCGCACAAGACGCGCGGCGGCTGCACCGTAGAGGCCTTCAAGACCACCGGCGGCGAGGGCCTTTTCTACTGCTTCTCATGCATGCTCCGCCGGCGCCATGAGCGGCGGGGCGGCACGGCAGCGGAACTCTTGCGATGAGTGATCAGGCCGCGAAGCCGAAGGCGCGCTACCCGCTTCCGCTATCACCGCCGGCATCGCCGCCATTCGCCGGGCCCTGTCTCAACCATTTTGGCGAAGATCCGGGTGAAATGGCTCTGGTCGGCAAAACCGCAGCTACTGGCGATCTCGCTGATCGAGAGGTTCGAATTCAAGAGCAGGTCCTGGGCGCGTTCGATGCGGCGGGCGAGCAGCCATCGATGTGGCGGCGCTCCGGTCGTTTCCTTGAACGCGCGGGCAAAATGGCTGCGCGAGAGCCCGCATTCATGTGCGAGTTCCTCGAGCGCTATGTCGCCGCCGAGATGCTCCATCAAAATTTCCTTGGCGCGCCGCTCCTGCCATGGGGCGAGGCCGCCGCGCTTTGGGCGGTGTGCAGCCGGCATATCGCCATAGCGGGTCCCGAGATGAGCGAGCAGGGCCATGCCGATGTGATCGAGGAACAGCGGATTGGCTTGGTCGGGGTTCTGCAATGCGGGCAGGAGGCTGCCGCCGAGGCTGCGGACGACTTCGTCGTCGTGAGGAACGCCCGGCGCTATCCCGATCGTACCCATGCGCGAGGCGCCCCGTTCGCCGGCGATCCTGTCGAGGGCGTGGCGCGATATGTAGATCGCCAGACAGTCGATGGGGTCGGCGAGGACGGAGGAATGCTCGCTGTTCAGGTCCAGAAGCGTGAACTGCCCGCCTCTGATCGGCGCAATCGCGACCGGCCGGTTCTCCACCCAGTAGGGATGGGGAGCGAGATCGAGCAACTGCAGACAGACGATATAGCCGTCGTCCCGTTCGATCCGGCCCAGGCGCCCTCTTTCCCTCTTGCCCCAACTGATCCGCGTGGCAGCGAAATCCGTTCTCTGAAGCCGCTGCACGGAAATACTCGGCGGCGCTTCGACCCCGACAGCCTCGCCCAATCGCTTGCCGTATGCACCGCCGGCCATTCGCTAACTCCGATCGAGAGGAATCTCTGGTCGAGGTCCGATGCTGTTCTTGTTCTGGGCGCCCCGCAAAAAACATAGCACTTTCGTACAAAACGCAGCAATACGGGCGCTGGCGCGCTCGGCACGCCTGCATAAGCTTGGCGCCGGCACTCCGATAAATCGATTAATCCTCTGAAAGAGCGAACACGCCGTTCCCCAGCAAGGAGTCTGCGTTACCATGTCCGAACACGACCAACCCGAAAGCGCGGAAGCGCGATTGTCGGGCGGAATAGAGACCGCCCATTACGCATTTTCCCGACGCGACGTTCTACAAATGGCAGCAGGAGCCGCTACACTTGCGGCCATTCCGCCCGGCGCGGCGCAAGCCGCATCACCGGCCGCCACACCCACAAACCAGGAGGGCACGAGCGTGACGCCAGCGCACATCCGACTGACCGTCAACGGGAATTCGCGCGAGCTGGAGCTCGATCCGCGCCAGTCGCTGCTCGATGTCCTTCGCGAAACACTTGACCTGACCGGCACGAAGAAGGGCTGCAATCAGGGCGCCTGCGGTGCCTGCACCATTCTCGTCGATGGCAAGCGGATCAATTCCTGTCTGACGCTCGCAATCATGCATGACGGCGCCGAGATCACGACGATCGAGGGGCTGGCGAAAGGCGACGAGCTTCATCCGCTCCAGGCGGCCTTTATCGAGCATGACGGATTGCAATGCGGCTTCTGCACCTCCGGGCAGATCATGTCCGGTGTTGGCTGCATCGCCGAGGGTCATGCCCATTCGCCGGAGGAGATCCGGTTCTGGATGAGCGGTAATATCTGTCGGTGCGGGGCCTATCCGGGCATCGTCGCCGCTGTCGCCGATGCTGCCGGGAGGACCTGATTATGCTGCCATTCAGCTACGAAAAGGCCCGCAACGAGCAGGAGGCGATTACCGCCGCGGCTGCGGGCGCGCGCTATATCGCGGGCGGGACGACGCTCATCGATCTCATGCGCGAGGAGGTGGAGCGCCCCGAACGGCTCGTCGACATCAATGCCCTTCCGCTCGGAGGCATTCGCGTCGAAGGCTCGGATCTCGTCATCGGCGCGCTTGCGCGGATGACGGAGATTGCCGCGCATCCAGATACCCTGCGTCTGCAGCCGCTTGTCGCCGAATCCCTGATCGAAGGCGCATCGCCGCAATTGCGCAACGTCGCCTCGATCGGTGGGAACCTCTTGCAGCGCGTGCGCTGTCCCTATTTCCGCATGCTCGATGCGCCATGCAACAAGCGCGAGCCCGGTTCGGGCTGCTCGGCGATCGATGGGCTCAACGGCGGCCACGCCATTCTCGGTGTTAGCGATCATTGCATCGCCACCCATCCGTCGGACGTTGCAGTCGCGCTGATCGCGCTCGATGCGACGATGCGCGTGCGGGGGCCGGAAGGCGAACGCACCTTTGCGGTCGAGGAGCTCTTCCGGCTGCCGGGCGATACGCCGCATCTCGAACACACGCTCAATCCGGGCGAACTGATCCTCGACGTCAGGGTGCCTGGCGGTCCCCACAGCCGTCGCGCACGCTACCTCAAGGTGCGTGACCGCGAGTCCTACGAGTTCGCCCTGGTCTCGGCGGCCGTTGCCATGGAAACGGAGGACGGCTTGATCCGCTCGGTCCGGATCGCCTGCGGGGGCGTCGGAACCCGCCCGTGGCGGATGCGGGCCTCTGAGGCCGCGCTGATCGGCAAGGAGCCGTCCCGCCCGGTCTTCGAGGCGGCCGCGCGGTTGGCTGCCGACGGCGCTCGGCCGGCTGCCGGCAATCACTACAAGGTGGAACTCCTGCAGCGGACGATCGTCCGCACGCTCGAAATGGTAGGAGAAATGGCATGACGAAGGTCATCGGACAACCGCTCCCCCGCATCGACGGCCGCGCAAAGGTAACAGGCGGCGCTCGCTACGCGGCCGATTTCAATCAGAAGGGCCAGGCCTACGCGGTGATCGTCAGCGCTACGGCGGGTCTTGGCCGCATCACCGAAATCGGCGCTGACGCCATCTCTGCCATGCCGGGCGTGATTGCGGTGATCAGCCACCTCAATGCGCCGCGCCTTGCCTATGGTGAGCACAAGGGGGTGATCGATCCTGCCATCGGCGAGCGCCTGCATGTGCTGCAGGACGATCAGGTGCGCTTCTGGGGTCAGCCGGTGGCGATCGTCGTCGCCGATACGCTCGACCATGCCGAACGCGCCGCCGCGGCACTTAAGGTCGCTTACGCTGCCGAGCGGCCCGTCGTCGATCCGACGGGTCTGCTCGCCAGCGCGGTCATTCCGGAAGCCATGAGGCGGGGTGGCGACGCCGCCCGAGGCGACGCGGACGGTGCGCTCGCGAGCGCGGAGACGATGGTCGACGAGAGCTACGATATCGCCCGCGAAAATCACAACCCCATGGAGCCGCACGCCACCATTGCGGCCTGGGATGGCGACCGGCTGACGCTCTGGAGCAAGAGCCAGTATGTCGTCAACGAACAGGCCGAGATCGCGGCAATCTTCGGCCTGCCGATGGAGAACGTGCAGGTGATCTGTCCCTTCATCGGCGGCGCCTTCGGCACGAGCCTCAGGACATGGCCGCATGTCACGCTCGCGGCCATCGCGGCGCGGCAGGTGGGCCGGCCGGTCAAGCTGGTGCTGACCCGCAAGCAGATGTTCTATACCACCGGCCACCGCCCGCGCACGCTCCAGCGAATCGCGCTTGGGGCGACGAAGGACGGAAAGCTGACGAGCCTCATCCACGAGGGCTACGGAGAGACGAGTCGCTACGAGGAGTTCATTGAGGCGCTCACCTCCGTCTCGGGTTTCCTCTACTCCTGTCCCAATGTGCAGACCCGGTATAGGCTCGTGAAGCTCGACACGGGCACGCCGACCTATATGCGCGGCCCGGGCGAGGCGAGTGGCGTCTTCGCGCTCGAATGCGCCGTGGACGAGCTTTCCTACAAGCTCGGCCTAGATCCGATCGAACTGCGTCGGCTGAACGAGCCTGAGATCGACGAGGCCGCGAACAAGCCGTTCTCGAGCCGCTCGCTGATGAAGTGCTACGATGCCGGTGCCGAGCGCTTCGGCTGGTCGAAACGGGATCCGAAACCCCGCTCCATGCGCGACGGGCGGCTTCTGATCGGCATGGGTGTCGCGTCGGCTAGCTATCCGGCGTTTCACGCTCCCTCGAGCGCGCTCGCGCGCCTGCTTCCCGACGGCACTGCCGAAATCGAAGTGGCGGCGAGCGACATGGGGCCAGGGACCTATACATCGATGACGCAGGTCGCCGCCGAGACGCTCGGCCTGCCGATAGAGAGGGTTCGCTTCAGCCTCGGCCGCTCAGACTTTCCCCCGGCTCCCTCCCATGGCGGCTCCTGGACCATGGCATCCGTCGGCTCGGCGATCCGCGCCGCCTGCATCGCCGTGCAGGAGGAGGCGGCAAGGAGGGCCATTGCCGACCAGCGCTCGCCGGTCTTCGGCGCGTCGATCGATGGTGTCACGTGGGAGGAGGGGCGCCTGCGTCGTCGCGGCGACACCTCGCCCGGTCAGGCCTACGGCGACGTTGTCGCCAGCGCCGACGGACCGATCGAGGCGCATGCGTCCACCAGCCGTGACCCTGACATTGCGGACCGCTATTCCATGCATGCTTTCGGCGCAGTCTTTGCCGAGGTTGCGGTCGATCCCGATGTCGGCACGATCCGGGTGCGTCGCGCGCTGGGTACCTATGGGGCCGGTCGTATCGTCAATCCGCGTCTTGCAGCGAGCCAGTGCACAGGCGGCATGGTCGGCGGCATCGGCATGGCGCTGATGGAGCGTACAGTGCTCGACGAGCGCGACGGCCGACCGGTCAATGCCCATATGGCGGATTATCTCGTGCCCGTGAACCTCGATATCGCTGACATCGAAGCGCATTTCATCGACGAGGTGGATCCGCACGTCAACGCCCTCGGCGTCAAGGGGCTTGGCGAAATCGCGCTCGTCGGCATGGCGCCCGCCATCGCCAACGCGGTCTTCCATGCGACCGGCAAGCGGGTGCGCACGCTGCCGATCCGGATTGAGGACATGCTCGCCTAATGACGGAGGATGCGTTCGGCCGGTGCGAACGGCCGAACGCCATCTTTTGTGGTCCTTGCGCGTCTGACCACAATACACGGCAGTCGGTATTGCGCCTTGTCGGTTTGGGGGTACGGCAAGGCATCTTCCCTCCCGTCCTCATTCCTGTGCTTGTCACAGGAATCCAGCCGGTCCAAGTCCTTGGGCCGAAAACACTCTTCGGCGCCGCAGACGCGGCGCCGCTGGATCCCTGTGACAAGTACAGGGATGAGGGCGAAGAAGAGCCTGCCAAACCCAATTACGCTGCGTCGTGCACTGAGGCGTCTGACAAGACGCGCGGCGCGGTAGAGTAGATCTATGGGCGCGCAAACAATTCCCGCGGTTCGCGGACGCCCTTCAGGTGGAACGAGCCGATCGTCTCGAAACGCGATCTTTCCGCCGGCGGCAGAAGCTCGACAAAGGCCGAGGAGACGAGCAGTGACCGGTCGGCGAGACGGCATGTCGACGCGATCCGGCAGACCTCGTTGACGGCCGGACCTATGACGGTGAAATCCAGCCGTTCGTCGCTTCCGACGTTGCCATAAAACACCTCGCCAACGTGCAGGGCGAGATAGACCGAGGTGACTGCTGTCTCCTGTGCGAGACGCGTCGCATTCAGCGTGGCGATCCTCTCTTCGAGTTCGGTCTCGGCCTTAAGCGCGGCGAGGGCAGCTTCGCGACGGTCCGCACCGGTGAAGATCGCGAGCGTCCCGTCGCCGACGAGCTTCAGCACGTCGCCTCCCGCCGCATGAACCGACGAGATCACCGCTTCCGCATAGTCGTTCAGCAGGGGGATCAGATCGCTGCTGTGAACCTGTTCGGAAAGAGCCGTGTAGTTCGCCATGTCCGAGTACCACAGCACCGTATGGATACTTTCGACCTTGCCCCTGGCGATCCGGCCTTCGAGCACGCGGTGGCCGGCATCGCGCCCGAGATAGACCTCGACGAGCGACTGCGCGACCCACTTCAGCGAAGCGGCCTTGATGGCGAGCGCCAGCGCCGGCACCAGGCTGCGCAGCGCCTGGAGGTCCGGCCTTGAAAAGCCGCCCGGGGTCCTTGTCGACCAGCGCGAATAGAGGCTATCCATCTCGCCGATCGCATCCTTGCCGCTCAGGCGATGAATCAGCGCGAAATAATCCGTATGCCCTTCAAGACGAAGATCGTCGAGGATCGTGAAGCGGGCCTCTCCGGTATAGTCGAGTGGCAGATGGATTTCTGAGAGCCTGTTTTCCAGCATGTGATTGAAGGGGCTGACGCTCCACAGACGGGAATTGTGCTCCGACTGGTCGCGCAAAAATTCCCGCTGCCTGATCGCACCCGCTTCTTCGGCGTTCCAGACGAAGCCGCGCGATTCCAGAACGGGGTGAAGCGTGTCGAGAAAGATCGCCGCCTGGACGAGATCGAGCCCCTGCTCACGACAGCGCTCGCAAAAACCTTCGAGAAGTCCGGTCTCATCGAGGCCGAGAAGGCCCTGTTCGACCAGCCAATCGCTGATTGTGCGGATTTTAAGATCGTCCATCGCTTTCTCCCGGATCGGCGCACAATCCACCGCATGTTTCGTTAAATCCTACTCAATTCAGGAATGAATCATGCAGTGTGCCAAAGTGCCATAGCGAGCTTTGCGCGTCTGATCACAGTACCAATAGTAGGCTGCTGGGCCTCGCCAGTTGCAGCGCGGCAAGGCTTTTCTCCGAGCCTAATTCCTGCTTGTCAAGGGAATCCAGTCAGCCCATGTCCTTGGGTTGAAAAGACTCTCCCGCGCCGCGGACTCGGGCGCTGCTGGATCCCTGTGACAAGCACAGGAACCGGGAAAAGCATCCACCAAACCCATACGTTCCTGTCGTGTGGCGTGGCGTCTGATAAGACGCGTGGCGCTGTATCCGAAAAAGCCTGCCGCGCCAAGCGACTGCATCGGCTATAACCACTACGCGTTGCACTTCTTCGCCTGCTGCGTGATGATGGCGGCGCCCGGATTTTAGCGAAGGTGGCACGTAAGATGGCAGTAGCGAAAAGGCAGGTCGGCTGATGGCGCCGGTGACGGTCGATCCGGAAAAAATTCGCGAGTTCGAGGACGCCGAGAGCTTCTACCGCTGGCTGGGTGCACACCACCACGCGGCCGACGAGGTGTGGATCAAAATTCACAAGCTTGGCTCGGGGCTCAAGTCGATCACGCCCAAGGAAGCGATCGACGTCGTGCTGTGCTGGGGCTGGATCGACGGCTTGCGAAAGGGGCTCGACGACAAGAGCTTTCTGCAGCGCTACACCCCCCGCGGCCGGAAGAGCACCTGGAGCCAGATCAACGTCGACAATGTCGCCCGGTTGATCGAGGAAGGCCGGATGACGGAGCATGGGCTGAAGCAGGTCGAGGCGGCCAAGGCGGACGGGCGCTGGGAGCGCGCCTATGCGAGCGGCAAGGATATGAAGATCCCGGACGATCTGCAGGCCGCCATCGACGCCGAGCCTAAGGCCAGGGAAATGCTGGCCAAGCTCAGCGAACAGAACCGCTTCGCGCTCGCCTTCCGCACCCACAACATGAAGACCGAAGCCGGGCGGAAAAAGAAGATCGAGACCTTCGTCGAAATGTTGAAGCGCGGCGAGACAATCTACCCGCAGGGGAGAAAGTGACCGCTGCCAATCATGTTCTGGCGGCATCCGCATAAAAGGGCAGGTGAGGGTCGGGTTTCCACCGGCTATGCGCATTCCGTCGCGGTGCACCCTAACGCCTTGAATTGGCCCGTAATCTCTCCGATTCCGCTTTGCGGGATTATGCAGTAAGCTTGCCCGTGCCACTGCATGCTTCCTTAAATTGTAGCCGATTTAAGGATAAAAACGTGCAGCAGTTCAAAGGGCTACAGCATCCTTTGCGCGTCTGATTGGACGCGCGGCGCTGTAGGGGGGCGGATGCTGCATGACACGCGCGCAGCAGGTAGGCGTCATTATCGGCTTGGCGATTGTAGCAGCGCTGACAATGCTGCGGGCAAGCGATCCGCCGTTGCTGCGGCTCGCCCGCAATCTGACATTCGACGAATATCAGCGCATCAAGCCGCGCACCTACGCGGATATGCCGGTGCGGATCGTCGACATAGACGAGGCGTCGCTCCGGGAGCTTGGCCAGTGGCCGTGGCCGAGAAATCGCATCGCCGCATTGGTCGACCGGCTATCGGAGATGGGCGCGTCGGCAATCGCCTTCGACATTCTCTTTGCAGAGCCGGATCGCCTGTCACCACGCAATGTTGTCCGCGACGTTGCCGGGATCGACCCGTCGCTGCTTCGTCAACTGCCCGACAACGACGAGATCTTCGCGCAGGCGATCGCCGACAGCCCTGTCGTGCTGGGTTTCGGCATCTCCAATGAGGGCAACTATCGCCCGCAAGTGAAGGCCGGCTTTGCCTTTACCGGCGAAAGCCCCTTCGGCGCGCCGCCACGTCTCGATGCGGCGACGCCGCTCAGGCCGCAACTCGAGGCCAATGCCGCCGGCCTCGGCCACATCAGCCTCAATCCCGGGGCGACGTCGACGGTGGTTCGCGCCGTTCCGCTTTTCTTAAGCGACGGCGAACAGTTTTTTCCGAACCTCGCGGCCGAAGCGCTCCGGGTAGCGCAAGGCGCCTCCACCTATGTGCTCGCCGCTGCCCCGGATGTGGCCGATACACTGACGGACGCCAAGATCGGGGATTTTGTGGTTCCGGTGACCGCGGCCGGCGAACTCTGGCTTTATGTCAGCCCGGATCGGGCCGAACGCTATGTCTCGGTCAGGCACGTGCTTTCGCCCGGCGGGGCGTCGCCGGAGGTGAGGGCCGCAATCGAGGGCAGCATCGTGTTCGTAGGCACGTCGGCGGCAGGCTTGCAGGACATTCGCACGACCGCGCTCGGGCAGAACGTCCCGGGCGTTTCGCTGCACGCGCAAACCGTCGAGCAGATCCTGTCCGGCCATTTTCTTTCCCGTCCGGACTGGGCAGACGGCCTGGAAATCCTGTCCATCGCTGTCGCGGGCACGCTGCTCGTGGTGCTCACCACCTTCGTCAGCCCCGCGGTCGCGCTCGTTTGCGGGCTGCTCATCACCGCGCTCGCGCTCGTCGCGTCCTGGCTCGCCTTTCTGTATGGCGGGCTTCTTTTCGATCCACTTGCCCCGATCGTCAGTGCATCGATCACGCATTTCGCCGCCACCGCGTTCCGCTTCCTTGTCACCGACCGCGAGCGCCGCGCGGTCCGGCGAGCCTTCGGCCAGTATCTTTCACCGTCGCTGCTCTATCGCATCGAGCATACGCGCGATGCGCTGCGCCTCGGCGGTGACGACCGCGAACTGACGGTGATGTTCGTCGACGTCCGGAATTTTACCGAGATCAGCGAGCGCCTGGCGCCCACCGCCGTCGTCGGCTTTCTGAACACGCTGCTCGATGCGCTGAGCGGTCATGTCATTGCCAACGAAGGCACGCTCGACAAGTTCATCGGGGATTCGATCATGGCCTTCTGGAACGCCCCGGTCGACGTCGCTGACCATCCCGGCAAAGCCGTTCGCGCCGCGCTTGGCATGCGCGAGACGATGGCGCGCCTTAATGCTGACGACGCCTTCGGCTTCGGAGAGGAACAGGACGTCGCGATCGGGGTCGGCATACACACCGGCATCGCCTGCGTCGGCAACATGGGCGCCGAGGCCCATTTCAACTACTCGGCCGTCGGCGACACGGTCAATGTCGCGGCGCGGATAGAATCCTCGTGCAAGGATGTCCACTTCGACATTCTGGTGTCCGAGGAGACCGCCAAGGTTCTGCCGGGCCATGCCCTGCTCGAAGCGGGGATGCTGGCGCTCAAGGGAAAGAGCTCGCGGACAAGGCTCTTCGCCGTCGTCGGCGACGAAAAACTCGGAGCTTCGGCCGAATTCGCCGAACTGCGGTGCCTGCACTTGAAACTTGTCGACGCATTGCGGTCGCGTATGCCGAACCGCAAGATCCTCAACGCGGCGAAGCTCAAAGCGGCGACGCTCCCGGGGCTGACGGAGTTCTACCGCCGGATATCGCGGCGGGCCGATCATTTCGCCGATCACGGCAAATCAGGATGAGCTGAATGAGAGGCTGGATCATCTCATCCATTGACCACAGAACGACAGCCCAACGCTGCCTTGTCAATTTGGGATTGAGTAAGACTTCTCGTCCTCATTCCTGTACTTGTCACAGGAATCCCGCCAGCCCAAGTCCTTGGGCTGAAAAGACTCTTTCGCGCCCAGACGCGGCGCTCCTGGATCCCTGTGACAAGCCCAGAGATGAGGCGAACAACGCACCCGCAAAGCCAATTACGCTACTGTCGCGTACTGTGCATTAAACAGCGAACTGATCTCGCCCTTTGGGCAAATCCGGGCGGAAACCATTGCGCGCCCTTCCTGGCATTGCTCTAGTCGTTGTTGCGGCTGCCCTCTCGCGGCCGGTCCCGCTCTTGACGAGGCCTCTCCGGCTCCCGAGGCTCCTCCGGCTTCTCTGGCCGCGGCGGCTTCTCGGGTTCCTCCGGCCGCGGCGGCTTCTCCGGTTTATCCGGGCGCGGCGGTGGCTTTTCCGGCTTTTCCGGCTTAGGTGGCGGCTTCTGCGGCGGTGCCTGCTTTTTCTCGGGCGGCGTGAAACGCTCCTGCTGCGTTTGCGGGATTGGGAGCGCTGCACGAATGCTGCAGCCACCGCCGATCCAGCCGAGCCCGCCGGAAAGCTGCTGGTTGCCGGAAAGGAACGGTAACGCCCCCTCGTTTCCGAGCGTTTCCAGGACTCGTCGGTTGACGCGGCGCGCGTCTGTGACGTTGCCGTTGCGGTTGGCGATCACGCAGTCGCAGCGCCGCGTCAATTGCTTGCAGCCGCCCGGGCCGCAGAAGCTGGCCTCGCCGTTGAGCAGGACGACCGCGGTTGTCCCGTCGCCGCCGACATAGAAGTCGAACGCGGTGCCGCGGACGCCGATCGTTCCGGCCGGCGTCAGGATCTCGTAGGCAGTGCTTTTCGATTTTCCGCTGACCCAGCGGAACGTGCCCTTCGTCGCCCTCAGGCTGAGCTTTTGCAAGTTGTTGGAGTCGTCGAAGACGAATTTATCGATGACGACGGATGAGCCCCAGCCGACAGCCAGTTTGGTGCCGTCGCGGAATACGAATTGTCCCAGCCCGGATTTCGAGGTCAGAATCCGTTCGTCTCGGTAGACCGGGTCTTTCACCGCCAGCGGACCGCTCGCACCTCTGACTTCAGTCCTGATCCGAACCGCCTCACCAATTGCTTCAGCGGCCAGTGACACCGGACTGTAGAAAATGAAGCCAAGTGCAACGATTGCAGCGCCACGCAAATGCGACATGGCACCCCTCCTGGATCACGGCGACTTAGGATTGAAACAGTCCGCAGTCCTTTCGCGTGATCACTCGCCAGAGCGGGGATTTGCTGAAATATTTAGAGGCACCGCTTTGCCCGCTCGCAGTTGTTTAGCTTGTACCACGCGACAGGGCGGGGTGTCTCCTAATCCGTTCGGGTTACGTGAAAAGTGTTTTTTAAAAGCAATATATTACGGAACGTTGGCGGACACCATTGAGGCGACGCGGCGCCAGAGGGCGGCTTGCGGGCGTGAACCCGCCCCTCATGCCGCCGTTCAGCAGGCATTCAGCCGTCCGGAGATAAAACGCATGCAATTCATCCCGCTCCGGTTTAGGCTGGCGCGGGCTGAAGAGGGGGCCGGAGCTTGCGGCACGACGCGGCGACCGGCAGGAAAGGGGCGGCGCTCAGGCAGCGCCGGTGGTCGATGAAGACAATTCTGATTGCTGTGCTTTCCGGCATTCTTGTGGCGGAAGCGGCTTTTGCTGCGTCCGTGACGAACAAGGATGGCGACACCGCCGTGCTGGTCGTTGTCGAGGGCGAGAGCCGGATGGAAGTCGCGATCGCTTCGGGTGCGACGGAAATGATCTGCCCGAGCGGCTGCTTCGTTACCGCGCCGAGCGGCGACCGCATCGGCCTCCAGGGCGACGAAACGATCGAAATCCTCAACGGTTCCATGTTGGTCAAATAGGCAATCGGCGTCTTGCAAGATCTGGCGGCCTTGCCGCGCCGGCAATGCGCCGTATGCGATCAGGCTTGCAAGCGGCGGCAGGGGCGCCACAACTTGACTGGCCTGCGCAGCCGTCAGGCGTCGTTCATCGTGCGTCGCGGGGAACTCTTGCTATTCGACGGCGCATGGCATGTCGAGGGAGGCGGCACCGCCGTCTCCTCGTCATCGACACGTCGCGCGCCGATCAGGCGTGATGGCCGCTGACGGCCCTGAGCAGTTCGCCCGTCAATTCCCGGCTGGTGCTATGGGAAATGTCGCCGAGCGACAGCATGCCGACCATCCGCTTGTCATCGTTGATCACCGGCAACCGCCGAACTTTCTTCTCCTCCATCAGGCGGACTGCGTCCTCGAGAGATTCGCTCGTGCGGCAGAAGACGATCTGGTTCGTCATCACGTCACGCACCGTGAGCGAAGCAATGTCGTGGCCGTTGGCGAAGGCGCGCAAGGCCATGTCGCGATCGGTGACCATTCCGATGAGGCGGTCGTTTTCGCCGACCGGCAGCGCGCCGATATCCTCGTCCTTCATGATGCGCGCCACCGTGCGCAGGTCGGTATCCGGCGAGATCCAACGTACTCCAGAATGCATGGCTTCCGAAATTTTCATCGTAACCTCCCTTGTTCGGCAAACGGAAAGTATAGGCGGAAATCATGGCCAATCATTGATGTCCGGCGGACTCTCGCCCGGGCGGGACCGCTTGCGCCATCGACCAAGCGGGCCCGAAAGGGAGGGCGCGGCTGACACTCCCTCCAGTCAGGTCAGGTTCTTGCGCCGCTCTAGCTCGGCTTCGGTCGGCTGCTCGAATTCGAACGAGCCAGTGACGATCTCGCCGGCGCGGACGTATTTGTTCACGGTCACGCCGAAGCCGGAAACCTTCGAACTGGCGAGCTTCAACGCCATCGGCGAGGCGCCGTCGCTGAACAGTTTCTTGCCCCTTCCGAGCACGACCGGAAAGATGGATACATACATCTCGTCCACCAGATCATTGCGGAAGAGCGTCTGCAGCAAATCGGTCGAACCTTGCGTCAGGAGGTCCGGTCCGTCTTCGCCCTTCAGCTTTCGGAGCGAAGCGACTACGTCGCTGCCGAGATTCTGGCTGTTCTGCCAGCCGAGTTTGAAATTTGGATTGCGCGTCGCGACAAATTTCGTGATGCGATCGAACAACGTCCCGATCGGATCCTCGGGGCCGGCGTATGGCCAATGTGCCGCGAAAATATCATAGGTCTTCCGGCCCAGCAGAAGGTCGAACGGCTTGGCAAACATCTCGTCCACCGCCGCACCCATCGTCTCGTCGAAATAGGGGGCTACCCAGCCGCCAAATTTGAATCCGCCGGTCGGATCCTCCTCCGGCCCGCCTGGCGCCTGCATGATGCCGTCGAGACTTACAAATGCACCAACAACGATCTTTCTCATTACGCTCTCCTTCGTGAGCCTTCTGTCTGTATCTACAGCGCCGCGCGTCTTTTCAGACGCGCAAAAGGACGCTGTAGCACCTTGAATTGCCGCATGTTTCCTCAAATCGGCTGCGATTTAAGGAAACATGCACTAGGACGCCCGAAAGCGCAGGAAACCGACACGCAAAAATTTGCAGACGCATTGTCAGCGGCGGACTTCCGCACCTATTCCTTCCGCGGCGGGCGGGCGTAGTCGGGAATCATGAAGCGTCGGCGATAGCTTCCCGGCGTCAGTCCGGTGACGCGCTTGAACAGGCGGCGGAAGAAGGCGGGATCCTCGTAGCCGACCCGCCAGCTGATCTCGTCGACAGGGGATTCCGTCCGTTCCAGCCGGCGCTTGGCATCCTCGATCCTCAGGCGCTGGACATAGGCGATCGGGCTTAAGCCGGTTGCGCCGGTGAAACGGCGTTTGAACGTGCGTTCGGTAAGCCCGGCGCGTCGGACCATCTCCTCCAGTGGATTGGCAACCGAGAAATGCGTGGCGATCCACTCTTGCGCCGCCTGGATCGCGACGTCGCCGTGGTCGTTGCGCCCCTCGAAAACGATGTAGGGCGCGAGCCCATCCTGGTGCCATTGCAGCGCGAAGTAGCGGGCGACCGCCTGCGCCGCGGTTGCTCCGGCGTGGCGGGCGATCAGGTAGAGCACCAGATCGTGCCAGGTCATGGAGGCGCCCGAGGTGATCAGTTCCTCGCGCTCTCCGGAGACGACCAGAACGCGCTCGGGATGGAGCGTTACCTTGGGGAAGACGCTGTGAAAAGCCTGGGCATAGCCGAAATGCACCGTCGCATCGACGCCGTCGAAGAGCCCCGTCTCGGCAAGCAGGAAGATGCCCGAGCAGGCCGAGCACAAGAGAGCGCCGCGGCGATGCATGGCGCTGAGCCAATCGACCAGTTCCGGATGCCGTCCCTTCTGCCAGCCGTTCGGTCCGAGCAGCACCGAGGGGACGATGAGGATGTCGGTCGTCTCGATGGCGGCGATACCGCGCTGCACCATCACGGGCACGCCACTGGCAAGCTCCAGCGGGCCGGCCCACAGCCCCACGATCTCGACCTGGAAAGGGGGCGGGGCCGGTGGTGCATGGCCGGGTGGAGGAAGCAGGGCAAAGGCGTTCATGACGTCGAAAATGCCGCTCAGCGTCGACACCACCGCCTCGGGGATGGCGACGAGGCTCACGTGAAGTGGGTGCGTTCCAGTCTCGGCAATGTTGCGCGGCATCTCAAATACATCGGACAGGTAGCGCTACGTCGGCAAATGATTTCTACCGCGGGACGGGGCGTGGCGCAAACGGCCCCATTTCGGACAATCCCGCTCTGCCGTTTAGTCGCAGCCGATGCGATCCTCTGCACATCCTTGGACCTTCAGGTGGAAGAGAGGAGAGCGAAGATGGAAAAGGTGGAAAACAGGATCAATCAGGCGAAGCTCGATGCTCTCGTCTCGCGGGCGATCGGCGATCTCTCGGCGGGTTACGGCGGCGTGATGGTGAGCCTCGGCAACCGCCTCGGTCTCTATAAAGCGATGGCCGGCGCCGGTCCGCTCACTTCGAGCGAACTGGCGGCGCGGGCCGGGTGCGCGGAACGCTATGTGCGCGAATGGCTCGGCTCTCAGGTGGCCGGTGGCTATGTGACCTATCATGCGAGCAGCGGTACCTACGAGCTCTCGCCAGAGCAGGCGCTTGTGCTGGCCGAGGAAGACAGCCCTGTCTTCATCCCCCATGCCTGGGCTGTTCCTGCGTCCATGTGGGCGGACGAGAACAAGGCAGTCGAGGCCTTCCGCAGCGGCAGTGGCATTCCTTGGGGTGACCACGATGGGAGGCTATATTGCGGCGTCGCCGCCTTCTACAGGAACGCCTACAAGGCAAATCTGGTGGCCGAGTGGCTGCCGGCGCTCGGCGGAGGCATTGAGAAGAAGCTCAGGACCGGCGGGCGTGTGGCCGACATCGGCTGCGGGCACGGGCATTCGACGGTGCTGATGGCGAAGGCCTTTCCGGCCTCGCGCTTCCATGGCTTCGACATCCATCCGGAATCGGTCGTCGAGGCGCGCAAGGTCGCGGCAGAGGCGGGCGTTTCCGATCGGGTCACCTTTGCAACCGCGCGGGCGGACAGCTACCCCGGCTCGGATTACGACCTGATCTGCTTCTTCGATTGCCTGCATGACATGGGCAATCCGGTCGGCGCCGCGACGCATGCGGCAAAGGCGATTGCAGGCGAGGGGACGGTGATGCTGGTAGAGCCGTTCGCCAACGATCGGGTCGAAGACAATGTCTCGCCGGTTGCGCGGATCTACTACGCCGCCTCCACGACGATCTGCTGCGCCCATGCGATCTCCGACGGCGGTCATCTGGTGCTCGGCGCCCAGGCCGGGGAGACGAGGCTCGCGGACGTTTTCCGCAAGGCCGGCTTCAGCCGCTTCCGCCGGGCGCTGGAGACGCCGTTCAATATGATCCTCGAGGCGCGGCTCTAAGCCGAGTGGGCGTTCGGAAAATGCGTTGTCATAAGGATTTGAGCGTTTCACCGTTTGGACAAGGGGTGAAACGCTCCAGTCATGCCGATTTCGAATGCCGCTGGGTAACCGGAATTCGCGGCTGGACGCGCCGTGACAAACATCTCACTATGCGCGCAATGACCCTTCCGCTGGATCTAATATGCCGGCCCTATCGCCAGCTTGCGCGCAACGCCCGCCTTGCCAATGCGCGGCTGGATCGCGCCTGCATCGCGCTCAGTCCCGGTGAATGGGAGGCGCCCCGAACGTCATTCTTCCCATCGCTCAAAGAGACGATGGTCCACCTTCTTAATGCCGATCGCTACTATATCGACACGCTGCGCGGCGAACGGCCCGGCCTCGCGAGATTGCCGCGGAGCCGCGCAACGGCGGCCGAATTTGCGGTCGAGCGGGCAGAAGTCGACGAATGGCTGGTCGATTTCAGCGAGAACCTGACGGCAGAGGAGCTTTCACGCAAGATCAGCATTCCCTGGCCGGAGAGGACACTCACCGAGACTGTCGCCGATACATTGCTTCACGTTTTCATGCACGGCCAGCACCACCGCGGCCAGATCCACTCGATGCTTTCGGGAACAAGCGTGCCGCCGCCGCAGATTGACGAGTTCATTCTCAGCGACAACGGCGAGGCGCGGGTCGAAGACCTCAGGGCCTTGGGCTGGACCGAAGCGCGGCTGACGCGATAGCTGCGGCCGACGGCGAGGCCGGACTACTGCCGTTTCGATAAATCGCCGCCGATTTAAGGATGAACATGCAGTAACTCAACGTGCTGCAGCATACTCCTGCTCGTCGGTTGCGGTGCGGTAAGGCATCAATCCGCCGATCGGCGCGACACCAACGGGCTGTTAGAACAGATTTCGGCGCTGTGCGTTCTCACGACACGTGCTACGGTCACTTTTCGCGTGAGGGAAACTATAGGGGACGATCCGATGGGAGACCCGAGAGGCCCGCTGCAGCCCGGCGATCCGGCGCCCATCTTCGCGCTTCCCGCGGCCAATGCCGAGGGAATGGTCTCCCTCGACAGTCTGCGCGGTCGCCCGTTCCTGATAGGCTTCTTTCGCGGGCTGCACTGCCCGTTCTGCCGGCGTCAGGTAAAGCAGCTTGCCCGCGTCCAGCCTGTGCTCCACGCCAGCGGGTTGGAGACGCTCGCCGTAATCAATACGCCGGTCGAGCGCGCGCGCCTCTATCACCAGTACCAACCGACGCCGGTGACCCTTCTTTGCGATCCGGATTGCCGCACGCACCGAGCCTTCGGCCTGCCACGTGTCGAGTTCCTGGCCGACGGCAGCGATGACGCGGCAAAATGGCCCTCTCGCGCCAAGCTCGAGCAGTTCCAGGAGGCGCGCATCAATCCGACCGGCGAACTGCCGCAACCCATGCAGCCGATGGAAGCGAATGATGTTCTCAACGCCAAGGATAGGTTTGAGCCCGACGAAACCGACAATTCGATTTTTGCCAAGCACGGCACGCAGCTCGTCGGACACTTCCTGGTCGACAGCGCTGGCATCGTCCGCTGGGCCCAGCTCGAGGCGCGCGAAGGACCCGACGGCCTTTGCACTTTCCCGACGGCGGCCGAGATCATCGCCGCCGCCGACAATCTCGGGCACTGACCCTTGCGGCAAATGATCTAAGTCGGATCCTTGTCGTAGGTCCTTACCCCTGGCGGCAGCCGTACCCAGGAATGGCGGCGGCAGTCATAGACAGAATCTTCGGGCGGCGGAAAGCTCGGGTCTGCGAAGGCGCCAACGGCGACCGCCACCGAGGATGCCTCATAACCCTCTTCGGTGTGGAAGAGGCTCGTCCCGCAGACGGGGCAGAAGCGGAACCTGAACCGCGCACCCTGATCGCCAGTGCGGACGTATTCGGTTGCCGTGCCGGTCACCTCATAGGGGGCAGCGAAGGCGGCGAGCGCTGCAAAGACGCTGCCCGTCCGGCGCTGGCAGGCGAAGCAGTGGCAGACGCCGACGCCGAGCGGGTCGCCCCGGACTTCGATCCGCAACTGGCCGCAGGAGCATGAGGCCGTTCGGGAACGCATGGTGCACCTCCTGCATTTTTCCTTACGTCGATCCAAGGATAAAAACATGCAGTGATCTAAAGTGCTACGGCGTCCTTTGCGCGTCTGATGCGGCGCGCGGCGCTGTAGGTGGTGTCGTTGCCAGCCTGCTTGGGGCCAACAAGATGCCCGGATCAGACCGTGACCTCAACCATCGTCATCGTCGTAGCGTTCGGGAGAGCGTCGCTTGCCTTCGTCGTCGCGATATAGCCGGCGCAGAAGGTAGCGCTGACAATGGCCATCCTCGCAGTAGGTTTCAAAGACCCGCTCTCTGACGACGCCGTTGTTGGACGAACTGTTCGAACTCGAATTCGACGATTGGCTCCCGGCCATCGCCGTGCCGGCCGTTATCGCCACGGCAGCAAGCAGGACAAGCTCCATGCGCATATCACTCTCCTTCCGTCGCCGTAATACTCAGCTACAGCGCCTGAATTGGCGATGAACGGCGTGCCGTGCCCCGTTGCCATTCAAGGGATCGCGAAAATGCTGATCTCGTTGGCGATACCGCGAAGCGTGACATTGTGCGACATGGGATTGAGGCCGCGATCGCTGAGGAGGCTGGAGGCGCGTGGGTCCTCGACCACCGAACCGGTGGCGAAGATCTCGCGCGACGTGGCGAGGTGCTGGACGCGCGAGGCGATGTTGACAGTCTGGCCGAAATAGTCCTGGCGCTCGTTGAGGTTGACGGCGATGCATGGTCCTTCGTGGATGCCGATCTTGAGGAGCAGGTCCTCACTGCCGCGTTCTTCGTTGAGTTCGCGCATCGCATCGCGCATGCGCATCGCCGCGGCGACGGCCCGGTCCGGTGTCGGGAAGGTCGCCATCACCGCGTCACCAATCGTCTTGACGACCGCGCCGGCCTCTGCCGCGACGATATCGTTCAGGACGCTGAAATGGGTGCGCACCAGATCGAAGGCCGCAAGGTCGCCCACGCGCTCGTAAAGCGCGGTCGAGCCGCGCAGGTCCGTGAAGAGGAAGGTGAGGCTGGTGATCTTCAGCCGCTGGTCGACGTCGATCGTATCGGTGCGGTAGAGGTCGCGGAACGTCTGGTTGGAAAGCAGGCGCTTGGCGGTCAGGAACGGGCGGCGGCGGCCGAGCATGCCATGGAGCGCGTCGTTCGCGATGCAGACCGAGGGCAGGGTGCGGACTTCCGCGTGATTTTCCACCTGGATCCTCAGCGGTCCCGGCTGGAGGCGCAAGGTCTCATTGTGGCGATGGCCGCGATCGAAGACGAGGGCGAGATTTCTTCGTTCCTTGGTGGGTTCTCCGGCCACCTCCAGGAATTGCGCCGCATGCGTCACCGGCTCGAAGATGATGACGAACTCCGCCGGAAGCTGCAGGGCGATGACCGCCTTCTCGCCGGGCGGCAATTCCAGCGCCTCGATCACGAACTCGTCGACCTTCTCCTCGAAACCCTCTTCGGGAAGGTCGACGCCCGAGCCCCAATAGATCTGGCGGAAGTATTCAGCCGGCGGCAGCTCGTGCGGATTGTGCGCCTCGATGTGGCGCACCCGCGGGCTTACCGTGAAAGTCACCTCGACCATTTCATCGAGCGTCGGCTCGTAGCCGGCGGCACAGAGCGCGCAGGTATATTCCTCCTGCTGCAGGGATTTGAGCGAGGTGTTCGCGTCCAGCACGCCGCCGCAGCCTGGGCAAAGCACGTTCCATGACAATTCGAAGATGCCGTGGTGAGACGCATGCAGGAAGCCTGCGATCGTCTGCTCTTCGTCGAGCCCTTCGGCCTTTGCGAAGGCAAGCGCGTTGATGCGGCAAAGCTTGCGGCCCGGAGCATCCCGTACGAACCGCTCGAAGGCATCGACAATCTCCGGCTTCACCGACTGGCGCAGCGCATCGAATAGAGCTTGGGCTTCGTTCATCGCACTATTCTATACGGAAACCGCCACGTGGTCAGGGAATTTGATCTGTTCGCCCTGCAGACTTCGGCGAAGCGCTATCTCAGAAATTTTGCTCTCCACGGTGCTCCCTGCATGGGCAGCGCAACGATACCGGCGCCTCGGTAAGTATACTTTCGGTTATACTAATTGTAATTTTGAAGTAAAGTAATTATTGTGCTGTTTTTTAATTGTATTTCTCAATTTTGTATGGCGTTGCAACTAAAAGTACAGTAATGAGTTTGCGCGGTTATATTTTTGGGCTGGGAGAGCGCAGCATGGCCACTATTGTGGGCACTGTCGGAAATGACGCGTTACTAGGAACTGACGAGAAAGATCGCATATGGGGCCTCATCGGCGCCGACGAGATCGATGCGGGTGAGGGTGACGATCTCGTCGATGGCGGCGCGGGAGACGATCGCCTGACGAGCAGGGACGGTTACGACCGTCTCGACGGTGGCGAGGGCGACGACCAGATCCTCCTGATCGGCACGGGCGGCGCCGTCACCGGCGGTGTCGGCTTCGATACGCTCGCGATCGACCTTTCCAACGTCAATACTGCCGTCAGGTTCAGCGGCGAACACGGTCATGGCATCATCGGCTACGACACGTCGAATTGGGAACATATCTTCTTCAACCGGATCGAGAGGCTCGTGCTGACCACCGGAAGCGGCGACGACCGCATCTTCGGAGCCGCCTCCGACGACGTTATCTCGACCGGTGCCGGAAACGACATTATCGGTCCTTATGGCGCCGACCTCGACGACGGCACCAGCATGCTCGGCGACGACACGATCGAGACGGGCAGCGGCGGCGACATCATCGTCGACACGAGTGGCGCGAACCGCATCTTCGCCGGCGACGACAACGATAAAATCGTCACCACTCTTTCCTCAGCGGTGATCGACGGCGGAAACGGGCGGGATACGCTGACGTTGTCCGATGAAGGAAGGACCGAGGACGTGACCGTCGATTTCGCGCAGGGTTTTGCCTCGACCGGCACGCTGATCAGCGGCGTCGAGGTCGCCAGCGTGGATCTCGGCAGTGGCAACGATACGCTCATCGGCGGAAATCTATCCTCCCTGAGCGCCCACATGGGTGAGGGCGACAACTACGTGTTCGGCAGCGGCGGCCGGGACTACATATCCTCCGGAGGTGGTGATGACGCCCTTTATGGCGGCGGCGGCGACGATATCCTGATCAGTGTCGGCGGCAACGATGTGCTGATGGGCGGCGCCGGTAACGATGAGATCTACGATGCGGGAACGAGTTTCGGCGACGGCGAGACGATTATAGAAGGCGGCGCCGGCGACGATCTGATCCTGGTGAACGCTCCCTCCGGCATCATCAATGGCGGAGACGGAAGCGATACGCTCAACGTCACCGCGCCACTTCCAGGCGTGACCAATTTCGATGCCGCGACGGGTATGCTCGGCACGACGCTGATTTTCAGCGGCATCGAGACGTTCAAAGTGGCAGGCGGCGCGGCCGACGATACACTTCGCACGCTCGCCGGCAACGACACCCTCACGGGCAATGGCGGTAACGACCGCCTCGATGGCGGCGCGGGCAACGACCTGCTTTGGGGCGGTGTCGGTAATGACGTGATGACGGGCGGCGCCGGTGCCGATACCTTCCTGTGGTCGTCCGACACGTCTTCCCGCACCGGCGTCGATCATATCACCGACTTCGACGCCGACGGCGGCGACGTGCTGCGGTTCATCGGCCACGCACCCACGGCCACGGGGATCGACAGCTTCGCCGACCTCGTTGCCGCGGCGACCGAGACAGTCGACGGGCTCTACATTGCTTTCAACGGGTCCAACACCTTTGGGCTCGTCCTCGACAACGTTTCGCTGTCCGACCTCTCGGCTGATGACATCATATTCGCCTAAAGCGCGTCGCGTTCAATCGAACTCATGCACCGCGCTTTACGTCCTTGTTTTTATGCATGTCGTTGTCCCAAACCGCTGCACTTTTTTGGGCGACATGCATTAGCTGGCGATGATCTTGGGTCGACCTGATCCAAGATCAAGATCATGATCATTGTAAACTTGGAGCGAAGGGCGTGCGGAAATCGCGCGTCCCGTCAGCCGGCGACCTGCTCGCCGCGTGCGGCAATTCTTTCATAGGCCTCTTCTATCGGTACATGCACCCGAGCGAAGCGGCCTGCTGCAAGCCGCAGCAGCGCCTTCAGATGCGCTCGGCCGCCATAGCCGACGATCGGCGCAAAGGTGGTCATCTGAGGCCGCGGGCCGGGATAGAGTCGCGCGAATTCCGCGAAATTGGTGAAATCTTCGTGGGTGTCTGCCTCGATAAGGAGCGTTTCGACCGGAGTGCCCTCCGCCAGGATCGCTTCATGGGTATCGAGCGCGATATGGAAATACTCGATCTCGCGCTCGTCCGCCGGAGGGGCGGGTGCAATCGACGTCCCATTGATGAGATCCTGCACTCTGATGAGGACGCCATCGATGAAGAGGGCATGACCGGCGGAGAGATAGAGATCCCGATGCGGCGTATGCTCATCGAGGGCATGCCGGCAGATGCGGATCGGCACGACACTGTCGCTCCAACTGGACCCGCTCAGCCGGTAGAGATGGCGGCCGATCCATTTGATCGCGTGAACTTCGCCCCGCACCGTTTCGATGAGGTCGCCGATCCGCAGATCTTCGATGCGGGCCTCGCCGCTCGGGGTTGTGATCGAAGTGCCGCGGAGAAGACATTTGGGCCCTTTACCGGGGTTGTTCCCCGGTCCTTTGCCGGGTTTCGGTCCGTTTCCTGGTTTTGCCGCCTGGGCCTGGGCTGTTGAAGACGGAAAGACAGTCGTGACGGCAAGCGTGCCCATTGCCGCAATTCTGGCGCCCGTCGCGGCGGCCAGACCAAGAAAGTGACGTCTGGCCCGGTTGAGTTGCAGGCGCTGCTCTCTGGCTGACGACATGGTTCTCTCCCGACTTTGCAGTACACGGTTTCCGAGAACGACCGCAGCTTATTTTGGCGCAGAATTGCAGATGAGAATATTCGTATATTCGTCCTTATGCATACGGCTACGGTCGTACCCACTGCCACGAAGGTATAGGCGAGTTATGCTTTTGGAGAGGGGAACGGCCAAACGAGAAGGCGATCGGCATTAACACGCGATAAGTCTTTTCCCTCTAGCATGCCTTCCGGAGACACTCTTTCTCATAGGCGATCAATGTCATTTTTCGGCGTTTCCGGAATGTACTATTCCGGCGAATCCCTTGGCGAACACCGCATCGTGCTTGCCGAGGACTCAAACCTGTTTGCCTCGATGGTTTCGAAGCGGCTGAAGGAGTTGTTCGACATCGACGTGATCGTCTGCCGCGACTACGAGGATCTGCAGTTCGCCGTCGAGAACGCCTCCTTTCCGGCTTCGCTCGCGATTTCGAACATCAATCTGCCCGGCGCCGAAAATGGCGAGGCACTGAACTATCTCATCGACATGAGCGTGCCGACGATCGTCTTCACCGGCTCCTTCCAGGAGACGACGCGCGAGGCGATCCTTGCCAAGGACCTTGTCGATTACGTCATCAAGGACAGCGTCTTCGCCGTCGACATGCTGGCGGAGTCTGTCTGCCGCTTCTTGACCAACCAGAAACATCATGTGCTGATCGTCGACGACAGTCCGACGGCGCGGGCGCTTTTGACGACGCAGCTCAAACGCTACAATTTCCGGACCAGCTCGGCCGAGAGCGGTGCCGCAGCGCTCGAAATCCTGAAAAACAATCCTGACATCGCGCTCGTCATTACCGACTACAACATGCCCGACATCGACGGCTTCGAGCTGACACGCCGGATCCGCGCGGCTCACGGCCCGCATCAGTTGCGCGTTATCGGCGTCTCGTCCTCGACGAACCGGCTGCTTTCCGCGCGCTTCCTTAAGGCCGGCGGCAACGATTTCGTCGTACGCCCCTTCGTCAACGAGGAATTCTACTGCCGCGTCAATCAGAACCTCGACACGCTGACGAAGATCCGCACCCTCAGCGGAAAGATGAAAATCCCGGCCTAACGCCGTACTCCTTTCACGTCGCCTCAGGCTTGCCGCCTGTGGATTTCGCACTGGCGGTTGCTGCGTTAACGGAATCGCAACCGGCAGGGCCGTTCAATCTATGCAAATAAAGAAATGGGGAAGCCCAGTGACGGACCCTGTCGAATGGCAACTCGGCAGATGAGCTTGTGTACCGGGCAATTGTTTTTGGCCAGCGTCATTCTCGGGAAGCACGCCTGCGGCCAGTGCATGAAACACTGAATGATTGCGAGCCGGAGACGATCCAAGTGCCGGAAATCAGGAATCGTGCATAAATTCATTTGGTGGCAGTTATCCGGCATCTTGGGGGCGAGATACCGGTTCTGTAGGGATGGGGGGTTGCTGGGACCGTGAGACTACGTCGCACGTCAGGGCAGGCGAACAGCGCGCAGAAGCATCGCGACAAGCGATTGCTGCTCGTCGAAGATTCGCGCATGTTCGCGACGGCGTTGAAATACGGGCTGGAAAGCATCCTTGGCGCACGGGTAACACATTGCGGAACGCTCGAAACGGTGAAGGCCGAGCTAGCCGCCGGACCTGAGGAATTCTCGCTGGCAGTGGTAGACCTAAACCTGCCCGACGCGCCGAACTGCGAGGCGCTCGATTTCGTTCTCGCCAGCAACATACCAGCGATCGTCTTTACCGCCGCCTTCAATGACGGGACGCGCGAGCAAATCCTGGGCAAGGACGTACTGGGCTGCATCGTCAAGCACGAACCGCAATCGATCGAGCGCCTGATCGCCGCTGCCGACCGGGCGCTGACCGAGGGGCGCACGACAATACTGCTCGTCGATCCCAACAAGGCGTCGCGCTACGATCTCGCCGGTCTTTTGCGCCAGCAGCGCTTCTCGGTCGTTGAGGCGTCCGCAGGTAGCGATGCGTTGCGACTGCTCGATGCGGGCGAGGCGATAGATCTGATCGTCACGGACACCGAACTCAACGACATGACCGGCGCTGGGCTGATCGCCGAGATCCGCAATCGCCGGGGCGAAGAGGCCGCCCCGGTCATCGGCCTCTCCGATCATGGCGATGCCCGTCTGGCGGCGCATTTCCTGGACGCGGGCGGGGTGGACTTCATCCGCAAACCATTCCTCGAGGCGGAATTCAGCGCACGGGTAGGGCAGGCCGTCGCCACGCAGAAGCGCTTGCAGGCGCTGCGCCGCCTCGCCGCGAGCGACTATCTGACGAACATCTACAATCGCCGCCACTTCTTCCTGACCGGCCCACGGCTCGTCGAACAGTGCCTGAGGCGCGGCGAGAGCACCGCGATCGCCGTTCTCGACATCGACCATTTCAAGCGCCTCAACGACACCTATGGCCACGAGATCGGCGACATCGTGTTGAAACACGTGGCGCGGCGTCTGAAGGCAATTGTCGGAGAGGAGCATCTGCTGGCGCGCCTCGGCGGTGAGGAATTCGGCATTCTCTTCAACGGGCTGGACGCGCGGCGCGCCTATGACTTCTGTGAGCGGTTGCGGCTCGAACTGGAAAGGTCGAAAATCGTCGCAGACGACGAGGAGTTGACGATCACGATCTCGATCGGTCTTGCGACCATCGAGGCCCAGGAAGCCTTCGACAATTACCTGCACGCGGCCGACCAGTTCCTCTACATGGCAAAACATGCCGGGCGGAACCGGGTGATGTCGGAGCTGACGCTGCTCGACGCGCTGGCGTCGTAGGGCTTGTCGCGTGCGGCTTCGACGACGCCTCTTGCGCAAAGGACACGCCGTGCGCCAGTGGCTTTCATCTGTCGTTCAAACGCCGCCGAGTCTAATTGTTCCACTCAATCAACCAACCAGCCTCCCGAAAATAACGTTGCAATGCAGCCGCATCTTCGACCCAATTGTCAAAGCCCTTTTGAAATTCCGCATCGTCAGCTGTTAATATGAGAAAGCCTCCGGTGCTCTCCGCATCATCAACAACCTTCACATATCGTCCCAGCTCAACACCTGCTACGATTTTGCCGATAACGCCGATTGGTACGCTGCTCATAACCGAACCTCTAGTCGATGAACGGGATGTGATTGTTGCGCTGTCGAATAATGGGATGCAACGCTTTAATACGCTATGGCGACCTCTCCATTTTTGAAGAGATCGCCAAGGATGCGAACTGTGCGGCAAACTTACCGCGCCATCTGCAGCGTCAGCTTGCGCTCGGCGCGCTCCTGCTGGGGCGAGCGATTGTAGAGTTCGCGATAGCACTTGGAGAAGTGCGAGGCCGAGACGAAGCCGCAGGCGACGGCCACTTCCACCACCGGCATCGACGACTGGATCAGCAAGTGACGGGCGCGGTCGAGTCGGATCTCGAGATAGTAGCGCGCCGGCGAACGGCCCATTTCCTGGCGGAAAAGGCGCTCGATCTGGCGGCGCGAAAGGTCGGCATTCTCGGCGATCTCGAGCAGCGACAGCGGCTCGGCGAGATTGCTCTCCATGAGTTCGATGATCGACAGGACCTTCGAATTCTGCACGCCAAGCCGGGCGCGGAGCGGCAGGCGCTGGCGGTCATGCGGCCCGCGCACCCGGTCGGTCAGTGCCTGTTCGCAGACCCGGTTGACGAGGTTCTCGCCGAAATCCTGGTCGATAAGGTTTAGCATCATGTCGAGCGAGGCGGTACCGCCGGCGCAGGTATAGATGTTGCTGTCGATTTCATAGAGGTCGGCATAGACCTCGGCCTGCGGGAAGCTTTCGGAGAAACCGGGCAGGTTTTCCCAATGGATGGCGCAGCGCTTTCCGGTCAGGAGCCCGGCGGACGCCAGCACATGGGCGCCGGTGCAGAGGCTGCCGACGGCGACGCCGCGGTTATAAACTTCGCGCAGCCAGGCATTGACCGACTTGTTCTGGAAGTCCTCCACATAGACGCCGGAACAGACGAGCACCATCGAGGGCCGGTTCTCGCCGGCGAGGAACTTGCGCTCATCGGCAAGCGAGGTGTTGACCTCGAGCGCTATGCCGGCGGACGAAAAGACCTTCTGGCCATCGGTCGAGGCGAGACGCCACGTATAGGCATCGTAGCCGAGCATCCGGTTGGCGATGCGAAGCGTTTCGATCGCCGCCGAGAAGGGCAGCATGGAAAAGTTCGGCACCAGAAAGAAAACGAGTGAACGTTTTTTGGTCAACGGTTTGTTCATGAGTCCTCCCAGGCTCTACGCTGTACATATTCGTCGCGTGGATTGGATGCCTCAGCTTGTCAATTTGCGACACTGACATGGAAAGCCGCGACTGGGAATATATTTCTCATTGCGACATGATAGTAATCCGCCCGTTTTGGGCGGCTTTCCGGCAAGCTTGTGAAAAAGCGACAGAATGTCCGGAGCGCGTGGCGCAATCTGGCAAAAACCGCTCTGGATGAGTGGCGCTTGCGCCCGCTTCTCCTGGTTGTAGCATTGTTGATTGCGACCTCCTCGGAGGAGGTTTCAGCGGTGTCGGTATCTGACAAGGCCCCATGTTGTGGGCAACGTTCGGTGGCGGCCTTCGGGCTGTCGGATATATGCTGGGCCGCCCTTGTACGGCTGCACCGCCGCTTCCGGCACGCTTGCTTGCCACGCCGATATAGGGTACTCCCCTATGCTATGCATACGATCCGAAACCAAGCCAAGCTGCTTGCCCGAGTCCGGCGCCTCAAGGGGCAGATGGAGGCGATCGAACGTGCGCTCGAGGCAGAGCGGCCCTGTGGCGAAATTCTCAATCTGGTTGCCTCAGTGCGCGGCGCCGTCCAGGGCCTCACTGTCGAGCTGATAGAGGACCATATTCGCGAGCATGTTGCCGCCCCGGGGACGGGCGGCGACCTGGAGCAGGAACAGCGCGCCCGCGAGCAGGGCGCCGACGAACTGATCGAAGTCGTCAGGAGGTACCTGAAATGAGCAAGGCCTACGCTTCAGCCTCGACTGGGCACGATCATGTCTTTCTCGGCGACAATCACCGACGCAACGAGCGTCGCACCTGGTTCGTCATCGCGCTGACAGCGGCGATGATGGTTGGGGAAATCGCGGCGGGTACGTATTACGGCTCCATGGCTCTCGTCGCCGATGGATGGCATATGTCCACGCATGCCGCCGCCATGCTGATTTCGGCGCTCGCCTATCTTTACGCCCGACGCAACGCCCGCAATCGGCGCTTCACGTTCGGTACCGGCAAACTCGGCGATCTCGCCGGCTTTGCGAGCGCGATCGTGTTGGCGCTGATAGCGCTGTTGATCGGCTGGGAAAGCCTTCTCCGTCTGCTGAATCCGGTTGCAATCAGCTTCCCGCAGGCGATTTCCGTCGCCGTGCTCGGCCTCGCGGTCAACCTCGCCAGCGCCTGGCTGCTCTCTGACGATCACGCGCATCACCATCACGGTCACGATCATCACCACCATCACGGCGAACATCACCCTGGACACGCTGGCCATGGCCGTGACAACAATCTGCGCGCCGCCTATCTGCATGTTCTCGCGGATGCGCTGACCTCGGTTCTGGCGATTATCGCGCTGACGGCGGGAAGCCTCTATGGTTGGACCTGGCTCGATCCGTTGATGGGTGTGGTCGGTGCCCTGGTGATTGCCCGCTGGTCGACCGGCCTGATCCGCGATGCCGGCGGCGTCCTTCTGGATTACCTTCCGGCCGGCGAGGGCTTGTCTGAGGAAATCCGCGCCGCGATCGAGAAGGACGGCGACCGCATCACCGATCTCCACGTCTGGCAGCTCGGCCCCGGCCATCACGGCGCCATCGTCTCGCTGGTGACGAACAACCCGCAAAACCCGTCGCTCTACCGCGACAAGCTCGCGCATCTGCACGAACTTTCGCATGTGACGGTCGAAGTCGAGCGCCTGGCGGCGTGACTTCGGCGCTCCGTCGGCCCTGTTTCCTTAAATCGTAACCGATTTAAGGCCAGAAACATTCGGCGCTCAAAGGTGCGAAAGCCTCTCTGTAAAAAGACGCACGACGCGGTAGACGGCGAAAGGGCCGCCGCATATCCGACGCGACCGCGGGTTGCGTCGGATACGGCGCGAGGTAGCAGGAAGTTGCATCTGGAACACAAGCATCCGTTGGGCTATCCAGCGTACCTTGACGCCGTAAGGAAGACGCGTGTGAACGGTACTATGCATTTTTTCAACAGTCTCGGTCTGATGGCGCTGCTGGCCATCTTCTATGGCTCGTTGCTGCGCCGCCGCGTGTCAGAGGTTTTCCGCAAGGCAATTATGGGCGTGCTGTTCGGTGGCGCGGCGGCGATCGCGGTTCTCCAGCCGATCTATATCGGCTCTGGCGTGCTGGTCGATGCGCGCAACCTAATCGTCGGCTGTGCTTCTGCTTTCTTTGGTCCCCTCTGGGCCGCGGCGACCCTGGTCATTACGGCGATCGCCCGCGTCCATGCCGGCGGCGTCGGGATGCCGGCGGGCCTGGCATCGATGGTGATTGCCTACCTGATGGGAGCCGCGTGGGAGCGATCGGTGCGGTCACGCGTGAATAGCACGTTTCTGAGCTTCCTTGCACTCGGCGCGATGATTTCCGCGAGCCTGCTCGGCACAGCGTTGCTGCCTGCGGATTTGCGAATGAAGCTGCTCACGGAGGTTGGGCTCTTCAGCACCGGCTTCAATCTCCTGGGCGCGGTCGTTCTCGGCAGTTTCATCGAGAGGGAACGGCGGCACGCGGCGCGCGAGTCGAGGCTCAGCAATGAAGCAAAGACCGATCCGCTCACAGGGCTCCTGAACCGACGCAGCTTCCAGGAGCGATACGAACGGCAGGCGCAGGATCGCAACCGCACCGGTTCGGCCCTGCTGGTGGTCGATCTCGACCATTTCAAGGACGTCAATGACGTCAACGGCCACGACGTCGGCGACATCGTGCTGCAATCGGTGGGGCGCCTTTTGAGCGAGACGGTGCGGCAGAGCGATGTCGTTGCCAGAATAGGCGGCGAGGAGTTCGTCGTTTTCCTGCCCAATACAGAACTCGGTAACGCAAGGCTGTTGGCGGAGCGCATACGACAGAATGTCCAGCGAGCGAGTGTCGCGATCGACGGCCGGCAAATTAGTATCACAACCAGCGTCGGCGGGCATTGGCATCATGGCATCGTCGACCTCGCCGTGGCGCTGAAGCAGGCTGACGTTGCCCTCTATCGGGCGAAGGAAGGCGGCCGTAATCGGGTGGAGTTCTGCCCGGTCTGAGGTCTGTCGCGGCCGGTATCGTCCGGACCAGGCAGGCCGGCTGCCTCCAGCCGCAACCAGAGTTTCTGCCGGAAGGCAATTGCACGCTTGCAGCAGCCTTTCGATGTAATGGCCGCACAGCCGCGGGGCGACACGCGACACCTCCTGTCAGGCGGTCGCCCCCTCGCCAAGTGCCTCGTGCGCCGCCGCCGTGAGGAGGCGGGCCCAATGATACAGAGCCATGTGTGAAACTCGGCGTCGTTTGGATTGATGCCTTCGTGATGGATGTGAGGAAGGATGCCGATTTTGCGGCGGTCATTCCGGAGAAGACTGATCAGGGAATCGTCGCCGCAGATCGTTGCCAGTCTGCATGATTGAAGATGGTTTGCTGCGTACGCAAAGAAAAAGGGCATTCCGTATGGGGAATGCCCTTTAGAGGTCAAGTCTTGCCCGAGATCGGGCGGGGGGACATTTGGCGTCGGCGCTCATTGTTCGCTCTTATGAGCCTCGTGGACCTCGTCGTCCGCGGCCGGGAAGCCGATATCCTTCAGCGTGTCGTAGGACAGGCTTTCCAGGACGACTTCATTGCGGTGCCGCTTCCAGGCGGCCCAGGCGCGGGCGCGCAGGTTGAAGAGACCCGGCAGGGCGGACAGCCCGTGGCTCGACGATGAAAACTGGTTCGTAGACATTTCTGGTTCCTTCTGAGCTTCTCAAAAGGTCGCGACCATGACGGTAGATATGGCGCAACCTTATTGATCATTCAAACGAATATGTTTGATGCTTTTCATCAAACATGGTGATCGGTTGCCGCCTCACACAACAACATTATCCGAAAGTGTCACCGGTTGTTGTTCCGTGAGTAACAGGTCGTTCCTGACCCTCGCCGGAAGTTTCGCCAATTCACGACGGGTTTCCACCCGATTCCTGGCGATGTTGTTGGCGCGCCGCCTCGTGGCGATCCGGTCGATGAAGGACCGGGCGTGCGACAGGATAGCGAGAACCATGTCGTCATCGCTCGAGGAAAGCGCCACGGTTTCCGGTTGAAGCCGGGCGACCGTGTCCGGTTTGACTATGGCGGCGGCCATCTGCCCGTCGGTTTTCATGTATGAGGCGTTGCCGTGCGGCGTAATCACCAGTGTCAACGCGGACATGAGCTTCCTCCTTTTCGAGATCGCGCTGCCAATACGGTCCTGCCTGGACCTTCCTTGCAGCTTGACTATCGCGCACGCTTGATGTTCAATCAAACGAAATGAAATCATGTTATCTTTCAGATTTTCTGAATGAGGATGCCGCCATGAACATGATGTTGCGCCACGCACTTCCACTGCTCGAGATGGATGTGCTGAAGACCTTTGTCGCCATCGCCGAAACCGGCAACTTCACCACCGCGGCGGAGACGGTGTACCGCACGCCGTCGGCCGTCTCGATGCAGATCAAGAAGCTGGAGGAACTGCTCGGCTGTACGCTGTTTCTGCGTGACGCGCGTTCGGTGTCGCTGACGCCGAAGGGCGAGCTCTTGCTCGGCTTTGCCCGCCGGCTCCTGTCGCTCAACAATGAAACGGTGTCGCGCTTCCTTCTGCCCGACATGAACGGCGTAGTCCGGGTCGGCGCGCCGGAGGATGTCGGCGAACGCATCCTGCCGGACGTTTTGAAGCGCTTTGCCGAATCCTACCCGAATGTCACCGTCGATGTATCGATCGGCATGAGCAACGCCATGCGCAAGCGGGTCGACGAGCACCGGCTGGACATCGCCATTTTCAATAGCCTGACCGACGATGTGCCGAAGGACACGGAAATCCTGATGCAGGAAAAGCTCGTCTGGGCCGGCGCGAAATGCGGCAATGCGCATCTGCGCGATCCTCTGCCGGTTTCGATGTGGGAAGACGGTTGCGTCTGGCGCGCCGATGCGGTTGAGAAGCTGTCCCGGGCCGGCCGCAAGTTCCGCGTTGCGTTCCTGAGCGCCTATACCACGGGGCAGCGGGCCGCGGTGCTCGCCGGCCTCGCCATTGCGCCGCTGCCGCGATACCTCGTGCGGGGCGACATGGTTCAGCTCGGCGAACACGACGGGCTGCCGGATCTCGGTCATTACGACATCGGGCTCAAGGTCATCGAAGATGCGCCGGCGCCGGTGCTTGCGGTCGCTGATCATGTGCGTGCCGCGTTTGCCGAACTCCAGATGCAATAGGTCCATCATTTCATTGAAGCGTCACCTTCGGCGGCGCCGCGTGTTCGATCGAATGCGCGGCGCTTCGCTTTCCAGGATCGTCGTTCCACGCCTTTCAATTGACAGAAATAAGTCTCGGCTTATAATAAGTCATGACTTATGAGGATAGATTGTTCGCGGCCCTTTCTGATCCGACCCGGCGCGCGATTTTCGAGCGTGTCGCGGGGCAGCGGCAGTCGGTCGCGGAGCTGGCTCGAGTCATGCCGGTATCGCAGCCGGCGATTTCGCAGCACTTGAAGGTTCTGAAGGAAGCGCGGCTCGTGAGGGACGAGCGCTCCGGCGCGCGCCGGATCTATTCGATCGATCCGGAGGGGCTAGGGCCACTGCGGGCGTGGCTCGACCGCTTCTGGACGGAACAGCTCGCCGCCTTCAAGACCGTGGTCGAGACGGCGGACGATACCTGACAGCGACGAAATCATCGATGCAACGGGAGGAAAGCATCATGCACACGATCGATCCGGCTCCGGTCCGCAAGTCCGTGACCGTCCGCGCATCACCGGAAAAGGCCTTCGACACCTTCGTGAGCGCTATGGGAAGCTGGTGGATAAAGGACCACAGTCTTACCGAATCCGGCCAGAAGACCGTGATCGTCGAGGCCGTTGCCGGCGGCCGGTGGTATGAGATCGGCAACGCCGGCGAAGAGCGGGACTGGGGCCATGTCATTGCCTGCGACCGCCCGAACCGCATCCTCTTCGCCTGGCAGCTCAACGCCGAATTCGACTTCGATCCTGCGTTCCATACCGAAGTGGAAGTTCTCTTCGAAGCACAGGGCGAGAACGAGACAATGGTCGTCCTCGAACATCGCCAGCTCGAGAGCTATGGTGCCAGAACCCAGGAACTGCGCGGCGTGCTCGATTCGGAGAGCGGCTGGGGCGGCTTGCTTGCGTCCTATGTCGCCAAGATGGCGTAGGACACAGGAGGCCCGCGCCCAAGGTCACCGCATCGACATCAATGTGGTCATTAGGCCAGCCTTGATCTCGATGACGGGTTTCGGCTCCAGCGCGTTGGCCGGATAGCCGATGTCCTTCAGCTGATCGTGGCCGAGGCTTTCGAGCGCTCTCTGGGTCCGCGCGTGCCGGCGCTGCTTTGCAACGGTAGTTGCAGCGCCGCCGAGACGTTCTTTCAGCGCGCGGACGATATTGCCGGTGTGGGTTGCGTATCCGGAATGATAGTCTGCGGTAGCCATCTCGGCCTCCATCTTCGAACTGATGGAGAGAGGTTGCCATGGCCGCGTTTTACTGCTGTTCAGGCTGGAGTGAAATGCGGATGAGCGCGAAGGGGATAAGCGCTAAATCTGCGTTAAATCGAACGCAAGCAATGCTAACGTGGCTCGCATTTCGTGAAATGGAGCCAGCGCATGCGCATTCGGTTGCTTGGGGAGCTCACCGTAGTATCGCCGTCGGATCAACCGGTTCGGTTCACGACGCGCAAGACCGCGCTCGTCTTTGCCGCTCTGGTGCTGGCGGGGCGTCGCGGTGTGCGGCGGGGCCCGCTCGCTGATGGCTTCTGGCCTGGGCGTGGCGAGGCCCAGGCGCGCAACAGCCTGCGCCAGGCGCTCGTCGATATCCGGCGCGCTTTCCCGGCCGGGAACTGCGCCGGGATCGAGATCGAGTCCGATCTTGAGATGGTCAGCCTTACGGCCGGCTCCGGTGAAGCCGATCTCTGGTTCTTCGATCACCTGATCGAGCAGGGCGGGATCAGTAATCTTGCGGCTGCGGCCGAGCTTTACCGCGGCGATCTCCTCTCTGAGATCTCGATTCCCGACGAGCTGGAACAATGGTTCCAACCGCACCGCAGCAACTACCGGCAGAAGGCGTTGCAACTCGTTGAGCGCTTGAGCCGCGATCTGAAGGTTGGCGGCGACTCGGCAGGCGAGCAGGCCTGCCAGCGCCTGGCGAATCGGCTGCTGGCCGCCGAACCCGCCGCCGAGGAAGCGCACCGCGCTATGATCCGGATCTATCAGCATCGCGGGCAGGCGAACGCCGCCATGCGACAATATCTCCTCTGCCGCGAAGCGCTGCAGCGCGAGCTCGGTGTCGAGCCGGAAGCGGCGACGCGGGCGCTGATCGAGGCGCCCCCGGAGGCGCCGCCACAGCCATCCGCCCCGGCCGTGAAAAAGGACGCCCATGCCGCGGTGCCACGCGAAAGGGAACAGCCCTCCGTCGTCGTCATGCCTTTCGATAATTTGAGCAGCGAAGAGGACGACTATTTCGTCGATGGCGTCGTCGAGGAGATCACCGCGGCGCTGTCGCGCGTTCGCGATTTCTTCGTGATCGCCCGCCAGTCGGCCTTCACCTATAAGGGCCGTTTCATCGATGTGCGCGAAGTCGGGGCCGAACTCGGCGTTTCCTATGTGGTGGAGGGCACGGTTCGGCGCGGTGGTGATCGTCTGCGCATCTCGGTGCAACTGGTCGATGCGGAGTCGCGCAAGCAATTATGGTCGGATCGCTACGAGGGGGCGAGCGCGGATCTGTTCGAGTTCCAGGACCGGATCGCGGCCCAGGTCGCCGGCGCTATCCATCCGGCCGTCCGGCACGCGGAGATCGAATCCGCCACGCGCAAGCCACCCGCAAATCTCAGAGCTTACGACCTGGTGATGCGCGCCTTCCCAAAACTGTGGGGCCAGAATGCCGCGGCAATCGCGGAGGCGATGAAGACGCTCGAGGAAGCGCTGCAGCTCGATCCGAAATATGGACGCGCGCATGCGCTGCTTGCCTGGTGCCACGCGCTGAACATCACCTATCTCTGGTCGCCCGACCAGACAGCAGAGTTGCAGGCGACGCTCGATGCCGTCGATCGGGCATCAGGACTCGTCGAGGACGACCCGACTGCGCTGACCGCGTGTGGGGCAGCGGCCAGCCTTTCTGGGGATCAGCAAAGGGCGGCTGCGTTCATCGAGAGCGCCCTGGCGCTCGATCCGAACAATGCCTGGGCCTGGACGCGTTACGGCTGGGTCGGGATCTACCAGGACGAGGCTGCCGAGGCGCAGGAGCGGTTCGAGCGGGCGATACGGCTGAGCCCGCTCGATCCGTTCCTGTTCAACATGCGCATGGGGCTCGGGGCTGCCTATGCGCTCGCCGGCCGGTTTTCCGAGGCGGTCGCGATCGCCCGGGACGTGGTCACGCGCCATACGAATGTCACCTGGGCCTATCGCCAGTTGGCGGCCTGGGCCGCCATGAACGACGATATGAAGACCGCCCGTTGGGCGGCCCAGCGGTTTCTCGCCATTCAGCCCGACTATACGATCGCCAAATATGTCGCGCTTCCTTCACTGCGCGACGTCAGTCGTTTCCGCGAGACGATGGCGGCCGGCATGAAGAAGGCGGGCCTGCCGGAGAAATAGGACGCTGGCGTTCCTATCGGTCGCGGGTCGTCCGGCTCGCGGTCGCAGCGGTCACGGTGCTGCCGAGGTGCCCCACGCCGGGCCAGTTCTATTTCGTCGGCAGACGCCTCTTGACGATCGCGGCATGGAAACGGGCTCCATGGATGAGCCCCGCGTCGTTGAAATCGTAGGTCGGATTGTGCAGCGGTGCGGAATCGCGGCCGTTTCCGAGGAAGACGAAGCAACCGGGAACGTGTTCGAGGAAGCGGGCGAAATCCTCCGAGCCGGTCATCGGTTCGCGGGCCGTGGCGATATGATCCGATTCGAACACGGTTCGGGCGGCGGCGAACGCTTCCTCGACCAGGGCCGCGTCGTTGACGAGGGGCACGAATTCGCGCGTATAGTTCACCTCGGCGGATACGTTGTAGGTCAGCGCCGTGCCTTCCGCGATCACGCGCATCTGTCTCTCGATCCCGGCACTCACCTCCGGCCGGAAGCTGCGCGCATCGCCAAGGATGCGGGCAAGGCCGGGCAGGGCGTTGCGGGTGCCGTCGGTGACGAGCTCAGTGACCGAGACGACGCCGATATCGGCGGGACTCAAGCGGCGCGAGACGATCGTCTGCAGGTTTGTGATGAGGGCGCAGGCGGCGACCAGCACTTCGTTGCCGGCGTGCGGACGCGCGGCATGGCCGCCGACGCCTTTGAGGACGATTTCGAAGTTGTCTTCCGCCGACATCATGGCGCCGGCACGGGTCTCGAAATGGCCAACCGGAAGCCCCGGCATGTTGTGCAGGCCATAAATTTCCTCGAACGGAAATCGCTCCATCAGTCCATCGTCGAGCATGGCGAGCGCGCCCTTGCCCCATTCCTCCGCCGGCTGGAAGATGAAGCGCACGGTGCCGTCGAAGCCGCCGTCTTCGGCGAGCAGCTTTGCGGCGCCGAGCAGCATAGTCGTGTGGCCGTCGTGACCGCAGGCATGCATCACGCCTGGGTTTTGCGAGCGATATTCGGCCACACTCTGTTCCGGAATACGCAACGCGTCCATGTCGGCGCGAAGCGCAATGGCTCGGTTGCCGCTGCCGCGACGGAGTGTGCCGACGACGCCGGTGCCGCCAACCCCTTCGGCGATCTCAAGCCCAAACTCCCTGAGCTTCGCCGCGACGAAGGCGGAGGTCCGCTTCTCCTCGAAACCGAACTCCGGATGGGCGTGAAGATCGCGCCGCCATCCCGTCATTTCCCTTGCGAGCGTCGTAAGATCGGTCATTGAATCTTTCCTTCAGTTTGCGGCGAGGCGTTGGATCAGATCGAGTAGGACATTGGCGCCGGCGACAAGATCGGCGTCGGCCGTATGTTCGCGCGGGTTGTGGCTGATACCGCCGACGCTCGGCACGAAGATCATTGCCGCTGGCGCGATCCGCGCGATCATCTGGGCGTCATGGCCGGCGCCGGAGGTCATGCGTTTTGAAGCGAGGCCGCGCCGGCGGGCTGCCTCCTCGATGAGTCCGACAATCCTTGCGTCGAAGGTCACCGGCTCGAACCGCGCCAGGCGCTCGGTCGAAGTCGTCATGTTCTCGGCTGCCGCCAGGTCTTGCAGATAGCCGGCGAGCGCGGCTTCCTCCTCTTTCAGCCGTTCCGCGTCGGGATCGCGCAGATCGACGGTGAAAGTGGCGCGCGACGGGATCACGTTGATGGCGTTCGGCTCTAAGGCGATACAGCCGACGGTGGCGACGGTGGGGGTATTGGAGTTCGTTGCGCGGTCGTGGAGGAAGCCGATCACGCTGGCGGCCGCGTAGCCGGCATCGCGCCGCATCGCCATCGGCGTCGTTCCGGCATGATTGGCGACGCCCTCGATCGTGACCCGTTGCCAGGAAATGCCCTGCAGGTTTTCGACGGCTCCGATCGGCACGCCTTCGCGCTCCAGGACCGGACCTTGCTCGACATGGAGTTCGACATAGGCATGTGGCTTGCCAAGATCCGTCCCAGCCGCGCCGGCATAGCCGATGCGGCGCAATTCCTCGCCAAGCACGCTGCCGTCCGTGCCGACCGTCGCAAGCGCCTCGTCGACGGAAAGCCCGCCGGCATAGACCAGCGACCCCATCATGTCCGGGGCATAGCGCACGCCTTCCTCATTGGTGAAGGCAGCGATGGCGATCGGGTGGGCGAGGGCGGTCCCGGCCTCCATCAACGTCTGGATCACCTCCAGGCCGGAAAGCACTCCATAACAGCCATCGTAAATGCCGGCGTCGATGACGGTGTCGATATGCGAACCGATCAGCATGGGTGCCTTGTCGGCGTTGCCGGCGTCGCGCCACACGCCGAAAATATTGCCAATCTGGTCGACGGCGATCTCCAGGTCCGCATCGCGGAGCCACTGGACCAGCCGATCGCGCCCGGACTTGTCCGCCTCCGAGGCTGCGAGCCGGGTCAGTCTGCCATTGCCGTCGCGGCCGACTTCGCCGAGGTCGCGGATGCGGCTGAGCAGCCGCTCCGCATCGATGGAAAGGACGCTCATGCCGTCACTCCTTGCACCTGCCGGCGACCGATGACCTCCGCCGGGGTCATGCCGACAAGGTCGGCATAGCGCTCCGGGTCCGTCGCGCCCTCGGTATTGAAAAGCAGGATGCGCGAGGTTTCATCGAGACCGACCGCTGCCCGAATGGCGGGGGTGGTCGCCGCCCGCATAAGCCCCGCCAGTCCGGCGCCACCGCTTTCCCCGGCCACAATCGCCGGATCGTTGCCGGATGGGCGCGCCAACCGGTTCATCGCGGCGATGGCGTCGTGCTCGTCGACGGTCATGAAGACGTCGGCGACGTTCTTGAGCACCCGCCAGGCGACAAGCGAGGGATCATAGCATTCGAGCATCGCCATCACCGTCGGCTCGCCATGGGCGATCTTCACGGGATGTCCAGCGCGCGCAGTCTCGAAGATGCAGGCGGCCCGCACCGGGTCGACGACCGCGAAGGTCGGCCGGCCGTCGCCGAATGTAAGCGCGAGATGACCGCTGACGGCTGCAGCAACACCGCCAACGCCCGCCTGCACGAACACGTGCGTCGGCGGTTCCGGCAGCCGGCGCAGCGCCTCCCGGACCATTGCCGTGTAGCCCTGCATCACCAAACCAGGAATGCGCTCGTATCCCGCCCAGGACGTATCGGAGACAATCGTCCAACGGTTCTCGGTCGCAACCCGCGCCGCTTCCGCAACGGTGTCGTCGTAGGTGCCGTCGACCCGGACCATCTCGGCTCCGAAGCGGGAGATCGCCGCCACGCGCGCGTCGCTGACGCCGCCGTGAACGAAGATCACCGCCTTCGCGCCGACGAGTTCGGCCCCTTGCGCCACCGAGCGGCCGTGATTGCCGTCGGTCGCGCAGGCGAAGGTCATCGTCGCCGCCACTGCCTTCACCTTGGGCGAATGCAGTTCGGCGATATCGACCGCGCGGCCGAGGCGTCTCTCCGCCTCTTCCAGCACCAGCCGGATCACTGCATAGGCGCCACCGAGCGCCTTGAAGCTGCCGAGACCGAGCCGATGGCCCTCGTCCTTGACATGGATCGCGCCGACGCCGAGTTCTCGAGCAAGAGCCGGCAGCGCATGCAGCGGCGTCTCGGCATGGTTGGCGCGATGCGCGAGGAAGCGCTCGACCGTATCCGCGCCGCCTTCTCCGAGTGTTTCCGCGTCGACCGGGTCGAGCGGGCTGTTATGGTCGGGATGGGTATTCAGAAGAAACATTGCCGGCCTCGTTCATTATCGCGGGGTGCGGAATGTGTGCGGGGTTTTCCGCCCGCGTCCGGGTCTCAAACGTCTCGAGTCGGCGAATGTATATTGCACAAGGAACGAAAATTGCGCTGTATTTTGGGACTCGAAATGCAAGTTTGTTTCATGAGGCTTCCTCCGTTGGCAAGAACCAATCCCGAAATCACCCTCGATCCCTTTGACATGGCAATCCTGAAGATCCTCCAGAAGGACAATGCCACGCCGCAGCGAACGATCGGCGAGGCGGTCAATCTCTCGGCACCGGCGGTGCAGCGGCGGATCAAGCGCATGGAGGAGGCGGGCGTGATTGCGGCCAATTGCGCCATCGTCGATCCGGCCAAGGTCGGCCGGCCGATCACGATCTTCGTCGAGGTAGAGGTGATCAGCGAGACGGCCGAACTGATCGATGCGGCAAAGGCGGAGTTTTCGGCCGCGCCGGAGGTGCAGCAATGCTACTACGTCACCGGCGAGGCGGATTTCATCCTGGTCATCGTCGTGGCGACCATGGCCGATTACGAGGCGCTGACGCGACGCCTCTTCTTCGGTAACAACAACGTCAAGAAATTCCGCACCTTCGTCGCCATGGACCGCGTCAAGGTCGGGCTGACAGTGCCGCTTTGAGGTTCAAAGCGGGCACTGTGATCTCGGATCGAAGTGGTTACCAGTAAAAGGCGATGGCACCTACTCCCGGTTCCTTCGCCTTCTACGCCCGCCGCCTTCGCCGTCATCGGCCAGCACCTTGCGCGCGGGAAGCGTGACCACCTCGGCGAGCTTCGGGAACGCGTCCACCTTGTTCGGCATCGCCATGGCGTTGACGAAGTGCTCCTGAAATTTCGATTCAAGAGCCGTCTCTATCTTCTCGATTTTCCTCACGGTTTCCTCTATCTCGCGGCGATGGCCACGATTGAGGAGCGCCATCAGCGCGCCGGTGCCGGCGGCGTTACCCACCGCCTTCACCTCGGTAAGGTCGCAATCCGGGATGAGGCCCAGCACCATGGCGTATTTCGGATCGATGAAGGAGCCGAAGGCGCCGGCGAAGCGGATCGCGTCGACATGCTCGACACCCTGTTTCTCCATGAGCAGCTTGATGCCGGCATAGAGCGCTGCCTTGGCGAGCTGGATAGCGCGGATATCGTTCTGCGTCACGGTGATGCGTTGGTCGCCCTCGTGAAGAAGATAGGAGAAGGTGCGGCCGTTCGGCACGATGCGCGGGCTTCTCGCTGCCATGGCGCCATCGACCACGCCATCCTGCGAAATGATCCCGGTCAGATACATCTCCGCGACCACTTCGATAATCGCAGAACCGCAGATGCCGGTGACACCGACCGCGGCGGCGGCTTCGGCAAAACCTTCCTCGTCCGACCACTTGTCGACGCCGATCACTCGGAAGCGCGGCTCCAGCGTTTCGGGGTCGATACGTACGCGCTCGATCGCGCCGGGCGCGGCGCGCTGGCCGGAGGAGATTTCCGCGCCTTCGAAGGCCGGACCAGTCGGCGAGGATGCGGCGACGACGCGTTGCCGGTTGCCGAGCACGATCTCGGCATTGGTGCCGACATCGACAAGCAGCATCATCGTGTCCTGCCGGTGCGGGCCTTCCGAAAGCGTGGCACCGGCGGCGTCGGCCCCGACATGGCCGGCAATGCAGGGCAGCATATATAGCCTTGCGCCGCGATTGACCTCGATGTCGATCTCGTGCGCCCAATATTGCAGCGCGCCGGAAACGGCGAGCGCAAAGGGCGCCTGGCCCAGTTCGGTCGGGTCGATGCCGAGGAACAGGTGGTGCATGATCGGGTTGCCGACGACCACCATATCCAGGATGTCGTGGCGGTCGACCTTGCTCTCGGTGCAGACCTTGCCAATCAAGCCGTTCACCGCCTCGCGCACCGCCTTGGTCATCGCCTCGCGGCCGTCCGGGTTCATCATCACGTAGGAGACGCGGCTCATCAGATCCTCCCCGAAGCGGATCTGCGGGTTCGACGCGCCCGAGGAGGCGACGATGCGGCCGGAGAGGAGCGACACCAGATGCATGGCGATCGTCGTCGAGCCGATGTCGCAGGCGACGCCATAGGCTTCGTTCTTGAGGCCCGGCCAGAGGCCGACGATGAAGGGCCGCGAGGAATCCATGTCGCGGTGGATCGCGGCGGTGACGGCCCAGTTGCCCTTGCGCAGGATGCCTTGCACCTGCGGGATCAGATGCGGTGCGATCAGGAGGTCCTTCCAGCCCCAGTCCTTCTCCAGCATGGCTTTCAGCCGGTCGAGATCGCCGAGCGGCTTATGCATGTCCGGTTCGTCGACTTCGACATAGCAAAGCTGGACGGCGGCATTGCGCTCGATCACCCGGTCGGTCGCGGCCTTGCGCACCACTTGCGCATTGATGACGGTGTCCTGCGGCACGTCGATAACGAGATCGCCGAGGATCTGGGAGGAGCAAGAAAGACGGCGGCCATCCGGCAGTTCGCGTACGCTGGCGTAGCGCTGCTCTTTCGGGCCGATCGGCGAGATGTGGTCGTTCGACGAGATGATCTTGTGCTTGGCGAAGTTGCCTTCCTGCACGGAAACCTGGCAGCGTCCGCAGGTCGCGCGCCCGCCGCACACGCTTTCCACGTAGACCCCGAGGGACCGAGCAGCATCAAGGATCGGTGTGCCGACCGGGAAGCGCCCGCGCTTGCCCGAAGGCATGAACAGCACCAGCGGATCGTCCTTGTTTTCCTTCGAGGACACGTTCAGCATCTTTCTGCCTCGCCAGCGGATTACTTCGAAAGCCGGCGGGCATTGGCCCGCACGCGCTTGGCATAAGGGCGCAGCACAGCCGCCGTCACCCGCTTGTGGCCGGTCGCCGGCAGCTTGCCGACGGCAAGAGCTGCGACCGCGCCCATACCTTCCTTTATCAGTGCCACGTTGACGGCGACGACGCTTTCGGCTGCCGCCGCCATCTTCTCCGTCACCATGCGGCTCGCCTCCACGTAGTCGGTCGCGGCGCCAGTCATGGCGGCAATCGTCATCGCCTGCATGCGCGCGGCGATGACCATCGGCGCCTGGAACCAGAGTGCCGTCAGATCTCTGACGATGGAGCCGCCTTTTGCCATGATTATTCCGCCCTTGCGCCTGCACCGGCGCGAGCCGCGCGGCCGCCACGACGTCCACCGCCGCCGCCAGCCGGTTGAGCAGCAGCCACGGCATGGCCGCCTTCGGCCGGCTTGTGGTCGCGATAGGTCATGATCCAGTTGGTGCAGTTCGGGTCGGTGCCGTTCAAGACGTTTGCCGCACGCACGGCTTCCATTTCCTGCGGACGGCAGGGGTTCATGATCGCCGAGGTCATGCCGGCGCCGATCACCATCGGGATGAAGCCGGCGTTGATGCCGTGACGGTGCGGCAGGCCGAAGGAGATGTTGGAGAGGCCGCAGGTGGTGTTGACCTTCAGTTCCTCACGCAGGCGCCGCAGCAACGCGAAGACCTGCTGGCCCGCCGTGCCCATGGCGCCGATTGGCATGACGAGCGGATCGACGACGATGTCGTGCGACTTGATGCCGTAGTCGGCGGCGCGCTCGACGATCTTCTTGGCGACGGCGAAACGGACATCCGGATCCTCGGAAATGCCCGTCTCGTCGTTGGAGATCGCGACGACGGGAACGTCGTATTTCTTGATGAGCGGCAGGATCGCTTCGAGCTTCTCTTCTTCGCCCGTGACCGAATTCACCAGCGGACGGCCCTTGGCAACCCGCAGGCCCGCTTCAATCGCGGCGGTGACGGAGCTATCGATCGACAGCGGCACGTCAACCAGGCCCTGGACGATCTCCAGCGTCTTGACGAGCAGCGGCGGTTCGGTCTCGTTCGGGTTGACGGCGGTGACGCCGGCATTGACGTCGAGCATCGTCGCGCCGGCCGCGACCTGTTCCAGCGCATCCTTGATCACGGTCTCGAAGTTGCCTTCGATCATCTCGGCAGCAAGCTTCTTGCGGCCGGTCGGGTTGATGCGCTCGCCGATGACGCAGAAGGGCTGGTCGAAGCCGATGACGATTTCGCGGGTGGCGGAAGCGACGATGGTGCGGGTCATGTAAGATCCTTTGATCCTGAGCGTGGGGCTATGTAATAGGCCCCGTCTTTGTTTGTAAGCGCTCGACGGGCCGAAGCGCTGGTTTTCCTCTGATATCGAACGGCTGCGTCCTAGTGCGGGTGGTGTGCCGCGGCCTCCGCCATCTTTTCCTGATTTTCCTCGATGCCCTCGCGGAGATGTTCGAGCCGCTCGGCCACCAGTGCATCGCTCGGCATGCTTTCGCGCTTCCAGGGCTTGCGGCCCTTCAGGACGCCAGACTCATGCACGATCTCGGCGACATATTCCTCTTGGCGATAGGCCATGACGTGGACGCCCGAGACGCCCTCGATCTCCTTCACCTCGTTGATGATGTCGATGCAGAGCTGCTTGCCTTCCTTCTTCTGGTCCTGCGCGCCCTCGAGCCGCGTAATGACGCTGTCGGGAATGTGGATGCCCGGCACATTGGAGCGGATCCAGCGAGCGGTCTTGGCCGAGGCCATCGGCCCGACGCCGACGAGGATGAAGCACTTCTCGTGGAGGCCCAGGTCGCGCACCTTCTTCATGTATTCGCGGAACATCGGCACGTCGAAGCAGTACTGGCTCTGGACGAACTGCGCGCCGGCCTCGATCTTCTTGGCGAGCCGGTACGGGCGGAAATCGTAAGGCGGTGCGAAGGGGTTGATCGCGGCGCCCAAGAACACGTGCGGCGGCGTCGTCAGCTTGCGGCCGGACAGGAACTTCGCATTGTCGCGCATGATGCGCACGGTCTCGAGCAGCGACATGCAGTCAAGATCAAAGACGGGCTTGGCGCCGGGCTGGTCGCCGGCCTGCACGCCGTCGCCGGTCAGGCACATGATGTTCTGCACGCCCATTGCGGAGGCGCCGAGCACGTCGCCCTGGATGGCGATGCGGTTCTTGTCGCGGCAGGCGATCTGCATGATCGGCGCATAGCCCATGCGCGTCAGCAGCGCACAGATTCCGACCGACGACATGTGGCAATTGGCGCCTGACGCGTCGACCGCGTTGATGCCGTCCACCCAGCCGTCGAAGATCGCCGCGCGTTCGTAGACGTCCTCGGGATTGGCGCTGTCCGGCGGGTTGAGTTCGGCGGTCACGGCGAATTCGCCGCGGCGCAGCACGCGCTCCAGTCGCCCGCGCGAGGAATGGCCAGGCAGGGGATCGAGCGGTGCGCCGGGATCGTGAGGATTGATATCCGGGCTCATTGCTGCTGGCCTTCCTTCTTCGCCGCTTCGCGGGCGGCTGCGGCTTCCGCCGTCACCCGCAACCACGACGATGTTTCGCGCAGCGACTGGTTGACCGGCTTCTGCACATTCATGATTGCGTTACCCTTCACCATATTCTGCGAGCCCTTCCACGCCTGGACCCAGACGCAGGGCATGTCCGGCTCCACCTCGCAATTGCCGTTGGCGCGCACGCCGCCGCAAGGACCGTTCCTGAGTTGCTTAGGACAGTTCATCGGGCAGGACATGCCGGTCGAGGACAGCGCGCACTGGCCGCACATGCGACAATCGAAGAGGAATCCCTTGACGTGGCGCTCGACGAAAGTCACCGGCCTTTCAACCCGGCTGTAGCCGATCGCGTTCCAGAGCGGGTGCAGCGTTAGGAACATGTCGGCGAAGCGGTTGTAGAACCACTCGAGGAAGCGCGAGTTGCGCACTGCCCAGAGACGCACGGTGTATTTGTGGCGCGAGCGGCGGCTCGGCGAGACGTTCGCCGGGATATAGGCGCCGGTTGCCGCCTTCTTGGCGGGCTGGGCGTTGCCGGTGACGACTTTCGGGTCAGGCATTGTCTCGGCCTCCGGCCTTGACGAGCGCGACCAGCCGCTCCCGGTCGTAGGCAGCCTCGAGTTCCGCCGCCGCCTTGTCGGCTTCCGCTTCCAGATCGTCGGAGACCGGAACCGGATCGGCCTTGCGCCATTCGGCAAGGTAGTCGTCGGTCTCCGCGGCGCCGGTGCGCATCGCGCACATGTCGATCGCCTCGGTAAAGCGCAGCGACAGTTCACGTTTGGCGCTTTTGCGACCCTGTTTGATGATGACCTGGGCGGGGATGTCGCGCCAGTAGACTATGATGCGATCTGCCATAGGGATTCCTGTTCTCCTCTAGACCCGACAATGCGCATGTCCATCCGCCGTCGCTCACCTTGCCACGACGTCGGATATGTCCAAAAACGACGCTCCCCAATCGTGTATCCGAGTGGGTTTGCATTCGTCGCGATTGGCCCTCCGCGCGTGCTCTCAGTGGACATGGAAAAACTATCGGCGACCGTGTGCGTCGCGCGGAAGACCACCGGCGCGCACGGGACAGGGCGCCGCGGAACAGCGGGCTGCCTCACTCGTTTAGAGCTTGAGGGCTCTGAGCATGCGTGACGGGAATTTGCTATCAATCGTGGTGCTGGCGATCATCGTCGCAATCCTCGTGTTCGCCGTCGTGGCGCTCATGGAGTGATGCCGGCTCCCGCGGCGGCGCTGCATCTTATCCGACACGAGAACGGCGCTGTAGCGGTTTGAATTAATGCATGTTTTTAATCCTCAATCGGGGTGATTGAGGAAACATACAGCCCCACCGGGCGTCGTTAATAGCCCGAGCTTCCGCCTCCTTGGCCGCCGCCCATGCCGCCAGTTCCCGAGGAACCGGCGCTGCCGGACTGACTGGGTGGAGGAGGGGCTGTGTTCTGGCTTGTTTGGCTGGTCGTGCATCCCGCAACCGCCAGGAGCGCTGTCGCAATCGCGACGACGAGAAATCTGCGGTCCATGGTCTTCTCCAATCATGGAGGCTGTGGCGAAGCCCGTAATATTCCGCCAATTGCTGGTCAAAAGCATGGCGCGGTAATGCGCCCGACGTTCGCCGGGTCGGCGCACTACAGCGCAGGTGCCCGGCAGGAAGGGCAGGTTGGTCCCGAGAATGTCGGCGGTCGGGGCCGGCCGAAAGGCGCCTCGTTTACGGCTACGCGGCATCCACGACGGCTGTCGTCGCGCGATTTCGGTCAAGTTCGACCAGCACCCTTAGGGCAGCCTCTGCCTCTTCTTCGGTCAGACCTCCAAGGATCTGATCGGCAAATACCACCGGCACGCCGGTCACGTTGTCCCACACTGTCCAATGGTCGGTCGGATCGAGAACGAGTTCATAGCGCTCTTGTGACATTGTGTTCCCCCAGCTTCTCACCCTGTTTATCCGATTCGGCGTTGCAAGCCATGACAGGCGGAGAGCGGCCGATGGTAGCATTGCCGCGCGGAAACCGCGATACTGATCCACCTGCCTCCGCCGTCACATGGGTCTCTCGGCGCACTCTCCATGAAGCCGAACGGTAGCGCATGAAACTTAAGCGTCAGTGTATCCAGGGGGGGGAGAGGCTCGCTGGGAGCTGCCACCGCATCCGTCCGCTGTTCAGAGGTCGCGAAGATCGAGATCCGCCGCCAGCATGTCGAGAAAGGTCCGAACCTTGGCGGGCATCGATCGCCCGTCCTTCCAGAGAGCATGGATCGGCACCGGTACCGACTCGAATGAGTCGAGCACGATTTCGACTCGTCCGTCATCGACCAGCCGCCTGATCTGCCACAGGGGAGAGTAACCAAGCCCAAGACCCTGGGATACAGCCGCATAGATCGAAATCATCGAATCGACACGCAAGGGGCCGGTTACCCTCACTGCGCGCGGTTTTCCGTCGATTTCGAACATCCACTCACCGAAGCGTTGGCCGACATTACGCAGGATGCAATGGTGATTGACGAGGTCCGAAGGGTGACGCGGGCGGCCATGCCGATCGAGGTAGGAGGGCGCACCGAAGACCACGCGTCGCAGTTTCCCAAGTCGCCTCGCCCGTAGATTCGAATCCGGCAATTCGCCGATGCGGACCACCAGATCAATGTTTTCCGCCGCCAAGTCTACAAATGCATCCGATAGCAGCAGGTCCACCTCGACTTCGGGATAGCGGCGCATGTAGCGGGCAACAATTGGCATCAGGAATTCCGGCCCGAACAGCACCGGCGCGCCGAGCCGGAGAATGCCGGACGGTTGTATCCGGCCGCTTGCGGCTTCAAGCTTTGCTTGCTCAAGTTCTTCGATTGCCGGTTTGATGCGTTGATAGAAGGTCATGCCCGCTTCGCTCGGCGTCGAGCGGCGGGTCGTTCGATGTACGAGCTCGACGCCGACCGACGCCTCGAGGGCAGCTAGCGACCGGCTTACCGACTGAAGCGACCGGTTAAGGCGTCGCGCGGCAGTCGTGAGGCTTCCGCGTTCAACGATCGCCAGAAAGGCCTCGTAGTCTTCCAACCTGTCCATGGTTCTACCGATTTGCGAGATAGTGTGTCTCGCATTGTCGATATTGTCTCGCAGAATGGCAAGGTCATATCTTTCCGGTACAGAGCACTCGTACCAGGAGCATAGAAAGTGACCGCTACCATATCCGACCGTGCTCGTGATCGGAGCGACCGGCAGGTTCGCCGGTCTAGTCGTACCGGAACTCGTCCGTCGCGGAGCAAGAGTCCGCGCTCTCATCCGCGATCCAGCCAAGGTCGCCGCCGCGAGAGGCTCCGGCCTTTCAGAGACGGTGATCGGTGACCTGCGAAACCGGGAGAGCCTCAACGAAGCCGTACGTGGCGCCGATGGTGTCTTTCACATCGGACCTGCGTTCGCGCCGGACGAGGCTGCGTTGGGCATCACGCTGGTCGAGGCGGCGAAGAGGGCAGGCGTCCAGAAGTTTGTCTTCTCCTCGGTCGCCCAGCCGACGAACGCTCGTCTTAAGAACCATGCAAGCAAGGTACCGGTCGAGGATGCGCTCTATTCCTCCACTTTGGACTACACGATCCTGCACCCGGTCAACTTCATGCAGAACATCGCATCGGTCCGGCCGTCGATCGTCGAAACCGGCGTCTTTTCCGAACCCTTTCCAAAGACGGCGAAGGTCGCGCGCGTTGATTATCGCGATGTTGCGGAGGTTGCCGCCATTGCGCTCACGAGTGATCGCTTGTCCTTTGCAACGCTGGAGCTCGCTGCCGAAGGCCGACCGAGCCGAGAAGAGATTGCGGCGCACATGTCCGATGCGCTTGGGCGTCAGATCGCCGCCGGCGAGCCAAGCTTTGAGACATGGGCGAGATCCATCCGCCACGGCTACACCAATCGGGAATTGGCCCTCCTGTCCAAGGTGCATGAGCATTATGCGCTCTATGGCCTCGGCGGGAACAGTCTGACGCTCCGAGCAGCACTCGATCGCGAGCCGCGGTCGCTGCGCGGATATGTAGAGGAACTGGCGCGGCAGGCCGCATGACCAGATTCACCCACCAACGTGCCCCATGAAAAAGGACTTTCGAATGCTTACGCTCGGACGCAAGTCGTTGACGATCAAGAAACTTCCCTCGCGCTACGCGGTCGTCGTCATGCCACTGATACTCTCGGTGCTCATGTCCGGAATCGTGTCAGCGGTATCGACGCTGATGAATGCCGGGTGGGATCAATTTGCCGCGACCTGGCCCCATGCCTGGGGTGCGTCCTGGCTGATTGCTTACCCCAGTTTGATGCTGCTTCTTCCGGTCGTTCGCCGGATCGTTGGAGTGCTCGTCGAGCAGCGGGCCTGAATTCGATCAAAACTCAAGCGTCGATCAGCGACCGCGTCAGGTCGCCATAGCCGGTGAAGCGATATTCGTATTCGAGACCGAGCCTTTCGGCGGCGCGGCGGGCCTTTTCCTGCAGCGCCTTGTCTTCCACCTGCGAGAGGTAGACGAGCTTGCGGTAGTGGCCGAAATACATGTCGCGCAGTTCCGGATGCCGGTCGAGGCCGAGCGGTTCGATGACGAAGGCCTCGAATTGGCGGGCGAGGAAGTCGGTGAGAAAGAAGGCACTGAGGTCGTCGTCCCAGCGCTTTGCGAAATCGGCGTTCCCGGCGAAGAAAGAATAACAGTGCGGCCCGGGAATGCGTGTCACGCGTTCCTCTTCGCAGAGCCGGTCGAGTTCACCGCCGGTGCCGCAATCGGCATAGGCGATGAAGATGCGCTCGAAGCCCTGTTCACGCGCCCGGGCGATCGCCTCGCGCAGGCCCGGCGTGATTTTTTCCGGGGTGTTGTGCCAGATGGCGGGCAGGCAATGGAGGTCGATGTGATCGAGCCGGTTGGCCTCGCAGATAGCAAGAATTTCGCGCGCGATCGCTCCACAACCAATGACGTGAACTTTCTTCGGTTGTGCACGTTCTCTTGCCGACGGTCTATTTTCCATCTTTATTCCGCCTTGCAACAACATGAAGGAATCATGGTCATGACGACAAAAGCTCTCGCGATGATCGGCGCCGTTCTGGTGGCCCTGACAACCCTGAGTTCCTGCGCCAACACAATCCGCGGCATGGGGCAGGATACTGCAAACACCGTGAACGCGACACAAGGGGCCGGTCAAAGGGTTGCCAAGGCAGCCAACTGAGGATTCCAACGGCCAGGATGGGCGCCCCTGAGAGTGGCGTCGTTCCTCGCTGCCCCTGAATATAGGAAAGCCGGCTGCGGTGTTCATCCACGCAGCCGGTTTCTTTTTTGAAGAGACTTCTGGTCTTAGCCAGCTGCGAGTCGGTTGTGCTTGCGCTTCATGAAGTCCTTGGCGGTCTCCACGGCGACGGCGGCATCGCGACAATAGGCGTCTGCACCGACGGCCTTGCCGAATTCCTCGTTGAGTGGCGCGCCACCGACGAGAACGACGTAGTCGTCGCGCAGGCCTTTTTCCTTCATCGTGTCGATAACGACCTTCATGTAGGGCATCGTGGTCGTCAGCAGGGCCGACATGCCGAGGATGTCCGGCTGTTCGCGTTCGATCGCTTCCAGATAGTTCTCGACCGGGTTGTTGATGCCGAGGTCGACAACGTCGAAGCCGGCACCTTCCATCATCATGCCGACGAGGTTCTTGCCGATGTCATGGATATCGCCCTTGACGGTGCCGATGACCATCTTGCCGAGCTTCGGCGCGCCGGTTTCGGCAAGCAGAGGACGCAGGATCGACATGCCGGCCTTCATCGCATTGGCCGAAAGTAGAACTTCCGGCACGAAGAGAATGCCGTCGCGGAAGTCGATGCCGACAATGCGCATGCCCTCGACGAGCGCCTGGGTGAGGATGTCGTAGGGCGTCCAGCCCCGTTCGAGAAGGATACGCGTCCCTTCCTCGATTTCCTCCTTGAGACCGTCGTAAAGGTCGTCATGCATCTGCTGCACGAGTTCCTCGTCGGAAAGGTCCGCGAGAATGATTTCATCGTCTGCCATATTAGGGTTCCTCGGTTCCTGGCACGGTAGTCTTCGCGGTGATCTGGCTCGGTCGGGCACGATCCGGACGCGTTGCCCATCCTTAGCGGTCCAAACCTAAAAATCTCTTTTCGAAAGCGACGTCGCATATGATGAAAAGCGACGGCACTGGTGGTTCGTCCGCGGTTCCATAGTCCTATCGCACTTCAGCCGCGCACGGAATCGCTTGTCCAGTAAAATCCTGCAACAGTTCAAGATGTTACATTTGGCTACATCGTTTTTCGCACAAGGACTTTGGTGGGCGTGGCGTAGATTCTTGGAGCCCTGTCGACCCTTGACTGATCTCACGGTTGAGTGTCTGAGATGCGCCACGCGTTGGCGCATTGAGACCCGTACCGGTTCGGCGGCTTGGTAGCATTAGCCCAAAATCGATCCCGGCGCATGGTTTCGACCGTTGGTCTCGAACTTCGGGAGGAATATGCGCCACTTAATCAAAGCGTTGCCGCGTCCCATGGAGAGCCCAGAAAGGCGCGGCGGGAGAGGAATGAGCGAATGAGCGACGTAACAGAACAAGGTGCGGTCGAAGGCGGCGGACGCCGCGCGCGTGGCGAGGGACGTGGGGCGGCGGCGCGCCGGGCATCGCGCACCGGCGGCGGTCCGGGACCGTCTCTCCCCTACATTCAGCGTAAGATTCGCGAATACGAAGTGCTGGACGAGGAAGGCCTGCAACTCATCGAGCGCAACGCCGACACCGTGCTCGAGGAGATCGGCATCGAGTTCCGCGACGACGCCGAAGCGCTCGATCTGTGGAAGGCAGCCGGCGCCGACGTGCGCGGCCAGCGCGTTCACTTCCCGAAGGGGCTCTGCCGCGAACTTCTGAAGACCGCGCCGTCGAACTTCACCTGGCATGCACGCAATCCCGAGCGCAGTGCGCATGTCGGCGGCAAGGCAACGATCTTTGCACCGGTCTACGGGCCGCCCTTCGTGCGCGATCTCGAAGGCAATCGCCGTTACGCGACGATCGAGGATTTCCGCAATTTCGTGAAGCTCGCCTACCTCGCGCCGTCGATGCATTCGTCCGGCGGTACCGTCTGCGAGCCGGTCGACATCCCGGTCAACAAGCGCCACCTCGATATGGTCTACAGCCATATCAAATATTCCGACAAGCCGTTCATGGGCTCGGTCACGGCGCCGGAACGCGCCGAAGACACGATAGCCATGGCGAAGATCGTTTTCGGCGACGATTTCGTCGAGAAGAACACAGTGACGTTGAATCTCATCAACGCCAACTCGCCGATGGTTTTCGACGAGACGATGGTGGGTGCGCTCAAGGTCTACGCACGCCACAACCAGGCCTGCGTGCTTTCGCCGTTCATCCTCTCCGGCGCGATGAGCCCGGTCACCGTCGCCGGCACGCTGACGCAGATTCTCGCCGAAGTGCTCGCGGGTGCCTCCTTCACTCAGCTCATCCGCAAGGGTGCGCCGGTGCTCTTCGGCACGTTTGCGGCGTCGATCTCGATGCAGTCGGGTGCGCCGACCTTCGGCACGCCGGAGCCGTCGCTGGTTTCCTACGGCGCAGCGCAGCTTGCCCGCCGCCTCGGCCTGCCGTTCCGTACAGGCGGCTCGCTCTGCGGTTCCAAGGTTCCGGATGCTCAAGCCGCGCACGAATCTGCCAACACACTCAACATGACGCTGCTTGCCGGCACCAACTTCGTGCTGCACGCGGCCGGCTGGCTCGAAGGCGGTCTCGTTTCGTCCTACGAGAAGTTCATGATCGACCAGGACCAGCTCGGCATGATGCAGAAGATGGCCGAAGGGGTGGACCTTTCCGAAAATGCCCAGGCGCTCGACGCCATCCGCGAAGTCGGACCAGGCAGCCACTATCTCGGCTGCGCACACACGCAGGCAAACTTCCAGACCGCCTTCTACCGCTCCCCGCTCGCCGACAACAACTCTTTCGAGCAGTGGGAAATCGAAGGCGAGAAGCGGATCGAGCAGCGCGCCAATGCGCTGGCGCGTAGCTGGCTGGAGCATTACGAGGCGCCGTACCTCGATCCGGCGATCGACGATGCGCTGAAGGACTACATTGCCAAGCGCAAGGACTCGATGCCGGACGCCTTCACCTGAAAGGCTCCCGAGCGAGCCAGGGAGCAAGGCGGCAGGGCACAGGTGGCCGACATGATCCAGAAGGACGTCTGGCGCCCGCATTACGAACTACACGGGCCGAAACCGAAATGACGGTTCCATCGGCGGACGAATTGTTTGAAACGATCCGTGCGGCGCTCGCGCCGCACGGTCTTTTTTTGCGTGGCACGGTGAACTTCGTCGATGGCGAGCCCGGCCCGATGCTCGCGGATGGGAAGTCCGCCGCGAGCATCGTGCTCATCGGCAATATCGGCGGCTCGCTTTGGGAGCCTTTTACCCGCTGGAAGGAGGGCGAGCCGGATCGCGGCGGAGCCGATCCGCTCGACAACTGGTCGAAGCTGGTGATCCGGCCTGTCGCGGAGGAGGCCGGCGCCATCGCCTATTTCCCCTCCGATCCGCCCTGGCAGCCTTTCCAGCAATGGGCGATGCGCGCCGAGACGCTGAAGGCATCGCCGCTCGGTATCCTTATCCACCCGCAATACGGCCTCTGGCACGGATATCGCGGCGCGCTCGGCTTTGATCGCGTACTGCCGCAGACAGGCAGCAGCTCGGTTGGCCATCCTTGCGATGCGTGTGTGGAAAAACCGTGCATCTCCGCCTGTCCGGCTGATGCCTTGGCCGCCGGCACATTCGATGTCGGCCGGTGTCGCGCATATCTGAGATCCGAGGCGGGGGCGGGCGGCTGTCTCGCTTGCGGCTGTCTTTCGCGCGATGCCTGTCCGGTGGGGCGGGATTATCTTTATCCCGTTCAGCAACTGCGTTTCCATATGGCGGCGATCAGCCTGTAGATCGTGATGACCCCGCCCGGCTGGCGTGATGCAAGGCGGTTCTCCCGCGCCGTAGACGCGGCGCTGCTGGATTCCTGTGGCAAGCACAGGAATGAGGGAGAGAATGTTGCTAACGTGCCAACGGCCCAACTGACTTGATGATCGGACGTTTGTGCGGGCCAGGCTTTCACCAGCCAACTGACCTGGGGAGGGCGAGCGGATAGGCCTGTTGCGACTTGATTCAGAACACCTTCACGCGGGTGGACCCCTGCGCTGCTCGTGCGCGGCCAAAAATATGCCCCCTCATTCCTGTGCTTGTCACAGGAAACCAGCCACGGCGCGTCCGCGCCGTGATTGACTGCCCATCTGGAGATGAACCAGAAATCGCGCGCATCAAAGCGCCGCAATCCGTGCGATGCTACGTCACGATCCGCTTCGAGTCGCGAACCATGCCACTGTTTCCGAAAGCCTTCCTCGTCGGCGCCGCCATTCTGACGGCCGGCTTTGCCGAGCCCTCGCCAGCGGACGCCGCAGACGCCGCCTGCCGGAATGTCATCCACCTCGGCGAGGAGTATGTCGTCTGCTCCTTTGATCCTGCCGCGAGCGACATTCGCCTTTACAACAGGGACCAGGCGGGCGTGCCGTTCAAATCCTTCAAGGCGCTGTCGCTCGAACTGCGCCAGCGCGACGAATATCTCGTCTTCGCCATGAATGGCGGCATGTATCACGAGGACCTTTCTCCGGTCGGCCTGCATGTGGAGGAGGGCGTGGAGCAGGCGCCGCTCAACACCAATTCCGGCTGGGGCAATTTCCACCTGCTGCCGAACGGCGTCTTCTATGTCGGCGAAGGCAAGGCGGGCGTGATGGCGGCGGAGGCTTATCGCGCCGCCGCAATCAAACCACGCTTTGCCACCCAGTCCGGCCCGATGCTCGTAATCAATGGCGCACTGCATCCGCGCTTCCTGCCGAACAGCGACAGTTTGAAAACCCGAAACGGCGTCGGCGTGACAAGCGGGGGCGAGGTCGTTTTCGCGGTCTCGAAACGGCCGGTGCGCTTTCATGATTTCGCGACGCTATTTCGTGACGCCCTCGATTGCCCGAACGCGCTCTTTCTCGACGGCACGATTTCGAGCCTCTATGCGCCGGAAATCAATCGCCACGATCGGCTGTTTCCGCTTGGGCCGATCATCGCCGTCGTTGCTTCGTTCCCGCGATAATTTTTTTTCGAAGGTCCCAAAGGAACGGGTGACGCCGAACGTCTAACGGGGAAACAGGTCAAGAGCGGGCACGGACTTGGACGCGGAACTCGTTGAAAGGGCGGTGAGGGGCGACAGGGAGGCGTTCAGACTCTTGGTCGAGCGCCACTATGCTTTCGTCCACGCAGTCGCCTGGCGCTGGTCTGGCAACGTGACCGATGCGGAGGATATCACGCAGGACGTCTACGTTCGCCTCGGTTCCGCGATCCGCGGGTTTCGCGGCACCAGCCGTTTCCGCACCTGGCTTTATACGCTGACGCTCAATGCCGCGCGCGATCATCGCCGCCGCCGAGTGCGCGACGAGCGCAAGATTGCCGCCTATGCGTCGGATCGAGCGGCGCAGGGCATACCGGATGGGCAGGACGAGGACCGCCAGGAGGAGCTCTGGACGGCAGTCCGAGCGCTGCCGGAGAAACAATGCGATGCCGTCCTGCTCGTCTATGCCGAAGGCTTGAGCCATGCCGCAGCTGCAGACGTACTCGGCTGCTCCGAAGCGACCATCTCCTGGCATGTCCATGAGGCGCGCAAGCGTCTGCGGACAATGCTCGGCAAGGAGGCTGTGTGATCATGACCGACGATTTCGAAAAGCTTGCCGGAAAGCTGCCGCCGGCGCCTTCGAGCGAGGCGCGGGCGCGCGCACTCGCTGCGGCTATGGAAGCTTATGATGCGGTGGCGGAAAATTCGGGTGCCGCCCAAGGATCCGCGCCATCAGTTCGTCCAAGCTCCATCTTCAACCGGATATGGAGCCCCATCATGAACCGGAAACTGCTTGCCGGATCGGCGCTGGCAACCCTGATCGTCGTGCCCGGCGCCGCCTTCCTGACGCTGGAATTAGCAGGCAACAACCCAAAATCCACACACGAAACTGAGATTGCTGCAAAGACCGAACCGAAGCCTGCCGCGCCTGAGGCGCAGGGCGCCGCGTCGCTGGCCCGCTCGCATCCGGCACAGGCCGCCGCGAAAATTGCGGAGCAAGTGGAAAGTGAGGCGCCGGCGGCCGCGGAAGCCGACGCCATGGCGAGCCGAATGGCCACCGATACCGCCGCTCCCATGAGCACGCTCGGCGGAACGGTCGGCTTTGCGGCGCAAGGCCGCATGGAGATCATGCCAGCGCCGACGACACCGGCCGATAATCTTCCGCCGCCGGTCGAGAACCGCGAGCGTTTTGGCAACGCCGATGCCAATCCGGTGAAGAGTGTCGCGAGCGAGCCGGTCTCGACCTTCTCCGCCGATGTCGATACGGCCTCCTATTCCTTCGTCCGCCGCTCGCTGATGGCGGGTGAGATGCCCAACCGCGATGCCGTGCGGGTCGAGGAGATGGTCAATTATTTCCCCTACGACTGGCCGCGCCCGACCTCGACTGCGGAACCCTTCAAGGCGACGGTCACCGTCACGCCAACCCCGTGGAACGCGGGCACACGCCTGATGCATGTGGCGATCAAGGGCTACGAGGTCGTGCCCGCGGAGGCGCCGAAGGCTAACCTCGTATTCCTGATCGACGTTTCCGGTTCCATGGACGAGCCGGACAAGCTGCCGCTGTTGAAGAACGCGTTTCGACTGCTCGTCGACAAGCTGAAGCCGGAAGACACGGTGTCGATCGTCACCTATGCCGGGAACGCCGGCACCGTGCTCGAGCCGACGGTGGTCAAGGACAAGGCGAAGATCCTGGCGGCGATCGAGACGCTGACACCGGGCGGCTCGACGGCCGGCGCTGCCGGCATCGACGCGGCCTATCAGCTGGCCGAAAAGGCTCGCGTCAAGGGCGGCGTCAACCGCATCCTGCTGGCGACCGATGGCGACTTCAATGTCGGCCCGTCGAGCGACGAGGAGTTGAAGCGGCTGGTCGAGGAAAAGCGCAAGAGCGGCATCTTTCTCTCGGTGCTCGGCTTCGGCCGCGGTAACTACAACGACGCGCTGATGCAGGCGATCGCCCAGAACGGCAACGGCGTTGCAACCTATATCGACACCCTCGCCGAAGCCCAGAAGACATTGGTCGAGGAGGCGGGCTCGTCCCTCTTCCCGATCGCCAAGGACGTCAAGCTGCAAGTGGAGTTCAATCCGGCGGCGATCGCGGAGTATCGTCTCATCGGCTACGAGACCCGGGCGCTGAAACGCGAGGATTTCAATAACGATCGGATAGACGCCGGCGATATCGGTTCCGGCCACAGCGTCACCGCAATTTACGAAGTGACGCCGAAGGGAAGCCCCGCGGTCCTCAACGACGACCTCCGCTATGCCACGGCGGAAAAGCCGGAAGCGAAGGTTGCCGCGGTTGGCCATTCGGGCGAGCTCGCTTATCTCAAAATCCGCTACAAGAAGCCGGACAGCGACAAGAGCGAGTTGATCACTACGCCGGTTACAGAGGCGAATGCGGTCCCGTCGCTCGCCGAAGCCTCGGCGGACGTCCAATTCTCCACCGCCGTCGCCGCTTTCGGCCAGAAGCTTGCAGGAAATACGGCTATTTCGGGCTATTCCTATACAGCGATCGCTGACCTTGCGGCGGGCGCCAAGGGTGCCGATCCCTTCGCGTACCGCGCCGAGTTCGTCAACATGGTGCGGCTCGCGAAGGGGATTTCTGGCGCTGAAGAGTAGCCGCAGCACACGGTTCCGGTTCCGGCAACCCACCAAGCAGCATATTCGAGAGCTTCATGAAACTGCAGCTTGACCAGCCTGGGGATCATTGCAACTTTGGAGGCCTCAAGCCTCATCAGCAGTCATCGGCAAACACTGTGCTATCTTCATTTATTTCCAGCTTACTACCGGCACTTCTCAGTTCGGCAGTGTATGGCGGCGCGGCAGTCATGAACCACACTCCGCCGAAGGCTCTTTTGCCGGCCGCCCATTCACTCAAGCGCGAACGGGAATGGACCGCGGAGCCAGCCTCCTCTGACGACGCTTGGAAAGAGGATGTTTCCTGTAAGGCGGTAAACCGAGCCTATCTCAAGACCAAGAATGGCCCATTCTATTCAGCAGTGCTCTACAATGTGAAGGCCGATGGCACATTGAAGGCGCACCAAGAAATACGTGTCATGGAATCCCTTGTGTATGAGAGGTACTCATTCTCTGCGAAGTGGCAGCGATATAGCAGAGCGGACGTGTCAACTGTAGAAGAGCAGGGTCCCGTATGGAATTCCTGCAAGCTTCTACCGCAACAGGAAAATGCGACTCCGCAGATTAATCGCTACTCAGCTATCTGGCGGCATTTTCCCTATCGTGCGATTTCCGAGATATGGATCTCTTCGGAAGATGGAAGATTACTGAGCGTCAAACGTCATTTTCCAGATGACAGGTGGATGCTGCCGTTTCCGACCTCTCTAGTAATATTTAGTTACGATCCGGCCAGATCTACGCCTCCATGAGCACACACCCGAGGTCGGTACCGGACCGTTCGGGCATAAAGGATCACCCTCTATCAAGCCCTTGGAAATGCCCGCTGCAGCCCGCCGGATTTCGCCAGCCCCGCCCGGAACGCCTGGTAGGCCGGATGCTGGCTGGAGCGTGCTGCTTCCATGAGGCGCATTTGAAGCCTGGCAGGCGCCTCGTTGCCGAGCCATTCACCGAGTTTCTCCAGCTTCAGCGAGTTCAGGAAGCGCGACTCTGCGGAGAGGTCGAGATGCCGTTGCAGGCCCTCCATGAGGTTTTCGTCCTGCTCGGGGTTTTCCATCAGCAGCTTGACGAAAGCCTGATCCGTTTCGCCGAAGCTCGAAAGCTTGGCGGCGGTCGTGTCCCTGTCCGGAAAGGCGGCTGGCCCGACACTCATGAATCGTCTCCCGTCGAATCGAAACGTCTCCGGGATAGGACAGCAACCCGGCGCCTGCAAGCGTTGCCGGCAACGATCGCCGCGGCGGTGACCAACGTGACCTTGGGGGGAAAAGCCACTGGCAGCTTGATATTGCCGATGTGCACCGCCGACCGCGTCGGCTTGGGCTGTAAATATCGCGACCGGCGCACGACGCGCGGCGCGACAGGCCGCAACGCTGACGCTTGCCGGAAAGCAAAAGAAAAACGCTCCGGGCATTTCGCTCCGGAGCGTTTGGCATTTGTGCTGCCCAGTTTGGCAGTCTCAGGCGCGGCGGCGACCGCCGCGTTCGCGGGTCGGTGCGGAGGCACCTTCGCCGGCGGTCTTGTTGCGCAAGGGGCCGATCTTTTCGACGATGACGTCGAGCGTCGGGCGTTCGCCCTTTGCGTGGTTATCGAGCGCCAGCCGCATGGCGGCCAGATGATTGCAGGAGGTGCCGCAGCAGCCGCCGACGATTTTCGCGCCGGCGTCGAGCGCGAGCCGCACATATTCCGCCATCAGCGGCGGGGTGCCGGAATAATGGATCTCGGAGCCGCGGAATTCCGGAATGCCGCAATTGCCCTTGACGACGACGGTTGCCTCCGGGTCCGCTGCGGTCATGTCGAGCAGCGAAGACAGGATGTCGGAGGCGCCGACACCGCAATTGGCGCCGACCGCGACAGGGCCCTCACCGATGTCGCCGGCGACGGTGTGAATGTCCTTGGGGTGGAGACCCATCATCGTCTTGCCGGCGGTGTCGAACGAGCCGGTATAGACGTAAGGGAGGCCGACCTTGGTGGCAGCCTCGGCCGCCGCGCGGATTTCGTCCGGCGAGGACATGGTTTCGATCCAGGCGACTTCCGCGCCGCCCGCCTTCAGACCCTCGATCTGCTCGGCAAAGGCCGCAACCGCATCCTCATAGGAGAGCGCTCCGAGCGGGATCAGCAGTTCACCGGTAGGGCCGACGGAGCCGGCGGTGATGACCTTGCGCGGCGCCTTGTCCGCAACGGCGCGGGCGATCTCGGCGGCGCGCTTGTTCAGCGCGTGGACTCGGTCCTCGGCTTGGTGCAGCTTCAGCCGATGGCGCGTGCCACCGAACGAATTGGTGAGAATGATGTCGGCGCCGGCATCGACGAAATCCTGATGCAGCTTGGTGATGTTCTCCGGCTTTGCCTCGTTCCAGAGTTCCGGCGCTTCGCCAGCTTCCAGCCCCATGGCAAAGAGCGACGTCCCGGTCGCGCCGTCGGCAAGCAGAACGCCCTTCTGGGCAAGGAGGTCAGAAAGGGCATTGGCGGAAGCGGACATCGGTTTTTCCCGGCTGAATGAAATTGCAACAAGATATAAAGATATCTTTATGTGATTGCAACCAACTTTGCCGTCGCGCGGCGGAAAAGTCGGAAAGCCGATCTGCAGCGCTTTATCGGGCGCGGAGAACGCCGTAGCATATTCAATAGAGCTTTCACGCTTGCGCTTGGGCGACTCTCGACGGCAAGTCGTTCGCCAGAAGCGCGGCAAGATCCGCCGCGGACTTGTCGCCATTAGCACGCAAGCGCAGGCTGAACTCGGCTGCGGGCAGGGGCGGCAGGTCGAGATGCGCCGGCGCTGGCTCTATTCCCGGCGCCACGAACCGCGCGGTGCGCGTCGTGACGGCGATGCCGCTCACGACGGCGGCGCGGAGGCCCGACAGGCTCGGGCTCGTCGCTGCGATCCGGAAGGGGCGCCCTGCCGCTTCGAGTGCTGAGATCGCCGCCGCCCGAAAGCCGCAGGGCGGGTCGAGTACGGCGAGCGGTACCTCCGCATCGGCCGTGGCCAATCCCTTGTCGGCACAAAGCCAGATCATCTCTTCTTTCAGCACCAGCAGTTCGTCGGCCGCGGGCGCCTGCCGCATGGTCAGCAGAATGTCGACCTGGCCCTGATCGAATGCCGTCGTCAGTTCCTTCGATCTGCCAATCCTGAGATCGAGGCGAACCCGCGGATGAGTGCGAGCGAAGCGGCGCAGGAGGTCGGGCAGCGTCGTATCGGCGAAATCCTGCGTGCTGCCGAGCGAGATTCGTCCGTCGGCGCGCACACCCCGAAGGCTGAGCCAGGCATCGCGGTGCGCGTCGAGGATGCGGCGGGCGTGATCCACGAGTTCCTCGCCGACCGGAGTCAGCGCGCGCCCGCGCCCGGCCGGCGCCAGAAGCGGTTCGTCGATCAGAGATTCGAGCCGCTGCATCTGCGCCGTCACGGCGGAGGGTGACCGATTGACTGCCACTGCGGCGCGCGCAAGCGAACCGCCTTCGGCGAAGGCGAGGAACGTGCGCAGGAGATCGGGATCGATGACATTCATGCTTCGATAATATCAAACTATTTATGCAATACAATTTGATTTTCTTGATGTGTAAGCGATGGCAAACTGAACCTGATGAACAACCGCAGTCGAGAGGAGCTTGCTATGCCCATCATCAATGTCACCGTCACCGGGCGTCCGGACCCGGAACTGTCCGCAAGGATCGCGGCAGAAGTCAGCGAACTGACGCAAGAGCACCTGCGTAAGGATCCGACCGTCACCGCGGTTGCGGTCGGCTATGTCGACCCGCAGCACTGGTTTGCCGGCGGAAAGTCGATCGCATCGCAGGAGACCAACAGCTTCTGGCTGGACATCAAGGTCGTGGACGGCACCAACACCAAGCAGGAAATGGCGGCTTACATAGAAGCGATCTACAGCGCCTTCGGGAAGCTCCTCGGAACGGTCCACCCAGAGAGCTATGTGCTCGTTCACGAAGTGTCCGCGGCAGCCTATGGTTACGGCGGCAAGACGCAGGAGTTCCGCTTCATCAGCGGCAAGCTACAGGCGGCTGCGTAGCGGGTCTGACGGGCCGGACAGGAAAAAGGGCGTCGTGTAAGGCGCCCTTTTCGATCCAGCGGCGATCCCGTGTCTGCTTATGCCGCCTGGCGGTCGGCGTGGCTCGTCGGCGTCACCATGGCGGCGATGATCGTCTGCAGGTCGATCGCGCCGATCGGCCGCCCGTTCTCATCGACGATGTGGGCCGTGGCGACATGCGCGCCGGTCATCATTCGGGCAGCCGCCTCGAGAACCGTGCCGGCCGGAAGCGACATGCCTTCCGGATTTCCGGAGAGCGGCCGCATGACGGTCTCGACGTGGACAACGCGGCCACGGTTCACTTCCTTGACGAAGGCGGTGATGTAGTCGTCCGCCGGCGAAAGCACGATCTGCTGGCCGGTGCCCTGCTGTACCACGCGGCCGTCGCGCAGGATCGCGATCTTGTCGCCGAGTCTCAGCGCTTCGTCGAGGTCGTGGGTGATGAAGACGACGGTCTTCTTCAGTTCCTTCTGCAGGTCGAGCAGCACCGTCTGCATGTCGACGCGAATCAGCGGGTCGAGTGCTGAATAGGCCTCGTCCATCAGCAGGATGTCGGCGTCGTTGGTGAGCGCCCGGGCGAGGCCCACGCGCTGCTGCATGCCACCCGAAAGCTGGTTCGGATAGTGGTTCTCGAACCCCTTGAGGCCGACGCGCTCGATCCAGCCGCGCGCCCGCTTTTCGCTTTCGCGCCGTTCAATGCCCTGGATCTCCAGACCATATATTGTGTTCTCCAGGACGGTGCGGTGCGGCAGCAGCGCGAACTTCTGGAACACCATTGCCGTCTTGTGGCGACGGAATTGCCGAAGATCGTTTTCGTTCATCTTGCAGACGTCGGTGCCGTCATAGAGCACCTCGCCCGCGGTAGGGTCGATAAGCCGGTTGATGTGACGGATCAGCGTCGACTTGCCGGAACCGGACAGGCCCATGACCACCGTGATGCAGCCACCGGGCATCAGGATATTGATGTCCTGCAGGCCGAGCACGTGACCGTGCTTCTCGTTGAGTTCGGCCTTGCCCATGCCCTTCTTGACGACATCGACGAAGTCCTCGCCGCGGGGGCCGAAGATTTTGTAGAGGTTCTTTACCTCGATTGCGTGACTAGCCATGAATAACCTCCGAGTGCTTTTGCAGCCGCCTTCCGAAGGCCTGGCTGGTACGATCGAAAATGATAGCGATGCCGACGAGGGCAAAGCCGTTAAGGAAACCGACGGTGAAGAACTGGTTGGCGATTGCCTGGAGCACGTTCTTGCCGAGCCCGCCGACGCCGATCATCGAGGCGACGACGACCATTGCCAGCGACATCATGATGGTCTGGTTGATGCCGGCCATGATGGTCGGCAGCGCCAGCGGCATTTGCACGTTCTTGAGCTTCTGCCAGGCGGAGGAGCCGAATGCATCAGCGGCCTCCAGCACTTCCTTGTCGACGAGCCGGATACCGAGATTGGTGAGCCGGATCATTGGCGGCACGGCGTAAATGACGACGGCGATCAGGCCCGGCACCTTACCGATGCCGAAGATCATTACCACCGGGATGAGATAGACGAAGCTCGGCATCGTCTGCATAACATCGAGTATCGGGTTGACGAAGGCCTGCACACGGCCGGAGCGGGCCATCAGAATGCCGATCGGGATGCCGACAACGATCGAGATCAGCGTGCAGACAGTGACCATGGCGAGCGTGATCATCGTGTCGTTCCAGAGCCCGACGAGCCCGATCGCCACCATCGACAGCGCCGTGCCGATGGTGATCTTTACGTGACGGCTGCCGATGTAGACGATGGCAACCATGATGATCAGCACCAGGATCCAGGGCGAACTGACGAACGCCCGTTCCAGGTAATTCAGGAACCATTGCAATGGCTGGACCACTGCGTCGATCGCATCGCCGTAGCTGCGCACGAACCCCTTGAATCCGTCGTCGACGCTCTTACGCGCCATGCGGATAGTGCCATCGTCGATGGCTGGGAACTTGCAAAGCAGTTCCGGCAAGAAACTGCAGATAGCCATGTTTTCCCCCTTCCGACCGGAAGTCTTATGTCGCCGGCTGCGTCTTGGAACGACCGCATGCGGCCGTCCTGCACAGACTTGTTTGTGACCTCTTTGTGTCCCGGCACGAGAAATGTGACAGTGGAACGACGATCCCGCTTTACTGTTTGCGACGTTAGAGCAAGCACTTCGCCGTTATGAGTCCAGTCCGGCGGGCAATGCTTGCCAAGGCGCGGGGCGCGGCGGTCGGGAGTCCGGCAGCCCGTCCACTGCGACGCTTGTCGTCAAAGCGCTGCCTTGACCTTCTCAGCCACCTCGGGGCTGACCCATTGGGTCCACATGTCCGGGAACTCTTCGAGAAAGTGCTTGGCCGCATCCTCGTTGGTGCCCTGATTCTGGTCCATCCACGCCAGAACCTTGTTGACCGTGCCGTTGTCCCACTTGCGGATCTTGACGTAGTCCATAGCGACGCCGGCCTTCTCCGCGAAGGACTTCGTCACGACCGTGTAGACGTCCGAGACCGGATAGGAATTGACCTTCGGGTTCGGGCAATCGGGAACGGCGGAGCAGGCGTCCCACTCCTTCTTGTCATGGTCGACGCCGAAGGAGAGGCGGGTCATTTCATACTTGCCGAGAATGGCGGTCGGCGCCCAGTAGTAGCCGAGCCAGCCGGTCTTCTTCTCGAAGGCGTTGGCGATGGAGCCGTCGAGGCCGGCGGCCGAGCCGGTGTCGACCAGTTCGAAGCCGGCTTTTTCGGCTTCGAGCGCCTTGAACAGATTGGCGGTAGAGACCTGGCAGTTCCATCCGGAGGGGCAGTTGTGGATCGCGCCCTTAGACGGATCTTCCGGCGCAGGGAACAGGTCCGGATGTTTCAAAGCGTCCTGCACCGTCTTGATGTCCCGGTGCGCATCGGCGAGGAACTTGGGTATCCACCAGCCCTCGACACCGCCTTCGCTCAGCAGTGGCGCGGCCTGGATAAGTCGGCCCTCCTTGATCGCTGCGTCAAGCGGTGTACGCACGGCATTGACCCAGAGTTCCGGGGCCATGTCAGGCTGCGCCTTCTCGTTCATCGATGCAAAGGTTGGCATCGTGTCGCCGGTGACGAGCTCCACGGTGCAACCATATCCGTTTTCGAGAATGAATTTGTCGACATGCGCGGCCACACCCGCCGAGGCCCAGTTCATTTCGGCAATGCTGACTTCGCCGCATTCCGCGGCTTGCGCCGAGCCCGCCACAGCATAAAGGCCCACGGCGAGAACGGTGGACGCGAGGAGCTTCTTCATGTTTGCAAGACCTCCCAGTCTTTGTGCAGCCAACGATCGCAGGTGCCGCACGGTTCATCGCTGTCGACACCCGATTATTCAGTAAGCAGCCTGAGGTTCGACATCGGAAGGCCAAATCATGCCCCCGCTGCTGCAGTGTGGGAGTTCTTTCAAATCCTGGCTGCGGAACCCTGTCGCCGGCCGGATCTCCTCTTCACCGCTGTGGCAAGCGTAAGTATTCCTGAAGAGAAATCAACCTCTTCAATCAGCTTGCCGCGCCGAACGGCACCGTCGTCGTGCGCGCCGGTTCTCCCTGTCTGGCCGCAAATTTGAGCATTCACGAAAAAACTGCCGCAAAATGCGGCTCAAGGAGCTGCGACACGTCAGAGCCTGTTTCAATCGGGACGTTTCCTGTCGCGATTGCGTCCAGGTATTCGCCCGAGGAACCTGCGAAAAAAATCTAAAAAAAATGGCGATTCACCATTGCTTAAGCCATCAATAACCATCCGGTAACGATGTCAGGCTAATTGTTTGCCTGCGGCGGGCGACTGCCGCAGGTCCGGATCAGGTGTTGCGTACCGGACCTGAAACATCCCGCACCCTGTGCATCGCCAGGACGGGAGGCGCTCGGAGAGTGCAGCGTTTCCGGTATGTTGTGCCGGAGAGATCATGCGTTATTTTGGCGGCCGCATCCCCTCGCAGGAGGTCGGGTGCGGCTTTCGCATTGTGGGTCTATTCAACCGGCAAACGGCAACAAAAAAGCCGCCCCGAAAGGAGCGGCTCGAAGCGGAAAAGCGCCTGATTATCCAATGTTGGACGTGCGGATGAAACCGAGCGGGCCACAAGGGGCATCCATCAGGACATTGCGGACGCGTGACTGGCTCGACGGTGCCTTGGAGTTCCAGGCGATCTGAACGAAATTGGGTTTGCTGAAGACGAACAGCATGGCTTTTTTACCTTGGGAGTCGGGGGCTTCGCCCGAGTTGTTTCGATGCCGTCGATATAGGCGTGAGCGGGTGGAATTTAAATGCCAATGTCGCCATCGCATGTCGCAATCTTGTTACTGCGTGATTCCTTAAATCGAAATCGATTTAAGGACAAAATCATGCAGCAATTCAAAGTGCTACAGCGACCTTTTGCGCGTCCGATTGGACGCGCGGCGCTGTAGTCCTGTCGCGATTTCAAACAAGCTTCGTGAGCGCCCGAAACGGGCCGTGATCACCCATGGCGAAATCACGCTGAACCGCGTCGAAATCGGCCTTTGCCGGCGATGGTTTCGATGTTACGGGAGGGCGCATGACACAGAAGATCATGCTGCAGGGAACCGGCTCGGATGTCGGAAAATCGGTACTGGTGGCTGGGCTCTGCCGGCTCGCCTCCAATCGCGGGCTGAAGGTTAGGCCGTTCAAGCCGCAGAACATGTCGAACAATGCGGCCGTTTCCGACGACGGCGGCGAGATTGGGCGGGCGCAATGGCTGCAGTCCGTGGCCGCGCGTGTGCCGTCCTCAGTCCACATGAACCCGGTGCTTCTGAAGCCGCAATCGGACATCGGCAGCCAGATCATCCTGCAGGGCAAGGTAGCGGGCCAGGCGAAGGGCAGGGAGTACCAGGCGCTGAAGCCGAAGCTCTTGGGCGTGGTGATGGAAAGCTTCGAGCTGATGTGTGCCGGTGCTGATCTCGTCATCGTTGAGGGCGCGGGGTCGCCGGCAGAAATCAATTTGAGAGCCGGCGACATCGCCAACATGGGCTTTGCCACACGCGCAGGCGTGCCGGTGGTGCTTGTCGGCGATATCGATCGCGGTGGCGTCATCGCCTCGCTGGTCGGCACCTACGCGATCCTGCCGGAGGAGGACCGGCGCATGGTCAGCGGCTATCTCATCAACAAGTTCCGTGGTGACGTGACGCTCTTCGACGATGGCATTGCGGCGGTTCACCGGTTTACAGGTTGGCCCTGCTTCGGGGTCGTGCCGTGGCTGAAAAGTGCCGCGCGGCTGCCTGCGGAGGATTCGGTCGTGCTGGAAAAGCTCGCGCGCGGTGGCGGCAAGGCGCTCAAGGTCGCGGTGCCCGTCCTGTCGCGGATCGCGAACTTCGACGATCTCGACCCGCTGATGGCGGAGCCGGAGGTCGACCTCGTCTTCGTCCGGCCGGGCACGCCGCTTCCCGAGGATGCCGGGCTGGTCGTCATTCCCGGCTCGAAGTCGACGATTTCCGACCTCAAGGATTTTCGCGGCGAGGGCTGGGACCGGGACCTCGAGCGCCACCTGCGGCGTGGCGGCCGCGTGATTGGAATTTGCGGCGGCTACCAGATGCTCGGCGCGCGCGTCACCGATCCGCTCGGCATCGAAGGCAGTGAACGCGAGATCGCCGGCCTCGGCCTGCTTGCGGTTCAAACGGAGATGGCGCCGCAAAAGACAGTGCGCAACAGCCTCGCCTGGTCGCTCGAGCATGACGTCCCGCTCGACGGCTATGAGATTCACCTCGGCAAGACAACAGGCACCGATTGCGACCGCGCGCCAGTCTCGATCGACGGCCGCCGTGACGGGGCGATGTCGGCCGACGGCAAGGTCATGGGCACCTATCTGCACGGACTCTTCGGCAGCGACGCCTACCGCGCGGCACTACTCAAGAGCTTTGGCATCGAGGGTGGCGGCGGCAACTATCGCCGGTCGGTCGACGCCGCGCTCGACGATGTCGCAGGCGAACTTGAGGCGGTGCTCGACCCTATCTGGCTGGACCGGCTGGTCGGCGGCAAGACGGCCTGACGCTGCGGCGGCGCCACTCGCCAGGAATTTGTTGCTTCTCCGGCTTTGGCATTTAAGCTACGGTTGAAATATCCTGGCTATACGCCGCAGGAGCGGCTCTCCACGTGGAACGGAAGCTCGCAGTGATCCTTGCCGCTGACGTCGCTGGCTACAGCCGTCTTGTCGCTGCCGACGAGGAAGGGGCGCTCGCGACGCTGGGCACCTACAGTGCCGCGATCCGCGATCTGGTCGCCGAGCATGGCGGGCGCATATTCGGTTCGGCCGGTGACAGCGTCGTGGCCGAGTTCCACAGTGCCGTGCAGGCAGTGCGCGCCGCTGTCGCTATCCAGCGTGTGCTGAATCGCCGCAACGCCGACCTTCCCCCCGACCACCGGATGGAGTTCCGCATCGGCCTCAACCTCGGTGATGTCGTCGTCGAAGGCGACAATCTTCTCGGCGACGGCGTCAACGTGGCTGCCCGGCTGCAGGAAGTCGCGCTGCCGGGGGGAATCTGCATTTCGGGCGCCCTTCACGACCAGATCGAGGGCAAGCTCGATTTCCCGCTGACTCACCTCGGTGACCGGAACCTCAAGAATATTCCGCGTCCCGTGCCGGTGCACAGGGTCGACTGGCGTCGCGAGGACCCCGTGGAGGCCGGCGCGCTCGGCGGGCCGCTCGTCCTTCCGGACAAGCCCTCGATCGTCGTCCTTCCCTTCGTCAACATGTCGGGCGACCCGGAGCAGGAGTACTTTGCCGACGGGCTAACCGAAGACATCATCACCGCGCTTTCGCTGTACCGCTGGTTCTTCGTCATCGCCCGCAACTCGTCCTTCGCTTACAAGGGGCGCGCCGTCGACGTGAAGCAGGTCGGCCGCGATCTTGGCGTGCGCTATATCGTCGAGGGGAGCGTGCGCCGGGCCGGCACGCGTCTGCGTGTGACCGGCCAGCTCATCGAAGCCGAGACCGGAGTCCACCTATGGGCCCAGCGCTACGACCGGGAACTTGCGGATATCTTCGCCATCCAGGACGAACTCACACAGAATGTCGTCGGCGCGATCGAACCGGAAATCCTCATCGGGGAGAGCCGGCGTGCCCAGTTCAGTCCCACCAACAACCTCGATGCTTATGAGTGTCACATGCGCGGCACGTGGCTGCACAATGCGCAGGACACCGCCGAACACTTTAAGGAAGCGATAATGTGGCATCGGCGGGCGATCGCTCTCGATCCCGATTTCGGCCGCGCGCATATGATGCTCGCCCGCTCGCTCTATGCTCGCTGCTTCCACGGCTTCAGCGAGGATGTCGATCGCGACAGTGCCGAACTCCATGCTGCGGCCGAGCGTGCCGTCGCGCTGGAAGAGCGCGACCCCTATTCGCACTACGCGATGTGCCTTGCGCATTTCGTGGCGCACCGTGCGCCCGCGGCGGTGGAAGAGGCGCAGCGGGCGATCGACCTTAACCCCAACCTGGCGCTCGCGCATATGGGACTCGGCTGGGCGCGGATCTTCGCGGGACACTTCGCCGAGGCGCTTGATCCGCTCCACATGGCTCTGAGGCTCAGTCCGCATGACCCGATGACCTATCTGTTCCTCAACCACATCGCGCTCGCCCACTATCATCTCGGCAACTACGAGGAGGCGCTGCACTATTCGGAGCGCGGAATTTCACTCCGCCGGGCCTACTTCAACCGGGTCGTGCTTCTCGCGAGCCTCGGACAGCTCGGTCACGACGAGGAGGCGCGCGAGCTCATTCCGGAAATCATGGCCAACGTGCCGGCCGACATCACCCACTATTGGAAGATCCTCACGCCCTACGTCGATCCGAACCACTATGCGCATCTCATCGACGGGCTGCGCAAGGCAGGATTCCCGCTCGTTGACTGAAGCAACGCTAGAAAAGTGTGTAACGGTTTTCCGTTTTCAGGGCTGCCCATGTCGCAGGCCGTCGATTGACTTTGCCGGTGCCGCTTCATAATTAACGTGAATGGATGGTTCCCCCGCGCCGGAACGGAGCAGGGGAGTAAATGGGAATGTGACAGGGCGGACCCACACCGGGCGCCCTTATCACAGCCGACCCCGCGACTGTAGAACGGTCAGGGTTCGCCATCGGATCTGTCGTCCTTCCTGACGAGCTGCATGGGGCAGTCTTGAGGGATTGGACGTCAGGTCGGAAAAGCCACTGGCATGGCATCGTGATCAGCCGGGCTGGACGCCTCTTCTTCTACGAATCGTCCGCCTTTCACGATGCCGCAAATGCCGGGAAGGCGAGGCGGCCCGTTCGGCTTCGGCCAGCATGTGTTCAGCAATCGCTGAACGCACGCTGCCTCGAAGTCGTGACGCCGTGAGCCAGGAGACCTGCCATCCGTGAGGGCATTTCCGCCCGAAGGGGAAATCAATCCCCGGTGCCAGCACGGAGGTTGTCGTGGCTTACGAATTGTCTTTTGAACGCGCGACAGGCGTGTTGCTCGCCCATTTCCGGTCGAAGCCGTCAGTGAACTGAGGCCGGCCGTATGTCCACTTCCCGTGCCGGGCCGATTCTCGTGCTTGGCGGCGCCCGTTCCGGCAAATCTTCTTTCGCGGAAAACCTCATCGAAGCCGCCGGGCTGCCGATGCATTACGTCGCCACGGGGCAAGCCTGGGACGACGAGATGCGCGATCGCATCCGCCACCACCAGGATATGCGGCGCGGCAAGGGCTGGACCATCCATGAGGAGCCGGTCGAACTCGTGGCTTTGCTTCGCCGGATCGACGATCCGGCACGCGCGATCCTTGTCGATTGCCTGACGCTCTGGGTTACCAACCTGATGATGGAAGCGCGCGACATTGCGGCCGAATTCGCGGCGCTCGCCGCCTTCCTGCCCGAGGCGCGGGCGCGCCTCATCTTCGTTTCCAATGAGGTCGGTCTTGGCATTGTTCCGGAAAACCGGATGGCGCGCGATTTCCGCGACCATGCCGGCCGCCTCCATCAGATCGTGGCGGAGAAATCCGCCGAAGTTTACTTTGTCGCGGCTGGATTGCCGCTGAAAATGAAGGGTTGATCATGACACTCGCAAAGGCCCAGCAGGGCAAGATCCCGGCCACCGTCATCACCGGGTTCCTCGGCGCCGGCAAAACGACGATGATCCGCAATCTGTTGCAGAATGCCGACGGTAAGCGCATAGCGCTGATCATCAACGAGTTCGGCGATCTCGGCGTCGACGGCGATGTCCTGAAGGGCTGCGGCGCGGAGGCCTGCTCCGAGGACGACATCATCGAACTCACCAACGGCTGCATCTGCTGCACGGTCGCCGATGATTTCATCCCGACGATGACGAAGCTGCTTGAACGCGAGAACCGGCCGGACCACATCGTCATCGAGACCTCGGGTCTCGCCCTGCCGCAGCCGCTCGTCGCCGCCTTCAATTGGCCGGACATCCGCAGCGAAGTAACGGTTGATGGCGTCGTCACTGTCGTTGACAGCGCCGCGGTTGCCGCCGGCCGCTTTGCGGACGACCACGACAAGGTCGATGCGCTGCGCGTCAACGACGACAATCTCGACCATGAGAGCCCGCTCGAAGAGCTCTTCGAGGACCAATTGACGGCCGCTGACCTCATCGTTCTCAACAAGACCGACCTGATCGATGCGTCCGGCCTGAAGTCGGTGCGCGACGAGGTGGCGTCCCGCATCAGCCGCAAGCCGACGATGATCGAGGCGAAGAACGGCGAGGTGGCTGCCGCCATCCTGCTCGGCCTTGGCGTCGGCACCGAGGGCGAGATCGCCAACCGCAAGTCTCATCACGAGATGGAGCACGAGGCCGGCGAAGAGCACGACCACGACGAATTCGACAGTTTCGTCGTCGAGCTCGGCGCGATCAGCGATCCCGCCGCCTTCATCGACCGGCTGAAGGGGGTGATCGCGGAGCACGATGTGCTGCGCCTCAAGGGCTTCGCCGACGTCCCGGGCAAGCCGATGCGCCTCCTGATCCAGGCGGTCGGCAGCCGCATCGACCAGTATTACGACCGGGCCTGGGCGGCCGGCGAAGCACGCGGCACGCGCCTCGTCGTCATCGGCCTGCACGACATGGATGAGGCCGCCGTGCGCGCCGCGATCTCGGCGCTGGTGTGATCGGATAAAAAATGCATCTGCTTCTCGCCCAGAAAGGCACGATCGCCGACGGCAACGAGGCGATCGATCTCGGGCAAAGCCCAGCCGACATCCTGTTCCTCTCGGCTGCGGACACGGAACTCGCCTCGATCGCCGCGGCCTACAGGCGCCGCGCTGGGGCGAGGACGCTGCGCATCGCCAGCCTGATGAACCTGATGCATCCGATGTCGGTCGACACCTATCTCGAGCGCACGGCGCGGCACGCGAAGCTCATCGTCGTCCGCCCGCTCGGCGGCGCGAGCTATTTCCGCTACGTGTTGGAGGCGCTGCATGCCGCGGCGGTGATGCGCAAGTTCCAGATCGCTGTGCTTCCCGGCGATGACAAGCCGGACCCAGGTCTCGATCCGTTCTCTACCGTGTCTGCGGAGGACCGCGCGCGCCTCTGGGCCTATTTCACCGAGGGCGGCGCCGATAATGCCGGGCTCTTCCTGGACTATGCCGAGGCGCTGATTGCCGGCAGCGAGAAGCCGCAGCCGGCAAGGCCGCTTTTGAAGGCGGGCATCTGGTGGCCGGGCGAGGGCGTGGTCGGGGTGGACCGGTGGCGCGCGATTGCGGGTGTGCGGGGCACACCCCCCTCTGTCCTGCCGGACATCTCCCCTACAAGGGGGGAGATTGACCCGCGGCCAAGCCCCGTTCCTCAAACGCCCTCAGCAACGACACCCTCTGCCGGGCAGCCTCCCAACTCAGTGGCCGTCGAAGCGGTTGCCTCCGTGATCGCCCCCCTTGTGGGGGAGATGCCCGGCAGGGCAGAGGGGGGTACTCCCCACACCGACGCCGTTTCCGAGATCACCGTCGCCATCTGCTTCTACCGCGCCCTCGTGCAAAGCGGCGAAACGAAACCCGTCGAAGCCTTGATCGAGGCGCTTGCGGCCGAGGGCATGCGAGCACTGCCGGTCTTTGTCTCGAGCCTCAAGGATCAGGTCTCGATCGGCACGCTGCAGGCGATCTTCGCAGAGGCCGCACCGGACGTGGTGATGAATGCTACCGGCTTTGCGGTTTCCGCGCCCGGTGCCGACCGTCAGCCGACGGTGCTCGAATCGACCGGCGCGCCGGTGCTGCAGGTGATCTTTTCCGGCTCCTCGCGTGCCGCCTGGGAGGCTTCGCCGCAAGGACTGATGGCGCGTGATCTCGGCATGAACGTCGCGCTGCCGGAGGTGGATGGCCGCATTCTCTCCCGTGCCGTCTCGTTCAAGGCGGCGTCCGTCTACGATCCGGCGGTGGAAGCCAACATCGTCGGGCACGAACCGCTTGCCGATCGCGTCCGCTTTGCCGCCCGGCTTGCCGCCAATTGGGCACGGCTGCGGCGGGCAAGGCCGGAGGCGCGCCGCGTTGCCATCGTCATGGCCAATTATCCCAACCGCGACGGGCGGCTCGGCAATGGCGTCGGCCTCGACACGCCGGCCGGTACCATCGAGGTGCTGAAGGCGATGGCGGCGGAGGGCTATCCCGTCGGCGATCTTCCCGAAGACGGCGATGCGCTCATGCGCTTCCTGATGACCGGGCCGACCAATGCGGCGAGCCGCGACCGCGAAATCCGCGAGGTCATTTCGCTCGCGCAATACAAGGATTTCCTGGACTCCCTTCCGCAGCAAATTCAGGACGAGGTGACGGCGCGTTGGGGCGATCCCGAAGCCGATCCCTTCTTCCTCGACGGCGCTTTCGCGCTGCCGCTTGCGCGCTTCGGTGACGTGCTCGTCGGCATCCAGCCGGCGCGCGGCTACAACATCGATCCGAAAGAAACCTATCACGCGCCGGACCTCGTTCCGCCGCACGGCTATCTCGCCTTCTATGCTTTCCTGCGGCAGGTCTTCAAAGCCGACGCGATCATCCACATGGGCAAGCACGGCAATCTCGAATGGCTGCCGGGCAAGGCACTGGCGCTTTCGGAGAATTGTTATCCTGAGGCTGTCTTCGGCCCGACGCCGCATCTTTACCCGTTCATCGTCAACGATCCGGGCGAGGGCACGCAGGCCAAGCGCCGCACCAGCGCCGTCATCATCGACCATCTGACGCCGCCTTTGACGCGGGCGGAGTCCTATGGGCCGCTGAAGGACCTGGAGGCTCTGGTCGACGAATATTACGAGGCAGCCGGCGGCGACCCGCGGCGGCTGAGGCTCCTGAGCCGACAGATCCTCGATCTCGTCCGCGACATCGGCCTCGATCACGATGCCGGGATCGAAAAAGCCGACAGTGACGACAAGGCGCTGGAAAAGCTCGATGCCTATCTTTGCGACCTGAAGGAGATGCAGATCCGCGACGGGCTGCACATCTTCGGCGTCGCGCCGGAAGGGCGCCTTCTGACGGACCTCACCGTGGCGCTGGCGCGGGTGCCGCGCGGCCTGGGCGAGGGGGGCGACCAGAGCCTGCAGCGGGCGATCGCGATGGATCTGGGATTGGGGGCGTCGGCGCGGGTACCCCCCTCTGTCCTGCCGGACTTCTCCCCCACAAGGAGGGAGATCAGGGAGGCGAGCGCTCGTATCTCGGCGGCACCCTCGCATGAGGCGAAGTCAGCGGCCCAGCAACGCGGTGCGAATCTGGTGGCCCAGCATCCCCAGGTGCGTCCGGCGGGTGAAGCTGCGTCTAATACCAACAGCACTGGTGAACCGAGCGGCAGCCACCTGCCAATCTCCCCTCTTGTGGGGAAGATGCCCGGCAGGGCAGAGGGGGGTGCGCCTCCGCAGTCCCAACCTTTCGATCCCCTCGATTGCGTCATGTCCGCGCCGTGGACCGGCCCGGAGCCCGCGCTTCTCGCCTCGCTCTCGGAAGCGCCCTGGCGCACCGCCGGCGACACCGTCGAGCGTATCGAAATCCTCGCCGCAAAGCTGGTCTCAGGCGAGATCGTCTGTCCCGCAGACTGGCCCGCCACACGCGCTGTCCTTGACGAGATCGGTACTCGACTGAAGCCCTCGATAGAAGGCTCCGGGGAAGCGGAAATCAAAGGCCTGCTCACCGGCCTCGACGGCCGCTTCGTAGCACCTGGGCCGTCCGGCGCGCCGACGCGCGGCCGTCCCGACGTGCTGCCGACCGGCCGCAATTTCTATTCCGTCGACAGCCGCGCCGTACCGACGCCGGCGGCCTATGAGCTCGGCAAGAAATCCGCTGAGCTGCTTATCCGTCGCTATTTGCAGGACCATGGCGAATGGCCGTCCTCCTTCGGGCTCACCGCCTGGGGCACCTCCAACATGCGCACCGGCGGCGACGATATCGCCCAGGCGCTGGCGCTGATCGGCGCGAAGCCGGTCTGGGACATGGCCTCGCGCCGCGTGACCGGCTACGAGATCGTGCCGCTGGCTGTGCTCGGGCGTCCGCGCGTCGATGTCACGCTCCGGATTTCCGGATTCTTCCGTGACGCTTTTCCAGAACAGATAGCGCTTTTCGACAAGGCGATCCGTGCTGTCGGCGCGCTGGAAGAGGATGACGGCGACAACATGATCGCCGCCCGCATGCGCGTCGAGACGCGGCGACTCGAGGAGAGGGGCGTAGATCCGAAGGAAGCAGCGCGGCGCGCCTCTTACCGCGTCTTCGGCGCCAAGCCGGGTGCCTACGGCGCCGGGCTGCAGGCGCTGATCGACGAGAAGGGCTGGGACAAGCGCAGCGATCTCGCCGATGCCTATCTCACCTGGGGCGGCTATGCTTATGGCGCCGGCGAGGAGGGCAAGGCCGAGCGCGGCCTTTTCGAGGAACGGCTGCGGTCGATCGAGGCTGTCGTCCAGAACCAGGACAATCGCGAACACGACCTCCTCGACAGCGACGACTATTACCAGTTCGAAGGCGGCATGAGCGCTGCGGCGGAGCACCTCATCGGTCAGCGCCCGGCGATCTACCACAACGATCATTCGCGTCCGGAAAAGCCGGTGATCCGCTCGCTCGAAGAGGAGATTGGCCGGGTCGTGCGCGCCCGCGTCGTCAACCCGAAATGGATCGATGGCGTCATGCGCCACGGCTACAAGGGCGCCTTCGAGATCGCCGCGACGGTCGACTACATGTTCGCCTTCGCCGCGACCACCGGCGCAGTAGGCGACCACCATTTCGAGGCCGCTTACCGGGCATTCATCGCCGACGAAAAGGTCCTTGACTTCCTGCGCGACAAGAACTCGGCTGCGCTTACCGAAATATCGGAACGCTTCCTGGAGGCGATCGATCGCGGCCTCTGGAATCCGCGCTCCAACTCGGCGCGCTTTGAACTGAACAACCTGTCCGGTGACGCGGCCGCCCCTCCGCTGCGTACCGGAAACGAATAGGGAGAGATCACCATGAGCGACGAAACACCAAACAGCGGGGAAGCCGGGCCGGAAAAGGACGAAGCCCGCCACGCCATGAAGATGGCGAAGAAGAAGACTGCGCGCGAAAAGATCATGGCGACGAAGACGGACGAAAAAGGCCTGATTATCGTCCACACCGGAAAGGGCAAAGGCAAATCGACCGCCGGCTTCGGGATGATCTTCCGCCACATCGCCCACGGCATGCCCTGCGCCGTCGTGCAGTTCATCAAGGGCGCCATGCAGACCGGAGAACGCGATCTGATCGAGAAGCATTTCGGCAATCTATGCCAGTTCTACACGCTCGGTGAGGGTTTCACCTGGGAAACGCAGGACCGCGCCCGCGACGTGGCAGCGGCCGAAAAGGCTTGGGAAATAGCCAAGGAACTGATCCGCGACGAGCGCAACTCCATGGTGCTGCTCGACGAGATCAACATCGCTCTGCGCTATGACTACATCGATATCAACGAGGTCGTGCGGTTCCTGAAAGAGGAAAAGCCGCACATGACGCACGTTGTGCTGACCGGTCGCAACGCCAAGGAAGATCTGATCGAGATCGCCGATCTGGTGACCGAGATGGAACTCGTCAAACATCCCTTCCGGTCAGGCATCAAGGCGCAGAAGGGCGTCGAATTCTGATGATTCAGACGTGGCAGGTCTGGGCGCTGCTCTCAGCCGTGTTCGCGGCGCTCACTGCCATCTTCGCGAAAGTCGGTGTCGCGAATGTCAATTCCGACTTCGCGACGCTCATCCGCACCGTTGTGATCCTCGCGGTGCTAGCCGCGATTGTCACAGCGACGGGGCAGTGGCAAAGGCCGACTGAGATTTCCGGACGCACGTGGCTTTTCCTCGCGCTTTCCGGCCTCGCCACGGGCGCCTCCTGGCTTGCCTATTTCCGCGCCCTGAAGCTCGGCGATGCCGCTCGTGTCGCCCCGATAGACAAGCTCTCGATCGTCTTTGTCGCCGCGTTCGGCGTGCTTTTCCTGGGCGAGGAACTCAATCTGATGAACTGGCTCGGCGTTGGCCTGATCGCCGCCGGCGCGTTGCTGCTAGCGGTGTTTTAGCGCGGCCGCGGAACCATCACATGCCAAGCCAGATCCTAAGCGGATGCGTCGGATCGGCAAGCAGCCGAATCGCCAACGCGATTGAGGTGATGACGAGCAGCGGCTTGATGATCTTGGCGCCCTTCGCCATCGCGAAGCGCGAGCCGACCTGCGCGCCGAGGAACTGACCCGCGCCCATCGTCAGGCCGACCTTCCAGAGCACCACACCATAGGCAAGGAAAACGAAGAAGGCGCCGAGATTAGAGCCGAAATTCAGGAACTTCGTGTGGGCGGTCGCCTTGATGATGCCGAAGCCACCAAGGGTGACGAACCCGAGCATGAAGAAGGACCCGGTCCCGGGACCGAAGACGCCGTCATAGAAGCCGATGAGCGGCACGAAGCTGAGGGTGAAGGCGAGCTTCGAGATACGGTGATGCCTTTCGACGTCGCCGATATTGGGCTTGCAGCCGAAATAGACAGCGATGGCAATCAGCAGGAAAGGCAGAACGGCCTTCAGCGCGTCGGCGGGAACGACGGTCGCGAGCAGCGCACCCAAGATGGAGCCGAGCGCCGCCATTGCCGCCATCGGCAATTGCTCCTTCAGGCTCACGTGGCCGTGCCGCGCATAGGCGAGGCTTGCTGAACCCGAACCGAAGAGCGATTGCAGCTTGTTGGTGCCGAGCGTTTCGAGCGGCGGAATACCCGCGATCAGCATGGCGGGAATTGTGATCATTCCACCGCCGCCGGCGATCGAATCGATGAATCCGGCGATGAAGGCCGCGGCGAAGAGGAAGAGCAGGATATGAAGCGCGAGGTCGTGCACGGTGGGCTCGGAAGCGAAATGCCAGCGGAATTGTTTCCGCCTTGTGTCAGAGCTTGGCGGGAAATGCAAAGGGCGCACGGCGGGTTTTTCCCCGAATCGCCCTGCGTTGGCGTTGATATATGGACGGCGCCGATCACTTTGATGAGCCTGGACAAGGTGTCCAAGACTTCCGATCAGTATCGAGGGTTCGGAATAGTTTCCGCGCCGCCGACGCGGCGCTGCTGGATTCCTGTGACAAGCACAGGAATGAGGGAATTTGCTGCGGCGGCGCGCGCTTTGGCGGTGATGAAAAGCGGCTGAATGCGCCTTGGCCGAGGAAATCTTTGACCAACATGCACGCCCTCATTCCTGTGCTTGTCACAGGAATCCAGCCACGGCGCGTCCGCGCCGTGAATGACTCTTACAGTGCCGCGCGTCTAGCTAGGTGCGCAGAGTCGCTGTAGTTGAATCCCTGCATGATTTCCTCCTAATCGAATCCGAGTAGCCGATACACCCAGCGATTGCTGCGACTTTCGCGCTTTCGCCTCCGCCCGGCACTCTGCGCCGATTGCGACGCAGCGATGGCGCAATCCGGTTTGACCGACCGGAAGGGCTCCGATAAAAATGACAATCATGCGACGGCGTCTGCTTTGAGCGGACTGTAAGAGCGTCCGGTGCGGCCGACCCACACAGGGGGCCCGAGCCGGTGCTGTCCAGACCGGTGCGGCTATTTGCCCAGGCCGGCGCTTCGTATGGAACGCCGACCGCTGCTGGTATCCGGAGGTTTCCGGAGGCCGTGCGGCAAAATCACGGAGCAGCTTTGCGCATCGAGGCGGATGCGTGGGCGCTGCAGGGGGAGCCGCGCAGCATATGCCTTCGGTCAATGGACCAACTGTCATCAAGCTTGTACTCGGCCTCGGTTGCGAGCGAAACACCGCGCCCGAGGAAGTGATCGAACTTGCGGAGCAGGCGCTTGCCAAGGCTGGCGTGGACCGTGGTGACGTCGATTTGGTCGCCTCGCTCGATACCCGTGCCGAGGAGCCGGCGATCCATGCTGCCGCCCGTCATTTTTCCGTGCCGGTGCGCTTCTTTGACGCCCCCACGCTGGAGGCGGAAACCGCGCGTCTGCAGAACCCTTCAGAGATCGTCTTCGCCCATACCGGCTGCCACGGCGTGGCGGAAGGTGCGGCGCTCGCCGGCGCAGGCCCGGACGGGGTGCTGATCGTGCCCAAAATCCGTTCGGCTCGGGCGACAGCGGCGATCGCCGGTCCCTTGGCTGCGACCGCAGGCGCCGACATCAAGGCAAAGCGCGCGGGGGCCGGATAATGGCTGCGCCCTTTCGCTTTCCTGTTTCGCTTAAAGAGCAGATTCAATGCTCTGTCGCCAATTTCTATGAAAACAAATCACCTGCGTCGCAGGTTGAATCAGGTCTGCTGTCCCGCGACACCCCAAGGATCATGCCATGACGGATGCAATTTTCGCCGGTCTACCCGAACTCGAATCCGGTTCCGTCTGGCTGGTCGGCGCCGGGCCGGGCGATCCCGGGCTTTTGACACTGCATGCCGCCAATGCGCTGCGGCAAGCCGACGTCATCGTTCATGATGCGCTGGTGAACAGCGATTGCCTGAAGCTCGCAAAGCCGGGCGCCGCCCTCGAATATGCCGGAAAGCGTGGCGGCAAACCTTCGCCGAAGCAGCGCGACATCTCGCTGCGCCTCGTCGAACTGGCGCGCGCCGGAAACCGCGTGCTTCGCCTCAAGGGCGGCGATCCTTTCGTCTTCGGCCGGGGCGGCGAGGAGGCTCTGACGCTCGTCGAGCATCACATTCCGTTCCGCATCGTTCCCGGCATCACCGCCGGCATCGGTGGGCTTGCCTATGCCGGCATTCCGGTGACGCACCGCGAGGTCAACCATGCGGTCACATTCCTGACCGGGCATGATTCCTCGGGCGTCGTGCCGGATCGAATCAACTGGGAGGGCATCGCCAAGGGGTCACCGGTGATCGTGATGTACATGGCGATGAAGCATATCGGCCAGATTACCGCCAATCTCATTGCCGGCGGCCGCTCGCCGGAAGAGCCGATGGCCTTCGTTTGCAATGCCGCGACGCCTGAACAGGTGGTGCTGGAGACGACCCTTTCGCGCGCCGAAGCCGATGTCGCGGCCTCCGGCCTCGAGCCACCGGCAATCGGCGTCGTCGGCGAGGTCGTTCGCCTGCGCGCGGCGCTCGACTGGCTCGGGGCACGCGATGGCCGCGTGCTGGCGGCGGACCCCTTTGCGAATCGTATTCAACGGGATCGCGCATGAGCGGTCTACTGATTGCCGCCCCGAGCTCCGGCTCGGGCAAGACGACGGTGACGCTCGGCCTGATGCGGGCCGTAAGGCGGCGCGGGATCCCTATCGCGCCAGGCAAGGCGGGGCCCGACTATATCGACCCGGCCTTCCATACCGCGGCAAGCGGCCAGCCCTGCTTCAACTATGACCCCTGGGCGATGCGGCCCGAGCTACTCGTCGCCAATGCCGGCCAGGCGGTGGCCGGCGGCCGCACGCTTGTCGTCGAGGCGATGATGGGTCTCTATGATGGCGCCGCCGACGGCACGGGCGCGCCTGCGGATCTCGCGGCGACGCTCGGGCTCGCCGTGGTTCTCGTTGTCGATTGTGCCCGCCTGTCCCATTCGGTGGCGGCGCTGGTACGCGGTTACTCCGACTACCGCGATGATATTTGCGTCGCTGGCGTCATCCTCAACAAGGTCGGCAGCGACCGACATGAGATGATGCTGCGCGATGCGCTCGACCGCGCCGGTGTGCCGATTTTCGGCGTGCTCCGGCATGAGAGCACGCTGAAACTGCCGGAGCGTCACTTGGGCCTCGTGCAGGCCGGAGAGCACGGGAGCCTGGAACCGTTCATCGAGCACGCCGCGGACCTCGTCGAGGCGAATTGCGACCTTGATGCCATCCTGGCTGCCGCAACACCCCTGCTGCCACAGCCGACCAAATCGGAATCCAACTCGCTGAGACCGCTTGGCCAGCGAATCGCCATCGCCCGCGACGTCGCCTTCGCCTTCTGCTACGCGCACCTCGTTTCCGGTTGGCGCGGGCAGGGCGCGGAAATTTCTTTCTTCTCGCCGCTTCAGTACGAAACGCCCGAAAGCGGCGTGGACGCGATCTATCTCCCCGGTGGCTATCCCGAGCTGCACGCTGAAAAACTGGCCGGGGCGACGCAGTTCCGCAAGGGCTTGCAAAGCGCCGCAGAGGAGGGCGTGCGTATCTTCGGCGAGTGCGGCGGCTACATGACCCTCGGTGAAGGGCTTGTCGCCGCGGATGGCAGGCGTTACGAAATGCTAGGCCTCTTGCCGCTGGTGACCAGTTTCGCCGAGCGCAAGCGGCATCTCGGCTACCGGCGCGTCGCGCCGCTCGACAACGCATTCTTCGATGGACCGATGACGGCGCACGAGTTCCACTACGCGACCATTGTATCCGAAGGGGCGGCCGAACCGCTCTTTACGGTGCATGACGCGGCGGGCAACGATCTCGGCCAAGCCGGGCTCAGGCGCAGGAATGTCGCCGGCTCCTTTATGCATCTCATCGATCTCTCCGGCAGACAATGACCGCTCCCATCCTCCATGGCGGCGGGGTTACCGAAGCCGCCGCAAGTTTCGGCGGTGCGCCGGCCGAATGGCTCGACCTTTCGACCGGCATCAACCCGTGCCCGGTTTCATTGCCTGAGATCGATCCCAGCGTCTGGCATCGCCTCCCGGACCGGCATGTCGAGGAGGCAGCGCGTCTTGCCGCGAGCCGCTACTATGGAACCGGTGACGCCATGCCCCTGCCGGTGCCCGGCACCCAGGCCGCGATCCAGTTGCTGCCACGGCTCGTCGACGCCGGAAGACGTGCCGCCGTCTTCGCGCCGACCTATGGCGAATACGCCCGCGTGCTTTCTGTTGCCGGTTTCGCGGTCGATCCCGTCCAGCGCGCCGACGATCTTGCCGTCGCGCACGGTCTCGCCGTGGTCGTCAATCCCAACAACCCGACCGGGCGGCTCTTGTCTCCGGAGGAAGTCCTTGCCATGGCTGCGGCCATGAAAGCGCATGGCGGCTTGCTCGTGGTCGACGAGGCCTTTGGCGACCTCGAGCCGGATGCGAGCGTCGCCCGCTATGCAGCGACCTCCGACAATCTCATCGTCTTTCGCTCCTTCGGCAAGTTTTTCGGCCTCGCAGGACTGAGGCTCGGCTTCGTCGTGGCTCGTGCCTCCGTGCTTGGGGCGTTCCGCGAATGGCTCGGTCCCTGGGCGGTTTCCGGCCCGGCACTTGCCATTTCGGCAAAACTCATGGAAGGCGACACCGAGGCGGCCGCGAGGGGCATTCTCGCGCGCAAGGCCGGTCTCGATACGGTACTCAGTGCGGCCGGCCTAAAGATCGCGGGCGGCACGGGCCTTTTCACTCTGGTCGAGAACGATCGGGCATGCGAACTTCATACCGCGCTTTGCGAAGCGCACATCCTGACGCGCAAGTTCGACTACAACCCGCGCTGGCTCAGGATCGGACTCACCCCGGACGAAAACGGCGATCGGCGCCTTGCCGAAGCTTTGCAGCGGACAGGTGTGTAATAATTGACCTTTGAAATTTTCCTCATACTCGTTGTGGCGCTGGTCATCGACCGCCTGATCGGCGATCCCGACTGGCTCTGGGAGCGCGTGACGCATCCGGTCGTCTTTTTCGGCAAAGGGATCGCGCTATTCGATCAGGCGCTCAACCGCGGCAGCGCGGGAGCGGCCGCCCTGAAGATGAGGGGGCTGGCGGCGATCCTGCTCCTGCTTGCGGCAAGCATCGCGGTCGGCGTGGTCTTTCATCGCCTGTTCGATGTGTTGGGTGCCATTGGCTTCGCGCTGGAAGCCATCGTCGTCGCCGTCTTTCTTGCACAGAAGAGCCTCGCCGATCACGTGAAGCGCGTGGCAGACGCCCTGCGTCAAGACGGGCTTGAAGGCGGCAGGGCCGCCGTGTCGATGATCGTTGGCCGCGATCCGAAGACGCTCGGCGAGCCCGCCGTCTGCCGGGCGGCGATCGAAAGCCTTGCGGAAAATTTCTCCGATGGCGTCGTGGCGCCGGCCTTCTGGTACGCAATCGCCGGGCTTCCAGGCCTGTTCGCCTACAAAATGCTGAATACGGCGGATTCGATGATCGGCCACAAGAGCCCGAAATACCTGCATTTCGGCTGGGCATCGGCACGCCTGGACGACCTCGCCAACTGGCCTGCTGCGCGCCTCTCGATCCTGCTGGTAGCCGCCGGGACCTATTTCAAGCGAGGTGCGGAGGAGGCGAGAACTGCGCTCGACGTGGCACGCCGCGACCACGGGCTCCATCGCTCGCCGAATTCCGGCTGGCCCGAGGCGGCGATGGCGGGGGCTCTCAATGTCCAGCTTGCCGGGCCGCGGACCTATGGGGGCGTGAAGGTTGACGAGCCGATGATCAATGAGCCCGGCCGATCGATCGCGACACCGGAGGATATCGATGCCGCCGTTTCCCTTTTTTATGGAGCCTGCTCGGCGATGATCCTGGTCTTTGCTGTCGCCGCTCTGGTTGCATCGTTGTTCTGATTTCTTCTGTCTGATCCCGGGTGTACGAGGTGTAAGCACGGCATTGTGGAACGAGATACCAAAGCGCAAGCCGCTGATCATCGCTCATCGCGCAGGTGCGGCGCTCGGCGACGAGAATACCGTCGGTACGCTCCGCGCAGCCGCGGCTGCGGGCGCCGATGCCATCGAGACGGATATCCGCCGGACGAGGGATGGAGCCTTGGTCTGCATGCACGACGCCGATCTTCGGCGGTTGTGCGGTGACACCCGTGCCGTGGCAGATATCGATCTGGCGACACTCCGGAGCTTGCTGCCGGCGGTGATGACATTAAGGGACGCCCTTTCTGCTTCCCAACCGCTGGGCGTTCTGCTCGACGTCAAGCTGATGGAGGAACGGCATCTTTCGGAGATTATCGGCGAAATCGTGCTCATGGACGCGGTCGAGCGAACGCTGCTTGGATTGCGTGACATTGGGCTTATTGGTGCCGGGCAAGACATCATGGCGGATATCGCCGTCCTTGCCTTCCTGGAGAAGCCGGATTCTGCGCCAGAGGCGCGGCGAGCGGGAGCAAGCTGGTTCAGGTTGTGGCAAGGTGATGCGACCGCCGACCGTGCTGCGGCCGTGCGCGACGCGGGCATGCGTCTTGCCGTGATGGTTGGTCAACCGCGTACGATCCCTCGTGCCGAGTACCCGCCGTTTCCTGTCGGTCAGGTCGATCGGGAAGGGCTTGAAAGGCTGCGAACGTTAGCACCGGACGCAATTCTTCTCGATGATCCACGCTTGGCTGCGGCAGGCGCCTGCAGGTAGAGCTGACTGCGATGCAACGCGGTGCATTGCATCAATCCATGCCGGCGACGCGCATCAGGCCGACTATTTGACGGGCCCGCACCGGGAGATGGAGGCGATCGGTAAACGGGTGACAGCCGGCGCATGCGTCACTGCCTTGCACCTCGGCGGCGGCTCGCCGACACTCGTCCGGCCGGGACGACCTCGTCGCGCTCAAAAGCCAGTTCTCGCGACATTTCATCTTTGCCGCGGATTGCGAGATCAGCGTCGAGAAGGATCCGAATGACCTTGACGAGGCGCGCCACGATGCGCTGGCCGCGATCGGCATGACCCGCGCGAGCTTCGGCATCCAGGGTTTCGATCCGGTTGTGCAGAAGGCAATCAACCGCATCCAGACCTATGAGCAGACGCGCGGCGCGATTGAGGCGTCGCGGGCGCGCGGCGTGCGTTCCGTCAACTGCGATGTGCTCTACGGCTTGCCGCACCAAACGATGGCGATGCTTTAGCGGACGATCGAGGCGGTTCTGTCGCTCTGCCCCGATCGGGTCGCGCTGTTGGGCCGGCCCTTCGCCCGCTCCGTTGCAGCCGCCTTCGACGCCATCTTTCCAGCGGGCGTGGCCGGCATTCGGTCGCTGTTTAGCAACACCGCATTTTTAATCGCCACGGCAATCGGCACGGCAAAAGCCAAGAGGCATTGGCTTTTGCCGTGCATTTTTCTATAGGGATCGCCAAGACTCGATTTTCAAGAGGTATGCGCGTGACAGCAACATTCGACAAGGTCGCCGATATTATTGCGGAAACCAGCGAGATCGATCGCGAGACGATCAAGCCGGAAAGCCACACGATCGATGATCTCGGCATTGACAGCCTGGACTTCCTCGACATCGTTTTTGCGATCGACAAGGAATTCGGGATCAAGATCCCGCTTGAGCAATGGACCCAGGAAGTCAACGAAGGCAAGGTGTCGACGGAGGAATACTTCGTGCTGAAGAACCTCTGTGCGAAAATCGACGAACTTCGGGCCGCTAAGGCGGAATGAGGAAAAGTGTGAAGCGGTTTTACGCCTGCATCCCGCTTTACTTTCCTGGAACCGTTCACGTTTATGATTTTGGTTTTTCAAACCAAACTCACGTGATCTAAAGCCTGATTGACCTTCCGCTGACGCGGTTCGACCTGTTTCACGATGCCGCCTGTCGCGTCCCGCGCTTGACAGGCGGCATCGGCGTTTTTACTTGAGCCCGAAACCAAACGGGGATCAGCCTTCATGCTCCTTGAGTACTTCCAGATGATCGACCGCGTCGAAACGGTGGATCTTGCGGCGGGCCGCCTGACGGCAAGGTCCGTCGTTCCGGAGAAGAGTCCTGTGTTCGAGGGGCATTTTCCGGGTTATCCACTGGTTCCGGGCGTGCTTTTGATCGAGACCATGGCGCAGGCCTCGGGGTTCCTCGTGCTTGCCGCGACGAAATTTGCGGCGATGCCTTTCCTGATGTCGGTCGACGGCGCCAAGATGCGCACTTTCGTAGAGCCTTCCGCCGAGCTTGAGATCGAGGCGCTGCTGGAGCATGAAGGATCCGGCTTTGCCGTGACCAAAGCGAAGATCACCTCGGGCGGCAAGAAGATATGCGATGCCCAGTTGAAACTGAGGACGATGCCGTTTGACCAGGTGCCGCTCGGCGATATCGTCCGCAAGCGCGCCGAGGAACTGGGACTGATGGCCGCGACGGCCGGTTCGGAGAGGTGAATATGACGAAATTCGCAAACGACGTGGTGATCACTGGCGTCGGCATTGTGACGAGCCAGGGTGTCGGCGTCGAGCCGCATGTCGCGCTGTTGAGCGCCGCCGAGCCACCGAAAGCTCGCATCGAGACCGAACGATTCGCGCCTTATCCGGTCCATCCCCTGCCGGAAATCGACTGGTCCCAGCAGATCGCCAAGCGTGGCGACCAGCGGCAGATGGAAAACTGGCAACGCCTTGGCGTCTTTGCCGCCGGCCTGGCACTCGATGATGCGGGCTTGAAAGACAATCTCGAAGCCTGCGGCAGCATGGATATGATCGTGGCTGCCGGCGGCGGCGAGCGCGACATCAACGTCGATTCGCTGATCGTGGACGAGGGACTGAAGCGCAACGACCGCGAGCAGCTCTTGAACGAGAAGCTGACGACGGAACTGCGCCCGACGCTCTTTCTTGCCCAGCTCTCCAATCTGCTCGCCGGCAATATCTCCATCGTCCACAAGGTGACAGGCTCTTCGCGCACCTTCATGGGTGAGGAGGCTGCCGGCATTTCGGCCTTCGAAACCGCCTTCGCGCGCATCAAGGCCGGCCAGTCGACCCATACGCTCGTCGGCGGCGCATTTTCCGCCGAACGTATCGATATCATCCTGCTGATCGAAGCCATCCAGGGCTGTGCTGTTGGCGACTGGCATCCGATCTGGTCGCGCAGTCCGGAGCACGGCGGCGGCCTCATCCTCGGTTCGGTCGGCGCATTCCTCGTGCTCGAATCGCGTCAATATGCGGAGGCGCGCGGCGCCCGCATCTATGCCTCGATCGAAGCGGTCGGTGGAGACCGCGGCAACCGTCAGGATGGGCGGCTGGAGGCACGCCTTGCCGATCTGACCGCGCCTGCGACCGCTTTCGAACCGCAGTCGAGCGTCGTCTTTTCCGGCACCAGCGGCTTTCACGATCTCTCCCGCCGCGAGAAAGCCTTCCTTGAAACGGCACTCGCCGGCAGGCCGGTCCGCGCCTATGGCGGTCTCGTCGGGCATGGCATCGAGGCACAGTTTCCGGTGGGCCTGGCGCTCGCGGCGCTTTCTCTCGGCCACGCCGCCAAAGTCCCGCCCTTCGATCCCGATGCCGAGGCGGTGATGGCGGCGCCAGCCAAGACAGCGATCGTGACAACGATTGGCCACGCACGCGGCGAAGGCGTCGCCGTGCTTTCTGCGGAATAAGGGGCTCGAACCATGAGCAAGGCATATACGGATCATCTCGGCCGCCCGATCGTCGCCGTTACCGGCATGGGCGTAATCACCTCGCTCGGCCAGGGTCTCGAAGACAACTGGGCGGCGCTTTCAGGCGGCGTTTCCGGTATCCACAAGATCACCCGCTTCCCGACCGAGGGCCTTTCGACGCGCATCAGCGGCACGGTCGATTTCATCGAACTGCCGGCGGAGAATGCGGTTGAGCGCTCCTATGCGATGGCACGCGAAACGACGCTGGAGGCCCTGGCGCAGGCCGGGCTTTCCGGTGATTTCAATGGTCCGCTGTTCCTCGCTGCCCCGCCGATCGAACCGGAATGGAGCGCACGCTTCGAGCTTGCCGACCGTTCGCCGCCGTCCGAGCGGCCCGGCGACGCCTATAACCGCTTCCTTGCTGCCATGCGCCAGAAGGCGGATCCGGTATTCCACGAGGCCGTGCTCTTCGGTTCGATCTCTGAGCGGCTTGCCGACCGTTTCGGCACCCGCGGCCTGCCGGTCACCCTTTCGACCGCCTGCGCTTCCGGTGCGACCGCGATCCAGCTCGGTGTTGAGGCGATCCGCCAGGGCCGCACGGATCGCGCCTTGACGGTTGCAACCGACGGCTCGGTCAGCGCGGAGGCGCTGATCCGCTTCTCGCTGCTCTCCGCGCTGTCGACCCAGAACGATCCGCCGGAGAAGGCTTCGAAACCCTTCACCAAGGACCGCGACGGTTTCGTCATTGCCGAAGGTGCCGCGACGCTGGTGCTTGAATCTCTGGAAGCGGCGATTGCGCGCGGCGCTCGCATCTACGGCATCCTCAAGGGCTGCGGCGAAAAGGCTGACCTCTTCCACCGCACGCGCTCGTCTCCGGACGGCGGCCCGGCGATCGCCACGATCCGCGCAGCGCTCGAGGATGCCGGCATCGACGAGAGCGGCATCGGTTATATCAATGCCCACGGCACCTCGACGCCAGAGAACGACAAGATGGAATATCTGTCGATGTCGTCCGTCTTCGGCGAGCGTCTGCCGACGATCCCGGTTTCGTCGAACAAGTCGATGATCGGCCATACGCTGACGGCCGCCGGTGCGGTCGAGGCGGTCTTCTCGCTGCAGACGATGCTGACCGGCACGCTGCCGCCGACGATCAACTACCAGAACCCCGATCCGGCAATCGTTCTCGACGTGGTGCCGAATGCGAAGCGCAGCCAGCAGGTCACTGCCGTGCTGTCGAACTCCTTCGGCTTCGGTGGTCAGAACGCCAGCTTGGTCATGACCGCCGAGCCGGCTTGAGGATGGCGCAACCGCTACCCCTCTGGCCTGCCGGCCATCTCCCCCACAAGGGGGGAGAATGGATGTGGCGCTCCCCAGTGCCAATCTGGAGACTGGCGACCTTCTGTTGGAGCGAATAGGTTGCCGCGAGTCGATCTCCCCCTTGTGGGGGAGATGGCCGGCAGGCCAGAGGGGGGTGAAACGTCGGCGCTGGCCTGACGCGTCCAGAATACATGCATAAGCCCTAAACACGACTAGCCGCTCGACGACGGAATACTCAAAGGAAACACCATGCGCGCCCTGCAACTGCTCGATGACCGCAAGCTTGAAATCACAGACCTTCCGGAACCGGAAGCGCCGGGTGCCGGTGAAGTCACGCTGCGCGTCAAAGCGGTCGCGCTCAACCATATCGACGTCTGGGGTTGGCGTGGCATGGCCTTTGCCAAGCGCAAGATGCCGCTGGTGATCGGTGCGGAAGCCTCCGGCGTGGTCGAGAGCATCGGCCCGGGCGTCGCCAATGTCCTGCCCGGCCAGCTCGTTTCGATCTATGGCGCGCGCACCTGCGGGCTGTGCCGCGCCTGCCGCGAGGGACGCGACAATCTCTGCGAACACGTAAGCGGCGTGCACGGCTTCCACCTCGACGGTTTCGCGCAGCAACTGGTGAACCTCCCGGCGCGCTTGCTCGTTCCGGCTCCTCCGGGCGTCGATGCCATCGGGGCTGCGCTGGCGCCCGTCACCTTCGGCACGGTCGAGCACATGCTCTTCGACAACGCCAAGCTCGAACCCGGCGAAACGATCCTCGTCCATGCGGGCGGTTCCGGCATCGGCACGGCGGCGATTCAGCTTGCCAAGAAGATCGGCTGCACAGTGATCACCACCGTCGGGTCGGACGACAAGATCGAGAAGGCCAAGGCGCTCGGCGCCGATCACGTCATCAACTACCGCACCGACCGCTTCGAGGGTGTGGTCCGCAAGCTCACCAAGAAGAAGGGCGTCGATGTCGTCTTCGAACATGTCGGCAAAGACACCTGGGCAGGCTCGATGCTGTCGATGAAGCGGGGAGGCCGGCTCGTCACTTGCGGCTCGACTTCCGGCGTTTCGACTGACATGAACCTGATGATGCTCTTCCAGCAGCAGTTGAAGCTGCTCGGCTCCTTCGGGTGCCGTATGGAAAACATGGCGAACGCGATGCAGAAGATGGGCCGTGGCCTCGTGCATCCAGTGATCGATACGGAAGTCGGCTTTAACGATATCGATCGCGCGCTGGAGCGGATGGAATCGCGTCAGGTCTTCGGCAAGATCATCCTTCGGATGGACTGAACATCGTGCGGATGCTGATCACGCGGCTGGTGCTGGCCGCCAACCATTTTTGGCAATGGCTGATTGCGCAGCTCGTGTTCCTGCTGCTGACTGTTCTGAAGCTCTTCCCGGCTGACACGGCGATCAACTTCATGGATCGCGTCGCCCGCTGGATCGGCCCGAAGACCGGACGTCACAAGCTGACGCTCACCAATCTGCGCAACGCCTTTCCGGAAAAGAGCGAGGCGGAGCTTCAGGAGATTGCGCTCGATAGCTGGGGCAATATGGGCCGAATGGCGGCGGAATATGTCTTCCTCGACCAACTCTTCGATTTCGATCCATACCGGTCGGAGCCGGGCAGGGTGGAGGTCTCCGGCATCCCGCTGTTCCTGGATCTGCGCGACAATCCGCGGCCCTTCATCGTCTTTACCGCGCACAGCGGCAACTTCGAGATGCTACCTGTCGCGGGCTCGGCCTTCGGCCTCGACGTCACGGTCCTCTTCCGCCCGCCGAACAACCCGTACATGGCCGACAAGGTCTTCGAGTTTCGGAAGGCGCGGATGGGCAATCTCGTGCCCTCTCACGCAGGTTCCTCCTTCGCGCTCGCCCGGCAGCTCGAGCGCGGCGGTGGTGTCGGCGTTCTGGTCGACCAGAAGTTCCGCAAGGGACTGAAGACGAAGTTCTTCGGCCGGGACGTGCAGACCAATCCGCTGCTTGCCAAACTGGTGCGTCAATTCAACTGCGAGGTCTATCCAGCCCGCTGCATCCGTCTCCCCGGCGGTCGTTTCCGGCTGGAGCTTGAACCGGCGATTACGATCCCGCGCCGGACGGACGGCAGCGTCGACGTCAACGCCACCGCACAGATGCTGAACGACAAGGTCGAGAGCTGGGTCCGTGAATATCCGGGCCAATGGCTCTGGTATCACGACCGCTGGAACATCAAGCGCAGCCTGTAAACGTCCTCCGGCTAGCCCATTCAAGGCGCCGCCTTGTTGCGTGTCGCAAGGTTCCGGGTGCCAGCAGCAACTGGACGAGGTGGCGGAACATATCGCCGTGCTTGCTGGCACTTCGAATGCGACCCCTGTTCGCTCGGCGCGTCCGCAACATCTCCTATCGCGATCCGACTGCTCCGGCGTTCTCCTGTTGAACGATGGCGCGATGCGTGTAAACTCATCGTTGTAGTTCGGGGGCGACTGCAAGCGCTTTGGGTAGCGAGCGCAGCGCAGTTACGCGTGGCATTGAGGGGGAATCATCAAAATCTGAGTCTGTCTGCAACACCGTCTATCTTGAAGTGCATCGACGCGGCCTGGCCGTGGGGGAATGGGGATTCGAATTGAACGCACTGATTGAGCTGTTCTGGTTCAAGTATTCACAGTTGCAGTATGCCGTGAAAGCGGCGGACGAACATCTGATCGGTATTCTGGATCGTGAGCTCGATCCCATCCTGAAGGCAGTTTACGACCAGAAGGCCGTTAGCATCGAAGATGCCCGCCTGCAGTTTCACTTCCTTATCGATATCTTGCGCGCAGAGGCGGCAGATATGGCTTGCGTGCTGCGCCATTCGAAGTTGCTTCAATCGCTGATCGATCGATATTTCGCGGCGACTGGAGTGGCGGATCTCACCGGTCTCGACCTCGAGGGCCCAGCGAGATTGCCCAGCAAGGGGCTCGCCGACGAAGGACTGCTCAACGAAGCGATTCTCGACTGTCTTCCCGACCGGATCGCCGTCATCACGCCGGACTACCGCTATCTCTACACCAACCCGGCCAATGCGAGCCATCTGGAGAGCAGGCCGATGGACCTCATCGGCCGGCATATCGTCGAGTTCATCGGTCTCCAACGCTTCGAACAGCGGGTGAAGGCCTATCTCGACCGTTGCTTCGGCGGCGAAGTCGTCGAGTACACTTTTGCCAAGAATGTCGATGCGCGCACGGTTGTGGTTCGATGTCGCATGACGCCGTGCCTATCGAGCAACAGCAAGCTGATCGGCGCCATCCTGGTGATCCAGGAACATGCGGACCGGCGCAGGGCGATTGCCGCCTGAGCGTTGAGGGGTAGGCGAAGCGGACCTTACGTGCGGGCGTCTCCCGCCTTTTACGGCACCTCGCGTCCATTTAAAGGAATTTGGCCGTCGGTTCGCCACCGAGGTGCTGGACGAGGATCCCCCGCAAGCACTCCTGCTCGAAGCTGATGTGCCGCCGCACGCTGGTGAAGAAGCCGCGCAACATGTAACCGGCGGTCTCGGCATTGACGGTACTGTCGGCCGCCCCCAGGCGAGCCAGCATTTCGGTCAGTTCCTCGGCGAAACACTCGTCTTCGCAGTGCTCGTATTTCAGGCGGTCCAGTAGGGCACGCGCGGAAGCGTCGTCCGCAAAGCGTTGCTCGATCCAGGCAAAAACCCGCTGTTCCTCTCCGACATGAGGAGCCCGCATCATCGGTCCGATCACCTATAGCCACAGGTCTCGCAGCTGATCTCCTCCGGCAGGCTGTGGGCAATCGCCTCCAGGCTGTCGCAGAGCGCGAGCTGATCATGGTGGGCGCTGGCCAGCCAGGCCAACGGTTACACCGGCGGCTCTCCTGATGCAGGGAGGCCGCGCTCTGCTCGGTAGCGTTCGGCCGTTGATCTTATTCTCATGCGCTGCGGCCCTTCCCACCATCGCCTGACGTGCAGCCTTCCATGCTCGCAAGATACGTCAACGCGGCAGGGCCAGCTTGATCTGGATCAAGGTTGACGATGAGCGATTCTGACAAATCAGGGCAGGTTGCAGCGGCTTGCGCCGTTTTGATGCGCCGTCGTCAGCGATTTGAGAAAGTTGGGGACCCAACCATGAAATATACATTCGAGATGATCGTGCTCGGGGTTCGAAGAGCTACTCCGCCTTCTCGGGCGTTCAGGACGCGCTGACACAGTGGTGGTACGGGCACAACGCTGTCGGCTTCTTCCTGACGGCCGGCTTCCTGGCGATGAGGGGCACGAGGTCTCGCGTATTAAAAGGCGCGAGGCCTTTTGGCGCAAGGGTCACCTGGATGTCGGACTCGCTATTGTTACCCGTCAGGTTCATCATCGATGGGAACACCCGCGGGGGAAGGGAGTTCAGGTTCCACAGCGCCCTGTGCGCGTCTTCACTAGATGCGCGGCGCCGTAGAGAGGAGAAAATCGAGATGTCACCAGAGTGGCCAATGTTCATTCTACAGTGCATCGTCGTCTTCGGCCTCGTCAGTGCGCTGTTCATCCGGTTCGGCGAGTAGCACCCGCTTACCGGGCCGACCAGACCGCGAGCTCGTATCCGTCCGGGTCGGCGAAATGGAAGCGGCGGCCGCCGGGGAAGGCATAGATCGGCTTGACGATCTTGCCGCCGGCCGCTTCCACCTTCCGCACCGCCTCCTCAAGATCGTCGGCATAGACGATGACGAGCGGCCCGCCGCTTCGGACCGGACCAAGTGTCGTGAAGCCGCCCGTCAGGCGACCGTCTGCGAATTCGCAATATTCCGGGCCATAGTCGGTGAAGGTCCAACCGAAGGTGCCGCCGTAAAAGGCCTTGCTTGCTTCGATGCTCGCCACGTTGAACTCGATATAGTCGATGCGGCGGTCGTTGGCCTTGTTGCTCATTTGCGTGTCGTCCTTCCTGTGGGTTGCCTGGTTTCCTGGTGAGATTCCATGATCGACTTGAGCATCGCGAGGTCCTTTTCGACGGCCGCCGCATCGGCGGCGAACTCCTCGTCGCTCATGTCCGGCTGCCGGAGCAGGGTAAACATGACCTCTGCGCCTTCGCCGTTCGGCACTACACGTAACGCATTGTGCACCTTGAGCCCGCTTTCGAGCGTCACGAGATGGTCGACCACGCCGAGATCATTCTCCGGCGCAAAGCGCACACGCGCGTTGCCAAGCGGACCGGGCGCCATCCATTCGTCGCCGTCGCGGGTGAGGCCCGTGGAAAGCCCTGCGGCCCAAACCGGCATTTTCTCGTGATCGGCCATGAAGGCATAGACCTCCCGCCAGTCACGCGCGATCGATGTGTGGATGATTTTTGCCGCCATGGTTGCCATGCATTCGCTCCCTTTTGCGCCACGGCTACCACGTTCCGAGGGGTTTCGTCTTGAACGGAACGGCCAACGACGGTCAGCGGCAAGGCCATTCTGGCGCTGCAGCGGGACTTAATATTATCGTTCCGGATTAGTAGGTTGTCGAAAGTTTCTAGAGCCTTGCATCATGTATGCGAGCTGCCTCTGGATATCGCCGGGGCTCAATGACGTCAGTACCTTCGCCTCGCGGCTGAGATGCGCCTGATCGGCATAGCCTGCCTCGAGTGCGAGCGTCGCCAATGTGGATTGCGGCGAGGTGCGGCAAGCGACGAGGAAGCGCTGCAGCCGAAGGATGCGGTCGAGGGTCTTGGCGCCGTAGCCGAAATGCTCGCGACAGCGACGACGTAGCGTCCGTTCGCTGGTTCCTGTTTCTTGCACGAGCACGCGGATTGGTTCTACGGAGCTCAACCGGTCGTTTTCGAGAAGCGCGACACAGGCGGCGATCTCGGCCGATTGCGGCTTCACCATGGGAAGCCTGCCTTGCAGGGCCGCGCGAAGAACGGCAATCCGGGCCGCGGCATCCGTCGCTTCCGCTATCTGCGCTTCCAGCGCGCGTGCCGCGCGGCCCCAGAATGCGTCGAGCGGAACCGTTTTGCCGGTGATTGCGTCAAGCGGCGTGTGCAGCCAGGAGACGGCCGAACCCATGCGGAAGCGCGCGCCGACGACGGTTTCGCCGGCGACGAGTTCGGGAAAGGCTGCAACCTTGTCCGGCCCGACGACGGCAAGACCGCCGTAAATCCAGATAATATCGACACAGCCATCCGGCACCACCGCAACCCGCGCCGGTTCGTGCAAGCGGTGCGTCCAGAAGCACTTCACGTCGCCCGCCAACGCGCCTGATGACGCCTGCTCGCGATAAATACCTCGGCTTTGGGCGAGGCCGGGACGGTCGGATTGGTCTTGGGTAATTTCCTTCATGCGGCGCGATCCGTCCTACAAAGCTCTTTGGATCTTACACCGGAAATCGGGCACTAGCGTGCAGGCAAAATGCAACGGGTGCGCGACCTGGACGTTTCGACGCAACGTGCATTGGGGCGCAAACTTGACGCAGATCAAGGTTTGGCGCGGCCAGATCCGGCAAAAGCGGCTCGAAGCAAGCCATTTTCGGATTCCCATAAATGCGTCCCCAGCCTGTCACCAAAGCTGCGTCCGTCAAACGGCTCGAGGCCGAACTCGGCGATGATCGCGGCGCCGGCGATGATCTATGCGGGACGGTTCTTCTATCAGTCGGCCTGGAATGCGCTTCGCCATGGCCGCACCAACATGGATGTGCCGATCGCGCTAACGGTGACGCTTTCCTACGGCATGTCGCTCCATGAGACGATCGGCCATGGCGCGCACGCCTGGTTCGACGCCTCGGTGACGCTGCTTTTCTTCCTGCTGATCGGCCGCACGCTGGATCACATGATGCGTGGGCGCGCGCGCTCGGCGATCAGCGGCCTTGCCCGGCTCTCCGCGCGGCGCCACGGTCGTCAACCCTGACGGCTCGCGTGACTTCGTCCGGTCGATGAGATCAAGCCCGGCGAGCGCCTGCTCGTTGCCGCCGGCGAGCGCATTCCGGTCGATGGGCGCGTGCTTTCGGGAGCGAGCGATCTCGACCGCTCGGTCGTCAACGGCGAAAGCGCGCCGGTCGCGGTGAGTGCGGGCGACGCCGTGCAGGCCGGCACGCTCAATCTAACCGGCCCGCTGACGCTCGAGGCGACGGCGGCGGCGCGCGACTCGTTCCTAGCCGAGATCATGGGGCTGATGGAGGCCGCCGAAGGGGGTAGGGCGCGTTATCGTCGTATCGCCGACCGTGCCGCGCGCTATTATTCACCGGCCGTCCACCTGTTGGCGCTGCTTTCCTTCATCGGCTGGATGCTGGTCGAAGGCGATGTTCGCCATGCGATGCTGATCGCGGTTGCGGTTCTCATCATCACTTGCCCCTGCGCCCTCGGCCTTGCGGTGCCGGTGGTTCAGGTCGTTGCCGCCGGCCCGGCTGTTCCAGGGTGGTGTCATGGTCAAGGACGGATCGGCGATGGAGCGCCTTGCCGAAATCGACACGGTGCTGCTCGACAAGACCGGCACGGTCACTGTGGGCGAGCCGCGACTCGTCAATGCGGGCGAGGTCGACCCGCGTGCGCTCGCGACCGCCGCCGCACTCGCTCTCCATTCACGCCATCCGATTGCGACAGCGCTGCATGAGGCGACGGGCGCGGTGCAGCCGCTCGTCGGCGAGATCCGCGAAGTACCGGGCGCCGGAATCGAGGCTGAGACGAGCGATGGCGTCTACCGGCTCGGCAGTCGCGTCTTTGCCTGTGGCGGCGCCGGTGCGGCCAGCGGCCAGTCGGAAGCGATCCTGTCGCTGGATCGCCGCGAGCTTGCCTGCTTCCGCTCGAGGCCCGGCTACGTCCCGCTGCCCGCGAAAGCGTCGACGCCCTCTCGCGCCTTGGGCTTACGACGGGCATCCTTTCGGGCGACCGCGAGCCGGTCGTCGCCGCGCTTGCCCGTAGGCTCGGGATTGCAAGATGGCGCGCAGAGCTTTCGCCGCGCGGCAAGGTAGAGGCCTGTGCGGCTGCTGCCGAAGGAAGGCATAGGGTTCTGATGGTCGGCGACGGTATCAACGACGCGCCGGCCCTTCGGGCGGCGTCTCGATGGCGCCCGCGACCGCCGCAGATGTCGGGCGGCAGGCCGCGGATTTCGTCTTCATGCATCAGAGCCTCCACGCCGTTCCCTTCGCCATCGAAACGTCGCGTCGCGCCGGCCGGCTGATCCGGCAGAATTCGCGCTGGCGATCGGCTACAACGTTATCGCCGTGCCAGTCGCGATTCTCGGCTATGCGACGCCGCTTGTTGCCGCCATCGCCATGTCGACTTCATCGCTGATCGTGGTGTTCAATGCTCTGCGGCTGAAGGGGGGTGGTACCGCCTCGGCTCCGGCAGCGCCTGCGGCGGGGCTGCGGCCGGCCAGGAGCGCGCCATGAACACGCTCATCTATCTCATCCCGATCGCGCTCTTCCTCGGAGGCTCGGGCCTCGCGGCTTGGCGCCGAAGAGCGGGCAGTACGAAGACCTGGACGGAGCCTCTTGGCGTGTCCTTGATGACGGCGACGGCAAGCCTGAAAAGGATTGAATTTATCAGCAGTGGCTTGTCGTAAATCGATTTGAGTGCCAAAAGAACTCCGCCGCCGCATGTCCCAGCCGCCCATCCTCTTCCGGACCGGCCAAGCATGCGCAGATCAATATCGAGGGGCTATCCCGCGCGTCTGTTCGGATCGTGGCGGCTCTTCTTCCAACGGAGGCAATCACGTGTCACAGGCGGAAATCGGGCTTATCGGCCTCGGCGTCATGGGGTCGAACCTCGCGCTCAATATTGCTGAAAAAGGCAACAAGATCGCGGTGTTCAACCGCACGGTCGAAGCGACGCGCAAGTTCTATGCCGAAGCCGGCGCGCTCAAGGAGCAGATCGTTCCCTGCGATACGATCGACGAGTTTGTCGCCGCGATCCGCCCGCCGCGGCCGATCATCATCATGATCAAGGCCGGTGAGCCCGTTGACCAGCAGATGGAAATTCTGAAGCCCTATCTCGCCAAGGGCGACATCATGATCGATGCGGGCAATGCCAATTTCCGTGACACGATGCGCCGCTTCGAGGCGCTGAAGGACTCGGGCCTCACCTTCATCGGCATGGGCGTGTCGGGCGGCGAGGAGGGCGCGCGCCATGGTCCGTCGATCATGGTCGGCGGCACGGAAGAGTCGTACCGCCGCGTCGAGAAGGTGCTGACCTCGATTGCCGCGAAATACGAGAACGACCCTTGCGTCGCCTGGCTCGGTGAAAATGGCGCCGGCCACTTCGTCAAGACGATCCACAACGGCATCGAATATGCCGACATGCAGATGATTGCCGAAATCTATGGCATCCTGCGCGACGGCCTGAAGATGAGCGCCGCCGAGATCGGCGACGTCTTCGGCGCCTGGAACAAGGGTCGGCTCAACTCCTATCTGATCGAGATCACCGAAAAGGTGCTGAAAGCCGCCGATCCCTTGACCGGCAAGCCGATCGTCGACCTGATCCTCGACAAGGCCGGCCAGAAGGGCACGGGCAAATGGTCTGTCATCGAGGCGCAGAACATGGGAGTTCCGGCGACCGGCATCGAAGCGGCCGTCGCCGCCCGCAGCATTTCCTCGATGAAGGAAGAGCGCGAAGCAGCCGAGAAGATCCTCGGCCTGCCGGCGGTCGGCGACTTCACCGTGGCCGACAGGGACGCCTTCCTCAAGGATCTCGAAAACGCGCTGCTCGCCGCCAAGATCGGCGCCTATGCCCAAGGCTTCGCGGTGATGTCGGCCGCCTCGAAGGAGTTCGGCTGGAACTTGCCAATGCCGACGATCGCAAAAATCTGGCGCGCCGGCTGCATCATCCGCTCGCAGTTCCTTGACGAGATCACTACGGCCTTCACCAAGGCGCCGGATGCCGCCAACCTGATCGTGACGCCCGCCTTTGCAGCGATGGTCAAGGAAACGGATGCAGCGCTCCGCCGTGTCGTTTCCGCCGCCGTGCTCGGCGGCCTGCCGGTGCCGGCGCTCGCCTCCGCACTCGGCTATTTCGACAGCTATCGCCGCGCTCGCGGCACGGCCAACGTCATCCAGGCGCAGCGCGACTTCTTCGGCGCCCACGGCTTCGACCGCGTCGATGGTGCCGACAGCCACCACGGCCCTTGGGGCAGCGGATTGAACGCATAAGACCGGATCGGTCTTGGTGTAAAGGATGGGGCGGCCGTCGCCGCCGCCCCTCTAAACTTTTGAAACTGCGCAATTCCGGACGGAATTGCCCTCAATTCCATCCAGAAATCCGTCGAAATACCAGCATGAAGTTCAAAGTCATCGACGGCGGCAAAGCCAATGAAGCCATGTCCGCCGATAAACCAAATGTCCGCGTCGAAGCGGAGCGACGGATAAAGGCAATCGGCTACGAGCAATGGCGGGTTCGCAGCCTCGCAACCGGCTCGCCGATTCCGAGCTCCATCCAATATCTAAAGATACAGATCGAATTCGTTGCCGAGAAACTCGAGCTGCTCAATCCTATTCCCGGTGATTTCACCGACGACAAGTACTGGCCGACTATCGGCGCGTGATGAGCGCGCCTGCGCAGGCAGGTCCCGCTATTTGGTTGGCGTGCTCTCGCCTGGAGTGCCTGCCGCTTCCGGGCCAGTGAGGCGTCGCGACAATCAAAGCCGAAGCGAACGGCGCAGAGAGATACTGTCGGCCATCTCTGCTACACCTTCCGCGACTTCGATACGGGCCGCTGGAATTCCGGCTGGCTGAGGCTTTGCAGCGTCTCGGGCGGCTTACCTTCGATGTGGCCGATCACAGCCTTGGCGAGCTCGCGACCGGCAAGCCGGATGTCCTCGTACATGGTCATGACTTCGGGGCGCAGCCAGCGCAGGAAATCGCTCGGCGCCTTGGTGACCATGTCCACATCCTGGCCGACTTTCTTGCCTGCCGATTCGATCGCCGCGATCAACGCAATCGCTCCGGAGCCGCTGCCGGATACGATGCCGTCCGGGGCGTCAACCGAGCGCATCAGTTGCTCGAAGGCGTCGCGGATGGCGACGAGGCTGTGATCGATGTTGACGTGGTGGAAGCTCACCGCCTCCGCACCGAAATCCTTAAGCCCGCGCTCGAAGCCGGTGCGCATGTGGGAATGGAAAGTGAGGTTCGGCGGCGGCTCCAATAGCACGAGCCGGCGGCGGCCGCATTCGGTGAGCCGACGCACCGCCTCATAGGCGAAACGTTCGTTATCGAAGTCATGGAAGGGATGGACAATCCCCATTTCCGTGCGGCCATGGGTGACAAAGGGCAGGTGGCGCTCGGTCATCAGCGTGACGCGCGCATCGTGCGGCTCCGTCCGCGAGATGATTACGCCGTCGGCCGCGCCCGTATCAAGGATATACCGGATTGGCCCCAGAGGATCCTTTGTGGAGCTGTAAGGGGTTACCACCAGATGATATGGCGTGCCGGCGAGGATTTCGGTGATGCCGACGACCATGGGGCTGGTGATGCCCATGATCTCTTCCTCCAGCGTCAGCACGAGGCTGATGACATTGGTCTTGCCGGTCCTAAGGCGCACGCCGGCACGGTTCGGCTGGTAGCCGATCTGCTTGGCGACGAGGCGCACCCTTTCCTTGGTTTCGGCGCCAATATCGGGCGCATCCTTCAATGCTCGGGATACCGTGGTGATCCCAAGACCGGTCATGAAGGCGATCGTTTTCAGCGTCGGCCTGGCGCCGGCTGGCGGCGGCACTGTCGCCGCCCTATTCTTCGTCTTGCCTTCCATCCCCGTCACCCAGCCCCGTCCCCTTTTGAGACCTTTGCGTGAACCGCCACGATCAAGCGCCCACTTGACCCGCAGCGTCGATACGAACACGTCCGATCCGGTTCCGCCTTATATACGAATTGTGACCGGTGGCCAGATTTGTCGGAGCGGTGTCGCGGGACGAAATCTGTAACGATACAGTAGCGATGTCGAGCATTTTCGTTGCTGCGCTGCGAAGAACATAACCATATGGTTGAATCCCGCACTTGCGAAGCGAGATGCTGCATTTGCGAAGCCGTCTTCGAATGCCCAGCAATCTATTTTGACCCAAAAATCCCTCGAATCAAAGCGTTATGGGGGAGGATGGGAGCTCGTACGGCTGCATCGAGGGTCGCATGTTGTCTTCTTTGAAGTGACGCCTGTTACACGTGTTAGGAGAGCAGGAAATAATATCCGGAATTATCCGTTGTGGGTGTTGCGTCGGAAAATCGTTTGAACTAAGTTTTTACGGTAACGTTACAGTGAGGGAGGAGAACTCATGAAATTGCGTTCCATGGCCGCCGCATTGGCCGCAACCGTCGCCCTGCCGCTCGGCGTGGCCAATGCCGCCGATCTGGAGGTCACGCATTGGTGGACCTCCGGCGGTGAAGCCGCGGCGGTCGCCGAACTGGCCAAGGCATTCGACGCGACCGGCAACAAGTGGGTCGACGGCGCAATCGCCGGCTCAGGCGGGACGGCGCGTCCGATCATGATCAGCCGCATCACCGGCGGCGATCCGATGGCTGCGACCCAGTTCAATCACGGCCGTCAGGCTGAGGAGCTCGTGCAGTCGGGTTTGATGCGTGATCTGACCGATGTCGCCGAGCGCGAGAACTGGAAGGAGATCGTCAAGCCGGCAAGCTTGCTTGAGTCCTGCACCATTGAGGGCAAGATCTATTGCGCGCCCGTCAACATCCATTCCTGGCAGTGGCTGTGGCTTTCGAATGCGGCTTTCAAGCAGGCCGGCGTGCCCGTGCCGAAGAACTGGGATGAATTCGTCGCGGCAGCACCGGCGCTGGAAAAGGCCGGCATCGTGCCGCTCGCCGTTGGCGGCCAGCCGTGGCAGGCAGCAGGTGCCTTTGACGTGCTGATGGTGGCGATCGCCGGGAAAGACACGTTCGAGAAGGTCTTCGCCCAGAAGGACGAGGAAGTGGCTGCAGGTCCGGAGATCGCCAAGGTCTTCAAGGCTGCCGACGATGCGCGTCGCATGTCGAAGGGCAGCAATGTTCAAGACTGGAACCAGGCAACCAACCTCGTCATCACCGGCAAGGCCGGCGGCCAGATCATGGGTGACTGGGCCCAGGGCGAGTTCCAGCTTGCTGGCCAGAAGGCCGGTGTGGATTATACCTGCCTTCCGGGGCTCGGCGTCAACGAGGTGATCTCGACCGGTGGTGACGCATTCTACTTCCCGCTGCTGGAGGATGAGGAAAAGTCGAAGGCGCAGGAGGCGTTGGCATCGACCCTGCTGAAGCCGGAGACGCAGGTTGCTTTCAACCTGAAGAAGGGTTCGCTGCCGGTGCGTGGCGACGTCGACCTCGCAACCGCAAATGATTGTATGAAGAAGGGGCTCGATATCCTTGCCAAGGGTAATGTGATCAAGGGCACTGACCAGCTTCTGTCTGCCGACAGCCAGAAGCAGAAGGAGGACCTTTTCTCCGAGTTCTTTGCAAACCCGTCGATGACGCCGGAGGATGCGCAGAAGCGCTTCGCTGAGATCATCGCGGCGGCGGACTGATAGTCGTCGCCTGAAGGCCCCGCGCACGCGCGGGGCCGCCCTCATGCCCATTCGGTACGACGCGTTCGCGCCGGGCGCCCGTGACGATGTCTGCTGGCATCGCACGCGAGGAGCATCCCCGCTTTCAAGCTGAATTGCGATGCGGATAAGATGTTCCAGAATCAAAGCGTTCTGAGCGTTGTTATATGTTCGCATGAACGCGGAGTGCCAAGCAGGGGGCCATTACGATGGTGAGGCGGCCGCGTATCGGCAGCGTATTTTCGCTGTGAGTACCGCCCATCGAATACGTTGCAGTTCCGGAGGAGCAAACATGACAGGCCAGACACGCGGCTCGGCTCGCCCGAATCAGTGGTTGCGGAACCTGAATGCGAAAATCGCCTCTATTCCGATGATCCTGACAGCCGTGGTCATCTTCGTCGGCGGCACAGCCTGGACGGTTCTCTATTCCTTCACAAACTCGAAGCTGCTGCCAAGGCTTTCCTTCGTCGGCCTCGACCAATATGAGCGGCTGTGGGCCGCACCGCGTTGGCTCGTCTCGATAGAGAATCTCGCCATCTACGGCTTTTTCTCACTGATTTTCAGCCTCGTGATCGGTTTTGTGCTCGCCGCACTGATGGACCAGAAGATCCGCTTCGAGAATACATTCCGAACGATCATGCTCTACCCCTTCGCCCTGTCGTTCATCGTCACGGGCTTGGTCTGGCAGTGGCTGCTCAATCCGCAGTACGGAATACAGTCTATCGTGCGGTCCCTTGGCTGGACGAACTTCAACTTCGACCCGCTCTACAATTCCGACATCGTCATTTACGGCATTCTGATCGCAGCGCTCTGGCAGGGCACCGGCCTTGTCATGTGCCTGATGCTTGCCGGTCTGCGCGGCATCGACGAGGACATCTGGAAGGCTGCGCGGGTGGATGGCATCCCGATGTGGAAGACCTATGTGCTCATCATAATCCCGATGATGCGCGGCGTCTTCATCACGACGCTCGTCATTATCGCGAGCGGCATCGTCAAGGTCTACGACCTCGTCGTGGCCCAGACGAGCGGCGGTCCCGGCATCGCCTCCGAAGTGCCTGCCAAATACGTCTACGATTACATGTTCCAGGCCCAGAATCTGGGGCAGGGCTTTGCCGCCTCCACCATGATGCTCGTGACCGTCGCGATCATCATCGTGCCATGGGCGTATCTGGAATTCGGAGGAGGTCGCAAGCGTGCTTAATCTCGTCGCCAACAACAGCATGGTTACCGAGCACGAGGAGGTTCCCGACAGGATCACTGTCGGTCCGAGCGGGCCCAAGCCGCGCCGGACGCTCTCCCGCCGCAACATCGTCGTATACGGCACGTTGATCGTGGTCGCTCTCTACTATCTGCTGCCGCTCTACGTGATGTTCATGACGTCCCTCAAGGGCATGCCGGAAATCCGCGTCGGCAACATCTTCGCGCCCCCGGTCGAAATCACCTTCGAGCCCTGGGTAAAGGCCTGGGCCCAGGCTTGCACCGGCCTCAATTGCGACGGGCTTTCGCGCGGCTTCTGGAATTCGGTGCGCATCACCGTTCCCTCGGTGATCATATCGATCGCAATTGCCTCGGTGAACGGCTACGCGCTCGCCAACTGGCGCTTCAAAGGGGCCGACCTGTTTTTCACCATCCTCATCGTCGGCGCCTTCATCCCCTATCAGGTGATGATCTATCCGATCGTGATCGTGCTCAGAGAAATGGGCGTTTACGGCACGCTGACCGGTCTCATCATCGTGCATACGATCTTCGGCATGCCGATCCTGACGCTCCTGTTCCGCAACTATTTCGCCGGCTTGCCCGAGGAGCTCTTCAAGGCGGCGCGCGTCGACGGCGCCGGGTTCTGGACGATCTACCTCAAGATCATGCTGCCGATGTCGCTGCCGATCTTCGTTGTTGCGATGATCCTTCAGGTGACCGGCATCTGGAACGACTTCCTGTTCGGTGTGGTTTTCACCCGACCGGAGTACTACCCGATGACCGTGCAGCTCAACAACATCGTCAACTCGGTGCAGGGCGTGAAGGAATACAACGTCAACATGGCGGCGACGCTGCTGACCGGCCTCGTGCCGTTGACGATCTACTTCATCTCGGGCCGGCTGTTCGTGCGCGGCATCGCCGCCGGCGCAGTGAAAGGATAAGCAAGCATGACCAGTGTTTCAGTCAGGGACCTGTCGCTGAACTTCGGCGCCATCACCGTTCTCGACAAGCTCAACCTCGACATCAATCATGGCGAATTCCTTGTCCTGCTCGGCTCGTCCGGATGCGGCAAGTCCACGCTTTTGAACTGCATCGCCGGCCTGCTTGACGTTTCGGAAGGACAGATCTTCATCAAAGACCGCAATGTCACATGGGAGGAGCCGAAGGACCGAGGGATCGGCATGGTGTTCCAGTCCTACGCGCTCTACCCGCAGATGTCGGTCGAGAAGAACCTTTCCTTCGGGCTACAGGTTGCCAGGGTGCCGCAAGCCGAAATCGACAAGCGTGTCGCGCGGGCTGCGGAAATCCTGCAGATCCAGCCGCTTCTAAAGCGCAAGCCGGCTGAACTTTCCGGCGGGCAGCGCCAGCGCGTGGCGATCGGCCGCGCACTTGTGCGCGATGTCGATGTCTTCCTCTTCGACGAGCCCTTGTCGAACCTTGACGCCAAGCTGCGCTCGGAACTGCGCGTCGAGATCAAGCGACTGCACCAGTCGCTGAAAAACACGATGATCTATGTCACGCACGACCAGATCGAAGCGTTGACGCTCGCCGACCGCATCGCCGTCATGAAGGGCGGCGTCATCCAGCAGCTCGCCGATCCGATGACGATCTACAACGCGCCGGAGAACCTCTTCGTCGCCGGCTTCATCGGTTCGCCATCGATGAATTTCTTCCGCGGCGAGGTCGCCGCCAAGGACGGCCGCAGCTTCGTGCAGGTCGGCGGTGTTGCCTTCGACGTCACGGGCTATCCGGCGCGCACAGGGTTGCAGCCGGGGCAGAAAGTCGTGCTTGGGCTCCGGCCGGAGCATGTCAAGATCGATGAGGCCGGGGCGGGGGACGCTGCACATCAGGCCGTCGTCGACATCGAAGAGCCGATGGGTGCCGACAACCTCTTGTGGCTGACCTTGGCCGGTCAATCGATGTCCGTGCGCATCGCCGGCCAGCGGCGCTACAAGCCCGGCACGGCCGTGCGCCTTTCTTTCGACATGGGGGTCGCCTCGATCTTCGACGCTGCCAGCGAAAACCGTCTTTAAAAAGCGATATCGAGTCCGGGCGATGCCGTCCGGGCTTAAAACAAACGATAATGATGTCGGCCTCGACCGCCGGCCCATACATGGATTGAGGAAATGCCCCCCGAAACCCTGAACCGCGACGCCATCCGCATTGATTTGTCCGGTGACTGGCTGCTCGCCTCGACGGACAACAGCCACGCGCTCACCATTACGCTTCCAGGCGATGTACACAGCGCGTTGCAGCAGGCGGGCATCATCGCAGATCCCTATGCCGGCCGAAACGAGGCCGAGGTGCAATGGGTCGCGGACAAGGACTGGGTTCTCGAGCGCACGGTCGTCGTAGATGCGGACGATCTGGACGGGTGCTGGTATCTCGATTTCGAAAGCATCGACACGATTGCGTCTATCTTCGTCAACGATCGATTGGTGCTGCAGGCCGAAAACTGCTTTCGCCGCTATCGCCCCGACGTATCAAGTGCGCTTGTCGTCGGCGAGAACCGCATCCGGGTCGTGCTGCATTCTTCGATTGCCGAGGGTGCGCGCCGGCAGCAGGCGCAGCCATTTTACGTGCCTTACCACGATGGAAATTCGCCGATCGCCAACGGCAACATGCTGCGCAAGCCCCAGTGCCACTTCGGCTGGGACTGGAACATCGCCATCGCGCCGCTAGGCATCTATGGCTCGCTGGCACTTCGCCGGCTGGAGACGGCGCGCATCGAACACGTCACCACACGTCAGCTCTGGCTTACCGACGGCTCCGTTGATCTGCAGGTAACCGTGACGCTCTTTGCCCGCGATCCCGGAATCGTACCCATTCATTTCGAGCTCGATGGCGTGCGGGAGCGTCTGGACTGCGCGGTCGCTGCCGGCGAGACCCGCATCACCCACGTCTTCACGGTTACAAAGCCGAGATTATGGTGGCCGTCGGGCAGCGGCGAACAGGCGCTTTCCATCCTTAACGTCGAGCTGCCGGACGAGAGCGTGACGCGCCAGATCGGCTTCCGCACGATCGATCTCGTCACCGACAAGGACGAGGCGGGCAGCCGTTTTGCCTTCCGCATCAACGGCCGCGAGATCTTCTGCCGCGGAGCGAACTGGATCCCGGCGGATGCCCTGGTGTCACGTGTGACGCCGCAAGGGGTCGAGGACCTCCTGCTATCGGCCGTTGATGCCAATATGAACATGATCCGCGTCTGGGGCGGTGGCTTCTACGAGCCAGACTGGTTCTACGATCTCTGCGACCGGCTGGGACTGCTTGTCTGGCAGGACTTCATGTTCGCCTGCAATCTCTATCCCTCGACGCCGGACTTCCTCGACAATGTCGCGGCCGAGGTGGACCATCAGGTCAAGCGTCTGTCGTCCCACCCGTCGATTGCGATTTGGTGCGGGGACAACGAGCTTGTCGGCGCGCTCACCTGGTTCGAGGAAAGCCGCAAGGATCGCGACCGTTACCTCGTCGCTTATGACCGGCTGAACCGTACGGTCGAGACGGCGATGAAGTCAGCCTGCCCGGAAGCGATCTGGTGGCCTTCGAGCCCGTCCGTCGGCTACCTCAATTTCGGCGATGCCTGGCATGCGGACGGTGCGGGCGACATGCACTACTGGTCCGTCTGGCACGAGAACAAGTCTTTCGACAATTATCGTACCGTCCGCCCGCGCTTCTGCTCGGAATTCGGTTTTCAGTCCTACACCTCGATGCCGGTCGTCCGGCAATTCGCCGAGGCGCGCGATCTCAACATCGCCTCGCCGGTGATGGAGGCGCATCAGAAGAATGTCGGCGGCAACGAGCGGATCGCCGGGACCATGTTCCGCTATTTCCGCTTTCCGAGGGATTTCCCGAGCTTCGTCTATCTGAGCCAGATCCAGCAGGGGCTCGCGATCCGCACTGCCGTCGACTACTGGCGGTCGCTGAAGCCGCACTGTATGGGGACGCTTTATTGGCAGCTCAACGACACGTGGCCCGTCGCCTCCTGGTCCAGCCTGGATTATGGCGGCCACTGGAAGGCCATGCACTATATGGCCCGGCGCTTCTTCCAGCCGGTTGCCGTTGCCGCCATTCCTTCCGCGGACGGGAAGGAAATCACCTTCTCGATGGTGAACGACACGGCCGAGACGGTGACAATCGAACTCCAGACATTCCTCGTTTCACTGGACGGCGAGCGTCGCCCGCTGGCAGCGGCCGCGGGTTCCTGTGCACCGGACCGTGCCGTCACGCTCGTCACCATCGCGAGCGACGACGTTCCGGATGGAATGTTGCTCTTCTGGTCGTTCGAAGCCTCCAACGGCATGTGCGGCGAGGGGCATCATGTCCAGGACACCTATAAGGCGCTCGATCTTTCCCCATCCGGCCTGACACTGGAGACCGTGCCGCGACTGGACGGCGCCTTCGATGTGATTGTCGCAGCGAGCGGTCTCGCGCTGCACGTGATGGTCGAGGGGGATGTCGAAGGGCGCTATTCCGACAACGCCTTCGACCTGACCGCCGGCGAGACGAAGGTGATCCGCTACACACCGAAGGCGCCACTCGCCGAAGGCATCGTCCCGAGCTTCAGCGCCTATGACCTCGAATCTTGTCAGGGAAAGGGGTGAGCCGGATGAAACGCAGCCACGTCAACGAGGTGATCCGCGAAAGTGACGCCTTCATGCGCAGCCACGGCTTCGTGCTGCCGCCCTTTGCCTACTGGTCGCCGGAGGAATTGCAGACGCGCGTCGCGACCGACAGCCCAACGATTTTGGAGGCGCGGCTCGGCTGGGACATTACCGACTACGGCAAGGGCCGTTTCAATGAATTCGGCCTCGTCCTTTTCACCTTGAGGAACGGTGCCGCGGCCAATCTCGGCACCGGCAAGGGCATGGTCTATGCCGAGAAGCTGATGATCACGCGCGCCGGCCAGGTCAATCCGCTGCACCGTCATGCGGTGAAGACTGAGGACATCATCAATCGCGGCGGCGGCACGCTGGTACTGGAGATGTACAACTCGCTGCCGGACGGCTCAGTCGACGAGGAAAGCGACGTCGAAGTGGCGTGCGACGCGCGCCTGCGCCGGCAGAAGGCGGGCGACCTCCTGAAGCTTGAACCCGGCGAGAGCGTCACTTTGCTGCCCGGAAACTGGCATGCCTTTTGGGCGGAGGGAGGCGACGTGTTGATGGGCGAAGTTTCGACCGTCAACGACGATCTTACCGACAACTATTTTCGCGAGCCGGTGGGCCGCTTTTCCGTAATCGAGGAGGACGAGCATCCGCTCCACCTGCTCGTGTCGGACTACGACACCTGGCTGAAGGCAACAGGGTGAAACGCCCGAACCTGCTCCCCAACAATCATTCCTGCGCACTCAACGAGGAGAACTTTTGATGAAAGACGTCAGTTTCCAACTCTACAGCGCCCGCAATTTTCCGCCGCTTGCCGACGTGCTCGCGGCCGTCGGCAAGGCCGGCTATACCCAGGTCGAGGGCTACGGCGCGCTTTACGCATCGCTGAGCGACGAAGAGGTCGCTGATTTCAGGCGCGGTCTCGAACGCAACGGCGTCAGCATGCCAACCGCGCATTTCGGCATCGATATGCTCGAGCAGGAGCCGGCGCGGGTGCTAAGGATCGCCGATGCGCTCGGCATCCGTGCAATCTACTGCCCTTACCTGATGCCGGACCAGCGCCCGAGCGACGCGGCCGGCTGGCGCGCCTTTGGTGCGCGGCTGCAAGCGGCGGGCAACCCTTTCCGGGACGCGGGCCTCGACTTCGGCTGGCACAACCACGACTTCGAATTTCATGCCCTCGCAGATGGCTCCATACCGCTGGACCACATTTTCGCCGGCGGTCCGGATCTTTCCTGGGAAGCGGATATCGCGTGGATCGTGCGCGGCGGCGCCGATCCCTTCGTCTGGATCGCGAAATATGGCAGCCGTATCACTGCCGTCCACGTCAAGGACATCGCGCCCAAGGGTGAAAAGACGGATGAGGACGGCTGGGCCGATGTCGGCCACGGCACGATCGACTGGCAGGGAGTCGTAAGGGCGCTCTCCGCGACGTCGGTAAAATATTTCATCGCCGAACACGACAACCCCAGCGACTTCCGGCGCTTTGCTGAACGTTCGCTGGCTTCCATCCAATCCTATTGAGTGACGGAAAGAACATGAAGATGAAGGAACTTGGCGTCGGTATCATTGGATGCGGCAACATCTCCACCACCTATTTCAAGCTCGCGCCTCTCTTCAAGGGCATCAGGATGGTCGCCTGCGCCGACATCAACCCGGCGGCGGCCGAGGGGCGGGGCGCCGAATATGACGTGACGGCGCAGAGCATCGAGGCGCTGCTGGCCAATCCGGAAGTGGACATCATCGTCAATCTGACCATCCCGGATGCGCATTTTCCCGTGTCGAAGGTAATCCTCGAAGCCGGAAAGCATGTCTATTCCGAAAAGCCCCTGGTGCTGACTCTGGAGCAGGGTGAGGAACTCAGGGCGATCGCCAAGGTGAAAGGACTTACGGTCGGCTGTGCACCGGATACCTTCCTCGGCGGCGCGCACCAGCTCGCCCGCGACTACATCGACGCCGGCAAGATCGGTCGGATTACATCGGGAACCTGCCACGTCATGAGCCCCGGCATGGAGATGTGGCATCCGAACCCGGATTTCTTCTTCCTGCCGGGTGGCGGTCCGGTACTCGATCTCGGACCTTACTACATCGCCAACCTCATCAACCTGATCGGCCCGGTTAAGCGCGTCGCGGCGCTTTCCTCGATGGCGAACGAGACCCGCACCATCACCAGCGCGCCGCGCAATGGTGAAGTCATCCCGGTTAAGACGCCGACCAACATCCATGCGCTGCTCGAATTCCAGAACGGCGCAACGATCACGCTTTCGGCAAGCTGGGATGTCTGGTCGCACCGCCACGCCAACATGGAGCTCTATGGCACCGAAGGATCGCTGTTCGTACCGGATCCAAACTTCTTCGGTGGTCCAGTCGAGGCGAGCGGGCGCGACAAGAACATCCAGACCCTCGAAATGTGGGACCATCCCTTTGCGGTCAACAATTGGGATCACCCGGCGGGCCCGATCGCCAATTACCGAACGGCCGGTCTCGCCGACATGGCCGACGCCATCCTCAACGGCCGCGACCCGCGCTGCTCGCTGGACCGCGCGCTCCACGGCGTCGACGTGATGGTGTCGATCCTGAAATCCGGCGAGGAGGGGCGGTTCGTGACGCTTTCGACCACCTGCGCGCAGCCGGCCGCTCTCGGCATCGAAGAGGCGCAGGCGCTGCTGCGCTGAGCGAACTCTCCCCAACCCCTCCCCACAAGGGGAGGGGCTTGGCGCCACGGCACGCGCCTGCCTATTTCTAACCTTTGCGTTCGGTCGATGTCGCTGGGACGGAGGAGGGAAGGTGCGGCAAGTTGAGCCCCTCCCTCTTGTGGGCAGGGGTTGCGGAAGGGTATCAAGCCTCATCCGAAACGAAGGAACGTCACACATGACCTGGCAACCGGCGGAGAGCCGATACGCGACGATGAAATACAACCGCTGCGGCAGGAGCGGGCTGAAGCTGCCGGCGATCTCGCTCGGGCTCTGGCATAATTTCGGCGGCGACACGCCGCACGATCGCAAGGTCGACATGTGCCGTACGGCCTTCGATCTCGGCATTACACATTTTGATCTCGCCAACAACTACGGTCCCCCGCCCGGATCGGCGGAAACCGCGTTCGGCGAGATCATGCGCACCGACTTCGCCGGCCTGCGCGACGAACTGATTATCTCCTCCAAGGCCGGTTACGAGATGTGGCCGGGACCCTATGGCGAATGGGGCAGCCGCAAATATCTCATCGCTTCCTGCGACCAGAGCCTGAAGCGGATGGGCCTCGACTATGTCGACATCTTCTATTCTCACCGCTTCGATCCGGATACGCCACTCGAGGAGACCTGCGGCGCACTCGACCATATCGTCCGCTCCGGCAGGGCGCTATATGTAGGCATCTCGTCCTACAACTCGCAGCGCACCCGCGAAGCGGCGGCGATCCTTAAGGATCTCGGCACGCCATGCCTGATTCACCAGCCGAGCTATTCCATGCTCAACCGCTGGGTCGAGGACGACGGGCTCGTCGATACGCTCGAAGATCTGGGCATCGGGTCGATCGTCTTCTCGCCGCTTGCCCAGGGCATGCTGACGACGAAGTATCTGAACGGGATCCCGGAAGACAGCCGCGCAGCCCAGAACCACTTCCTCAAGAGGGATTTCATCCGCCCGGCGATCATCGACAACATCCGCAAATTGAACAGCATCGCCGAACGTCGCGGCCAGACACTGGCGCAGATGGCGCTTGCCTGGGTGCTGCGCGGCGGCCGCATAACCTCGGCTCTGATCGGCGCGAGCCGCTCCGCACAAATCGTCGATTGCGTCAAAGCGCTCGACAACGACAGCTTCACGGCGGAGGAACTGGCCGAGATCGATCTCTATGCGCGCGAGGCCGATGTCAACCTCTGGGCCAAGTCGGCCGAGCTCTGAACTACGGCGAATTCGTTGATTTGCCTCGATTTTAGGCAATATTGATTATCTCCGGCGCCTTAGACAAAAGTCGAAGAGGGCGCCGGAAAACGGTCGCTGGACATGCATTAGTGAATATGTATGGTGCAGTGGTGCCGGTCCCACGTGCAAGACGCTTTGCGTGCGCGCGGCTGGCAAAACGAGGAGGCATGAGCTCTCGACGCGCTCAGCGGACCGAGGAAAGGCTCAACGAACGGTGTCGCAGGCGCGCGATTGTGCCTGTAGCCGTCATGGCGGGAAATAGGGAGGTATTATGGATCGCCGTTCATTTATCAAACACGCGAGCATCGGCGGCCTGGGTGCGGCTGCCGCAACGGCGCTCGCATCGCCGGCCATCGCGCAGGCAAACCCAAAGATCAACTGGCGTCTGGCCTCATCGTTCCCCAAGTCGCTCGACACCATCTACGGCGGCGGTGAAGTGCTGTCGAAATACGTCTCCGAAGCGACAGACGGCAATTTCCAGATCCAGGTTTTCGCAGCCGGCGAAATCGTTCCCGGTCTGCAGGCCGCTGACGCCGCCGCTGCCGGAACCGTCGAGGCCTGCCACACGGTTGCCTACTACTACTGGGGCAAGGATCCGACCTGGGCGCTCGGCGCTGCCGTGCCCTTCGCACTCAACGCACGCGGCATGAACGCCTGGCATTATCATGGCGGCGGCATCGATCTTTTCAACGAGTTCCTCGCCACCCAGGGCCTCATCGGCTTCCCCGGCGGCAACACCGGCGTGCAGATGGGCGGCTGGTTCCGCAAGGAGATCAAGACCGTTGCGGACATGCAGGGCCTGAAGATGCGTATCGGTGGCTTCGCCGGTAAAGTCGTCGAAAAGCTCGGCGTCGTGCCGCAGCAGATCGCCGGCGGCGACATCTATCCGGCCCTCGAGAAGGGCACGATCGACGCTGCGGAGTGGGTCGGACCATATGACGACGAAAAGCTCGGCTTCTACAAGGTCGCGCCGTACTACTACTATCCGGGTTGGTGGGAAGGTGGCCCGACGGTGCACGCCATGTTCAACAAGGCGGCTTTCGAAGGCCTGCCGAAGAACTACCAGTCGCTGCTGCGCACCGCCTGCCAGGCGACCGACGCGAACATGCTGCAGAAGTACGATTACCTGAACCCAGCCGCGATCAAGCGTCTGGTGGCTGCTGGCGCAAAGCTCAGTCCGTTCAGCCCGGAAATTCTGTCCGCCTGCTTCGACAAGTCGAACGAAGTCTATGCTGAGATGGAAGCGTCGAACACCACCTTCAAAAAGATCTGGGATTCGATCAAGGCGTTCCGCGCCGAGTACTATCTCAACGCGCAGATCGCCGAATACAACTACGATACCTTCATGATGATCCAGCAGCGGAACGGCAAGGTCTGAGCGGCTTCATCATATCATCATCGAGTAATGGAAACCCCGGGGCTTGCTCCGGGGTTTTTCTTTCCCAGGGGGGTCGAAATACGGCATGCCATGCCAAGACAAGCTCGCGGGACTCATTCGCAACGACTGCATGTTTCGCCAAATCGCAGCCGATTAGGATAAAAACATGCAGCAATTCAAAGTGCTACGGCGCCCTTGGCGCGCCTGACCACAGTACACGACAGCAGCTCAATTGGTTTGGCGGATGCTTTTTTCGCCCCCATTCCTGTGCTTGTCACAGGAGTCCAGCAGCGCCGCGTCTGCGGCGCGGAAGAAACTTTTCAGCCCAAGGACTTGGGCTGACTAGATTCCTGTGACAAGCACAGGAATGAGGACAGGAGGAGATGCGTTACCGGACCGCAACCAACGAGGCAGAAGCTGACTACGTCGCGTACGGTAGCGTCTGAAAAGACGCGCCGCGCTGCAAGGGGCGATAGCAAACGGAAAAGGCCCGAATGCCACTTCGGCATTCGGGCCTCATTGTTGGCCGGCTTCCTTTGCGACTTTCAGGCCGGATTGCCGCGTCAGTTGAACGACGGCGGTGCGCTGAGGTCGGTCGCCGGCTTGTTCTGCTGGGCGGGCGCGTTGTTCGGCTGGGCCGGCTGCTGACCGTTGTCGAGCGGGCTGCCGCCCGGCAGTTGCAGGCCGCCCGGGAGGCCGAGGCCGCCGCCGTTGTCGGGGAGCGTCAGTCCGCCGCCGCCCGTTCCGAACCCGGGAACCTCGATCTTGATGGTGGACGGATCGACGGCCGCGCCGCTGCCCTTGTAGTGCATGACCATCTGCGGGAAGATGATCGTCAACGCCACCATGAGGATCTGGATGCCGACGAAAGGCACGGCACCCCAGTAGATCTGGCCGGTAGTGACCGGCTGGGTCATCTTGCCGGTGACCTTGTCGAGGTAGGGCACCCTGGCTGCGACCGAGCGCAGGTAGAAGAGCGCAAAGCCGAACGGCGGGTGCATGAAGCTCGTCTGCATGTTGATGCCGAGCAGCACGCCGAACCAGATCAGGTCTATCCCAAGCTTGTCGGCCGCTGGTGCGAGCAGCGGCACGATGATGAAGGCGAGCTCGAAGAAATCGAGGAAGAAGGCTAGGAAGAAGACCAGCAGGTTGACCGCAATCAGGAAGCCGACTTCGCCGCCCGGCATCGCCGTCAGCAGGTGTTCCACCCAGATATGCCCGTTGACGCCGTAAAACGTTAGCGAGAAGACGCGTGCGCCGATCAGGATGAACAGCACGAAGGCGGAAAGGCGCGTCGTGGAGGTCAGCGCCCCGCGCACGACATCGAGAGTAAGGCGACCCTTGGCCGCCGCCATGATCAAGGCGCCGACAGCGCCCATAGCCCCGCCTTCCGTTGGTGTCGCGATGCCGAGGAAGATCGTGCCGAGCACCAGGAAGATCAGCGCCAGCGGCGGGATCAGGACGATGATGACCTGCTGCGCCAGCCGCGACAGCGCATTGATCTTGAGCGCCCGGTCGATGAGCGCGACGACGTAGATGAACGCGACGCCGACCGTCGCCCCGAGGATGTCCGCGTTCTCGCCTTGTGTTGGCGAGAGATAGACGTGAGCCGCATAGGCGATGCCCGCTGCCACCACGAGGGCCACGATAAGCGATGCGACGCCCGATCCGAGCGTGCGCGCTTCCAGCGGCAGCGCCGGCATGGAGTCGCGCTTCAGGAACGTCATCATCAGGATATAGAGCATGTACAGGCCGGTCAGAACGAGACCCGGGATGAGGGCGCCGGCATACATGTCGCCAACCGAACGGCCGAGCTGGTCGGCAAGGACGATCAGCACCAGCGACGGGGGGATGATCTGGGCGAGCGTGCCGGAGGCTGCGATGACGCCGGACGCCACGCGCCGGTCGTAACCGTAGCGCAGCATGATCGGCAACGAGATCAGTCCCATGGCGATGACCGAGGCTGCGACCACACCCGTGGTTGCCGCAAGCAGCGCGCCGACGAAGATGACCGCATAGGCAAGACCGCCGCGGACGGGGCCGAAGAGCTGGCCGATCGTATCGAGCAGGTCTTCGGCCATGCCCGACTTTTCAAGCACGATGCCCATGAAGGTGAAGAAGGGGATGGCGAGCAACGTGTCGTTGGACATCACCCCCCAGAACCGTTCCGGCAGCGCGTTGAGCAGCGGCCAGGAGAGGTTGATCGAATCCGAGAGCGGCGCGAGTTCGACGCCGATGATGAAAAACAGGAGACCGTTGGCGGCGAGCGAGAAGGCGACGGGATAACCCAGCATCAGGAACACGATCAGCGATACGAACATGATCGGTGCCAGGTTTTCAGCGATAAACTCAATCACGAGCGCACCTCCGGGCCCACAGCTTCGTCAAGCGGAGCATGCGTCGGAACATAGGGGGTGGGATCGTCCATATTTCCCGTCATGATCGCGATTTTCTTGATGATTTCCGAAACGCCCTGAAGGGCGAGCAGCACGAAGCCGATGAGCAGGATGGCTTTTGCCGGCCAGATGATGAGCCCGCCTGCGCTGGACGAGACTTCGCCCGAGACGTAGGACATCCGCACGTAGGGGACGAGGTAATAGAGCATGAGCAGCACGAACGGCATCAGGAAGAAGACGTGACCGAAGAGGTCGATCCAGTGCTGCACACGGCGCGAGAAACTGCCGTAAACGACGTCGATGCGAATGTGTTCGTTCTGGCTGAGCGTGTAGGCGGCAGCGAACATGAAGGCCGCCCCAAAGAGATACCACTGTGCCTCGAGCCAGGCATTCGACGACATGTTGAAGATTTTTCGGATGACGGCATTGCCCGCGCTGACGAGCACGGCGACCAGAATGAGCCAGCCGACCGCCTTGCCGATTTTCTCGGTGATGGTGTCAATCAACCGACTGAAGCCGAGTAACGGTTTCATCAAGTTCCTCCCCGCAATGGCTATTTTTATCTTTCGCCAAGCACAGTCACAGTGCCGATTTCAAGCCTCCTTTCAAGTCCGAAGCTCGATTTTCCGGGATAGCGCGACAGTCTCAGACAAAAGTCGAACACGCGTCGACGAAAAATGCCCAAGACTTAGGCACAGCAGCGTGGGTGATCGCCATCGATTGCGTCACGACCATTCCACAGAACGGACACTGGGTTCGGCCATGCTCAGGCGATTCGGGAGCAGGATGATGGGATTCCTTCCTGTACAGGGCTGGCGTGACGGGTCTTGAAAGCATGGGACGTTTCGGGCTGGATGCGCTCGCCGAGAATCTAGGGCGCGACGAGTAAAACTGTGAGCGGTTTTCCGCCCGCATCCCGCTCTAGTTTATTCGAATCGATCACGTCTATGATTTGGGCCGATTCGACCCAACTCGTAATCTAGTGAAGAGGCAAGCCATGGTCGCGACTATCCGCAACCCGATCCTGCCGGGTTTTAACCCGGATCCGTCGATCTGCCGCGTTGGAGACGACTATTACATCGCCACTTCGACATTCGAATGGTACCCGGGTGTGCAGATCCACCATTCGCGCGATCTCGTGAACTGGCGGCTCGTGCGCCGTCCGCTGGAGCGGGCAAGCCAACTCGATATGCGCGGCAATCCCGACAGCTGCGGCATCTGGGCGCCGTGCCTTTCCTATTCGGACGGCTTGTTCTGGCTGGTCTACACCGACGTCAAGCGCTTCGACGGCAACTTCAAGGATGCCCATAATTACATCGTCACGGCGGAAGCCGTGGAGGCAACCTGGTCCGATCCGGTCTATGTCAATTCGTCCGGTTTCGACCCCTCGCTCTTTCATGACGACGACGGCCGCAAATGGTTCCTGAACATGCAGTGGAACCACCGCACCGAGAGCTTCGGCGGCGCGCCGAAGAGCCCGGCATTCGACGGCATTTTGCTGCAGGAGTGGGACGAGCGCACGCGCCGGCTCGTCGGGCCGGTCAAGAACATCTTCGCCGGCAGTTCGCTCGGTCTGGTGGAGGGCCCGCATCTTTTCAAGCGCAACGGCTGGTATTACCTGACGACCGCCGAGGGTGGCACTGGCTACGACCATGCGGTGACGATGGCGCGTTCGCGCAACATCGACGGCCCCTACGAGATGCATCCGAATATCCATCTCATCACCTCGAAGGATCATCCCGAAGCCGCGTTGCAGCGGGCAGGGCACGGGCAATATGTCGAGACGCCTGACGGTCAGGCCTATCACACCCATCTCTGCGGACGCCCGCTGCCGCCGCAGCGGCGCTGCACCCTCGGCCGCGAGACGGCGCTGCAGAAATGCGTCTGGCGCGAAGACGGTTGGCTTTACCTCGAAAACGGCGGCACCGTCCCTGATGTCACCGTTCCGGCGCCGGCAGGCACCGGCATCGCCGCGCAGCCGAGCGTGGTCGAGACCAATTTTGACGAGGCCGAGCTTCCATCCGAGTTCCAGTGGCTGCGCACGCCTGCGGCAGATCGCATCTTTTCGCTGACATGGCGGGAAGGGCACCTCAGGCTTTTCGGACGGGAAAGCATCGGCAGCTGGTTCGAGCAGGCATTGGTGGCGCGGCGACAGGAGCACCATTCGTTTCGGGCCGAGACTGTCGTCGAGTTTGCGCCCGTGACCTACCAGCAGGTGGCTGGCCTGACGCATTACTATAACAGGCACAAGTTCCATGCATTGGGCGTCACCTGGCACGAAAAGCTCGGACGGGTCGTCACCATTCTGTCGTGCCCCGGCGATTTTCCGCACGGCCGCCTCCAGTTCCCGGCGGGCAGCGGCGTCGCGGTTTCGGATGGACCGATACACCTTGCGATGGAAGTGCGCGACAACGATCTCCAGTTCTTGTGGCGGGCGACAAAGCGGGACACATGGCAGGCGATTGGCCCGGTGCTCGATGCCGGCGTTGTTTCCGACGAGGGCGGGCGTGGCGAGCACGGTTCGTTCACGGGTGCCTTCACCGGCATGTTCGCCTTCGACACCTCGGGCAGCGCACTGCCGGCCGATTTCGATCATTTTCGCTATCAGGCGCTTGTCTAAGCGAACTCAATTTATAAGGAAACAATCATAAAGCATGGTTATCATTACAGAATTGTAATGCGTCATTTCATCTTTGGTTCAGGAAGTGAACTTTAGTTTCGAGGGGCAGACAACGAAAGGAAGCCCCTCATGAAACGTCTCATCCTTGCCCTGGTCGCCAGTTCCTTCCTGGCAAGCCCTATGGCTTTCGCCCAGCCATCCGGATCCTTCGAGGTTGCGCAGGTGCATGACCGTTACCGGTCCAAGTCTGTCGAACGCCACGTACACAAGCACGTCAATAAGACCGTCGAAAAGCGTGTGATCATCAAGAAGCATCGCTGGGCGCGTGGCCATCGGCTAAGCCCGGCCGAACGTCGCCACATGGCTTACGTCCGTGACTACCGCCGCTACAAGCTACGCACGCCGCCACGCGGCCAGCAGTGGGTGCGCGTCGACAATAACTTTCTGCTGATCAGCCTCGCGACCGGCGTGATCGTCGGGCTTGCCGCAGCGCACTAAGCGCCGGCGAGGGAAATGAGAAAAAGGCGGGCTTTGGCAGCCCGCCTTCGCCGTCTTGGGAGGACGACTCAACTCGCCGAAGCGAGGCAGGATTTCAGCGACGCGCCGATATTCTCCATCAACTGGAAATAAAGGTCCGGTCCGGCATCGAGCGTTGCCGCCTCAGGGTCGAGCGTACCGGGCTTCGCCTGCGTGCCTTCGATGACGACATTGATCAGCTTCGGTTCGAACTGCGGCTCGGCGAAGACGCAGGTCGCACCCAACTCCTTGATCTTGGCGCGGATTTCAGAAAGCCTTTCTGCGCCGGGGAGTACCTCGGGGCTGACGGTGATGGAGCCGGCGACCCGCACCTTGTAGCGATGTTCGAAATATTGATAGGCGTCGTGGAAGACGACGAAAGGCTTGTCCTGGATCGGCGCCACCGTCGCGGCGAGGTGTTTGTCCAGTGCATCCAATCTTTCGTTGAGCTTGACCCGATTAGCCGCGTAGGCGGCGGCGTTGTCGGGGTCGATTTCGGAGAGCGTCTTTTCGATCTCGGCAGCCATCGCCTTGGCATTCATCGGGTCGAGCCACATATGCATGTCGAAATCGCCCTCGGCATGGTGGTGTTCTGGATCGTTAGCCGGCTCCTGTTCGGCAGCATGCTCATGTTCGTGGCCATCATGCGCGGCCTCTTCGGCACCATGAGTCTCGCCTTCATGACCTTCGTCGTTATGCGCATGCGCCTCGAACGCGCCGCCCTCGCGGAACTTGAGTTTCTCAAGACCGGGCGATTCGCTGAGTTCCACCACCTTGGCGCCGCTGCCAAGCGCTTTGAGCGGCTTGTCCAGGAAGGCTTCGAGGCCGTGGCCGACCCAGAACACCGCCTTGGCCTCCTGCAGCGCGGCGGCATTCGACGGCTTCATGTTGTAGGTGTGCGGCGAGGCGCCGCCCTCGACGATAAGCAACGGTTCTCCGACGCCCTCCATGATTGATGCGACCAGCGAGTGGACGGGCTTGATGGAAGCCACCACATTGGGTCCATCCGCAAAGGCCGGCGCGGACAAAAGGACGGTGGATGCAAAGAGGAGGGCGGGCGTTGATCTCATAGGAGTCTCCGAGCTTCACGGGTTCAAAGTGTTGCGCCGCCATTACGCATCGGACCTTGCGCAATGTCGCCGTGTAATGTTATTACATCAATTGCGTTATGCTATAACGTGTGCGATAGCCAGTGGCAACCATCAACTCGGAATTTTTGATGCTGAATTACCGATCGCCAGAAACGAAGCCGCTCGTCAGCCTCAGCAACACCGGGGTACGCCGGAACGGGCGATGGCTCGTGCGGGGTGTCGAGTTTTCGATCAGCCGCGGCGAAATCGTCACCCTCATTGGTCCGAACGGCTCGGGGAAATCGACGACGGCGAAGGCCGCGATTGGCGTGCTGAAGCCGGACGAGGGGCATGTGGAGCGGATTGCGGGGCTCAGGGTCGGCTACGTGCCGCAGAAGCTCGCCATCGACTGGACCCTGCCGTTGACCGTCGAGCGGCTGATGACGCTGACAGGACCCCTGAAGGGCCTCGAGATCGAAGAGGCGCTCGCCGCGACGGGCATGCTGCACATGGCGAAAGCGGAAGTGCAGCACCTTTCGGGTGGCGAGTTCCAGCGGGCGCTGCTCGCCCGGGCGATCGCCCGCAAGCCCGATCTGCTCGTTCTCGACGAGCCGGTGCAGGGCGTCGATTTCTCTGGCGAGATCGCGCTTTACGAACTCATCAAGCAGATCCGCAACCGCACCGGCTGCGGCATCCTGCTGATCTCGCATGACCTCCACATCGTCATGGCGGAGACCGACACGGTTGTCTGCCTCAACGGCCATGTCTGCTGCCGCGGCACGCCGCAGGCGGTGAGCCGCAGCCCGGAATATCTGAAGCTGTTCGGTCGGCGGGCAGCGGGCGCGCTCGCGGTCTACAGCCACCATCACGACCATACGCACCTGCCGGACGGCCGCGTGTTGCATGCCGATGGCAGCATCACCGAGAGCTGTTTTCCGGGTGACGGGCACCATCATCACCATGACGAAGCCGTGGACGTTCACGATCACGATCCGGACTGCGGCTGCGGTCATCACACGCGGCTTCAAGGTTTCGAAAAGGCGGAGAAGCGCGATGTTTGACGATTTCTTCATCCGCGCGCTCGTCGCCGGCATCGGCATAGCCATGGTCGCCGGCCCGCTCGGCTGCTTCGTCATCTGGCGGCGTATGGCCTATTTCGGGGATACCATGGCGCATTCGGCGCTGCTCGGCGTGGCGCTCTCGCTGCTCCTCGAGCTCAACCTGGTGGTCAGTGTCTTTATCGTCGCCTCTGTCGTCTCGCTATTGCTGCTCTTCCTGCAGAAGCGCGGTGCGCTGTCGACGGACGCGCTGCTCGGCATCCTCTCGCATTCGGCACTGTCGATCGGCCTCGTCATCGTCGCCTTCATGACCTGGGTTCGGATCGATCTCGTCGGTTTTCTCTTCGGTGATATCCTTGCCGTTTCCGAGGCCGACATCGACATCATCTGGGGCGGCGGCATTCTGGTGATCTTCGCGCTCGTCTATCTCTGGCGGCCGCTGCTTGCCTCGACAGTCAATCCCGAGCTGGCCGAGGCCGAGGGCCTGAAGCCGGAGAGGGCGCGGCTCTTCTTCATGCTGCTGATGGCGCTGGTGATCGCCATCGCCATGAAGATCGTCGGCATCCTCCTAATCACGTCGCTTCTGATCATCCCGGCCGCTACCTCGCGCCGCTTTGCTGGCTCGCCGGAGATCATGGCCGTTCTCGCTTCGCTGATCGGCGCGCTCGCCGTCGCCGGCGGCCTCTTCGGCTCGCTCCACTTCGACACGCCGTCGGGGCCGTCTATCGTGGTCGCGGCGCTGGCGCTATTCGTGCTGAGTCTGCTGCCGATCGGCAGAAGGCTCGAAAGCGCATCACATTCTTCGCACGGAGGTCATCCTTGATGGGCACGCCACAATTGACGAAAAACCAGTCGTTGGTGATGGGAGCGCTTGCCCATTCGGAAGGCCCGATGAGCGCCTACACGATCCTCGACAAGCTGCGCGACCAGGGTTTTCGCGCGCCGCTACAGGTCTACCGTGCGCTCGACAAGCTGCTCGAATATGGTCTTGTTCACCGGCTGGAGAGCTTGAACGCCTTCGTGGCTTGCACCTGCCCGCATGAGCACGAGCATGATCGCGGCGTCACCGCCTTCACCATCTGCGAGGGCTGCGGCCAGGTAACGGAGTTCAACGACGCGGCGATCGAGGAGCGGCTCTCGGCGCTCGTGCGCGCGCAGAGTTTCAAGACTGAAAAGACCACGATCGAGATCCGCGGTCACTGCAAGAGCTGCGCCGCCTGATTTGGACCGGCGTGAGCGTCAGTCCAGCCGCGTGAGTTGGACAGCATAGCGCTGCCAGTTCTTCACATAGTGTTCGGCGGAACGCTTCAGCCTCTCGACGGAGGCGTCATCAAGCGTGCGGATCACTTTGGCTGGCGCACCGACAATCAGCGAATTGTCTGGAAATTGCTTGCCTTCGGTGATGAGTGCATTGGCGCCTACAAGGCAGTTCCTGCCGATCTGCGCACCATTTAATACAGTCGCGCCCATGCCGATCAGCGAATTGTCGCCGATCGAGCAGCCGTGGATGATCGCCCGGTGGCCGATGGTGCAACCTTCTCCGATCGTCGTCGGAAAAGCGGGGTCGACATGGATGATGACGGCCTCCTGGATGTTCGTGCGCGCCCCGATACGGATCGGCTCGTTATCGCCACGCAGTGTCGCGCCGAACCAAATCCCGACATCCTCGCCGATTTCCACGTGGCCGATGATATTGGCGTCCGGCGCCACCCAGTAGCTGCCTTCCGCTGGCGTTTGCGGCTGCATCGACCCGAGTGCGAAGAATGGCATGCGTGTTTCCTCCCTACGGCATATTTTCTTCAATCCTAGCCGATAAGGATCAAAACATGCAGCAATTCAAAGTGCTACACCGTCCTTCGCGCGTCTGTCAGGACGCGCGGCGCTGCAGCGTTAGATAGAGCTAGATTACAGTGACGGAGAGTGCAGCGATGCCATCGACGCCGCAGGTGACGAGGTCGCGGCGCTGAACGGGGCCGACGCCTGCGGGCGTTCCGGTCATGATGACGTCGCCCGCTGCCAGCGTGAAGGTCGTTGAAAGCTCGGCGATGATCTCGGGTACCTTGCAGATCATCTGGTCGAGATCGCCCTGCTGGCGCGTCTCGCCGTTGACTTTCAGCCAGATATTGCCGCTGCTCGGATGGCCGATCGCTTCGGCCGGCACGATCTCCGAAATTGGCGCGGAATGTTCGAAAGCTTTGGCTGCCGTCCAAGGCTTGCCGGCGTTCTTGGCTTCTGCCTGCAGGTCGCGGCGCGTGAAATCGATGCCGACGGCGTATCCATAGACGTGGTTGAGCGTCTCCTCGACGGGAATGTCGGCGCCGCCGCTGCGCAGGGCGACGATCAGTTCCACCTCGTGGTGCACATCAAAGGAGCGCGGCGGGTAAGGGAAGTCCTTGCCCGGCGGCAGCAGGTTGTCCGGATTCTTCTGGAAGAAGAAGGGCGGCTCGCGGTCGGGATCATGCCCCATCTCGATCGCGTGGGCGGCGTAGTTGCGGCCGACACAATAGACGCGCCGGACCGGAAAGCCCACGAGGCTGCCGGAAATCGGCAGCAGCACTGGCGGCGAGGGCGGTATGACTGTTTCCAAAATCGTTCCCTTCTACTGCAAGATTCCTTAAATCGGAATCGATCCGAGGATAAAATCATGCAGCGATTCAAAGTGCTAGAGCGATCTTTGCGCGTCTCAGAAGACGCGGCGCTGGCGCTAGCGCGATCGACCCGCGGCCAAACTCGATCCGGGCCACCACGCGGAAATTCGAAACGCCGCAGCGACCTTGCGTGTCGATAGACACGAGGCAGTGCGGCGAATTTGAAGTTGAATGTCAGCAGCCGGAAGGGCTGCCGCAAAAGGCAAAATTATGCCGAGGGTTCGAAACGGCGGCTGCCATCAGGCGCAGCGCACGTAGTCTTTAAGCTGGTCGCGTGTCAAAAAGCGGCCGTCCGAGCGCGAGTTGAGTTCCGGATGGCTGTATTCGAGGCTGGGCACTTCGGGAAGTTCAAGGGCCTGTCGGACTGTCATGATGCCGATGTCCTTGCGGCCGCTTTCGCGCTTCATGCTGACTTCGACTATGCGATAGAGATGACTCTCGCTCATAATGGCTCTCCCGTATTATTTTTCCCCTTGGTGTGGACTAAAGCTCTCCGAAATTGGTTTTTGTGAGGCACCTCAAAATATAACTGAAAGAAATGAATGTTTCACGACAGAAATCGGACGGTTTCGCGGAGATTTCTGTGTCATTTCGAGATATGCGGAAATGAATAAATAGTACTTTTCGCCTCCGATCGGTCGGAAACTATAATTATAGCCGCTAGACGGGAGCTACCGCGGAAGCAGCAAACAACGCCTTCGCCAAATTTGAGCGATGTACCTTGGCGGGCGCGCCGATGCCTCAATGCGTCTCTAGATGCGCCTCTTTGGCGGCGGAGATAAAGAGCTTGCGGGCTTCCTCGACAGTACGGCGACCGTCGATTGCCGCGCGGCAGGCGCTGCGGGCGGCGACGTAGTAAGGTCCACGGTGGGGCCACTGGTCCGCCAGGCATCTCAGTGCATCGGACGGTCCCTTGACTGTGCGCACGTCGTTACGGGTCAAACCAAGCTCGATCGGATGGCTCCACAACACTTGATGCATGCTTCTCCTCCTTGAGATCATGAACAACAACGTCGCCAAGTGGGCCCAGGTTCCGTGCTCCTCGGACGCGCCCACTGCATGTTTCTTAAATCTGAACCGACTTAAGGATTAATATTTGCGGCATTTCAAAGTGCTGCAGCGTGCTTGCGCGCCTGACAGGACGCGGCACAGTGGAGCCAAGCGCTTCAATGTAGCGCAGGAATTACCGTTTGTCCGCCATTTTGCGGACGTTCGTGCGCGGGAGGAACCAATCGCGCTTCACATGGGTTCTGCTTCCGTAGGCTCTGAGGGGAGCGGATGGACGATTGCCTTGGACGTTGGCGCGCCGAAGCTGCATCCCTGACGAGTTTTGTCGTAGTCGATCGCGGTCCGAGTTGGGACGGCGCGACGATCTTTTGTTGTGTTAGGAAGGAACAATGTGGACAAAATCGCTGGTGGCCGAAATTCTTGGTGAGCCTTCGCTGTCGCAGTATGCCGGCAGCAGTCTCGCTCAATTCGAATGGAAGAATCGCGTCATCGTCATCTTCTCGGACCTGACGAATGAGAAAGCGGCCCGTCAGGAGAAGCTGCTGCTTGCGGAGCACCGCGAGCTTGCGCGTAACGACGTCGTCGTCCTACGTGTCAGGGATGGTTCCGCAGTGCCCTTGTACGGAGCCGGCGGCGAGCTCGACGCACGCCAGATCCGCGAGGACCTTGACGTCAACGAGGTTCGCGACTTCACCATTGTGGTTGTCGGGAAGGACGGGTCGGTGAGACTTCACGCAAACGAACCGAAAAGGCCGGCGGAGCTCTTCGCGCTGTTCACGGGCGGCGCAAGGCCGTCAAGTCATCATCTGTCCGGGAGCTGACGCAGGAAATCGCCCGCGGCAGGTCAATGCAACATCTTTGAAATCGGTACTCCCGCCGAGGCGCCTTCCCTCATTTGGGCATCGAGGCGCATTGCCGCGACGTAGTCCTCGGTAAGTTCCATCAAGGCCAGCGCAATCTCCTGCCACGTCCAGCCTTCACTCTCGGCGACGGCGATGAGCAACTCGAAATCGTCACCCATGGCACGCTGACATTCGAGATCGCGGTTGCGATGATCGGGGCAATTGTTTTGTGCAAGTGCTTTGGACATCGTTCTTCCTCACTCAAAAAACAACTCCCGGAGTATTCGGGTGGTTCCATCACGCTGAATGCTTTTGCTGGACAGTACGTGATTGATCGCCAGATGGTTTCAGCCGTTGCTCGATCGGTAACCGAGACCATCGATGTGCGGAAGGGCGATTCTTTGCCGTTGGCGGGATCTGCATATGGCGAAAACGGCGAGAGCGGCAGTCTCGCCATATGCAGATCCGCGCGCTATAAGGGCTCGCCTGCTGCGTGCTTCCTCATATCGGAATCGATTTGAGAATAAGATCATGCAGCGATTCAGAGCGCTACAGCGATCTTTGTGCATCTAAAAAGGACGTGCGGCTGCTGTAGTTCTGCACCGCCGCTCCGATATGCGCCGGCCGCGACCCGGCGTGGTGCGAACCTGTGAGATGTGAGAAAGTTGCCGCCAATGGCCGAAAATCTGGAAACCTCCCGATATTTCAAGGCGCCGGTCTTCGCCGTGGCGCCTATGATCGACTGGACGGACCGGCACTACCGCTTCTTCGCGCGGCAGCTCTCGCGCCATGCGCTGCTATATACGGAGATGATCGTCGCGGACGCGATCCTGCGGGGTAATCGCGAGAAGCTGCTCGGCTACGACGCCTCGGAGAACCCGGTGGCCTTGCAGCTTGGCGGCAACGATCCGGCAAAGATGGCAGAGGCCGCGCGGATCGGCGAAGGCTTCGGCTACGGCGAGATCAATATGAATGTCGGTTGCCCGTCAGACCGGGTACAGTCGGGCACTTTTGGTGCCTGCCTGATGCAGGAGCCTGCACTCGTCGCCGAATGCATCGCGGAGATGAAGGCGGCCGTCAAAATTCCCGTCACGGTCAAATGCCGCATCGGCGTTGACGACCAGGATCCGGAACGGGCGCTGCGCGATCTTGTGGCCCACGTGAAGGATGCCGGCACGGATGCCGTCTGGGTGCATGCGCGGAAGGCCTGGCTGCAAGGGCTGAGCCCCCGCGAAAACCGCGAGATCCCGCCGCTCGACTATGGCCTCGTGCATCGGCTGAAAGCAGAAAATCCCGATCTTTTCATCGGCCTCAACGGCGGTCTTCAGACTCTGGATCAGGCGCTTTCGCATCTGGATCGTCGCTGGATGCCATCAGGCGCGGCCGCCGAGCCTGCCGTCGAAGCTGGAAACGGTTCGGCCCTCGACGGCGTCATGCTCGGCCGCGCCGCCTATCATGACAGCAGCCTCCTGACCGCCGCAGACGGCTATTTCACCCATCCTCTGACCGGCGCTGCAGCCGAACCGATCGAGCCGCATGCCTACAATGATCGCAATCACCGACTGTCGCTCGATTTCTGGGCGGGCGTGCGCGACGCCATGGCGGATTACGCTGCGGCCCATATCGCGAACGGCGGCCGGCTCGTCCATATCACCCGGCACATGGTCGGCCTGTTCCAGGGGTGGCCCGGCGCCCGACGCTACCGCCAGCTCCTCTCCGCCGACGCCACTCGCAAGGGCGCCGGCCCGGAGGTGATCCACGCCGCCTTCGACGCCGTGTTCGAGGCGGCAACGGGACGACAGGCGGCGGAGTAGGGCGGATCCACGGTACCCACCGTCGCTTGTTTCCTCATCCGGAAACCCAATGCGCCCAAGTGCTTGAGCTGCGGGAAATGCTTGGCTGGAGCCATCAGGCTGTAGTGGGTGCTGATACTCCCCGCTGCCGGACCAGCTCGGAGATGTGTGTCCCGCGATCGTCGCAATGATCCATCGTTCACCGCGTCTACGCGCCGCGGCTGGACCCCTCTGACAAGCACCGGAATTGGGACAGGACCGCGCGCCGAACCTCTTCGGAATCGTCACCAACGGAAAAACGGCGCCTCTTGCGAAGCGCCGTTCTTCAAATTCCAACCGAAACGTCCGGCTTAGAGAGCCTGGAGGTTGACGGCCTTCGGGCCCTTGCCCATGCGGTCCGGCTCGGTGTCAAAGGAGACCTGCTGGCCGTCCTTCAGGGTTGCGAGGCCAGCGGCCTGAACGGCGGAGATGTGGACGAAAACGTCCTTCGCGCCGCCTTCCGGCGTGATGAAACCAAAACCCTTGTCCTGGTTGAAGAATTTTACGGTGCCCTTGGTGGCCATGGAAGAAGTCCTTTTCCTTCAGTCTGTCTTTTGCCGCAACCCAACGCTTCAATAACACGCATCGGCTGCCGCAGGTAGTGTTTGCGCCCCCGAGGGGATGCGAACGGGTCGTCTTCAGCGCTTCAGGCACTGAAAGGCGTCGAGTGGTCACGATATCGGGGAAAAGACGTCAACGATGCCGCTTGCGGCAGTCCCGGCGGAATGGCCGGGCTCAAACGAAAGTCCAGTCTCCGGGATTGAAATCGCCCGAACAGCGATAGGAGTGGCAGTATTCGCGAAAAAAGGCAAGGGGGAGTTTCCCGGGGCCGCAAGGCCGGTAGCAATCCCTTGCGCCAGGCCTCTTGCGTTGCTTCTCTCGGCTGCACATCGATTGCGAAATCTCGTGGATTGCCTCTTTCTGACCACATTTTCGTCCCGACGCTCGGCTGAGCGTGGCGGCGACGGATCGACGGCCATGGGCTTGCTGCCGGCGCAACGAACCGGTAGGTCTGGACCGAGAGGAATGTTACATTGATGAAGAACAGGTGCCCGGCGTGATCGATCCCTATGTCCTCCTTGGAATTGAGCGCGACGCCGACGAGCGGGCGGTCCGGACTGCCTATCGCCGCGCGGTGAAGACCGCGCATCCGGACCGGGGCGGCGACGCCGAGCAGTTCGGCAAGCTGCAGGCGGCCTATGACCTGCTCAAGGATCCGGTACGCCGCAAGGTCTATGACGATACCGGCTACGATCCGCAGCTCGCCGATCCGAAGGATCTCAAGGGCCTGATGATGCTCGAAGCGCTGGTCAACGACTTCATCCTCGACGAGCGCGAGCCCGGCAGCTTCGATCCAGTCGCCGCCATGCGGCGCAAACTCTCCGACGACATCGTCAAGAACCGCTTCCACATCCTCGAACTCGAGCGCCACCGCTCCCGTGTCCGCAAACACCTCGACCGACTCGGCCGGCGGCCGGAAACCGACGTGCTCGGCTCGATGCTGCGGGCCCGCAGCCAGTCGATCGCCGAGGCGATCAAGAACGCCGAAGCGCAGATCGAGGCGATAGAGCAGGCCTACACGATGCTGGAAGGGTATTCGTATGAGCTGGAGGCGATCGAGGCGAAGGCGAGGGCAGCGGAGTAGTACCCGGCGCCTTGCTCCGTTCCTCGCCCGCAGCGCCGTATCTACCGCTGCGGGCGAGGTCGTCATCGCGCAGCCTGGTTCGAGTTGCCATCGTCTCGCAACTGACGGTGAACCACGCCGGGCAACCTTGGCTGTCGGGCGACTGGCGTCGGCTGGGGCAGCACGTCAAACGCTGTTGACGACCTCTGCCTCGGAATTTCTAATCCCGAGGCTTGGTCCAATCGGCTGCACCGTCGTCAGGACGAACAAGAACGTCTCGCCGGCCGCAATGAGCCAGCGAGACTGCGCTTGATCATCACTCGCCGGCCGGCGCGGATGCGCTGCCTTCCTCGCTGACGCCACCACCGACATCGCCGCCAGCGCCGTTGTCGCCTTCCTCGTTGGCGCTACCGCCGACGTTGCCTTCCTCGTTGACGCCACCGCCAACATCGCCGCCGGCACCACCACCGCCGCCGTCACCACCGGTACCGCCGCCACCGCCGCTGCCGCCGCCACCGCCGCTACCGCCGCCACCGCCGCCACCGGTACCGCCGCCACCGGTACCGCCGCCACCGGTACCGCCGCCACCAGTACCGCCGCCACCAGTACCGCCGCCACCGCCGATGGCGCCGCCGCCGGTACTATCAGTCGTTGAGAAGGGATCACCGCTCGTAATCGCAGCTGTCGAGAACGGCGGACATTGTGCGATTTGCTCTTCGGTGAGGATCATGGCGCGGTTCTGCGCCATGCAGCAAAGCTGATAGTTGGCGTCCGTGAGGGGACTGCACTGATCAGCGGTAACTATGGGCCGCTCGACGACCTGGCTCCACGTCGGGACCGCCGACGACGCTAAAAAGCCGGCCGACATAACAGCCAAGCCGGTGCTCGCGAAACGTGAATATAGGGTTTTCATTTTACACCTCCCTAATTTAGTAGAGGCTGAACTGCGTATCGACGAGAATGTTCCTTAAAAAATTAGGGGTTTAGGAGTGGAAGTTACCACGAGGAATGCCGGAGATCTTTCAGAGGGTCGGTAAACGATTGCGCAGTGCGTGATGCGCCGCTTCACACTCGTAGCCGCTGCTGCGTCATTCCTTAACTCAGAAATCGATGGATTAACAAAATCATGCCGCAATTTCAAAGTGCTACAGGGACCTTTACGCGTCCAGTTGGACGCGCGGCGCTTTAGGTGTTCGATATCTGCGCGTGACCTTGTGAATTCGCCGTGGTCAATGTTGACACATCGCGCTGAGGTTCGGGCCAAGCAGGTTCGGCAGGCTGCAGGCGGTCTACGATGCGCAACTCGCCGATCCTAGAAATTTTTGGGGCTGATGCTCGAGATACTGATCCACGAGTTCGTGCCTCGAGAAGACGAACGGCGCGGCTTCGATCCGGTCGCCGCAATCCGCTGCGGCTCTGCGCCGACATCGTCCGCTTCCGCATCCTCGAACTCGAGCGCCGACGCTCAGGTGTCCGCACCTCCACCGCCTGCGCCCGCGGCGGGAAACCGACGTGCTCGGCTCGATGCTCCGTACCGCAGCCAGTCGATCGCTGAGGCGATCAAGAACGCCGAAGCGCAGTCGCGGCATCCTCCAGCACAAACTTCCGTCATCAACAGCGTGATCCGAACAGGCCGGGGAAGCAGGGGGAGGCAGAATGCGGGCACCTACTGCGATCGCGTTCGCCTAAGTAAGTCGGCCATTCAAGCCGACATCAATGTCCCGGCCGCCCCGTCTTGCCCTTTGTGCGGCCCTTGCGCCGCTTCTCCTCCGCCGGATCCTCGTACGACCCCACACCCGGCTTGGCGCGGATCAGCGGCTTCTCCGGCGCTTTCCCTGTCACCGGCTTTTCCGTCCGGCCGACGGTCATCTCATCGAGGGTGTTCTTGCGGAACAGCGAGTGCCCCTTGCTCGCAGGGACGGCAACGTCGCGGCCCATTTCGTCGAGGTCTGGCTTGCGGAAGAGGGGACGTTCGGTGTCGGTGCCGGGGCCCATGTCGTCGAGCGAGGGTTTGGCGAAGTAGGGTTTTCCCGGGCCGGGAGGGGTTTCGCTGCGTTTCCCCGCCCCCACAGGGGGGAGGGAGTCCGCTGCGCTTGCCACGCCCTTGCTGCTCCGCTTGCCGCCTTCCTGATTCCGGGCTTCTTCCCGCGCGAGCGGGTCATCCAGTGCGGCGAGTTCGGCGGCCTTGAGGCGTTTGATCTCGTCGCGGAGGCGGGCGGCGGTCTCGAAGTCGAGGTCGGCGGCGGCGTCGCGCATCTGTTTCTCGAGCGCATTGAGATGCGCCTGCAGATTGTTGCCGACGAGATGGCCTCCGTCGGCGAAGCCCTTGCCGGAGACGCCGGAAATGTCGGCGCGGACGTGGTCGCGCTCGTAGACCGAGTCGAGGATATCGGAGATCTTCGCCTTCACCGATTCCGGCGTGATGCCGTTTTCGAGGTTGTAGGCCATCTGCTTCTCGCGGCGGCGGGCCGTTTCCTCCATCGCGCGCTGCATCGAGCCGGTGATCGTATCGGCATAGAGGATGACCTTGCCGTCGACGTTGCGGGCAGCGCGGCCGATCGTCTGGATCAGCGAGGTCTCCGAACGCAGGAAGCCTTCCTTGTCGGCGTCGAGAATGGCGACGAAGCCGCATTCGGGAATGTCGAGGCCCTCGCGCAGGAGGTTGATGCCGACCAGAACGTCGAAGGCGCCGAGGCGCAGGTCGCGGATGATCTCGATGCGTTCCAGTGTGTCGATATCGGAGTGCATGTAGCGCACCCGCACGCCCTGTTCGTGCAGGTATTCGGTGAGGTTCTCGGCCATGCGCTTGGTGAGCACGGTCACCAGCGTGCGGTAGCCGGCGGCAGCCGTCTCGCGGATCTCTCCAAGCACGTCGTCGACCTGCGTCTTGGCCGAGCGCACTTCGACCGGCGGGTCGATGAGGCCGGTCGGGCGGATCACCTGTTCGGCGAAGACGCCGCCGGACTGTTCTAGCTCCCAGCCACCCGGCGTCGCCGAGACGGCGATCGTGTCCGGGCGCATCGCATCCCATTCTTCGAAACGGAGCGGGCGGTTGTCCATGCAGGAAGGCAGGCGGAAGCCGTATTCGGCGAGCGTCGCCTTGCGGCGGAAGTCGCCGCGATACATGCCGCCGATCTGCGGAATGGTGACGTGGCTCTCGTCGATGAAGATCAGCGCGTTGTCAGGAATATATTCGAACAGCGTCGGAGGCGGCTCGCCCGGCTTGCGGCCGGTGAGATAACGCGAATAGTTCTCGATGCCTTGGCAGGAGCCCGTCGCCTCCAGCATTTCCAGGTCGTAGCGGGTGCGCTGCTCCAGTCGCTGCGCTTCGAGCAGGCGGCCCGCCTTTTCCAGTTCTTCTAGCCGAAAGACCAGTTCGTCCTTAATCGCCTTGATGGCGGCGTTCAGCGTCGGGCGCGGCGTCACATAGTGCGAGTTGGCGTAGATCTTCACCGATTTCAGGTCACCGGTCTTCTGGCCGGTCAGCGGGTCGAATTCGGTGATCGCATCGATCTCGTCGCCGAACATGGAGATGCGCCAGGCGGCATCCTCCAGGTGGGCAGGGAAGATCTCGATCGTATCGCCGCGCACGCGGAAAGAGCCGCGCTGGAAATCGACGTCGCGGCGCTTGTATTGCTGCGCCACCAGGTCGGCCAGCAATTGCCGCTGGTCCAGCCGGTCGCCGACATTCATCTGGAATGTCATCGCCGTGTAGGTCTCGACCGAGCCGATACCGTAGATGCAGGAGACCGAGGCGACTATGACGACGTCGTCGCGCTCGAGCAGCGAGCGCGTCGCCGAATGGCGCATGCGGTCGATCTGCTCGTTGATCGAGGATTCCTTCTCGATGTAGGTGTCCGAGCGCGGCACATAGGCTTCCGGCTGGTAATAGTCGTAGTAGGAGACGAAATACTCGACCGCATTGTCCGGGAAGAAGTTCTTGAACTCGGAATAGAGCTGGGCGGCAAGCGTCTTGTTCGGCGCGAGGATGACGGCCGGGCGCTGCGTCGCCTCGATCACCTTGGCCATGGTAAAGGTCTTGCCCGAACCGGTGACGCCGAGCAGCACCTGGTTGCGCTCGCCGGAGGAAAGGCCTTCGACGAGATCGGCAATCGCCGTCGGCTGGTCGCCGGAGGGCTGATATTCGGTCACCATCTTCAGCGAAATGCCGCCCTCCGACTTTTCCGGGCGGGGCGGGCGGTGAGGGGTCCAGAGCTTGCCGTCCTTGAACAGCGGATTGCCGCTCTCGATCAGCTTGGAGAGCGCCTCGACGGTTGCGGTAACGCCGGAGCCTGCGTCCAGCTTGTCGGCATCCTCCAGCGCCACATCCAGGCCAGCCACCGGATTGAGCCCGGCGGCGGCGCGCGTCTTCGGATCATGGCTGCCGCCCATCGACGTGCCACGGGCTGTCTTTCCGCCGACGATCTCAGCCTTGCCCTTGCCACCGCGTGCTGTGTCGGGCGACTTTTCCTTGGCGGTAGATTTCGAAGCGGCAATCTCCACCTTCTTACGGTGCTTGCCCGCCTTGGAAGCGATCTCGCGCTGGGTCTCAAAGGAACTGGCTTCCGCCTCGGCCTCGAGTTGCTTCACCCAGTCGGAAACATTGCCGGACAGCGGCGTGCCTGATAGCGGCGCCTGCGGGGCTTCTTCGAAACCGCTGGGCGCAGACGATTTCTTCGGGGAGTTCTTCGGATCTTGGGCCATGGCCGGAATATGGACAGAGTCATGCTGAATGTGAAGGGGGAATGAGTACAAAAGGGAAACGAAAACGGGTGTTTTTCCAACGGCCCGACTAACCTTGGTTACCAGCATGCACGCGACGATTGCGCCCCCACGACGGCTGTGCAAGATCGTGCGGGATCGGTTTCCGGAGGCAAGGGTGGAACCAACGCAGCGAAACACAGCCAGAACTGCTTTCGACGAAATCGCCTTGGCGCCGAACGGCGAAGCTCTGGCTGATGTCCGCGCCGCGATCGAGGAATACAATGCCGCGAGGCTGCGGCACCAGGCGAGCGCGCGTCGGCGGAAATGGGGAATGCTTGGTCTATACGTGGCGGCCTGTGCTACGGCGTTCTTTTCCCTCGATGAGCAGATCACCGACACATATTCTAAATTGATCGGCGCAACGGTGTTGATCGGCGCATTTGGCGTTCTGGCTTGGGCGGAGCGGCCGGTGAGAAGGGCACGGCAGGTCTTGCGCGATCGAATTCTGCCGCGGATCTTCGGATTTGTCGGCGGCGTCGAATACTGCCACAGTGGAAGACCGTCGTTTTCGGCTGCCTTCAACAGCCTGAAACTCGCGCTCTACGACAGCGATGATTACGGCGACATCATCACCGGAGTCTACGAGGGTACGAGTTTTGCCGTCGCCGAGTTGAACCTCAGGAGCGGCAAGACCTGCGTTTTTCGTGGTGTCCTGCTGCACGTACGTTTGAACAGATCCTTTCCAGGCCGGCTGATCGGAATCGAGCGTCCAAACCTAACGGAGCGTTTCGTTCGGGTCTTTACACTTGATCATTGGACCGTAGTGCCGAGCGGCAGCCCCGAGCGCGACGGCACACATGAATTCCGCTCCGACAACCCCGCAGCGGCCAAAGCGGCGCTGCGTGGGTCCTTGCTGAAAGCGCTCCAGTACCTTTCCGAGACGTGGCCGGCCGGTACAGTCCGCTTGGGGCTCGAGGGCACCGATTGCTTCCTGCTGATTCCGACGAAACACGACTTCTTCGAATTGCCTGACATCGGAGAGGAGATCGACTGCGAGCAGCATGTGTTGCGTATGGTCCGCGAACTTATCGTACTGCTCGCGACTGCGAAACTCGCGGGCCAGATTGATTGGGAAGGGCTTTTACCCGCGGAGACACTGGAAAGCGCGGATCAAGCACGGTGAACCGCTTGCGGCCGCGATCTCGATCGGCTCATCCTCGGGCGAATGATTCGCGCTCTCCCGAGGTCTTCATGCCGTTCGCCATCAATCCCGCCTATGTCTGGCCGGTGCTGCTTCTGCTTGTCTCCAACGTCTTCATGACCTTCGCCTGGTATGGTCACCTGAAGTTCACGTCCTCGCCGCTCTACATCGTCATCGTCGCGAGCTGGGGCATCGCCTTCTTCGAATACTGGCTCGCCGTTCCCGCGAATCGCATCGGCCACTCGGTCTATTCGGCGGCGCAGCTGAAGACGATGCAGGAGGTGATCACGCTCACCGTCTTCGTCATCTTCTCTGTCTTCTGGCTGAAGGAGTCGATCGGCTGGCATCATGTCGTCGGCTTCGCGCTGATCGCCGCCGGTGCCTCGTTCATTTTTAAAGGCTGAGTTGCTTTGCGATGCCCCTCATCCGCCTGCCGGCACCTTCTCTTCGCAGGCGGGGAGAAGGGATAAGCGGCTCGCTCCAGAGTCCCGCTGCCCGCGCGGCGAGCGGGGAATCGCCCGTGTCAACTCCAACCGCGATCAGCTAAGCAGGTCGAAGGCGCGATAGATCCAGATCAGTTGATAGAGCAGGCCACCGATGAGGAAGATCGCGTGGAAACGCCTGTTCGGGGTCCAGGCGGCGGCAGCGCACAGGATGATATAGGCAGCGTTGCGCAGCGGATATTCGAGGCCGTAGCTTTCGAAATGGGTTTTGCCCTTGAGCGCCGTATCGAGGAGATCGACCGCAAACGCGACCGCGAGGAAGCCGAAGAACCACGCGCGGCGCGAGAGGAAATATTCCTCGTAGCCGGCATATTCATCCAGCGAGGTCGGAAAGAGCAGCACGCAGAGGAAGAAGTAGATGCAGGCATAGAGAATGACGAAAAGATAGACGCTGAAATCGATCACTGCGAGCGAATGCAAGTAGTATTCCCACCACCAGAAATGCAGCAGGAATACGAACATGAACAGCACCCAGCCAAGATGGATCCAATAGACCTTGGTCTTGCCCGGGTGCTGGACGAAAAGTGCGACGCCGCTCAAGAGCCGAGCCAGGCTCAGGCTGATGATCATGCCCATGACGATGCGGATATGGGAGAAGATCGCCGGATCTGGCGCGGGCGTTTCCATCTGCCTGTCTATTCCTCCGGTACCGGCGTCGGCTTGCCGGTTGAATCGAGCGCCACCATCACGAAAATGGCATCCGTGACCTTTTCCATGACATGGGAAAGATAACGCTGTGCCCAGGCTTCCACCTTTAATGTCATCGACGTGCGCCCGACCTTGACGATATCGGTATAGATGCAAAGCGTGTCGCCGATCTTCACCGGCAAGGCGAAGGCCATTTCCTTGACGGCGGCCGTTACGACGCGACCCCTTGCGCGTTCGGCCGCGCGAATGCCGCAGGAAAGGTCCATCTGGGCCATGACCCAGCCCCCGAAGATATCGCCGGCGGCATTGGCGTCGCCAGGCATGGCGAGTGTGCGCAAGGTAAGCTCGCCATTCGGCCTCGTCGCTTCGGTCATCAGCCTGTCTCCCTTTTTGTCGGCCAAGATCTACCGCATGGTCGGTCGGCATGGAAAGAGCGCCTGCCGACAATTCCTTTTCGAGCGAAAGTGCAGGCGAAGGCCGTCATCGGTTTTAAAATCGTTAATTGAGTGCTGCGAAATTTAGTCATCCGTTGTTAGGGGCTTTGCAAAGACCTTCGGCTATCCTGCAGTCTCAAAGTGGAGGCTGGGGATGAGAAAATTTCGGATTTCGGCGCGTCTTTACGCGCTGGTCGGGTTTGCGCTGCTGACAATGGCGGCGGCGCTGACATTTGGTCTCGTGCAGGCGCAGGACCGGCTGGTCGCCGAGCGCAAGGCCATGCTTGCGGCGATGAACGAGAACGCCATCACAGTGTTCGGCGCCTACCATAAGCAGGAGATGGCCGGAACGCTTTCGCGCGAGGAGGCGCAGAAGCGTGCGCTCGAAGCCGTCAAGGCGATGCGCTATCAGGACAGCGGCTATTTCTGGGTGAACGACATGCACCCGACCATGGTCATGCACCCGATCAAGCCGGAGCTCGACGGCACGGATCTGACCGCCAACAAGGACCCGAACGGCAAGCATCTCTTCGTCGAATTCGTCCAGACGGTGCAGGCGCACGGCAAAGGTTTCGTCGACTATTATTGGCCAAAGCCCGGGGCCGACGAGCCGGTGCTGAAATATTCGCATGTGGCCGGCTTCGAGCCCTGGGGCTGGGTGGTTGGTACGGGCGTCTATGCCGACGACCTCGCCGCGATGTTCCGTGAGCGCGCTTGGCAGATGGCCGGCATTCTCACCGCAGCGGCGCTGGCGATCCTGACGACAGCGCTAGCGGTCGTACGCAGCGTCGTGCGGCCAGTCGAGAAGCTGAAAGTCTCGATGCGGGCTATTGCCGACGAGGATCTCTCGTCCGACGTCCCGGAAACCGATCGTGGCGACGAGATCGGCCAGATGGCCAAAGTCCTGGTCGTGCTTCGCGATTCAGTCCGGGAGCGGCTTGAGCTGCGCTCGCGCGAGGAGGAGCAGCAGCACAGGCTGAATGCGGAACGGCGCGGCCACGAGGAACGCCAGCGTGCGACCGCCGAGGCGCAGGCCGACGCGATGGACACGATCGGCGCGGCACTCGAGCGGCTGGCGAGCGGCGACCTGACTGCCGAAGTCGATGAGATCGCTCCGGAATATGCCAAGTTGCAGCAGGACTTCAACACGGCCGTGGCGGCACTTCGCGATGTCATAGGCGCCATCTCGCAGTCGACCGAGGTCGTCCACGGCAGCGCCGGAGATATTTCCGAGGCGGCCAACAACCTTTCCCGCCGCACCGAGCAGCAGGCGGCTGCCCTCGAAGAGACCGCGGCCGCGCTCGACGAGATCACCTCGACCGTGCGCCATGCCTCCGACCGTGCCCACGAGGCGCGTGACATGGTCAATGAGACGAAGGCGAGCGCGGCAAAATCCGGTGGCATTGTTCGCAACGCCATCGACGCCATGGGGCGTATCGAAGCGTCCTCCAGCCGAATCAGCCAGATCATCGGCGTCATCGACGAAATCGCCTTCCAGACAAACCTGCTTGCGCTCAATGCCGGCGTCGAGGCGGCGCGGGCAGGCGAGGCGGGCCGCGGCTTCGCCGTCGTTGCCCAGGAAGTACGCGAGCTTGCCCAGCGCTCGGCAGGTGCGGCCAAAGAGATCAAGGACCTGATCGGCGCCTCGGTCAAGGAAGTCGGCGCCGGGGTCGAACTGGTGCGCTCCACAGGTGACGCCCTGATGGAGATCGAAACCCTCGTCAATCGTGTGAACGAGCAGGTGGCGTCGATCGCGACGGCGGCCCGCGAACAGGCGACAGGCCTTCAGGAGGTCAACACCGCTGTCAACAGCATGGACCAGATGACCCAGCAGAATGCCGCGATGGTCGAGGAAACCACCGCCGCGAGCCAGACGCTCGCACAGGAGAGCCGCGAGTTGAAGGCGCTGCTCGAGAAGTTCTGCCTGCAGGAAAATCGTCGTTCGGCCTATGGCAGGGCGGCCTGACTGAGAAGAAGACTTGCTGCAAAGACCTGGCCCGCGTTCAAACAGACGCGGGCTTTTTTTTGCGACCGCAATCCTATCGATGGTTGTATGAGGGTGCAGGCGACTCGCGGGACTTGACGTAAAGCCGCGAGCGGCGTCAGATGGTGTGGCGGAGGGGATTGGCCAGGGCGGGCG
>NZ_JADYVD010000130.1 GCF_020193575.1 Ensifer sp. IC4062
TTAATAAGTTTTGTGCTAAAAACAATAAAGTATATGCAAGAAGCATATACTTTATATTTTTAAAACTGTCAGCACTTAATAATCTACTTTTTCTTCGCAAATTCAAAACCTACTTTGTTATCCTCTAATTTTAAATAAGCATCAAATTTTGTACCTTTTTTACTTTTGAAGCCTTTAATCAATCTTGTCTTACCTTTTCTTAAAAGAGCTTTAATATCACTTGCTGAAATCGTTTTGTCAGCTACTACACCAAATAAAATAAACTCACAATCTTCTTTTACACAAACATAAAATGGCTGTTTTTTCTTACTCATTTTTTTAACTACATTAGATTTGCACACTGGACACTCCCCTACTATTTCACTAGCGCTATAGTCTGCTTGTTTAACTTTGCTATTAATACTTGTTTCAATTTCTTGTACCTGTTCAATCACATAATTTTTAATATTATTAAATTG
>NZ_JADYVD010000131.1 GCF_020193575.1 Ensifer sp. IC4062
GTGGATAAGACCGCGCTGGCGGAAGTGAAGTGACGCTTTACCCGTCATCGCCATCCTCACCCTGGCCCTCTCCCTGAGGGAGAGGGAACTGTCCGGCGCTGTGGTTAAGCCCTGGGTCCGGTTGTGAGAGGAAAAAAGCAGGCCATACCCGGTATGGCCTGAAAATGTCACAACGATTAGATCCCTGCCGTTTCGCGGATATATTTGCGCGCTTTGACGGCGTATTCGAAAGGATTGGCCAGAGCAGGATCCTGCTCGGCTTCCACTACCATCCAGCCTTTATAGCCAAAGTCGTCCAGCAGCTTGAACACCGGACGGAAATCGATCACCCCGTCGCCCGGGACGGTGAAGGTGCCTTTTTTCACGCCGTCGAGGAACGACAGGCCGTCGCGGCGCACCTGGTCGATCACCGGCGGGCGGACGTCTTTCAGGTGGACGTGGTTGATGCGCGGC
>NZ_JADYVD010000132.1 GCF_020193575.1 Ensifer sp. IC4062
TCCCAGAATGGAACGATTTAGTGTATCGCGGTGACTTTAAAACCGCATATGAACGTTTAGCAGAGACGAACAATTTTCCGGACTTTACAGGGTATGTGTGTCCAGCTCCGTGTGAAGCCTCCTGTGTCATGAAGATTAATCGTGAATCTGTAGCGATTAAAGGGATTGAAAGAACGATTATTGACGAGGCGTTTGAACAAGGATGGGTGAAGCCGAAAACCCCTTCAGTACGTCGCAATGAAAAAGTAGCGATTATCGGAAGTGGCCCAGCAGGATTAGCCGCAGCAGAAGAGTTGAACGCATTAGGATATCAAGTCGTGGTGTATGAGAAAAATGCCCAACCAGGTGGCTTGTTGACTTATGGTATTCCGAATATGAAGCTCGATAAAGAAGTTGTGTTTCGACGTATTCGTTTATTAGAAGAAGCAGGTATCACTTTTCACTGTAATGT
>NZ_JADYVD010000133.1 GCF_020193575.1 Ensifer sp. IC4062
CCATTCGTCGTCGCTGATATCCGCGATGTCCTTGAACGTCGCCTGATGGGCAGCGTTGTTGACGAGGATGTCGATGCCGCCGAGCTCCTCGACGGTGCGGCGCACGATGGCGCTGCAATGTTCGGGATTGCTGATATCGCCCGGGATCAGGACGGCCTTGCGTCCCTCCCGCTCGACCAGCGCCTTGACCTCGGCCGCATCCTCGTCCTCGTTCAAATAGGAGATGACGATATCCGCGCCTTCACGCGCATAGGCGATCGCCACCGCGCGGCCGATGCCGCTGTCGCCGCCCGTGATGATGGCCTTCTTTCCGGCAAGACGGCCGGAGCCCTTGTAACTCTCCTCGCCATGATCCGGGCGCGGCTGCATGGCCCGCGTCGAGCCCGGCATCGGCTGCTGCTGCGCAGGATAAGGCGGCTTTGGATAATTGGTCATGGACAACTCCCGGCG
>NZ_JADYVD010000134.1 GCF_020193575.1 Ensifer sp. IC4062
GTGTTATTTGATTTTTTGCCCGTAACTCCTTAACTTTACGATAATAATCATTTATGGACAAATCGTGCGGAAGAATACTCAAAGCAAACTTCATATTTGATAAGGTATATTCATGAGAACAACATACCAATGTATCGTCAGGTAACGCACTTAACTTTTTAAGTGATTGATACATTTGTGATGCTGTCCCTTCAAACAACCGACCACACCCACCAGAAAACAGTGTGTCGCCGCAAAATAGATAAGGTTTACTGAAGTAACAGATATGTCCTAAAGTGTGACCCGGCGTAGCAATTACACTAAATTCATGCCCCAAAACGAAGGCAGTTTCGCCATCTTTGACTACCTGTGTTGTTCCCTTATCTTGTGTCTCTTGTGGACCATACACCACAATTTGTGGAAACTTTTCCACCAGTTCTTTTACGCCGCCAACGTGATCGTGGTGATGG
>NZ_JADYVD010000135.1 GCF_020193575.1 Ensifer sp. IC4062
GTGTAGTTGGGCTTGCTGGGCTATCTCGTCCCGGAGCCGGCGACGCAGAAGGTCGAGACCGCCAATGTCGACGAGGAGATCGGCAAGATCTGCGGCCCGCAGCTCGTCGTGCCGCTCACCAATGCGCGCTACGCGCTGAACGCGGCGAACGCACGCTGGGGCTCGCTCTATGATGCGTTCTACGGCACCGATGCGATCCCGCACGACCCGTCCGAGAGCGGCAAGGGCTACAACAAGGCGCGTGGCGACAAGGTGATCGCCAAGACCAAGGCGTTCCTCGATAACGCCGTGCCGCTCGCGACCGGCAGCCACACCGACGTGACCGGTTATAGCGTCGTCGCGAGCCAGCTCGCGGTGAAGCTGAAGAGCGGCAACGCCACCGCGCTGAAGAATGCCGCGCAGTTCGCGGGCTTCCAGGGCGATCCAGCCGCGCCGAGCGCCGTGC
>NZ_JADYVD010000136.1 GCF_020193575.1 Ensifer sp. IC4062
TACCTGCTCGGCATAAAATGCCCAGTCCCACGGCTGCGCGCTAAACCCGCCCTGCTGCTTATCGATAACCGCCTGTATGGAGGCTAATTCATCGCTCGCACGTTGACGCGCCGCTGGAACAATTTCCCGCATAAAGTTGAGTGCTGCTTCTGGCGTTTTTGCCATCTGATCGGCGATTTTCCATGCGGCATAATGAGGGAAACCAAGCAGTTTCGCCTGCTGCGCGCGGATCTCCACCAGACGTTGAATGATAGCGCGGGTATCATTGGCATCATTTTTTTCCGCTCGCGTCCAGCCCGCAGTGAACAGTTTTTCACGCGTCGCGCGATCGCGCAGTTCAGCAAGCGCTGGTTGCTGGGTGGTATTCAGCAACGGAATCAGCCATTTGTTATCCAGACCTTTCTCGCGAGCCGCCTCTGCCGCCAGCGCAATCTCTTGCTCAC
>NZ_JADYVD010000137.1 GCF_020193575.1 Ensifer sp. IC4062
GCGCCGCGGCGAGACCCACATCGAGAGCATGCTGCACCGGTTCCACCACCACACGACCACCGAACCCGGACCGAGTGACGTCGCGACACAGCTCGAATGGGTTGCGCGCCATCACCGCCACCGACTGCTGGTGTTCGTGGTGTCCGACGAACCCGAGATCACCGACCGCCTGGACGCGGTGCTGCGTCCCCTGACCGCCCGCCACGATGTGCTGTGGCCCATGATCGCCGACATGCCCGCGCTGGGCACCGGGGAGCAGCGGGGCTACGAGGTGTCCGACGGACGGCTCATCGCCGACGATCTGGGGGCCGACGTGCTGCAGGCGTACCGGCGTGCGGAGGAACAACGGCGGCAAAGGCTTTCGGAGTTCTTGACCGGGCATCGTATACCGCACACCAGGGTCACCGGGAGTGCGCGCATCCGGACGGCTCTCACCGCGAT
>NZ_JADYVD010000138.1 GCF_020193575.1 Ensifer sp. IC4062
CCCCGGGGATCGATCAACAAATTGCCCCGGTGGTGCGTAAGCTGGGATTGCTCGACTGGTATACCTCGTATGAGCTGCAGGTGCGCTTACTCCCCACAACCAAGCTGCCGGATGGCCGCAACGCATTGCATAGCAGCATTATTGATGTGTTTAACGAATTCGGCGTGCAGATTATGTCGCCGAACTTTGTGATGCAGCCAAAGGCGGCGGTAGTGGTGCCGCAGGAAGCCTGGTACGCCGCCCCGGCCGTCGCGCCGCAGGAGCCTGATAAATAAGGGTTAACGTAGCGGCATTTCCGCCGGGTGGCGGCTGCGCCTTACCCGGCCAGGGGTTCGTGCGGCCTGTCACTCATTTACCCACTTGCGCGACTGAAACTGCCGGTGCTGGCGGCCTCAAAATCGCTGAGACGTTCCCGGAAGGCCGGGGCAGCCCGCATGGA
>NZ_JADYVD010000139.1 GCF_020193575.1 Ensifer sp. IC4062
GCATAACATGATAATCTGACACGACCAACCATGCCATATGAACAGTTAAAATAAGAAGAGAAAACCCTACGCAAACAGGGTCATCCCTTTCTTTCATGTAGACATCTATCTTTTATTTATTTTCTCAATTTTAATAAAACTAAAATCCCCACAGATAACAATGATAATACGATTGGTAATTGTGTTGTTTTATCAGATTCACCTGTGTTTGGCAATGCTTTTACAGTAGCGTTTGAAGTGACTGCTTTATCATGTTGTACAGCTGGCGTGACTGCTTTTGGATGACCCGGCTGATCATTATGCTTTTTGTCACTGTAATTTGCACGCTGCTTATCCTTGTTGTTTTTACTCTGTTGGTCATGATGATTTTGTTTGTCAGCATACATAAATTTAAACTCTGGTAAAGGCCCTTCATTTTCGACATAATCTTTGTG
>NZ_JADYVD010000013.1 GCF_020193575.1 Ensifer sp. IC4062
CTTCATCCATGACTTCAAGCATGGCATCAGCGCGATCTCCAACCATCCCGTTCCGCTCCTATCGATTAAGGAGCTTATCTCGCGGCCTCGATCACAAAAGGAAAGGTGGGCTGTTCGTCGCGCTCACCCACATTCCAATGACGATTATAAAAATCGCATCCGAATTTTGAGGGACGCCTAAAGATGGTGTCAGGGATTCAGCGCGCTGTTGAGATCATGCAACCACCATCAGCATCGTGGGCTCGGGGCTCGCGCGTCATTGGAAATCGCATGCACCAGCACGCAGTGGATGCCGAGGATTTCAGCAGCATTGAGCAGGCGCAGGCCTGCGCCGCGCACATGCCCTGCCGACGCCGCGTCCCTGATAGGCATGGTCGATGGCGAGGCGGCCGAGGACGGCGAACCGGGTCGGGCATATGCGCCGGAACCGGCCAGGCGCTTCCGGCTGCTTTACCGCACCGGAAGCGAGTGCATAATAGCCGATGACGCGGTTGCCTCACCGACAACGAAGGTGCGTGATGCACCACCCGCCCTGCTTGGCGCGGGCGCGGCGACGCAGCCAGTCATCCAGTTCAGGGACGCCGGAGTTGAATTCGGCCAGTCGTGATGATCGGCAAGCGTTGCCGGTGCGCTGAGGGTCACGCCCCAATCCCACGGCGCGTTGGTCGACATGGTGCGTTTCAGAGCCCATTGGGCTACGTGGGCTCATCGAGCCGGGCAAGGTACTCGGCACAGATTTCGGGGCTGACCATGAATATGGTACGCAACGACCCAGGATTCAGACCAATACTGTCCGGCTTCGCGTCGGAATGAAATCGAAATGGTGGCCGCTTCGTTTCGGGAGCATTGTCCGACTTCACCAAAATACGCAGTCAACTCGCGAATAAATACCGCAAGCGCACTCAAGCCGATGTCTAAACGCATTCGCTCGCACGTTCCATGGTGTGGATAGGGCCCATACAAACAATCGATTTTCCTAATCTTGCCAAATGCTGCATAGCGAAACCATCAACCGAGGTGGGCTGATCACGCCGCTGCTTAATCGTTCGACGCTTGCCGCATGACATTTACGACAATAGAGAAAGGCTGGGACATGAAGAATGTCGCATACCTCTTGGACCCGGAGACGACACTCTTTCGCACTGTTGAGATTGCCGACGGCATCGGCCTCGCGCCGATCTTTAGTTTGCTCGGTTGCCGACTAGTGCAGATGATCCGCTTTGACGACTCGCATACACTATTCTTAGATGAAGAGGGACTGCGGGATGGGGTAACAGCCTTCACGTTTTTTGACTCCTACCCTCAGCCTCTTGGGGGGAAAATCGTTCTTATCCGAGGTGATGGAAGCGATCCTCTTTTTTCACCCTCGATAAAAATCGAGGCGGCTGCCGTGCATTTCCAATGCTGTCGTCCGGTACTTGACCCGGTTTTTGTCACAGCAGATGATGTGACTCCGAAAGGTCTCATCCTTGCGGGCGGGTTGGCAGACTTGAAAGTTCGAATCGAACGTCGTCCGCCCATGCTCTTGGACGGAAGGCATGATGTATATCGCAATCATGGAAAAGACTTGAATTCTTAAAAGATGTCGAGCCAATCACCGGCGCAGGAGCAGGATCCGCTCCCCCCGTTCCCCCGGCGAAAAGCAAATAGTTCTATGCCCCCGGAGACAAGGGCCTTTGTCTGCCGCCCCTTCCAGAGAAATCGGAGCCGAAAACGCGGTGCGTCGGGTGAAAGACTTGCAGCGGCGCGCGTGGATTCACCGCTTTATCGAGATCCAAGATCCGCCAGATTCGTGGCTGTCGGCACAAGCATCGATGAACAACATACCTTTGAGCCCGTCCTCAACCCCGGAAAGCTCGACGCTATCTTTCGGGAGAGCATACCCCGCGCGGCGCGCGGCTATCGCTATGCCAGCCTCGGCATAGAGATTTGCCCATGCATCCACTAAAGCTTCTCCATGCCCCCGTGGGAGGTGTATCAGGCGTTCTGCTTCGGGTAACATTCCACTGCCGTGACCGCGCACAAAAATCTGCTCCTGCTCCCCTAAGGGCACATAGCGCAGCACTTCCGGTTTTTCCTGATCCCACTCGAGCCCACCCTTGTCGCCCCACACGCGAATGCGAAGGCCGCAATATTGGCCAGGAGCAGCTTGCGTTACCCAAAGGATCCCAGGTGCACCATTCTCGAGACGGAAAGTGATGTAGGCGGTGTCTTCCATCGCCTTCGGAGCGCCACAGGTGTGAAACTCAGCCCTGAGCCTGTCGATATCCTGTCCAGTCATTGTGTGCAGGAGATGATAGGCGTGCGTGCCGATATCTCCGGTCGCCGACGCGCGACCCACCTTCTCGGGATCTTGTCGCCACATAGCCCCCCTCGCCTCAGATGAGAAGGGCCCTGTCGCCCACTCCTGAACATACTCCACATGTGCCTGCCGGACCGTGCCGACGGCCCCGTTTCGAATCATGTGCTTAGCCTGGCGAACCATCGCGTGATGTGCGTATGGGTAAGTCATGATGACCAGGCGATCCGTCGCTCTTTGCAATTCCACGAGTTCTTGGGCGTCGGAAACTGTTGTTGTCATGGGCTTGTCGAGTATTACATCGATGCCGGCCTTCAGAAATGCCGTCGCGATCCGATGGTGTGTCCAGTTTGGCGTCACGATCGAGACTGCCTCTATACCGTCGGCCCGTGCGGCTTCTGCTGTTGCCATAGCGTTCCAGTCGCTGTACGACCGGTCCGGCGCGATCATCCACTCTGCAGCGGAAGCGTGCGCGTTATCCGGGTCTGAAGAAAGAGCCCCCGCGACAATTTCCCAGTGGTTCGACAGCCGGGCCCCAGCGAGATGCCATCGGCCGACAAGCCCCCCCTTTCCACCGCCGATGAATCCTAACCGCAGGCGTCGTCCGAGCAGCGGACTCCGCAGGTCGCTTTTTCCAATAAAGACCATTGATCACTCCTTGTTTATTTTTCTACAGCATTGCCGGCGGCAAGCCACTGCAGGAGACTGAGCGTTGCACAGCACCCACCGTTAAATGCCCTCGCGGCCGCTGCTGCCTTATTGCGGCCCTGTTGCTGCTCGGTGCTCGGTGCCCCCCCGGGGAAAGGCTGTACTCCCAGTGTGCTCCTCTCAAGTCCTCAACTCGGGCATTTGCGGATTAGCGTGCATGTATCATGCCAAGGAGAAAATCGTCTCTAAACAACAAGATTGGCTCTCGATACGCCTATGTCGCGTGTCCGACATCGTCTCGAATCGCATACGCAAAATAGGTTCAATCAGCAGCGCAAACTGAAGCGATCTTCGACAAAGACCTCCGCCTGTCGAGATTGCAGCCGAAATGCGCCGCATTGGTTTGCGGCATCGATGAGAGCTAGAGCGATATGGACCCCGGCGGGGCGTACACCTCAATCGACACGGTTCGATAGCAATACACTCAGGACTTCCGCAGCGGTGACGAGGGCCCGCTTGACATCCTCCTCGGAGAGGTGGCGAACGCGCTCTGACGATATCCGAAGACAAATCACAACGCCCTGCATATATGTACATGCGACGCCAGCCTGTTCGCGTATATCGCGGATGGTGTCAATCGAGCGGTCTAGAAGGCGGCTGATCTCATAAGGAGTGAGTTTGTCGACCTCGTTTGCCGCGCTGAGCAACTCTGCAATGAAATCCGTCGTTAAAGTCATATTTGAACGCAATGTCGGAACTCCGAATTAGTCACATGCCGAACCCTGCCGGGCAGAAAGAGCGACTGCTGCCCGCAGCCGTCCAGATCGGGGCCGCACAAAAGGGCGCCATGCTTACCCCTACCGCCGGCCAAACTCATTCACACATGATCTGGCAAGTGTAGAGTACAAGAGCGGCTACATCTGCCCAAAACCTGTCCACCGCCTTATGGACAACCGGATTCATGTGGATTCCGAGCGATGTGCTTTCCACGGGTAATCCTTCCTTTGAGACGCAAAGCGGTTTCAAGCGCCAGCACTCTCGAACTGCTCTAATATCGATGCAAATCAAGCGTGGTTGTTTTTGCAGCATTGGTAAGGCTAGTAAAATAGATAGTTTGCATCACGAGCATCCGCACTTTGAATACGGCGCCGACGGTCTGCCGGATTGGCAGAGAGCTCTCTCATGACCCGGCGAAGCCGTGCCCTAACGTATGCGCGGCGACCGCTCTCCGAATTGTGACCTTCTTCAGAGATCGCTCCATCAGATTCGCGTGGCGACCAGCTTTACGGCGGCAAGATAGTTTTGGGACGCTTGCCATATCGGGTTGCGATGTCTCGGGACTGCTTGATCTTGTTCAACAATCGCTCAAAGAGGTTCCGCTGCCGATAGACCCAGCGGGAGAACACGAAGGAGCCTTCACGGTTTGTCTTCGGCGGGATGTTGGCCCAGACCTTTCGCTCGGCCGCCTTGGCCCGAATGGCATTGCTGACGTACCCCTCGTCGGCCCGCAGGATGTGTCCCGTCGCCGAGCTCGTCCGTCAGCGCGCCGCCTCAGTGCAGTCGGCGATCTGCCCGCCAGTCATACGAGGGGTGACGGGGCGACCTTCAGCGTCGACCAGCGCGTGAATTTGTTCGTAAGTCCCCCGCGGGAAAGTCCCATGTCGCAATTATCTCCGTCCCCTTTTCCGTGGCCGCATGCTGGTAAACACAGACACAGGTCGAGTCGATCGTGACGATGTCGCCATCGTAAGCCTCCGAAACTGCTTCAAGAAGCCAATCCCCGAACCCCGGCTTTCCGCCAGTGGACGACGCGATTGTAGCGGGTGGTCGACGGACCATACCGTTCCGAGATCTCCGCACCGGGCCACCCCGTACGGAACTGCCCGCGAACGCCGTTCAGCACCCGCCAATCTTGACCAGGGAACGCCGCGAGGCTTGTTGGGCAACAACGGCGGCAGGATTGATCGTTCGTGATCCGTGAGTTCATAGCGGCGAGCCTTGAATCACGACAGGCGATGAACACACTAAGCAATTTAATGAGTTTACGCCCTAACTATTCCCTGCCCTGTCGGAGCCTATGGTCAACAGGAGGACCGTGCTGGTCAGGAGGTCGGTCGTCGGGGATTCATTCAGCGACCTTTGGTCGAGGGCCGTCTCGTCTCAGCCGCGGATGAGAATAGTACGCCTTCGCGCCTGCTCCTGCCAGTGCGTAGAGCTGGGCAAAGGTTTCGGTGCAAGCAAAATGGGCACTCCATCACCAAATAAGCTTGAGGCCGGATACCATCAGAAGCACGGAAAGAATAATGCGAATCCAGCAAGCGGAAAGATATCGGCTTCCGATTAAAGCGCCTATCGATCCACCTGCCGCAACCGCAAGCAACCACCACGGCAGGAAGTTTGGAAGTGCATTCCATGAAGCGCAGGCTCCAATCAAGGCAGCGGTTGAATTCATCAAATTATAGACGGCCGTGGTTGCAGCGGTCTGATGTGCTGTTCCCCAATTCCTGGCAAGGATCACTGGTGCGAGGAATATGCCGCCTCCGCTCCCGGTGATGCCCGAGACGAAACCGACAACAGCTCCCGTGATCAATGCAGCGTGGAGCGGCGGCGTTTTTGGCATGGTTATGACTGAAGCGCTCTTGCGAAGCGCGGATCGCGCCATCTGAATCGCGGAAACTATAAGGATCAACCCGACAACCGGGTGATAGACTCTCTCGGGAAGGTGCACTGAACCACCGAGAACTGAAAAAGGAAAGCCCAGAATGGCGAAAGGATACACGTTACGCCAGGACAGCCGCCCCACCTTCAGGAAATGGGCCGTGCCGATCGCCGCGACCATCAGGTTCAAAGCGAGAGCTGTCGGCTTAATGACCAACGGCGAAAAGCCAGAAAGCGCCATGGCGGCAATGTAGCTTGATGCCCCAGCTTGTCCGACTGCTGCATACGCCAATGCAATGACGAAAAAAGCTATTCCGAGGCCGGTTGCTACCGTGTCCATTGCTGTCTTAGCCTCTGTGCGAACGCCAGCGCGCGACGGTGCGGCCGTTTTGCAGTTGCGGAAAGCGGGGACCCGCCGATTAGTTCAGGTTTACCCAGTAGAAAGGCCGTCTTTCACAGTGCTTCCAACTGCAATAAACGGACCATTCCCAATCGTCCCTCGCCATTGCGCATTACCGGTAACCTATCCATCCCCTTTGAACGCACGGATGCATCTTGCGCAACGAGCGCCGTCGACGTCGCATTCATCTCCTCAACGATCACAGCGTTCTGCTGGGTTGTCTGAACCGCAAGTTGACCGCGGAAGGACCTCCAATCCGACTGTCTGCTCCTCAGTAGCCGAAATGCAAAGGCGTATCGGAGTGCAGCCCCTTGGTCGGCCTCGAGTCTGACGGCTCCGCTTAGCTTCCTCCTTCGCGAACTGGCAAGACTGCTGGCGTTATGGGACATTCAACTGACCTACTTCTGAACAGCACCATCCTCCACTGTCGCAAAGTGTGCCCCGGCAGCAAGCTCACGCAGGTAGCTGGAAATCTGCAGGAATTTGCCGTCAGTCTTTTGACAAGCAGAATGTGGATCGATTGCCGACAACTCTGTCGTGTTTGTCGAATCCGCGACAGAAATCTTTTTGACTTTGGATCTCCACTAGCCAACTGAAAAGTACCGGCGAATCTGAGCTGCAATAGCATCGACGCAATTGGCATGGATTTTGAGATCCTCATCGAAAGGCAGCGGGAACTGCTGAGTGGCATGCGAGCGGGAGACCATGATGGCTGACGGCGGAAAGACTTGCGCGGGAACGCGTACGATCGAAAGCATCGCGCCGCTGACCTCCACCCTTGCAAAGTACTGCGAGGCGCACCTACCATGGTACACCATCTATCCGACTGTACCGGATTTCTCCGCAGCCGTCGGCGCTGAGGCTTGTAAGGAGTGGCTAAGCAGTTTGCCGGCTTCAGACCCCGTGTCGTTGTATCTCCACATTCCGTTCTGCCGGTCTATGTGCTGGTATTGTGGCTTTCCCACGAGCATCACTCGGCGAGACGCATCGATCCTCGATTATCTCACGGCCCTGCGTGAGGAGATCCGTTTGGTAGCAGCCCACGCGCCGCAGGCGCTGTCCGTCAGCGACGTGCACTTCGGCGGTGGAACACCGACCATCATCAAGCCAGAAGATTTTCTGGCTCTGATGGATCTCCTGCGCCGCTGTTTCACGTTCAGGAAAACGGCTACCATCGCTGTCGAGATCGAGCCGCGCACCTTCACGGCCGAGATGGCCGAAGCCTTAGGAGCAGCCGAGGTAAGCCGCGTGAGCCTCGGCGTGCAAAGTTTTGATCCCATTGTTCAAAACGCGATCAACCGGGTCCAGAGCGAAGCGCAGACGACCGCTGCCATTGAAAACCTGCGCCGGATTGGGATAAGTCGCATCAACTTCGACCTCATGTACGGGCTCCCGCATCAAACGGTGCAATCCTGCGTTCAGAGCGCGACGGCAGCGGTCGCAATGCGCCCTGACCGGCTTGCGGTGTTTGGCTACGCGCACGTTCCATCCTATAGGAAAAATCAGCGCCTGATCGACGAGAAGTCGCTGCCTGATATAGCTGCCCGAGCTGAGCAGGCCATGGCTGTGGCCGATACGCTGATCGCCGGCGGCTATCGCCAAATCGGGCTCGACCATTTCGCCTTACCGGACGACGAACTCGCGCTCGCTCAGAAGGCCGGTCGTCTACGGCGCAATTCTTTGGGCTACTCAGCCGACACCTGCCAAACCCTGATTGGCTTCGGCGCCTCGGCTATCGGCCGTCTCGGTGACGGTTATGTCCTGAACGAACCTGCACAGAGTTCCTACACCCGGCGCATAGCAGCTGGCCACCTGGCGACTACCAGGGGCTGTCGTCTCACTGACGAAGATCGCGTGCGAGCCGCAATCATCGAGCGCCTGATGTGCGATTTGGAGGCCGACGTGTCGTCAATCTGTTCCGACCATGGCTTCGATGCGACCCGCTTTCTCGATTCAGCTCAGCGCTTGTCGGTGCTGGCCGAGGACGGGATAGTGGAGGTCGACAAGGGGTTCGTTCGCGTGCGGCAGGAGCATCGCTTTGTGCTTCGCGCCGTCGCTGCCGCATTCGACGCCTATCTTGACCGCTCACGCTATTAGCAGGGCCAAGGGGAATTCGCAGATACGCATGGAGATCGAGCCACATTGATCTCGCGGGTTTCTGCCGAACGGCTCGGGAGCAAGGAGTATTAGCTTCATTGCCGCTGTCGGCCAAGTCTCAGTCCGATAGCGTGGCCGCACGGCCTCGCGCGCGCGGCTGGGTGGTGATGCTCCCGCCGCCGCATCGCTTTCGCTCATCAACCGACGCGAGCAGGTAGATTTGGATCAGATGTATCCACAGGATCAATGACTATAATCCAAACAATCAATTTTACGGATCCGTACAATCGATATTAGAAGATGCTCAAGTTGAAAAAAATCAAGGGTGTCACTGGTATAGACTTACGAGTGATACGGGAAGGTTGGGAAATGTCACCCACTCGCTGTGCAGGTTCTAACAACCAACTTGGTCCGCAATGGGGGGTCGACGACAGTGACGAGCGTCCATCGACCGCGGCAGCTTCGGTCGTTTGATGTGCACGTCAAGAAGCAGCAATATGTGGAGTTCTTTGGATATGCGTCCTCAGGTGCGGTGGAAACTGTGCTGGGAAAATGAGCTGGAGCTCTCCGACCACACGGGACTCGCTGAGTTCTTGCGGAAGACCTATGGACCGACCGGAGCCTTCAACGCCAAACCATTTGAAGGTGGGCGCAGTTGGGCCGGAGCAAGGCCGGAGTTACGCATAATCGGCTACGACGCGCACGGAGTGGCTGCTCATATGGGGCTGTTGCGCCGTTTTATCAGGGTGGGCGATGCCGATCTATTGGTGGCGGAACTGGGTTTGTGGGGGGTTCGACCGGACCTCGAAGGACTGGGGCTCAACCACTCCATGCTCGTCATGTACCCCGTGCTGCAGCAGCTTGGCGTTCCGTTCGTGTTTGGCACCGTTCGGCACGCGCTGCACAAGCTTGTAGGCAGACTCTGCCGAAACGGTCACGCATCAATCTTGGCTGGCGTTCGCGTGCGGTCCACCCTTTCAGATGTCTATCTCAACCTACCTCCAACGCGCACTGAAGACGTACTCGTTGTGGTATTTCCGATTGGGCGCTCAATGAACGAATGGCCATCCGGCACATTGATCGAACGGAATGGTCCGGAACTATGAAAGAGCTTGACTATCTATGCGCAGTGCCCAGTAGCGGCACTGGGGCTCCGAGCGTCTACCTGACGTTTGACGACGGTCCCAATCCGGTTTTTACCCCCGAGATCCTCGATGTGCTGGCCGAATACCGTGTCCCGGCCACTTTCTTCGTCATCGGAGCCTATGCTCAGGACCGGCCGCAACTCATCCGACGCATGATTGCGCAAGGGCACGAGGTCGCCAATCACACGATGACCCATCCGGACCTGTCTACCTGCGGACGTCAGGACGTGGAACGCCAGGTACTTCAGGCGAACAGGGCCATCAGGATGGCGTGCCCCGACGCTTCGGTGCGGCACATACGTGCGCCTTACGGGATCTGGAGCGAGGACGTGCTAACAACATCGGCGAGCGCTGGACTGGCGGCTGTGCACTGGTCTGTGGACCCGCGAGACTGGTCCCGCCCTGGCATCGACGCGATCGTCGAAGCGGTACTCGCCTCGGTCCGGCCCGGCTCAGTCATTCTCCTGCACGATGGGTGCCCTCCCGACGAGTTGGCGAACACTGAAGCCAGTCTGCGCGACCAGACGGTGGCGGCATTGTCTCGTCTCATCCCTGCCCTGCATGGCCGCGGATTTGTAATCCGCTCGCTTCCTTAGAATCATTAAATGGACGGTTTTTCATGGATCTGCTTGGCACCACCGGCGCCCTAGCCATCTCCTTGTATGCAGTGCTCTCGACGGCTTACAAAGGCATGCAAGCCATTTATGCTTTGCCAACAAACGCCGCGGCTGCGTCAATGCCCCTGACCGGCTCCGGTGCACCGCCTAGCGTGGACGTTATCGTCCCCTGCTACAATGAGGATCCGCGCGCGCTGTCCGCGTGCCTAGCTTCTATTGCAAAGCAAGACTACGCTGGAGAACTGCGAGTCTATCTGGTTGACGACGGTTCTGGCAATCGCGACGCCGTCATACCTGTACACGATCATTATGCGAGCGACCCGAGATTCAGATTCATCCTGATGCCAAAGAATGTCGGAAAGCGCAAGGCGCAGATAGTCGCGATACGGGAATCATCGGGAGATTTGGTGCTCAACATTGACTCGGACACGACCATTGCGCCGGACGTGGTCACCAAGCTTGCCCTGAAGATGTCCAGTCCTGCGGTCGGCGCAGCGATGGGTCAGTTGAAGGCCAGCAACCGCAGCGACACTTGGCTGACGCGGTTGATCGACATGGAGTACTGGCTCGCCTGCAACGAGGAACGCGCAGCACAGGCTCGCTTTGGAGCCGTTATGTGTTGCTGCGGCCCGTGTGCCATGTACCGGCGGTCCGCACTCCTATTGCTGCTCGACGAATACGAGACGCAACTGTTTCGAGGAAGGCCAAGCGACTTCGGGGAAGACCGCCACCTCACAATCCTCATGCTAAACGCAGGCTTTCGAACCGAGTACGTTCCGGAAGCCATCGCGGCGACCGTCGTCCCAAACACGATGGCGGCGTATCTGCGCCAACAACTGCGCTGGGCACGCAGCACGTTTCGCGACACATTGCTCGCGCTCCGCCTACTGCCGGGCCTCGATCGCTATCTTACGCTTGACGTGATCGGACAGAATCTTGGTCCGCTGCTCCTCGCAATCTCGGTGCTAACGGGTCTAGCACAGCTCGCTCTGACAGCGACAGTGCCCTGGTCGACAATCCTGATGATTGCATCTATGACAATGGTCCGCTGCGGCGTAGCGGCCTTTCGAGCGCGCCAGCTGCGTTTCCTTGGGTTTTCGCTTCACACCCTCGTCAACATCACTCTCCTGCTCCCCCTCAAAGCATACGCGTTGTGCACGTTGAGCAACAGCGATTGGCTGTCGCGCGGTTCGCCGGCTGCCGCACTCAACAGCGGAAAAGATTCCATCCGGAGCCCCCATTGCTGAAACAAGCGCTGCGGAGGCCCCTGAAACTGCGCCACCCGCGTCGCTGGCTCAGTCTTGCGCGGGCTGCGAGGCTGCTGACATCAGGCGGCTGTTACGGTGACGCTAGCCCGTCATGCCAATCAGGTGAACGAATTTGAGATAGGACGAGAAATTGCAGCTATTGACTCGAGCAAATGTCTCAAGCTCACCGTCGCGGCGGCCTGAGAGCAATCCATTCAAGCAGGAGTGCCACGGGCATAACAATGCGGATAATTCGCTATTTCGCTCCAAATCAGATGTGGCAATCGAGCTTACCAACGTAAGTAAGTCTTATGGCGACAAAGTCGTTGTCGACCAACTGTCATTCACCATCGCATCAGGAGAATGCTTCGGCTTGCTGGGACCGAACGGCGCGGGCAAAAGCACGGTATCGCGCCTGGTTCTCGGCATGGCACCGCCTGATGAGGGCACGATCACAGTGCTCGGTGAGCCGGTGCCTGCCCGCGCGCGTCTGGCGCGCAGCCGTATAGGGGTGGTCCCGCAATTCGACACTCTTGATCGTGAGTTCACGGCGCGCGAGAACTTACTGGTGTTCGGACGCTACTTTGGCTTGCGCACTCGCGAGCTCGAAGCAGCCATTCCATCGTTGCTCGAGTTCGCCCGGCTCGAGAGCAAGGCGGATGTACCCGTGGCGGAATTATCCGGCGGTATGAAGAGGCGGCTGACGCTGGCTTGTGCGCTGATCAACGATCCACAACTCCTGATACTGGATGAGCCGACTACCGGCCTCGACCCGCATGCTCGCCACCTAATCTGGGAACGGCTGCGGTCCTTGTTGGCGCGTGGCAAGACGATTCTACTGACCACCCACTTCATGGAAGAGGCGGACCGGTTATGTGACCGCCTGTGCGTGATCGAGCACGGACGCAAAATCGTGGAAGGCCGCCCTCATGCGCTAATCGACGAGCAGATCGGGTGCGACGTGATTGAAATCTACGGCGGTAATCCGCGGGAACTGATTTCGGTAGTCGGGCCGTATGCGCAGCGTGTGGAAGTGAGCGGTGAGACGCTGTTTTGCTATGCGTCCGATCCAGAACAGGTGCGCGTGCAATTGCGCGGGCAAACCGGTCTACGCCTATTGCAGCGTCCACCAAATCTCGAGGATGTTTTCTTGCGGCTGACCGGGCGCGAAATGAAGGACTAAGCGATGTGGAAACGTTACGCGGCGGTGCTCCCCGCCAATCCTTGGAACTGGGTTGCAGTGTGGCGTCGTAATTACATGGCATGGAAGAAAGCCGCGATCGCTTCAATTCTTGGCAACCTCGCCGAGCCCATGACCTCGCTGTTTGGCCTCGGCTTCGGCCTCGGCGCAATGGTTGGAGGCGTCGACGGCATCCCATATGTCGCGTTCTTGGCGGCTGGAATGGTTGCAACAAGTGCAATGATCTCAGCGACGTTCGAGACCATTCACGCGACCTTCGCTCGTATGCACGCAAAACGCACTTGGGAATCAGCCCTGTGCACGCAGCTCACGCTCGGGGACATCATTCTCGGTGAACTGGCGTGGGCAGCCAGCAAGGCGTTGTTGGCTGGAACAGCAATGATGCTCGTTGCCGCCACGATCGGCTATGCATCGTGGCCGTCCGTTCTCTTTGCGTTGCCAGTGATCGCACTCACGGGGTTCGCCTTTGCAAGCCTGGCGATGATCGTCACGGCGCTTGCGCCCAGTTACGACTATTTCATATTTTATCAGACGCTCTTCCTCACACCCATGCTGTTCTTGTCTGGAGCGGTCTTCCCAGTCACCCAGCTGCCCGACATTTTTCAGCAGCTATCGCATTTGCTGCCGCTGGCACATTCAATCGAGCTCATTCGTCCAGCGATGCTAGATCGCCCAGGCGGAAGCGTCGGTCTGCACATCAGCGCGCTTTGCATATACGCGGTGGTACCATTTTTCTTATCTGTGGAACTGCTTCGTCGGCGTTTAATGTGCTGACCCTAGGGCTGAAAGAGCACTGCTTGAACCTAGCGAACGAATAAATACGGTCGCGGCAATGGCCTACCTGTTAGAAGTGACGAGAGATTGGAGAGCAACATGCTGTGTCTGGGACTGAGCGGCGGCCTAAGCAAGATTTACGAAAACTCGCTCGATCTGCCGAATACATTTATGCACGATGGTGCAGCGGTTCTCGTCCGGGACGGCCGAGTAATAGCTGCTGTCGAAGAGGAGCGACTTAACAGAATCAAACATTCAAACAAGCTACCGAGACGTTCGATTCAATACTGCCTTGAATACGCCGGAGTTCAACTCAGCGACATCGACCGCATCGCGTATTACGCAACCGAGGCGTACTGCAACGCTATGCTCGAGCGCTTGCTCATTTCTCAGCCGCACACCTCAATGCCGTTGGACGCCAAGCTGTTGTTGTGTGAGTTGCTCGCGCAGGAATTTGGTACTGAGGTCGATCCGTCGCGGATCTCATTCGTAAGCCATCACCTGTCGCACGCTTGGAGCGCGTTTTCTATGTCGGGTTTCGAGCAAAGTCTCATCCTGACAATTGATGGCGGTGGAGACTTCCTCTCGGGTCTTTTGGCGGTAGGATCTGGCACGGAAATCAAGCCGCTTGCGACATTTCCGGAGAATGATTCTTTAGGGCTTTTGTACCTTGAGACCATAAAATATCTCGGTTATGGCCTCTTTGATGAATACAAGGTCATGGGGCTTGCACCCTACGGCAATCCCGCTCCCCATCGCGAACTCTTTGAACAGTTCTACGAATTATCAGACAACGGTGGCTACCGGGTCTATCTGGACCGGATTGGTCCCACACTGCTTCGCAGCATCCAGGTCCGGCGAAAGGGAATGCCTTTCACACAGCAGCATAAAGACTTGAGTGCTTCGTTGCAAGAAGCACTCGAACGGATCGTGTTTCACGTTCTACGGCATCACAGCGAGGTCACCGGCATAAAGCGCTTGAGCTTGGCCGGAGGAGTAGCTCACAATTGCACTTTGAACGGTAAACTGCTGCGTTCGGGAATCTTCCAAGACATCTTCGTGCAACCCGCGGCACACGACGCTGGCTGCGCATTAGGCGCTGCATTGATGATGTCTAATGAACTAGGGCAGCCCACACCTCGTGAGCGTTTGCAGGAGGTCTATTGGGGTCCTGATCTCGGGAGCGACCGCACCGTGGAGCAGGAACTAATTGCATGGGGCGGCCACCTCGACATTGAGCGGTGCGATGATGTGGCCGGCAGAGCAGCCGAGTGGATTGCCAATGGCGCCGTGATCGGTTGGATGCAGGGACGTTCGGAATTCGGACCGCGCGCGCTCGGCAACCGTAGCATTCTCGCCGACCCTAGGCCAGCCACAAATAAGGATCGGATCAATGCGATTGTCAAGAAGCGCGAAGGCTATCGCCCCTTCGCGCCATCCGTATTGGAGGAGAGCGCCCACGAATTCTTTGAACTGCCAGATAGCAGGCCGGAATTTCCCTTTATGAATTTCGTAGTACCCGTGCGCGAATCCAAGCGCAATTTGCTCGGTGCCGTCACGCACGTAGATGGTACGGCGCGCTTGCAAACAGTATCGCGCAACACCAATCCCGCCTATTGGGAGGTCATTAACGCCTTCAGGAAGCGAACAGGGGTCCCAATTCTGCTCAACACATCCTTTAACAATAACGTTGAGCCGATAGTGGATTCGGTTGCGGATGCGGTAACCACGTTTTTGACGACCGATCTGGATGGACTCGTGGTTGGGTCGTTTCTCGTTAGGAAGCGGACTGCAACACGGGAGGACTGGAGTAGACTTGCGGTTTCGTTGCCGCCTTATTCAAGCCTCCATCAAGTACGTGCGTATACGGCGCTAGATCATCAAGAGACGCTATGCGAGATCCGCACGGGTCCCTCCAGCCGTGAAGCCGTGCGGGTTTCACCCGAGTTGTTCGAACTGCTAATGCGGATCGAGGGAGAAGCTCGGCTCGGCGATATCTTGGATGTCCTTGCGCTTAATCAGACCCAGCATGAAACTCTCCTGAATGAACTGCGCGGTCTGTGGGAGCAGCGTAGCGTCCGACTAAATCCGATGCGCGCCTGCGCTTCAGCGGAACCACTCTCAAGTTCAATCAATCGCTAGAACGGTGCCCGCCTATGAAAAGCGCTATAGTTCCGCGCCTTCCCGCTTCACCGCCGATGCGGGGTGAGGCCGAGACGCACATGACTGATGGCGCGGCGTTTCATAGCAAGCACATAATTGAGGCTCCAGCGAAGCGCGGCACGAGCACTCAGTATCTCACAGAACTCAGCAGCGCATATGCAACCGTAATTGAGGTGTAATTTGATGGAAGTATCGCGGTATCTTAAAGAAGGCCTGCTAATCTCTCTTCAGAGATCCATGCGAGAATTTGTGAAGGGCGTGAGGGGGCCAACGTCTTCCTTGAAGATCCATCGACAGATCGTTTCGCTTCTCAAAAAGCCTGACCCCGTGATCCTGGACATCGGCTGCAATGATGGAAGCGATGCACGACGCTTTCTCCAGCTTTGTCCGAAGGCCCAGCTTTACTGCTTTGAGCCAGACCCTCGAGCCGTTGCTCGCTGTAGGGAAAACATGGGGCTTTATCTGGACAGGATGAGGCTATTTGAAGTCGCGATCAGTGACCGAAACGGCAAAATCGATTTCTACCCCAGTAATGGAGATGGAGATGCAAAGGAATGGGATTTGTCGGGCTCAATACGCCAGCCCAAGAACCACCTTTCCGAATACCAGTGGGTTCGGTTTGACGGACCCATCTCAGTTGAAACTCGGAGGCTGGATGATTGGTGCAGTGAAGCTGACTTGGAGAGCGTCGATTTGATCTGGATGGATGTGCAGGGGGCCGAGTCGGACGTCATCGCTGGCGGCAAACAGACTCTAAACAAAACGCGCTTCATCTACACGGAATATAGTGATCGGGAGCTGTATGAAGGTCAACTGCCCCTCAGCGCAATTCTTGACCTACTACCTTCGTTCGAATTGGTGGCTCAGTTTCCACGCGGAGTGGAGGGTGACGTTTTGCTCAGAAACACGAGTCTTTAGCACTAGCACTTGGCAGATTAAACGGCAGCCTTGAAGTAGTTTCTGCATTCTGTGACAGAGAAGTGATTGCAGATGCCGCCGAGGGCCTCCCCTCTCGACGTCGCCTTCTCACGAGGCAACGCGATGGGCGAGTGCAGTCGATGTACGCCGAGAACACATAGAAGGCATTGAATACTCTAGCGCTTAGATCGTCACAGCCCAAAGGCGGCCGCATTGCACCTCCGGGTTGGCGATCGCTTTACACATTCGTTCAGTTCCTCTTGCCTTCGCGACGCTGAGGACAAACGTCACTCATACGTTCGCGTTCCCACTGCTAAACTGGCAAAGATTCGATGCTTGAGTCCACAACAACTTTAAAAATGATGCGGCCCAGAACCCAGGAGAGCTCCTCCCGAAACCTGAGGCTCGACTTCGCGAAAGGCGTACTCATCCTTCTGGTAATAATCGGGCATCTATTGCAGTCGATCATTCACCGAGAAGGTGATTCCTTTTGGGCGTCGCCATATTTTAAGTCGATATACATGTTTCATATGCCTCTCTTCATGGGGATAAGCGGATATCTTTCCTCGGGAGCAGTTCTCCGGAGGTCGTTCATTCACAGCGCCAGTGATCGGGCGAGGCAGTTGCTCCTACCGATGTTGTTTTGGTGCGGCTTGATTTGGGCAGTTAAGTTCTTCTTTGTTTCTCACCCGAGCAGCTTCACCGCTAATCTGTTGGACTTCTGGAAGGAGTTGATTGGCACATACTGGTTCATTTGGGCAGCATTTTTTTCATCCCTCCTTGTAAGGCTTCTTGCGAGCTTCAACAGGTTTTCCATATGGATCATAGCCGCATCTGCAATTGTGGTCGCATCCGTGCCTGTCACAGTATCAATAATACCGCTGGTAAGATACACGTATCCGTTCTTCTGTTTGGGATTCTTGTTTGCCCAGGGGATCGCACCGGCAGGTGTCATCCTGCGCCACAAGTCTGCGTTAATGGTCTTGCTTTTGGTGACTTTCCTGTGCTTTCTTGCTTGGGGCAAGGAGACTTACGCCTACAACAACCTTGTTTTAATTCGTGGCGCGCACTCGGCTGAGCAAGTATTGCTGATGTTCATTGGCTCTGCAGCGGCTTCTGCAGTTGCGATGCAGTTCATCTCCCTATGCTGGAGAGTCGGCGGCTCAGTACGAATACCTCGCTTCGTGGCGGTGGAGATTGGTCAGAGCACGTTGCTGATTTACCTAGTCCAGGGGGCCGTCTTTCGCGCCGTTGATTTGATACAGTTTGGAGAACACTGGGATCTCTCGACCAGAGTTGCAGGCGCAAGTGTGCTTGGGGTGGCCATTGTGGTTTTAGCGACACTAATTCGCAGGATCGTGCGCGACCTTGGATGTGCATTTGGGGTCGTTGTCGGAGCACATCATGCGCGGCCCCTCTCCCAGTCGGGGCGAGCCAGGCCCGGCGCGGGGTGCACCGCCGCCAGCACACGCGAAACAGCCGCCGACTCCCAACCAAATCGTAACCCTCGGAACATTCCTACTGTGGGCGAATAACCTGTGCTCGAACGCGTTCCCGAGGTCAGTACATTGCTTCCTCGTTGGCCAGGATGCATTGCGCCATTGTAGATTGTCGAACTTCTTGGCGCACGGATCAACGCTTTGTGTTCGCAAATCTACTATGCGCACCATCATCCATAACGTCGATGTGTTTCATTGGCAGAAACGATTTGACCGGGTTTGCCAGAACGGCGCATAGCAAACGAAGGATAGAAGGAGTCCGGCGTATCAGGATGGCTATCGATCTTTGCCGTGGTTCTGAGGAAGAATTCTCCGGTGTACAGTACGATAAACTAACGGGTGGCGCACGCCCCAGTGGGTCAATTAGAAGCTCACGCGCGGCGATATGTGTTCCCACAAGCCGGCAAAGGGGTCGGAACTCATGAGCCGCGATGTCCGCCATTTCCCTGCGGTCTGTTTTCTCCTCGGCGTTCCCCGCTCGGGGACCACGCTGCTGGCGCATTTGCTCCAGCAGCATCCGGATATCACAGCCCCGCCTGAGCCTTGGCTAATGTTGGCACTCGAGGCATTTGGTAGAGTGGACCACCGTCATGCAGCAGGGGCATCACTGATCCAGGTTGCGACCCAAGAGTTCTTGGGACGAATAAATCACATTAGCGTCAGCCGAGCTTTTGCCGATGCCGCTTACTCTCAATATTTAGCAGCAGCGGGCAAGCGCACGTTGATCGACAAGACTCCGCGGTACTGGATGGTGCTCGATTATTTGCATTCCCTGTACCCAGAAGCACCACATATCCTTCTATTGCGTAATCCTTATGCGATTGCGGCATCACTGAAATCGACGTGGGGCATCCCGTTTGTTTCAGAAAGATGCCCACCGACCAGTGTATCCTGTCTCGCCGACCTCGTAATCGGCACGCCTACTGCGGCTGTCGCGTTGGCTCTCGCCGATCTCGTGCTGGGCCTACCCGCGCTCGCGGCGCAGCGCGGGCGCCCGCATACGCAGATTGTACATTATGAACACCTGGTTGAGCGCCCAGACGAGGAAATCCGGCGTGTGATCGCTGCGCTCGGCTACGATCCAAGTGGCATTATAGTTCCAGCAGTTGAGCAAACGGAATATCTTAGGCTAAGTAGCTTCGGGGATCGGAGGCTCCTGAAGAAAAAGGCTGTCGACAACCGCTCAGTCGAAGCTTGGCGAACCGAACTGACCATCGAAGAGATGCAAACAGTAACCGATGTAGTCGGCGCCGAGCTATTGGTGGAACTCGGTTACGAGCAGTCACTTCAGCACGCAAAAGACGCTGGGATCGTGGACAGGGGCAAAGCGGTAACGGAACGATACCGCCAGGTATTTCAAACTTGGTGGGACTTGCGTCGTGGCGAGGCAGACGGCATTCCCGCCGGTGCGAGTGAGTGCAACAGCATCTTTCGGCAAGCGGAAGAGAACACCCCCATTGGCTCTAACTCCTCCACATATGGAGAGGCGCAACGTCTACCACAGCTCAAAATAGGTGAAAACCTGCAGCTGGCCACATCAATGGTGGCTCAGCTGAAACAGGCGCTCATGGCTTCCGAGGACGACCGAGCCACACAGCTTGAAGCCATTCGCAACCGTGATGCAACGATCGAGGCGTTGCGACGCGAGGTCGTGCGCCTTGAGCAGAGCCTCGCAAAGGAGACCTGAACTTTCGAGACGGGCTGGGGAGCATAGCTCCGTACACCTTCAAGTACACCACAGCTTTGACGTGCCTAATCACATGAAAGGCGCTTCTCAGGGCAGGCAGAGCCTGCTTCTTGCACCTGCCGCGACGGCGGTTGACGCCACACTCAAGGGCTCGTCCTGCGTGTTGCTAGATCTGACGAACCTCGCCCGGTTCTCCGAAGCCTTGGTTCGGTACGCCGATTGCCGCAGCAAGGAACCTCGCATACTCGTCACCAAGGAAGGGAAACATGAAATCTAGATTGCAGGATAGCTCCGCATATGTCCCGCTGTGGTCTTGGATCGTTCCGCTATTTGGTTCCGTCATCGCGGCTATGACATTGGCGCACGTGCTGCCGGAACGATCCGTTGTACTTCTGTTGATGTCGGCCGGCTTGCTCGCGGGTGCGGTCTTTGCGTCCGTGCATCATGCCGAAATTCTTGCCGCTCGAGTGGGCCAACCTTCTGGAGCGATCCTCCTCGCCGTGTGCGTGACAATCATCGAAGTGGCGATCATCGTTTCTTTAATGCTGTCCGGCGCGGAGGGAAACGAAGTGGTCGCGAGAGATACGGTCTTTGCCGCCGTGATGATCGTTCTCAATGGCGTCATCGGCCTTTGTCTCGTGCTTGGCGGCCGACGCCATCGCGAGCAGTCGTTCCAGTTGGATGCCGCGTCGGCGGCACTGGCGGTACTAGGCACACTCGCGACACTGTCTCTCGTGTTGCCGAATTTCGTCACCGCAGGAAAACCACAGCAGTTCGCTGTAACACAGCTCGTCGTCATAGGACTTGTGTCTGTGGCCCTCTACGGTGTGTTTCTATTCGTGCAGACCGTTCGCCATCGCGACTATTTCATCGATGTTGTAGCCGCTGACGAAGACGCCATTTCGCCTCCGGCTCCATATGAGACGCCGTGTAATTCGCTAGCGGCCGGAGGCTTGCTTGTGCTGGCCCTCATTGCAGTCGTCCTATTGGCAAAGCTACTTTCCTCTCCGCTCGACAGCGCCGTCGCGGCGCTGGGACTGCCACAAGCCGTAGTGGGCGTGACTATCGCGGGGGTGGTTTTGCTGCCAGAGGGGATAGCCTCTGTCAAGGCGGCACTAATGAATCGTCTTCAAAATAGTGTCAACCTCGTACTCGGATCTGCGCTTGCGAGCATTGGGATGACAATTCCGGTGGTAGCTGCCATATCTGTCGCGCTTGGCCGAGATCTTGCTTTGGGTCTCGCGCCACAGAACCTCATTATGCTGATCCTGACGCTGTTCGTCGGTACGATCACCCTGGGAACGGGCAGAACGACCGTCCTACAGGGCGCCGTTCATCTGGCGATATTCACGGTATTTCTCTTGCTTTCGGCCATTCCGTGAAAATTCCAGCAGCAGTGGTCTGCGGCATTTCAGCACGCGCGTCGAACGCGATGAGCGACCAGGCCAAGCGTCTTACAGATCAGCCTGCCCATCTTCGGCGTCGCTCATCCCTTCGATCTGTGCCAATTAAGCAAGTTTTTTGCGAACCTTCTCGTAGCATAGCGGTAGCCTAATAGGCATAGATGCTATGCCTTCTATGCCTCACAGTAGTGCTGTGTGGGTCGTTTGGCGCTTTCTCGGCCGGCGAGCGAGGCGATGCCGCGGGCCACTGGCGGGCGCCAGAAAACGGACGATGGTTCGAGCTGTCCATATTGAAAAAACGCATGCCGTTACGCGCGCAACAACGGCAATTGCCGTTCCGGCCAGAACGGCTTTGGTGGCTTCCCAGGCGCACCAATTCACCGTTTGCTTGGCGGCGTGCTGCCAGGCAGCCATAATTCTCATCTCCGATCGCGCAATCACCGCGGCGACGGCCGAGGGGAAACAGCGACTGCCCTCGCATGAGCGGCCGCTTCACAGCCCAAGACCGCGATCCCGGAGTACCGTGTCCATTAAATCGCCTTTGATCTCGCGGGCGATCTCGTTGCGGATCTCGGCTCCGAGCACCCGCTCGGCATCGGCATCGCCTGCCAGGCCATGCTCGGCGAGCCTTTGATGCAGGCGGATGACGAACTCCTCTCCCATCGCATCGATGAGCTGCTCCTGCATCGCTGCATGACTTTCGGGGGCGATGCGCTTCACCACTCTTTCCCAAGGTTGCCAGCCCGTTGCCACATAGTTCCTGAATCCCGTCGCCTCCAGTTCCCGCACCAACCTCGCGGCCCTGGCAATGTCGTCCTCGGTAACGTGAGAGATATTCAAGAAGCGCATGTCTGGGGCGACGTGCCGCAGCTCCAGGGTGTCGCGCAGCCGTGTCTGGTAGGCAAGATAGACCTCGATCTCGTCGATGTCGGGATCAGCATGGCGGAGCGAGTTGACCGTCTCACGCGCGATCCCGTCCAGCGCCTCCAAACGGAACATGACACGCCCGTGCTGGAGCAGTTGGTGGAGTGACCCGTCATAGACCCCATCCTCTACATCAGCATTCAGACGTGCGGTCTGCATTCCATTCCAGGTCAAAGTGATGCGATCCTCGCAGCTATCGCTCGCTCCAGAAGCCTGTTCAAAATACTGCGCGCGCAATTGCGGCCTGGCCACTGCCTGCCGCAGATCTGTGGCCACCGCCTGCCGGAACGCGTCATTGCCATAGTTCACAGTGGTACGGAGCCTGTCGAGGAAGTGCGCATAATCCTGGGCACCTGGCTCTTCGGCGAAGCCCTGCCAAGCGGCCACCGTTTCCGAATCCCCCTCGAGCCAGTCCGCGACAACCTCGTGCAGGGGCCGCGGTTCAAATTCCACCGATCCCATAGGCAAAAAGATCTGCGGGCCGGCATAGTCCCCGGCATGCATGGCTGTCGCCAGGTTTGTTTGTACCCAATGCGGAATCGGATTATTTTCGAGATCAACGCTGGACCAGCGGCCTAACTGCGTCAGCAGGCTTTCGGGCACGCTGGTCAGCTGATTGTTGCTGACGCCCAGCCATATAAGCTCGGGGGGAACCATCTCGGGCAGGCTGGTTAGCTGGTTGTGGGCAGCACCGAGCCACTCGAGCGCTGCCGGGAGGGGCTCGGGGAGATTGGCCAGCTGGTTGTTTTCGACGTTCAGGCTCTGGAGCCCGGCAGGAAGGTCTGGCAGTCTGGTCAGCCGATTGCCGCTGGCGTCCAGCTCCCGAAGCGTTGTCGGAAGTGTGTCGGGCAGATCCGTTAGCTGGTTATTGTTGACGTTCAGGCGCCGGAGCCCAGGGAGGAGCGGGACGGACAAGGCAGCCAGGGACAGGGACGACAGATCCAGCGGCTCATTGACATCGCCCGCCTCCCGCCAAGCCCTCGTTCGACTCACCGCCTCCTGCCGACCGCCTTCGCCCGGCCGCTCTTCGGCGGTTGGGGCTGCCACGACCTGCCCCTGCGAGGAGGAGGAGGCGGACCCCTCCGCCTCCGTCGACGCTTCGACCCATCGCGCCGCGGCCGGAGATCCTGGTTCTGAGCTTTCTGATCCGGAATTCTCGAAAGGAGTGCCTGCGCCAAGCCCGGCCCGTTCTACATTCATGATCTTCTCTCCTCGGTAGCAATATGAAGGAAATGCGCCGGAGCGATGCTTTGAGGAGCCGGTAGTCCCTCAGAATGGATAGTGATCAAACTAATGATGATGCAGGCGATCACGGAGCGCGGCTGCAATCCCAGAACCGCCAAACACGCTAAAAGACTTAGCTGTCGATAAACTGACAATTTTCGGAAGGGTCATAATGCGCCGATGAAACCCTATCGGGGCCCGTTGCACGGCTTGGGGCTGTGATGGCGTTGCGCGCCCGGCACGCTAACTATGTGGCGGGAGTGCGAGGAACAGGCCGTCTACCGTTCAGGTAGGTGCTTCCACTATTGGCGACGGCACCCGTGAAAAATGCCCTGAAGAACGGAACGCAGCCGGCACCAACAGCGCTGGCGTGAACGCCAAGTCGAGATACGGAAACCGGAGCAGTCGGCAAACCTCGCGATGGTCCTTCAATCGGCACCGAAAGGATCGTTTCAACAAGCCTTTCATTTAGATCGCCGGGTAACCGCCCACCTACGACGATGCGAGCCGGATCGAAAAATGCTGTTGCGATACGGACGCTTTGCCGAAGCTGTGCGCCAGCGCGCCTGATCCATTCGCTCACGGTCGAGTGAGCGGCCGGAGGTATCGCGCCCATGTCCTCGAAATCTCGAAGATGGAAACCAGCCTTCTTCAGGTTTGCCAGAAGGTCTTGCCCGGACGGCCGAGGCTGGTCGTAGGGATAGAGGACACCCGGCAAGCAGGCATTGCCATGTGCACCGCCATACGGTTTGCCGTCGATTACTGCGCCGCCGCCGACGCCATGACCGATGTGGAGAAAGAAAAGGGGATCATGAACGACGTTTTCACTTGCGAACACATATTCTCCGAGTGCCGCTGAAGTCCCGTCGTTCTCGACATGGCAAGGGACATCGAAAGCCTTCTGGAATGCTTCGATTGCACGACCGTCTTCGAACGCCGGAAAGAAGGGATGCGCCTTCAACAGGTTTGAGGCAGTGCCGAAGTTTCCAGGGACGGAAACTCCAATGCCGAGCACGTCACTCTTCAGAATCGACAACTCAGCAAGCATGTTATCGACGGCGGTCTGGGCTGCTTCCGCTACCTCCTCCGGCCTGCCGGTTAGTACCTCCATACTTCTCGTGGCCAAAATCGAGCCGCTAAGATCGATGACGACCACTTCCATGCGGGTGACGGAAAAAGTGACGCCGGCGGCAAAAAACCGCCGCGCCTGGAGCTGCAACAGCCGGCGGGGTTGGCCCTGCGCACCGCTTCGATCCGGTTCCTCCGTGATCAGACCGAGATCCAGCAGGCTCGCAATCAAGCGCGTGACAGTGGCGCCGGTCATCCCGGACAGCTGCGCCAACTCGACGCGAGCCACTCCCTTGTTCTTGAAGATCAGCTCGACAAGCCGTCGTTCGTTGAGCGAGAGTTCCGGAGTTGCAGCCATCAGGGTTCCGTTATCACAGCATCAGGAAAGCTATTGCAAACAAAATTAACTTACGCAATGTAATTAAAATGACGCAGAGCGCGGGTAAGAGGACTCATCGCTAAAAGGGGAGAAACACCATGAGGCTTTCAATTGCATTCGCGTCCGCCGCCATTCTCGTGACAGCAGTAGTTCCAGCACTGGCCGACGCTCTGACGATCTACAGCCCGCAGGGCGGTGAGCGCGGGCAATGGATTGCTGAACGGGCCAAGGCCGCGGGCCACGACGTCAACTTATTGAACGCGGGGGGCGGCGAGCTTTACGATCGCCTGGTCGCCGAGAAGAACAACCCGCAAGCGGACGTAGTTCTCGGCATGGTTGACACGTCCATGGCCCTGCTCAAGAAGATAGGTCTGTTCCAGCCCTATTCTCCGTCCTGGGCTACGGACCTTCCGGCGCAATACAAGGACGCGGAAGGCTTGGTCCACAAGTTCTGGCAGACGCCGATCGTGCTTGCCTATTACCCGGACCGACTGTCCGACGCACAAGTGCCGAAAAGCTGGCTGGACCTGACGAAGGACGAATATGACGGCAAGTATGTCATCGGCTCCACGGCGGCCCAGACGACACGCATGTATCTTGCCGGCATCCTCGTCCGTTTCCTCGACCCCAATGGCGAGGTATCCGATAAGGGGTGGGATTTCCTGAGCAGGTTTTATGCACGGGGTATCGTCGCCAACGATGCGGATTCCCAGCTCGAAGCCTTCAAGTCCGGCCGCGCCTGCATCGACCTCAACTGGCTTGGGGGTGCCTTCAAGCGCGCCAATGACCTCGGCGCGAAAGTCCAGTTGATCGACACCGATGGCGGAACTCCGGTGATTTCCGAAGGTGTGGCGATCATGGCCGGTACCGATCAACTCGACAAGGCCAAGGCCTTCGTCGACTGGTGGGGATCGGCCGATGTGATGGCCGCCTATGCCGCCAAATTCGGCCAGGCTCCCGTCCTGCCGGAAGCGCTCGCAAAGTCACCGGCTATCGTTCAGGAGAACGCTAAGCTCGTGAAGGCGCAGCCGATCGACTGGGATGCCGTCGCACCAAAGCTCGACCGGTGGCTGCAGAAGATCGAGTTGGAAATCCGCTAGCCGGCGGTTGGATCTGACATGGATTGGAGGTCCCGCCATGGCTGACAGCGTTCTATCTCTCAAAAATCTCAACGTCGGCTTCCCTGGCATGACTGTTGTCCGTGACCTGAACCTCGACGTGGCAGATGGGGCCTTCGTCTCGCTTCTTGGGCCGTCGGGAAGCGGAAAATCAACCGTTCTGCGCACCATTGCCGGGTTGCTGCCCGCTTTAGGCGGGCGGATTGTCCTCGAGGGGCTGGAGATTACCGCCCTCCCCCCCGAGCGCCGCAACGTCGGCATCGTCTTTCAAAACTACGCGCTGTTTCCGACAATGACGGCCTTCGAAAACATCGCCTTTGCGCTGCGCGTGGCAAAGAACCGTCAAGAGGAGATTGCAAGGCGCGTGCACGAGGTGGCGGCGATGGCCGCTATCACCGACCAGCTCGACAAGAAGCCGGCGAGCATGTCGGGCGGCCAGCAACAGCGCGTCGCCATTGCTCGCGCGCTCGTTACCGGCTCACGCGTTCTGCTCTTCGACGAGCCCTTGTCCAATCTCGACGCTAAGGTCCGCACCTCGATGCGCAAGGAAATCAAGCGCCTTCAATCGGAACTTGGTTTTACCGCCATCTTCGTCACGCACGATCAGGAGGACGCCCTGACTATGTCGGACGCCATCGTGGTGTTCAATCACGGCAGGATCGAGCAGATCGGCGACGGGCGCACACTCTACCGCAAGCCGGCGACGCCGTTCATTTGCGAGTTTATTGGCATCTCCAACGAGCTTGCTCCGCCCCTGGCCGCGCGCCTCCTCGGGCGCGATGTCAAAGGCCGCAGCTTCGTGCGCCATGAAGATGTGGTCCTTGGGGCAGCCGCCGGAATTCCGGCGAGAGTGAACCACGTCGAATTCCTCGGAGCATATAGCCGCGTCGATCTCGAGGTCGAGGGCCATGCGCTTTCGGCGATGCTGATCGGCGACCAGTTTCCGGAGCTCGGCAGCACCGTCTCGCTCGGCATTCGCCCAGGCGCCGCGCATACGTTCCCGGAGGAGAGGCGATGACCCGATCCGCCGGTGTCGAGCGCGTTTTATACTGGTTCGGCTTGATGGCTCTCGCCTGGGCCGTGCTGACTTTCCTCCTCATTCCCATGGTTGCCGCCTTGCACGCCGCACTGTTCCGCCACGGCGGTCTGGCCATGTTTGACGCGATTTCCGAGCTCGCAGGCTCGCGCCGCGTCCGCGCAGCGCTCTGGAACACGCTCTGGATGACGGCGGCGACCACTGTCACCGTCACCATCATCGGCATGTTCCAGGTGGCGGTACTCGAATATTTCCGCGTCCGTGGCCATGGCCTTCTGAAACTTGCATTCTCGACGCCACTGGTCTTTGGCGGCGTCGTTGCGGCCGCCGGCTACAACTTCACCTATGGGCCGAGCGGCGCCGTCACCGCCGCCCTGACTGCGCTCTTCCCGTTGATCCCGCGCGATTGGTTTGTCGGCTGGTTGGGCGTCCTTTTTGCCCACACCTTTCTGATGACCAGCTTCCACTTCCTGTTCCTGCGCGCCGCCATGCGCCGTGTCGACTATTCGACGATCGAGGCGGCGCGCAGCATGGGTGCGTCGGAGGCGACGATCCTGCGGCGCGTCGTGCTGCCGGTGATCACGCCGACCGTGCTCGCGGTCACGCTGCTCACGCTGATCACGGCGATGGGCTCCTTTGCGGCGCCGCAGGTGCTGGGCGGTCCGGATTTCCACATGCTGAGCCAGATGGTCCTGACGCTCAACGGCCTGCGAAGGCCGGATATGGCGGCGCTGCTGGCGCTGTTAATGGGGTTGGTCCTCATGGGACTGATACTGCTCTCGCAATATTTCGAAGCCAAAGGCGCCTACACGGCTGGGGCAAAGACGACGACTCGCATCCAGGTGCGGTCGATACGCAATCCGCTCGCCAGGCTCGTGGTGACCGCCCTCGCCTATTTGCTGGCAGCGATCTACCTGGTGCCGCTCGCACTCATCGTGCTGTTCTCCTTCGCTCCGGCTTCGAGCATCGGCATTGAGGTCCTGCCTGCCACCTTCACGCTGGCCAACTACGCTCGGGTGCTGGGTGGTGGCGCGGCTTTTGTCCCGTTCTTCAATTCGATGCTGTTGAGCTCGATCGCGGTTGCTGTGGGCCTCGCCATCACCCTTTTCGCCGTGCCGATCATGGTGCGAAAGCGCGGCTGGTTGCCGCGAGCCCTGGACATCTGCTTCATTCTGCCCTGGATCATTCCGACAATCCTGCTTGCCGTCGGCTTGATCGCCGCCTTCGATGCGCCCAATCCGCTCGTCGGCAATGCCGTTCTGCTCGGCAGCTACTGGCTCCTGCCGATCGGCTACACTATCTTCAGCCTGCCGCTCATGGTCCGGTTCATGCGCTCGGCCTTCATTGGCATCGATCCGGCCTATGAAGAAGCGGCTCGCGCGATGGGTGCTGCCGGCCCTTACCGGTTCCGTCGCGTCGTCCTGCCTCTTGTCGCGCCGACCGCCGTTCTGGTCGCCAGCATGAAGTTCAACAATCTGCTGGCCGAATATCCGCTCTCGGCCTTCCTTTACAATGTCAACAACATGCCCCTACCGATCGCCATCGTCGATGGCGCGGTGTCGGCCGATCCCGATCAGGCCGCGATCAGCCTAGTCTACGTGACCCTGATCATGGCCTTCTCGCTGGCAGTCATTCTCATAGCCGAGCGCCTGAGCTTCGGCCGCACTCCGCAATCGAACAACCTCTGAATGGACGTGAAAAATGGATACTTGCATTACCGTCTGGCACTGGCCAAAGCATGAACGCTGGTACGACGAGGGCATCCGCCACTCGCTCGACTTGATCCGCGAGGCCGGCTTTACACATATCAACTGGAACCCCGATTCCGGCAGCTCGTATGTTCTTGCCGAAGCCGAAATCGAATTCACCCGCCGCATCGTGGCGGAGGCGGGCCTGAAGACGCATTCAGTTCATGCCAGCAACGGCGTAAATCCCGTGAGCGAGCTCGCTCGTGCCGGGCCGGCCCCATTTGCCCAGGAGACGCGCAAAAACATCCTGTCCCGACACGAGTGGCAGCGTCAAAGCGGGGTGGAACTCCTGAAGAACCGCCTCGACCTCGCAGCCGCCCTCGGCGCCCCGAACGTCGTGCTCCATATCGACATCACCGACGACACGTTCCGTAGCAGCGAAGCCGAGCAGTCCTTCTTTGAGCCGCTGTTTCGGTCGTTCGACGATGTCGAGGCCCATTGCATCGAATGCAAGGTGCAGATCGCGGTCGAGACGCTGGTCAAGGCCAGTGCCGAAAACTACCTCAAACTCTATGCCCGCCTGTTCGACCGCTACAGTTCCGATTTCGTGGGACTCTGCTACGACAGCGGCCACTGGGAGCTGATCGAGCCGGGCAAGCTGTCGGTGCTGGAGCATCATGGCAGCCGGCTCATCGCCACGCATATACACGACAATTTCGGCGCAAAGGACGACCATCTGCTGCCATTCGACGGCAGGCTGGACTGGGACGCGATCACGAAAGCCATTGCGGCAACCGAATACGCTACGCCGTTGAATTTCGAGACGCCAATGGACCGATATGTCTTGGCAGAAGCCTCATACTATCAACGGGCTCACTCAATCGCTCGCCGGCTTGAAGAGATGATCGCTTCGGCGAGAGATCGGGCGGCAAAGTGACAAACGATCTCGAAACTCGACTGGATCTGCTCCGGGATGTCGCTGACAAGGTCGGCGCCTTCGCGCTGACGCGGTTTCACAATCTTTCGCAGGTCGCCATCGAAACCAAGGGCGAGGCCAACTATGTCAGCGCCATCGACCGGGAGGCCGAAAGTCTCGCCCGCAGGTTAATAAAGGCACAGTTCCCAGGCGACGCTATCGTCGGCGAGGAAGAACTGGGTGACGCCCAGGATCACTACTGGCTCATCGATCCCGTCGATGGGACGGCGAATTTCTTGTCCGGCATCCCGTTCTGGGCCGTCTCGATCGCTTATGTCCGCGACAATGACCCGGTCCTCGGTGCTGTTGCGCTGCCGGCACTGGATGTTCTGCTCTGGGCGAGGATCGATGGTCCACTCCATGGGACCGGGACTGTCCCACCAGTCTCTGGGACGCAGCCAATCGCCTTTGGCATCGGCCGGAACCGGGTGTGGCCGATTGCCCACCGGCTCCAAGTCGAGGCGGCGCTCGAGGCACAAGGTCTTCACATTGTCTGCCTCGGAAGCTGTGCGGCTGCGCTTGCGATGGTCGCGTCGGGTCGGCTCGCCGGCTATGTCGAGCACGGCACCAATCTTTGGGATTGCGCCGCCGGACACATCTTGTGCCGCGCGGCAAGAGCGCCTTCGTCCATTCTCTTCGAGGCAAATGGGAAAGTGGCCGTCATTGCCTCCCAGCCCGCAGCATCTGAGAAGGGCGGCCAAAGCTGATGCGATCGGTATCTGCAAAACATATCTTCGCCCTCGTGGGCAGTTCGAAATTCCCACAGTACAGGTCGATGCGCGTCTTGGGTCCGTTTTGGTCCGTTGCCAGAAAGAACAAATGAGGTGATTTCGTTGCGGTTTGGCAAGCGGGGTCTTGCATCTGCCCGCAACGGTGGCGACCGCTGGTCGAGTCGCCGTTCTGCTCTACACCATCGGCGTTGCAATCTATGCTGGACTGGAACCAGATGTCGGCGCCGAAGGACTTTCGTCGACCTATGAGGTTGAGTAAGCGGGCGGTCGCGGAGCATGCACTCAATACCTTCGCCGAGTATCCTGCCAAACATGCGCGTGACGTTATTGCCGGACAAGGATCGCCCTATTGGCTGTCTATGGCTTTCCTGCCGAGCACCAGAGCCAGCTGAGAACTACAATCCGATCGAGAGCATCCGCCGTGGTGCGGCAACCGAGCGTGCGAGCCAAGGAAGCGTTGCCGCCACAAGCCGTAAAATTGATGGTGCAAGCTGATCGAGGTGGCCTCGAAGCGTGCGGGTTGACTGAAGAGACCCAATCAGTTGCCGAGATGGTCGCGGCGTCAGAGTGCCGACGCCATTGTGCTCGTCCCGAACGGGAAAAGCCATGCCGCCTGCTCGGTCCCGTCACGAGTCGCGGTCAAGAGCGGCGAAATGACTGATCTGAGATCGCAATCCCTAAGCGCGTCAGCTTGTCGACAGCTGATCCCAATAGAACGAGAGAGAGCGCCACTATCGGCTCGGCATTGCGAACCGACTCAATCCCCGGGGAGTTGACATGGACCCATTTAACAGCATCAACCCATTCGACCGTGACCACGCCGCAGTGTCACAACCACAACAGCAGCAGCAGCAAGCGGAGTTTGAGCCGTACTTGGATGAACTGCCGCAGCTTGATGCCCCTGCCGTTGCAGAATTTCCTGCTTCTTCAGATCGCTACTATCTTCCTCTGTCTGAGGAAGAGCGTAGCCTCATCGAGGCTTTGGAACTTGGGCACCAGGGGGCCCACGGTCCTCTTTCCGAAGACGCCGTCACCAGACACCTCGGGGACACCGCTGCCCAGCACAGCGCGCCGCGGGAAGCTTGGACTTGGCCGATAGAGCTGCCTGCGGAAGGTCACGATCAGGACCCGCTGCGAGGGATGATGGGCGAACCCACCCTAACATCGTCTCTCCCAACCGCGCGCGATCACCAGGGACCGGATCGCGGAAAAGCCGTTCGCCAGTTCAACTGGAGCGACGGCTACCAACCGGCTCCGAACGAGCTGACCAGGAGCGCTCACTCTTCAAGTCACGAGGTACTCATGGGTGAGGATTACACCGGGGAGTTGACGTCTGCGAAGAGGCAGAGAACACTAAGCCATACGGGAGGGGATGCCATCGGGCGCCAGGTGAGCGAGCCCGGTAGTTCAGCCGTTCGCGAGCTGATGGAAGACGCCGGCGCACCGTTTCAGACCAGCGATCGGCTCGTCCTTCCTGCGGAAGGCTACGATCAGGATCTGCTGTGGGCGATGGCGGGAAACGCCGGCCCATCGGCGTCTCTCGAGCCAACCGAGGGTCATCACCAAGGGCTGGATTCAGAATCGGTCGTTCTTCCCTTCAATTTCCGGCAGGGCGGCCAGCACGCGTCCGCTGCGCTTGACCGTAGCAACGTCCCGCCGAGCCAGGACAGCCGACCCAACAGTTTTATCGTTCACAATGACCGCTACACGGCGCTGTTTGTGCCCGCGGCAACGATGAGGCGAAGCACCCCACTCAATCCGCCAGGCGCTGCCATTCCTCTGGGATTTCGACTGGAAAACGTTCCGCAGCCCAGCGCGCAACGAACGAATAGAGCCTCAGCTCTGCTTGGACGGCCGATGGAGCAAGCCGCTCCGGCGTCCTCCAGGGCTGAGAGGACGTCCCCCGCGCCCCGCGAGATTTATGCTGCATCGTTCGCCGTTCCTGAGAATTTTTCGCACGGCGACCAACCAGCCCCGGACACGATGCTCTCGAAGCTCCGCCGCTGGGGCCACGTGCCGAACGAGGCGCAGCCGGCAATAAACTACGACATTCGCGGCGACCGTTACACCGCCCTCTTGGGGCCGGGGGGCCCCAATGACGTTCGGCTCATCCATCACCCAAGCAATGTAGATGCCGAGAGACAATCCCCACGCTAGGAATTAAGAACCCGTCCACATAGCTCCGGTATTGGACATTGCTAATGTAGCATAGCTTGCTCCAGCGAGCTTGGCGCGGCTCCGGGGGGTCCGGGTGAGCGCTACCCCGCCCGATTAACTTGCGCGCATCATCGCTGTGCGGCTCCTCGTTGAGGCAGCCATTTCGGTGATGCGGTGCGCGCCAAAGGTGGCACGCCGCGCGTCATCACTACCGCCATGTGGGGGCGCGACGAAGCCGAAACCCTGGCACGTCTCGATGCCTGGAACCAGCCGATCCATCGCACTCGTGGCCGGATCGAGAAGATCTTCGGCACCTGGAAGCGAAGCTATGGTCTTCGACGCATGCGATAGCGCGGGCTTGCCAAGGCCGCCATGCAGATCCGCCTCACCGCCATCGCCTACAACATCAAACCAAGTTTGAAGATCGTTGCCGCCGGATAGCACACGAAACAACACGCCATCCAATCGGCCGCCTTCTCAAGGCGGACGTGGCGATGCCCGCAACCGAACCTTTTCCTTCCATCCGGAGAAAATCACAGCAAATTCAATCGGAAGACCTACCCGCGCACAGATCTCTGAATGGCTCTCCTCGATGATGCGGACTCTCGGACCGCCTGGAACATGGTGCTCTATTGCACGACCCTTCTCTCATAGACTACCCGCCAAGATGCTGATCCGTGACGCAGTGGTCTGGTGGTGGACTATCAGGGCGCCGCAGCACCGGTTTCCCTACAGTACACAAACGCGATATCGGCGCAGATACGGGGGATTTCGTATGCGGGTTCTTACCTGACCCTGAATCGCCACGTTGGCGACAGTTCGGGCACCTTACACTGAGCGCTGGTGCCGTGGTCCGGAACTGGGGCGGGTGGTTTCGGATCAGTCGGTGACTGGTTTTCCCATCTATGTTTAGCGCGAGATACCGCAACCGGCCCCATAATAGATCCGCCCGCCGTAAGCTGCATTGTGTTCACGTTGGGGAGCCTTATAATTAGTTCACCGCGTTCTCAGCTTAGCAACTGGTCGAGCATCCGACGGGCAACGCCTGAGTGATCGGGGAGATCATCGATGAGCTTGTGCGGCCTGGCCTGAAGTTTGCTCGTCGCTGATTGATCTTCTCGCCTTGAAGATCTTTTCAACTGTTGTTGAGGCGAGGCCAAAGTCTTGCTTGCCTACGACCTAGCGATTGATATTGGTGCTGATCCTGTCCTGAGCGATAGAGTTCATGTTCGGTGGCGGATTGCCAGGACTACCTGTACCGCAGGGAGTACTAATTCGGCCGGATAGATACTGGCCGCTATTGCAGGGCAGCATGTTCACGTCTAGAAAATAACTTCCCTTCAGAGAGTTCTGGTAAGCTACAACTTCCTTCATCGACAAGGGCGCTGAGAATATCGTCGCTCCCTCGAATCCGGGCAATGCCTCTATCGGCTCGGGCGTCGGCGGGGTTTGTCCGGGCGCACCAGCAGCGCCAATAAGCCATGGCCCGACCGATCCGAAAGTGACGGACTTCGGCCGGTCGGTCGGCGTACCAGTGTCGAAGGGAAAATGCGGGAAGCCACCGTCAAGCACGGCCTCATCCCACTGGTAAGCGGTAAACGCCAGAAAATAGATATACGGCGCGAAACGGTCAATGCGAACCTTTCCGTCTGGAGTGAAGGTATAATAGATCCACTCGGTTCCGGAGAAGTCGCCTGTTGGTCCCAGGAGATTCATATCCCACGGCTTCTGCCAATATGCGGTTTGCGCCATATTGCCTTGAAGCAAACTTTTGGCGAAAGACCACTTTTGCCCACTTAAGCTGGGCTGGGCGCCCAAAGCGAATGACAAGTAAGCGCCGTTGGAATCGGAACTCAATAGCGACAGCGTGCTACCGCCATTGGGAACGGTATTATCGCGGGTCTTTTCGACCAGAAGGATCGTAAAACCCGTGGCCGGGCTGATCGATGCGATCTCCCTTGTCTCGATTGACGAGCTCGGCGGAAAGTTAAATGAAGTCTTATCCGTATAGAAGTCAAATGCCTGCTTCGTGTTATCAGGCACTGGATAATCCGCCTTCGCCGCAGAGTCGTGTATGTATAGCTTTGGATAGTTACCGAAAACAGGCACGACCTTGGGGGTGAGTGTCTGAGACACTTTTACCGACGCGCTCTTCAAGCAGTCAGCCTGATTGACGCATGCACCAGCTTGGCTTGCACCAGCAACAAAACACGCCATGATAGAGAATGGTAGAGCGATTGTTGTTCCAGTTTTCATTGGAAGACTCCTCCTTAGGCGGTAGGTCTTACCTTAGCGGCTCAGATTGCTGGTGTTGCGGTGCCCTAACTGGCGCAGCATGTCGGCAACCACATCGGGCCAATCGGTGGTGATCAAATTCGTACGATTGACGATCGCCATTTCCGGATCGCCGCGATAGTCCGGCACGATACCTCCGGGAGCGGCCGATGTTGGATCTGTGTCGTGCTCGAAGCAACATTTTCCCGCGCTGTTGGCGACGCCCTCCGGATAATAGTTACTTTCATGATAGGTGGCGAAGCCCTGCTTTTGATCGATATAGTTGAGATACGCCTGAAGACCGTCACCCTTGTAGAATTGGTTCATTTCAAACTGAACGGGGAACGGCGCGACATTCCACTGATCGTAGATCGTATCCTGGTGAGGATCATCGTTGGAATCCTTAACGTTCTTGTCGTCCGGGTTTTCAACTATAATCAACCCGCCTATGACATTGGGATCGTAGGTGGTCCGATTCAGAAACGTGCCAATATCCACCGCATCCTTGGCTTTCAGCTTGAATACCACAGCCTTGCTCAACTGGCGGTTCTTTTTGGCCGCGAGGATGTCAAGGCAACGCTGCGTGAGTTCGATGGGATCAGTGGGATCCTGATCATCCACCGCCCCTTTCACATCGACGATCATCACATAACCATGCCCATCATCGGTGACGTATTGGGCGAGCAGATCAAGCGCCGCGGAAAACGTCAGGAACTTGGCCTTGCGCCCTTGCGAGTCCTTGAACACGCGCCCATGGCGGTCGCGTAGATCGGCTAGCTGCACTTGCGAATAGTTCTGATTGTACAACAAGCCGGTTCCAGTAGACTCCCGTTCAAGCGTGTAATCGTGAGATAGAATGACTTCTTTGTCGGCAGTAAAGCGGGCATCGACCTCCACGATTTCAATCTGTGAATTCCAGGCATCTTGCAAGGCGTAGGCTGAGTTCTCGGGATATACCTCCCAAGATCCGCGATGCGCGGATAGTAGAACCAAGTCCTGGTCAGGTTTTGGCAATCTAAACATGTTTCTCGTGATGGCGCCGACCAGATATGATGAAGGGTTCACTGGAAGCACCGCCTCTGCCCTGACATTCGACGAACAACACAAGAAAAAAATCGACGTAGAAATCAATGTTACTCGCATGTTCAATCCCCGATAAAAATAATGTGATACGCCTGTCATAGGCGGTGCGCGAAGCGCTCTCATCACGAACGTCTGCCAATCCACCGAAGATGTGCCGCTGCCGTCCGCTGTCAACAAAATCCTCCGAGCAAGTTGCGTGCCGGATTGGCGCGCCCCCTTGGCCGCACCACTGTCGGCGCCGGCCGCCAGCGAAATCCCTGGCCTGCCATCAACATTCTTGTCCGGCTTCGGACAAAAGGTTCGAACAATCTGTTGCAATGTGGATTAATTTGCGCAATGTAAATAAGTGGCACACAGGCCCACGTAAGAGGAGTGAATCTTCAACCCTGGGAGAAGCTCATGAAACTGTCACTCGTCCTTGCATTTCCGCGGCTATCGCGATTGCCGCGGCATATCCGGCGAGGGCCGGCGCGCCGGCCATCTACTGTGCTCAAGGCGGGGGACGCGCGCGCTGTGGCAGCCGGCGCGACGTATGGCTTCAGATCACCCTGCGCAGGCGGCAGGGAGCATCCTTTCAAGGAAACGGCTTGCTCCCAGAAGCCAACGCGCATTTCCTGCAACTCAGGCCCGAACTCGAACTGAGCTCCACTTGGGATAAGGAGCAGGAGGGGAGGCATCGGGCTTCACTGCGCTCGCCATCCCTCATCAAGAAGTCCCTAGGAGTAGATTGCCACCCGTTGGCCATCCTTTCGCTGGCGATGCTCTTGTTACGGTTTCCGAGGCCGATGGTCCGTAGTGCGAGTGCACAATCTGGCGGTTGAATTGGGAAACCATGCTCTCACCCGACGAAAAATCGTGCCTTCGGTGGGTGTCCGAAGATAGATCTGTCGCCGAGATCGCGCTGATTCAGGGAAGATGTATCCCTGAAGTCGAACAAAGCCTTGCTCGTGCGCTCGCGGCACTTGGAGCAAAATCGATAGATGAAGCGCTCATGAAGGCCAACCTCTCAACCTGCAAATAAAATCCCACCTCGAGTCGACGTGGTTTCCCCATCGTGATGGGGGATGTAGCGCAAACTTCATGCTTGGAGGTGCCGGTCAATCCCGCTCTCTTGTGATGGCGTATTGCGCGGCTCCGTATCTTCCTTAATCGATCCTTGGAGGGTCAACTAGCCGGCTGGGGCTGATCGCGCCCGGCTCCCGGCCTTTTGAGGAGCCATTGAGCAGGACCCGCTCCCGATGGAACCTCTTCAAATGCCGCACGATCTTTCACACGCCTTCCAACCCCTCATGATTTCGGTCACGTCTTCGGGGCCTCATGCATTTTTGAATCCGACAATTGCGCAGCCACGCCCTTTGCTCTTCGCGGCGGTCCGGATCGGAAGCAACCATGAAAAGGGAAGATGTCGAGCAGTTGCGACAGCGGTCAGCCGTTCGGCAGTGCTGGAGACGTGGGCTTGCCATCGATGTCAGGGAAAGCACCCGCCGGGCGGTAAAGTTCCGCGCGGCTCCGAAATCGTCATTGTGACTCACGAGGGCGGTGGCTGGGTCGACCCGCTCAGCGACGGCAAGGGCGACGTCTTTTCGCTCGTCACCCGTCGACGGCGTCGGGTTTATCGAAGGACTTGAGCGGATCGCTACGCTCGTCGGCTATCAGCCGTCACTACTTACCTGGCGCAAACCACTCCAACCTGAGGCGCCTATCGTCACGACCGCAGAGCGCTGGCTGTCGTGCAGAAGCCCCGTCCCAGGCTCGGGCGCGTGGCGTTACTTTGCGTTGGGAACGCTCTGCCTCGATCATCCGGACGGCAGCGCGGCAGGGGTATGCTACGCGATGGGCAGTCGGCAGCCCATACCCTCTGCGCCTATCTGAACGGGATGCGCGATTGGGGAGGTGCAGGCAATGCAGCGCGGGTGTCTTTCCGTCACGCGCAGTGAAGATGGGATGATCATGCGTCATCGCGTTCGATCGGTCGCCTAGAGGGGTTGGTCAGACCAAGGTGAGCCGGCTGAGGGAATTACGATCGAGCTTGTAGCCAAGGCTGTCGAGGTTCTCGAGCGCCGGTCATTTCGGGTGGCATCTGCCCATGGCCTCACGTCGCTCTGGCCGGTGCTTATCGCAAGGCCCGTGTGCAAGGATCACCTCTCAGCCGAGATCCTTCGTCAGCTCAACCGCTTCCGCGACCATCTCAACGACCTGTTCGGCACACCGGACACACTGGCAATTCCGGACGGACCCGGTGATCGGCCCTAGCGGATCACGACGAGGCAGTTCAGACGCACGATCGCATGGCACATTGCCAACTGGCCCTTCGGCACAATCGCCGACATGATTCAGTATAAACATGCTTCCGTTGCCGCCTTCTAGGCTATGCCGGCTCCAGCCAATTCGGCTTCCGCGCGGAGGTCGAGAACCAGCACAGCCTCGGCGAGCTCGATGATCTGTTGACTTATTTCGATGAGCGTCGGGCCGGCGCGACGCTGTCCGGACCCGCCGCAACGCGCATACCGAGACGCTCGACGGCATATCGGCAGAACTCGGCCGCATCCGGCGATAATTGCGGATCCTTCCCGGCTCCACAATGCTGGCGAGCCTCACGCGAACATTGCATGTCGGGGTGCTGGCCGACTGCTTCTTCGATCCCGGCACTGCCGCCTGCCTGAAGCAGGCAACTGATGCCAAAGGCCCGCTGATAGCGCTTTGCCAGCCGACCCTTTGGCCCAATGCCTGCATCACCGCAAGACATCGGCCCGCCTAGGCTCGTTCAGCGCAAGAAGCCAGGAGCCTGTTGAAGGAGAAGCGGCTGTCCCATCTGCAGCGCAGTACCCTGCAGCAAGACCTCGAGCGAATGACGGCGGTCCTGATCAGCATAGACGAGGTTCGGACCGCGTCTGGCTCCTGATGCTAAGCGGGCCGTGGCAGGCTTCGACCGCCGAGCGGGATGCGGGCACCGAGGGGCTGCGGCAGGAGCTGGCCAGATCTGTTGACGCCAGGGTTGTCGCCTTGCAGCGCTAGCGGCGAGACAACGCCGGCCGAGAGCCGCGCATCATCCATCCGTCCCGCGCGCGCTGATCATGGTCTGCGCCTTCTTCAGCTCGCCCGTCGAGGCAGGGCTCGGGTGTGGCAAACGCTGCCAGCCCATCAACCCTGTTCCGCACCACCGCCGAGAACAGGGTGTGACGGGCCGGCCTCCCGCGTCTGCCCCTGCCGCCTCGCCCTCGACGGAGAGGGCGAGTTAAGGAGGCAGCAATGACCACAGATCGCACCCCCCAGACCCCGACTGATGTCTACGAGCGCGTCACCAGCCAGATCATCGCCGCCATCGAGGCGGAGGCCGGCGAGTACCGGATGCCCTGGCATCACGACGGATCGCCCATCACCACGCCCATCAACATCGCCTCAAGCAAGGCTTATCGCGGCGTCAACGTCATCGCGCTCTGGGCCGCGGCGCACGCGGCCGGCTATCCCGCCGGTATCTGGGGCACTTATCGCCAATGGCAGGCGCTTGGCGCCCAAGTCCGCAAGGGCGAACGCGGTCACCTGGTCGTGTTCTGGAAGGTCGCCGATCGCCACGGCGAAGCAGACGACCAGGACGGCGACGCGGATAGCGACGAGCCCGGCCGGCACATGTTCGCCCGCGGCTATACGGTGTTCAACTGCGCGCAGGTCGACGGCTACACGCCGCCCGCAATGCCGGTGCTGCCCGAGGCCGAGCGAATCGAGCGGGCCGAACGCTTCTGCAGCGCCCTCGGCATCGAGATCCGGCACGGCGGCTCGCAGGCCTACTACCGTCCGTCCACCGATCACGTGCAGATGCCCGAGTTCGCCTGCTTCCGTGACGCCATCGCCTATTATACCGTGCTGCTTCACGAATGCGGCCACGCCTCCGGCGCCAGCCACCGCCTCGACCGCGATCTCTCCGGACGCTTCGGCTCCGCCACCTATGCGATGGAGGAATGCACGGTCGAGCTCTTGAGCGCGATGATCTGCGCCGACCTCAGCCTCAGCGTCGAACCGCGGCCCGACCATGCCCGCTACATCGCCTCCTGGCTCGAGGTGCTGCGCTCTGACAAGCGCGCCATCTTCACCGCTGCGAGCAAGGCGCAGCAGATCGCCGACTGGATGCACGCGCAGCAGGCCGGCGCTCGCCAACACGAGGTTCGGGGCGCCGCATAGGCGCCCACGCAACTCGTCCAGTCACAGTTCGCTCCTTGAACAGCGTCTCGATCAGCGGAATTCCGGGAGCGTGCGGTCGCCGCACTGGGCAACGACGTCCTTGAGCACCCGTTCCATGCGCTTCAGGTCGGCGATCTTCGCCCTGGCGTCCGCAAGGTGGATGGCGGCGACGTCTCGTGCTTCGGCGCAGCGCCGGTCACGCTCGTCAACGAGACGCAAGAGCTTGCGGATTTCTTCCAGCGATAAGCCGAGCTCGCCCGCAAGACGAAGCGGAGACGCCGCTCGTGCGTGCTGTCGTAGCTGCGATAGCCGCTCGCCGTCCGCGGTGGCTCGAGCAAAAGGCCGACCTTCTCAGAATAGCACACCGTCTCAGATTGCAGGCCGTCCGCCGGGCAAGCTCGGCCCGCTGCATACCTGTCACCCCGGCCCTCGGCAAGGCTGTCATTTCCACGCCGGCGACGCCGCCGGGCTTTGCCGTGCGGCCGGGCGTGACGTTTCCCGACTGCTCGGTAGTCACATCGCCGGCGGTCCCCGATGCCCTCAAGGCCATGGTCGGCTCCGACCATGTGCTCAATCGCTGGCGCGGTTATGATCCCGCCGCGGGTCGCGTGCGCGTCGCGCTGCTCCGGCTCTATGCCGAAGACGGACGCGCCCCGATGAGGAGCGCGCTGGGGGGGCATGCGGAACTCAGCGAGACGGCCATCCGGCCTCTGCTCGCAGACCTGCGCCGGCGCGACCTCGTCGTTCTCGATGGTGATCGGATCGTCGGTGCCATCCCTTCACCGACGGCGAGACCGGCCATCGGGTGACACTGGATGGACGCGTGCTCAACGCCATGTGCGCGGTGGATGCGCTCGGACCATGACCGATCGCGAATCGCAATCGCCGCGAGCTCGCCTGCGCACCACCGCCTTTTTCTGCTTGGACGAACATCTCTCCGCCTGGCGCAGCGCACGTTCCGCCGAGCAGCCCCGGTTTCGGCAGACGATCGCGGAAGGACTGGAGGCCGGGCGCGCGCTGTTCGGGCCGAGCCTCGCCGGTCTCGATCACGGCGCCGAAGAGCACGACGGGAGCCAGCCGCCCTCTCCGCGCCAAGGGTGGCAATGGGAGGCGCCCACAACGTCGTGGTGATTGGCGCCGGCTCGGCCGCGATCACGGCCGTAGATCAGGGTGCCCAGGTCGCGCGCGGCGGCAGCGGCACCATCGGGGACACCTGCGTCAATGTCGGCTGCGTGCCGCCGAAGACGCTGATCCGCGCCGCCGAGACCCCTGCACAATGCGCGCGCGGCGGTCCGCTCGCGGCATACGGCGCAGGCCGAACTGAGCGACTGGCGCGGAACCATTCGCCCAGGAGGATGCGCTCGTCTCCGCGCTGCGCCAGGCCAAGTATGTCGAGCTGCTGCCCGCCTACAACGGCATCGCTTATCGCAACGAGCCGGCGCGCCTCACCGACGGCGGTGTCGAGGTGAACCGCACGCGCATTCCTGCCGGCAAGATCATCATCGCCACCGGTGCGCGGCCGGCCCCTACCCGCCATCCCGGGCATCCACACTGTGCCGTATCTGACGAGGACCACGGCGTCGACCTCGAGGAACTGCCGCGCTCGCTGCTCGTCATCGGCGGTGGCTATATCGGCGGCGAACTCGTCCAGTTATTTGCTCGCGCCGGAGTCAAGGTGACGCTCGTCTGTCGGTCGCGCCTGGTGCCCCAGGCCGAACCGGAAATCGGCGCGACGCTGACGGGGTATTTCGAGGACGAGGAGATCACCGTCGTCTCCGGCATTGCCCACCGCGCGATCCGCAAGACCGAGGACGGCGTCTTGTTAACCATCACGCGTGATGGCCAGGATGGTGCGATCGAAGCGGATCAGGTGCTGATCACAACCCACCGCACGCCCAACATCGAAGGCCTTGACCTTGCCGAACACGGCATCGCCATCTCGCCGACAGGCGGCATCGCGTCGACGACGCATGCGTACGACCACGGCCGGCATCTATGCCGCCGGCGACCGGCCGCGACCACTTTGTCTACACGGCCGCCTACGGCGCCAAGCTCGCGGCGAAGAGCGCCCCCGACGGCGACAATCTGCGTTACGACAACAGCGCAATGCCGGCCATCGTATTCACCGATCCGCAGGTGGCGAGCGTCGGGTTGACCGAGACGGCGGCGAGTGCCGCCTCTCGACCAGGCGCCCCGTGCGCTTGCGGCCCGCGACACCCGCGGCCTCATCAAGCTTGCCACCGACGCTGGCAGCGGTCGTCTGCTCGGCGCCCACATCCTCGCGCCGGAAGGCGCCGACAGCATCCAGACCGCGACGCTGGCGATCCGACAGGGCCTTACCGTCAACGATATCGCGGAGACGATCTTTTCCATAGCTCACGACCGTCGAGGGCTTCAAGCTCGCGTCACTGGCCTTCGACAGGCTGTCGTGCTGTGCCGGCTCAACAACGCTGTTGGCAGCGGTTTACCTGGGGGAATTCGCTCAATCGCTGCTGACTGCTTGACTGTCAGAATATGTTGCCGGCTTGGCAGCTGCTTCCTATGCGCCGACCTCGGCATCGCGCCGGAACTCGAGCCGCGGCAGGATCACGTGTCATACCTTCAGTCCTGGCTCACCGTCCTATCAGGAGACAAGCGGGCGATCATCCACGCCGCGGCGCATGCCCAGCGTACCGCTGCCTATTTTCATGATGTTCAGCCGGCGGAGCAGCAAGACCGGCAGGCGGCTTGAAACAGGCTAAAGCAGCTCCCGGCGTCCCGCAATCAGGACTGGCGTCGCCAACGGCGGTGGCCGACTCCACCACCGGCTCGGTCTTCATCTGCAGTCTTTATCCCTTCGCAAGGCCAACTTCTTCCGATCGAGTTCTTCTGTGGGCCGAATTTCGGCTTGCGGGACGACTTGATTTCGGCGGTGAACGGCTTTGTCTGCTTGCGCGTGGATCCTCTCGGGCAGAACGATTCGCGCTGCAACGATATACCGCGTATGGATCCATGCAACTGGCGCCTCTGCGGAGCTCCATCGGAGATGTTGGCGGCAAACGACCTGGCATCCGGCGCGGTTTCACCTATGAGCCGTTTGAACAGATGCGATCGCACGGTGCTAGAGTCACCATGCTCCTCCTCCTCATTGTCGCCGGCGCTCCCTCTCGGGGGCTCGATGAGGCATGTCTGACCGGAGAACGGCTTCGCCTCGATCGTTCTCCCGCAACGCCCCTGCAGAACTTTCTTCCCTTGGCGGCTCCGCCACCATTCCTCGCGGAACAACAAAGTTCATCCCGGCCGCCCTCCATTTCATTCCGGCCCTTCAGGTGCGGTCCGATCGTCCCCGGTCTTTGCGACAGCCATCGAGGCCGCGAAGGGCGCGGCCCGAACAACGAAAGGAACATGACAAATGGCAACTATCGGTACCTTCACGTCCACCGAAAACGGCTTCACCGGCTCGATCCGCACCCTCGCCCTCAACATCAAGGCTCGCATCGCCCGCATCGAAAATCCCTCCGACAAGGGCCCGCACTTTCGCATCTACGCCGGTGCCGTCGAGCTGGGCGCCGCCTGGCAGAAGCGCTCCAACGAGAGCGACCGCGACTATCTCTCGGTCAAGCTCGACGATCCGAGCTTCCCGGCTCCGATCTACGCGACGCTGACGGAAGTCGAAGGCGAAGACGGCTTCCAGCTCATCTGGTCCCGCCCAAACCGCGACTGAAGCGCCTGCCAGCCCCGCCCGGATGCGGGCGGGGCTTTAACCGCTGATATACACAACATTTACAACAATACTGTAAATGCTGGATATGTATCGGTTCTGATGCTATAGTGCCCTTGCAAAGTCATCTGGAGATCAACATGCCCCGCACCGGTGGTTCCTATTCGACAAGCGATCTTTCCCGGAAGTCCGGCGATATCATCGCCGAGGCGTTGCGCCATCCGGTCACGATCACCCAGCGCAACAAGCCGCGCCTCGTCCTTCTTAACATCGATGACTACGAACGGCTGATACGGCAGTCCGATGCCCGTTCAGTCGGCACACTCGAAACCATGCCGAGTGAGCTGCTCAACGAATTCGAGGCGGCGGTGGACACCTATGCGGGGACCGACGAGACCAACCGATGAGCAGCTATGATGACATCCAGACCGCGACGGTCATCTATTATCCCTATTTATGGGTGCGGTAAGCCCGAAAAGGGGAGACAGAGGGGCGGAAGGATCGGCCAGTCGCCGTTGGCGTGAGGCTTGCCCGAACTGACGGCGACCTGGTTCTGTTTTTCCCGATCACCACCAAGCAGCCCGAGCAGGCTCGCTTCGCGGCTGAAATTCCGGCCATGGAGAAGCGGCGGGCCGGCCTCGATGCAGATCTGCGCCTCTGGATCATCTTCGATGAATTCAACACCGATATCGTTGGCCGCTCCTTTTACATCGAGCCGGAGCCTCCGATCGGGCGGTTCAGCAAAGCGTTCTTCCTTCCCCTCCTCCGCGAGTTCATCGCGCGCCGCAAATCGCTCACCGAGATCAGCCGGATCAGATAGCACACTCTGAGATTCCTTCCCGGACGAGTGGGGCGGGACGTCCACTCCGGCCGGCCCCTGAGAAGTGGTGGTGTGCCATTCCGATGTCTTCGATGAGTTTGTGGCGTTCGTTGCGGGTTGGTGTTGGATCGCCGACTGCTCGGTTCTGTCGGGCTGGCAAGTCATCGTTCGCGGTTTCGAGTACGGCGACGGGAGATGTAAACGGGTGACTGGCCGAGGTAACGGCGTCAGAGACGCGAGCCGCCTCCGGCTCATCAGAGAAAAGCGCGAACAGGCATCGACGAACGTCAGGCATCGTCCCAAATCTCGTCGAGGGCTTTACGGGGAAGAGGCCTGCGAGCGCAGCGATTGCGATCGGTTGCGCCTCTCCTTTCGACCCTGCCGTCATTTGCATTGGGGATGTTGCACCCTCTTCGTGCCACAACCGGGCGGCGTCAGGTCCTTCACGTCGTTTCGGCCTTTCAGGTGCGTCCCTCCTTTCCGGTCCGCGACCTATCCCCGGGATGACCGCAGTTCGAAAGGAGAGAATATATGCAACAGCTCGCTCAATTCCTCGCGGCCACCGGCCGCCGGCTCCGATCCCGTTTTTCGTCGAGATCGAGGTGTCCTTCGAAACCGACTGGAACCAGCGCCGATGAGGTTTTTCTAGGCCCGCTTCGGCGGGCCTTTTTCATCTGGGCATGGACGCACGCGGGCGATAACCGCGTCTTCGTTTCTGTCGCAGCAGATCGAGAAACAGCCGGACCGCTTCCTCTTCGTGGCCGAAATGATGGACCATCATCTGTCCTCTGGTTCCAATGCGGCCCCACTTACGAAGCAGGCAGACATCGCCGAACAGGTTTGGTTCGATCGACATCGCATAGTAGCGAGCCATGTTCTTTGAGGCGTCCGAGCGTTCGACATAGAGGTGGTAGGGTTGAGAGATCATAGGACCAGAATCGCCGATCCCGGTGGTTGCGTCCAACGACACTTATGAATCGATAGGCAGGGATCGATTCATATCGTTGATGATGCTGGAGTCGTGAAGGGCTTGGGCGAGACGCCTTCGGCGCACGGCTCTATTCGCCTTGCTCACGGGAGCCCGCACGCGGTCTCCGCCCAGTCGGGTGACGATCCTCTCGCGAACGTCAACTACACCATCCGTGTCTCTCACCGTCCCAGGACCTTGCAAGGCCTTCATGGATGAGTGTGCTGCCGAGCGAGCGTCCCGCGCGGGTCACCGTACGGAGCTTGCGCCCATACTTGTCCTCGTCTCGGACGCCGGTCGAAAGCGAGAACGTCCCCGCGTTAAGCAGGGCCAGGAGGCGCGCCTTCGCCGCCTCCCCTTTTAGCCGTTCTGCCTCGCATCGCGGCGGGTTCAACTCAGGTGTGTCGATATCGGCAATGCGGATTTTCTCGCCTTCGAACCAGAACGTATCGCCGTCGACGACACAGTTGATGTGACGGCTATCGCCGCAGATCGAAAACGAAGCTGACAGTGAATCCGCTGTCGAGGGGTTGGCGAAAGCCAGGAGGCTCGTGAGGTTGCTTGTGCCGTAAGCTGAGAGGAATCCAGCGACGGCAATGATCGCGAGCCCGACGATCGCGATTGTTCTTCCGCGACGACGAGGATAAGCGACACGAGGTCGCTTCCGCTTAGTGGGTATTTCTTGCCGACGGCCGCCGCCGGCCTTCCGGGGCCTCCGGAATGGCGTCACGTTGTTTTGCGCCAATTTAGTCTCCATGCATTTCGCCGAACGGTACGATGGCCATGGTTTCGTCCGGGTTTACCGACAACCTGGTACGGCCGATAAAGCAGTGTGCGAGGTGCGGGGGCGCAGTCGGTCCCGCCTCCCCTTCGGGTAACTCAGTTGAGGCTCCTGCGGCTGCGCTGTTTCCCGCCCTCCCACGACGAGAATTCCCGAAATCCCGCCCGTTGGGCGTCGCGCACGCTGATTTCTCCGATACTCTTCATTCTCCTGGATCCGCCTTGTTCGTTGCACTGCGCGCCGGCTGGATCACGCGGGCTTCAGACATCTTTCCAATCGTGTGAAACCTGTTCGTTCCGACGCAGGCCTTCATGTCTTCACGCCGGAACCAGATCGCGCGGCCGCATCGGAGCGGCGCATTCCCGGCCGTAAACACGATCTGCTCATCGGCACGCATCCGCAGCACTTCATGGGGCTGGATCAGCGGTCTGGCTGCGAGCTGCTTCGACCGCGTTCGCGACGATCCCCTGGATTGGGAACTGCGGCTGACCTGGTCGATCTCGACGGTGGTCATGCCGCAGCGCTTCGAGATGTAGTCGGCGGTGTCGGGATCGTTGATCGCAGCGAACGAAATCCAGCTTGCGCTCTCGAACCATTTGCTCGCTGCGTCGCGACCGCCATAGGTCTCGCGCATCTGGCCGATCGACTGGTAGATCATCGTGAGCGTGATCCCGTACTTGCGGCCGGCGTCGCGCGCGGTTTCGAGGATGCGCATGTAACCGAGCCGCGCGACCTCATCGAGAAGGAAGAGCGCCCTGCCCTTTACCTCGCCATCGCGATTGTAGATCGCGTTGAGGAACGAGCCGATGATGACACGCGCAAGACCGGCATGGGTCTCCAATGTCTTTAGGTCGATGTTGATGAACACATCGGTTTCGCCGGCCGCAAGCGCGTCGGTCGAGAATGTGGAACCGGATACGAGTGCGGCGTAGTTCGGATAGGACAGCCAGTGCGTTTCCTTGACCGCATTGGCGTAGACGCCGGAGAAGGTTTCCGGTGTCATGTTGACGAAGGCGGCGACGTTTTCCTTCACGAAATCCGAATTCGAATTGTCGTAAATCGACTGCAGCCGCTCGCGCAGTTTCGGTTCGGGCTCGGCCAAATTGGAACGCACCTGGCGCAAGGTCTGGTGTTCCTGGTCGGTATGACCGGATAGGCAGACGTCCGCAATCAGCGCGGTCAACAACTGCAGCGCCGATGCCCGGAAGAAATCGTCGCGGACACCACGCGCGCCGCCGCTGTCGCTCATGATCCACGATGCGACCGACGCGATATCCTCCTCCTTCGTCCCGCCGAAGCGACCGATCCAGTCAAGCGCGTTGAACCCGGTTTCCGGTTCTTTCGGATCGAGAATGCGGATGAAGCGTGCCGCCCCTTTGCGATGCTCATGGATCATCGGCGCGACTTCGTTCGAAGGGTCCAGCACGACAAGGCCGCCGCCCCATTTGAGGGCGGTCGGGATTGTCACCGACGTCGTCTTGAAGCCGCCCGATCCGGCGAACACGATCCCGTGCGAGGATCCAAACGAACCGTCGAAGCACAGCAGCGGCGACTTGCCGCCGGCGCCCCAGGTCTCCGGGTCATCGGCCCGGAACGCGCGCGCCGCCGTGCTGTCCTTGTCGACCCGGTAGCGCTCGCCGATGACGATGCCGCCGGTGTCGGCAAAGAGTTTTTCCGCTTCCTGCATCTTCATCCAGTCGGCTTCACCGTGGAGCGCCCTTTTTCCCCGGATGCGCTTCGGCTCGGCGCGTGCGAAGGCGGCATTGCCGATCAGTGCGACCCGTAGCGCAAAACATCCCGCCATCAACGCCGCCGCCGCACCGACCATCGTTGCATAATCAAGGTACGAGGTAATGGACTTGCCGTCCGGCACTTGCCCGGCGAATGCGGCGAGACGAGCAGCCTCGCGCGCCGTCGCGACCAACATCGTTGTCGCGCTTCCCGCCAGAGCGCCCCAGCCGGCCACTTTAACGCTCGTAGAGCCGGCGTTCGCGAACAGGTAGATCACGCCGATCGCCGCGGCGGTGACATAGGGCAAGGCGATCCCGACCCGGCCCAGCGTCAACCTTGCAGCATCGGTCTTGCCGAAGGTCGACAGCCATTGCTCGATCCCGGTCATGCCGATAACGACCAAAACCATCAGCACGAGCGGGGCGACAGCGACTGTGATCCTATTCGCCGTCATCGCCGAAGGCCTCCGCCCCGATTGCGATCAACCGCGCCCGCTCACCTTCGTCGGACTTCAGCCGCTGACTGAGTTCGACCAACGCCCCGAGCAGCAGCGCGCGCTTCTCATACCGCAAGCCTGCCTTCACGATCAGGCCGCCGAGTTCGATCTTCTCCCGTGTGTCCTTCTTGCGGGCGTCAGATGTCGTCGTCCTCGCCATTCGCTCAAGCCTCGTCACTGCTGCCCTGAGCCGCGCCAGATGGGACCGAGGCCGACGTCGATCCGATGGCGTCGCCGGCACCCTTCTTTCCTCCGGTCGTATTCCCCTGATCCCCGCGAAAGCGTTTCGCCAGGCTCTCGAAGGCCGCCTGAAGCTCGGCTTCCTCGATCTTGATGTCTCCAAGGCCAGCCTTGAGGGCAATCCGGCCGATGCGCTCGGCGTCGCGGGTTTCCGCGGCCTTGAGCTGTTCCTGCAGCTTGGCGATTTCGTTGCGGATTTTCGAGGTTGGTTTTTTCATTCCGTCCGGCTCCTTGGCTGAGAAAGCTTGTCTTTCGAAGCCAGTTTTTCCGAACAGAGTGCGGCACGCACTACTGTGAGTCCTACAATCGCCAACGGCGATGCTTTGGTGAATGATCCCGGCCGTTCCGAAGGAGCGGCTTCCAAGGGCGCAATTATACGTCGCTGACGCGACGCTCTGCTTGGGGCCCGGCTGGGCTGCCAATCCCGACGAACCCGTTGAATCTGTTCGCAATCGGAGCTCAGACCGCCGTGGCCGTTCCTCATTTCTCCGTCAGTGTCGTCGCCCGCGGCTCCGGCCGCAGCGCCGTGCTGTCGGCGGCCTATCGCCACTGCGCCAAGATGCAATACGAGCGGGAAGCGCGGACGATCGACTACACCCGCAAGCAGGGCCTTCTGCATGAGGAGTTCGTCATCCCAGCCGATGCACCTGAATGGTTGCGGTCGATGGTTGCCGATCGCTCGGTCTCCAGCGCGTCGGAAGCCTTCTGGAACAAGGTCGAGGATTTTGAGAAGCGCTCCGATGCCCAGCTCGCCAAGGACGTCACCATTGCGTTGCCGATCGAATTGACGGCCGAGCAGAATATCGCACTCGTCCGGGATTTCGTCGCACGGCACATCACCGCCAAGGGCATGGTGGCCGATTGGGTCTATCACGATGCGCCGGGTAATCCGCACGTGCATCTGATGACGACACTGAGGCCGCTCACCGAGGACGGGTTCGGCGCCAAGAAGGTCGCGGTTCTTGGACCGGACGGCAATCCTATCCGCAACGACGCCGGCAAGATCGTCTACGAGCTTTGGGCGGGAAGCCTCGAGGACTTCAACGCCTTTCGCGACGGCTGGTTTGCCTGCCAGAACCGGCACCTGGCAATGGCCGGACTCGACATTCGCATCGATGGCCGATCCTTCGAAAAGCAAGGCATCGAAGTGGAGCCGACCATCCATATTGGTGTCGGTGCAACGGCCATCGACCGCAAGGCGGAGCATGCGGAAAAACAGTCATCGGCAGGGTCACCAAAGCTCGAACGGATCGAGCTGCAGGAGGCACGGCGAAGCGAGAACGCACGTCGGATTGAGCGCCGTCCGGAGATCGTCCTCGACCTGATCACCCGCGAGAAGAGCGTCTTCGATGAGCGCGATGTGGCAAAGGTCCTGCATCGCTATATCGATGACGCCGCCCTGTTCCAGAGCCTGATGGTCCGCGTTCTGCAGAGCCCCGAAGCGCTCCGTCTCGAGCGCGAGCGGATCTCGTTTGCGACCGGCACACGGGTGCCTGCCAAGTACACGACGCGCGAGCTGATCCGGCTGGAAGCCGAGATGGCCAACCGCGCGATCTGGCTTTCGGGGCGATCTTCGCATGGCGTTCGGGAAGCCGTGCTCGAGGCGACGTTCGCGCGCCACTCGCGCTTGTCGGAGGAGCAGAAGACCGCGATCGAGCACGTTGCTGGACCCGAGCGGATCGCAGCCGTCATCGGCCGCGCCGGCGCTGGCAAGACGACGATGATGAAAGCCGCGCGCGAGGCGTGGGAAGCGGCCGGCTATCGCGTTGTCGGTGGTGCTCTGGCCGGCAAGGCCGCAGAAGGTCTGGAGAAGGAAGCAGGGATCGCCTCGCGCACGCTTTCGTCATGGGAACTTCGGTGGCACGAAGGCCGAAACCAGCTCGACGCAAAGACGGTCTTCGTTCTCGACGAGGCCGGCATGGTGTCGTCACGGCAGATGGCGCTCCTGGTTGAGACGGTGACCAAGGCCGGCGCCAAGCTCGTCCTGGTTGGCGATCCGGAACAGCTCCAGCCGATCGAAGCCGGCGCAGCGTTCCGCGCGATTGTCGATCGCATCGGCTATGCCGAGCTCGAAACCATCTATCGCCAGCGCGAGCAATGGATGCGCGGTGCTTCGCTCGATCTCGCTCGCGGCAACGTCGGCAAGGCGGTCGATGCCTATACCGCTCAGGGTCGAATGATCGGTTTGCGTCTGAAGGACGAGGCTGTCGATACCCTCATCGCCGATTGGAGCCGTGATTACGATCCGACCAAGACGACATTGATCCTCGCCCATCTCCGGCGCGACGTGCGAATGCTCAACGACATGGCACGCGCCGAGCTGGTCGAGCGTGGCATCCTTGGCGAAGGTTTTGCTTTCCGGACAGAAGACGGACATCGCACTTTTGCGCCCGGCGATCAGATCGTTTTCCTGAAGAACGAAGGCTCGCTTGGTGTGAAGAACGGCATGCTCGGCAAGGTCGTCGAAGCCGCGCAAAACCGCATCGTTGCGGAGATCGGCGAAGGCGCGCACCGCCGGCAGGTCGCCGTCGAGCAACGGTTCTACAACAACGTTGACCATGGCTATGCCACCACGATCCATAAGAGCCAGGGCGCCACCGTCGACAGGGTGAAGGTGCTCGCGTCCCTCTCCCTCGATCGACATCTGACTTATGTGGCGATGACCCGTCATCGCGAGGATCTCCGCGTCCATTACGGCACCCGATCCTTCGCTTTCGCTGGCGGCCTGATCAAGATCCTGTCGCGAACGAACGCCAAGGAAACCACGCTCGATTACGAGAAGGCGACCTTCTATCGCCAAGCGTTGCGCTTCGCGGAAGCCCGCGGCGTGCATATCGTCAACGTCGCCCGAACAGTTGCCCGCGACCGGCTCGAATGGACGATCCGCCAGAAACAGAAATTGGCCGATCTTGCCCACCGGCTCCTCGCTATTGGCGCCAAGCTCGGCCTCAGTGCCGGCACCAAACCGACCCATTCCCAAAGCAGCAAGGAGGCCAGCCCGATGGTTGCCGGCATCGCGACATTCCCGAGAACTGTCGAGCAAGCAGTTGCCGATAAGATCGAAGCGGACCCCGGTTTGAAGAAGCAATGGGAGGACGTGTCGTCCCGCTTCCATCTCGTCTACGCGCACCCGGAAGCGGCATTCAAGACGGTCAATGTCGACGCAATGCTGAAGGATGAGACGGTCGCCAAATCGACGCTTGCGAAGCTCACCAGCCAGCCGGAAAGTTTTGGTCAGCTCAAGGGGAAATCCGGCGGCTTCGCAAGTCGCGCCGACAAGCGGGATCGCGAGCGGGCGGAACGCAACGTTCCCGCTCTTGCTCAAAGTCTCGGCGACTACATGCGCCAGCGCAGCCAGGCCGAACAGCGCTATCAGGCGGAGGAAGTGGCGGTCCGCCGCAAGATGTCGATCGACATTCCGGCTCTGTCTCCGAATGCGCGCCAGACGCTCGAGCGCGTGCGCGACGCCATCGACCGCAATGACCTTCCCTCAGCACTCGAATTCGCGCTTGCCGACAAAATGGTGAAGGCGGAACTGGAGGGCTTTGCCAAAGCTGTCGCCGAGCGTTTCGGCGAACGGACCTTCCTGCCCTTGGCCGCCAGGGACACGAACGGAGAGACCTTCAAGACGATCACCGCCGGCATGAGCCCAGGTCAGAAAGCGGAGGTGCAGTCAGCCTGGAGCCTGATGCGCGCAGTGCAGAATCTGGGTGCCCATGAGCGAACGACCGAGGCCCTGAAACAAGCCGAGACGCTGCGGCAGACGAAGAGCCAGGGCCTGTCGCTGAAATGACTATCCCTCTCATTGAAATGGCGCTGAAGAGGCGACGCAAAAAAGCGCTCCTTCTCGGCTTTGCCCCTATCACAATGGCGTTGTTGGGAATGATTTCGGTCGCGTGGTTCGGTGGCTATCGGGTCAATCTTACACCGAGCGAACCGCTCGGTCTCTGGCGCGTCGTCAGACTCGATCGCCCAGCCGCCGTTGGCGATCTCGTCTTCATTTGTCCACCTCAAACCACGGCCATTCGTGAAGCGCGCGCTCGCGGCTACCTCCGCCCGGGCCTGTGCCCGGCCGGCGTTGCGCCGCTCATCAAGTCGGTCGTGGCCGTTGCAGGGCGGCGCGTCGACGTTGGTACTAGCGTCTCCGTGAACGGCCGTCTGGTTCCCTCCTCCACCCTAGCGCAGCGAGACGCGTGGGGTCGGCAAATGACCCCGTTCTCGGGCGGGATCGTGCCGGCCGATTACGTGTTCCTGCACTCGGCTTTCGCCGGCTCCTACGACTCCCGCTATTTCGGTCCGATTCCGGCTGCAGGCATTCTCGGCCTGGCGCAAGAGGTGCTGACCTATGCGCCATGATCGCCTCCAGCCGGCAGTGCTGACCGTCGCGTCTGTTCTTGCCGGAATGATTGGGTGGAGCGGCCATGTCCTGCTCCTTCCGGCGGCGCTGGGTTTCCCCGTCCTATGGGGGCATGCGCGATCGAGGTACGTGGCGGCGATAGTTTCGGCCGGATATTTCCTGGCGGCATCCCGTTGTCTGCCGCAGGGCGTCGCGTCTTTCTACGCCTCCGATCTTTTGCCGGGCTTATTGCTATGGCTGTGCGCCTCGGGGAGCTTTGTTGCCGCGCATACCGTGCTCTGGACCAAGCGCCCTGACCGTCGACAGTTTCGCTACCTGGTGGCGGCCGCGCTCATGGCGGTGCCTCCGTTCGGCTTCACCGGCTGGGCGCATCCCGTAACATCGGCGGGCGTTCTATTTCCTGGATGGGGATGGTGGGGATTGGCGGCGATGACAGCCGGCCTCATGGGCCTCGTAACCCGCATGTGGCCGGCTGTCGCGATCGCCCTTACAGGCTTCTGGCTTTGGTCCGCCGCAAACTGGACCGTTCCGACACTACCGCAGGGCTGGCAGGGCGTCGATCTCGAACTGGGGGCATCGCTCGGCCGCGACACCAGCATTCAGCGTCACCGTGATCTGATTGCTACAATAAAGACCCTTGCAACTGGCGGCGTCCGGGATGTGGTTCTGCCCGAGAGCGCCTTAGGCTTCTGGACGCCGACCGTGGAGCGGCTCTGGGTCAAAGCTCTGCAGGGCACGGACATGGCCATGATCGCCGGAGCGGCGACGATCGATGCGACCGGATACGACAACGTACTCGTGACTGTTTCAGCGAACGGCGGCGGCATCCTCTATCGCGAGAGAATGCCGGTCCCGGGCTCAATGTGGCAGCCTTGGCGATCCTGGCTCGGCGAGAGCGGCGGAGCGCGTGCGCACTTCTTCGCAAACCCTATTGTGATCGTAGGCCATAGCCGGGTCCTCCCGCTCATTTGCTACGAGCAACTCGTCGTCTGGCCCGTTCTGCAATCGATGCTCTACGATCCGGACCTGATCCTTGCGGTTGGAAACGGATGGTGGACTAAAGGGACATCCATCGTCGCGATCCAGCGAGCCAGCGCGATCGCCTGGGCAAAGCTGTTCGCGAAACCGCTTGTCCTTTCCTTCAACACCTGAAACCCGAGGAGACGTCGTGCTGGACGCTGCCCTGATCAAAGAATGCGCCGATCCGTCCTTGAAGCCCGCGATCGTCGAGCAGTTCGTCGCGGTTGCCGGTTCGACGGACCCGCTCGCCGTGACCGTCAAGTCGGGCGGCCGGTTGGTCCTGGTGCCGAAGGCACGGTCGGCCGACGAAGCGATGACGATCGTCCGTCAATATGCAGGACAGGCGGTGGTTCGCGTTGGCCTGACGCAGTTTCCGGCTGGCGTCGGCGTGAAGAACGCCGCGGACCTAAAGCCCCACCTGGTTGATGCCTGCGAAAACCTTCGCAAGGGAACCTCGATGTTTGCCAAAATTCTGAGGATCGTCGCCAAGTGGTATGGCAATCCCCAGAGCGAAGACGTCTTTCCGCAGATATTCGATGATGCGGTCCATGCTTGGAAGACCGGAGAATTCGAAGGCGTGAGCGTGTTTCAGGCTCAGGATCCAGGAGATCCCATTGAGCTGCCGCAGCCAAACGAGGTGACCTCGACTGATGACGAGGAGACAGCTGTGACAACGCCTGAGAAACAGCCGGAGGCGAATGAGGATGTAGATCGGGCGGGAATTCGGATCGATCTCTCCCGCATCGGCGGGAATTGACCGTCATTCCGGAAGCGCATAGCGCGTCAAGACGGCCTCGCCGCCGCATCGACCAGTTCCTGCAACACGGCCGAGAACAACTCCCGCTGCAGTGCCGGCAGGACCTGCGGAACGATGATGACCAGGCCGGCGTGCAGCTCCTCTTTTGCGTAGAGTTTTCTGAAGTCGCGCGCGTTGTTCGTTACGAAGGTGAAGTCGTCCGCGACGATGCGCGGCATCAGATCCCAGTCGGTCTCACCGCTCAGGCCAAGCCAATTGACATGAAAACAGTCGCGGCTATGGTCTTGAGCACACGCCCACGAGCGAGGTGTGCAGGCATTCATCGACGAGGAACTTCACGAAGCCGTGCCTGAGGCCTTTCGGGAACCAGCCTTGGAGAGAGGCAGGCGCTTCACCGACTTCACCTTCAGTCCCTGTTCCGAAAGTTTTTTCGGCCGTCCGCGGGCTGGGTGAGCTGCCGTCCAGATTTCGGCGAGTTCCACCATGCGCGCCGTTACAGACGGATAGCCGTCAACGATTTCCGCGCTGCTGGCGCCTTGCTGTTTCATCGCGGCGATCATTCGCACTGGAACCCGGGTCCCCTTGAAAACCGGTTCGCCGCCTACAACGCCCTTCACAGCCTCAATCTTTTGCTCGGCTTCTCGAAGCGCCTCGGCGCGCTCGGCGAGTTGCTCCCTCGCCCGCGCCACGTCGACGATCAGATAGTCGTCTGCTCTCACCGTATCCGCGTCGGGATTCTGGTCGATTGTATCGAACAAGCGCTTGCGACGTTCGGCGGAGAGGATCGAGCCCACGCCATACCAGAGCTTCAGGCGCAGCAGGTCCTCGTCTGTAAGTTCTCGGCCCTCACGCCCGAAATGGGCCTCTATGATCCGCTTATCGATTGCATTGTGCACCGACTTTACAGCAATCTCGCTTAGAGCTGCGGCTTCGGCAGGCGTGTAGGCGCGGGAAGCAGTGGTCATAATCATTCTCCGTGTGGAGAATATATAAGGCATGCCGCTTCAAACGTAAAGGCTGATTGGCGATTTCAACCCGTCTATCGTCAGCCCAGCCTTGCAGCTTCACTTCTTCTCCGGCCGCCGTTTCAGCAAATCAGCTTCGATTTCGAAAACAGTCGCCAAGTGATCCACCACGTCGATACTCGCATTGTAAACGCTGCGCTCCAGAGAACTGATGTAGGTACGGTCGATACCTGCTCGGTGTGCAAGTTCTTCCTGCGACAGGCCTTTGGCCCGACCCGCGGCTTTCAGGTTTCGTGCAAACACCTCTCGAATCTCCATGATCGAGAGAGCAACGACTTGCAGAGTATTCCACCACGGAGTATTCTCTACAATCTATTCCGCATGTAGAATCTGATGCGGCTACGGCAAGGCCATTCTACGATCGGGCGGTCGGCGGCTCCCAAGATTTGAACTCCCTACCCATCCACCGAAATTTGGTATCCGATTGAAAGCGTGTACGATGCGAACTAAGCCTCGGGCCTTGGCGACGGCAACATGAAGATAGAGGAGACAAGGATGACCAACGCCGGCTCATCCGAGGCAGACGAAAAAATTGGTAGGGGATGTCGCTACAGCCTCGAGATAAATGCCTTCCCATGATCCGGGGTACGAATTGAAGGTTTTCACCTGAAGGCTTCTTTCTGCAGGTAGCAAACCGGTCACACCCACAGGCATGTGCGCTAAGAGCACTCTTGATCATCTGCTCATCTTGCGCTGCTTCCAGCATATCGATGAGCGAGCGAACTTGTCGATCCACGGCCTCTCTCCTGTCTTCTTGACCCGGGGGCGTCCCTTGGTGCAACGATCTTGCCATGCGGAACCGGCATCCCGCGCGACGGCTGGGTCATGATTTTGCAAACAGAATCCGCGGCCCGGCGCTCTGCCCATGCGAAACAGACCCTCAAACCGCGGTACCTGTAGGACACGATCTTTCAAGCTGAGTCGATCTAAAACATGATAATGGAAGTAAGATTTATGCGCTTCAGTGGTTGCAGCGCCACACCCCGCGTCAACCGGTGGCAGACGCGATAATCGACCATTTGGTCGCTACGTCGTCAATTTCCCCGATAGGCGGACGGAAAAATAATGTCCTGATCGACGAGCACATTAAATTTGTAACCTGGTCGAATACGAATTGTCGGCTGAACGTTCAGGTTCTTCGAGATCGTCTGTTCCGCGACGCGACCAAAGCTCTCGGCGAAATTGCGTCCGGCGGCGTCGGACGCCGTCTCCTGTGTCGCGAGGGTCGAGCTCTGCGGCAGAGACATGTCGATCCCGGTTCCGATCAGCGCCGCCGATCCGAAGGTCCGCCAGAGATGACGGTCGACCTTGTCAGCGAAGCCGCCATAACCCTCGGCGTCCGTGCCGGCCATGTCGCCCGATCTGCAGGGTTGACCCGTTTGGAAAGATGAGATCGGTCCAGACGACCAGCACCCGCTCCTGACCGAAGGATACCTTCGAGTCATATCGGCCGAACAGCTTGGCGCCTTGCGGGATGAGGAGCCGGTATCCCGTCGCACTGTCATAGACATTCTAGCTGACCTGCGCGGTGATGCGTCCAGGTAGGTCGGAGTTGAGGCCGGTGATCAATGTCGCCGGGATGACCGAGCCGCGCTTCAGTTCATAGGGCGACATCTGCGGCACGAACTTGTTCGGCAGGTAGCCGAGATTCCTTTATGTCCTGATTAAAGAAGTCCTCCTTCGAGATCTGGCCGTTCTGATCGACATTCTGTCCCATGAGCCCGGATTTCATCGCGGCTGCGTAGAGGTCCGATGTGTTGTTTGCTGTCGCTGTCGCATTCTGTCGGCTGGGATCCGTCGCCTTCGCCGTCGTCTCGACATCCGAGACGTCAACCTTCAGCGGTGAATCGAGCGCTGTCGCACGGGCCTGAAGGCGCGCCATTCTCTGGCGCTGGGCCTCGCGGATATACTGCTCGTCCTGCTCGCGCTTCAGTCGGGCCTTCCACTCCTCTTCGGACTCGAGCCTGGCCGTCGTACCTCCCGTTCCGCCAGGCGGCGCTCGATAACCGGCTCCTGTTTCTCGACCTTCTGCTCGGGTGACCGGCGTCGGCTGGAAGGTCTCACGTTCGACTGGCTCGCCTATAATACCGTCCGTCACGCCACGTTTAAGTTGGTCGCCGAAGCTGGTGGCCGGCGTATCGTCTGCTCGCCCGTCCGTGCAGGCGTCAAGACCGCAATGTGCCACGGCCGTCGCTGCCTCGTCGCCGAACAGTTCGATCGCTGCGTCCGCGGTGCTCTCCGGGTCCGACAGGGCTGGTAAGATCGCCTTCGTCATCGCTATCTCCCTGATCACTGCTTCTCAGGCGCTGGGGATGCTACGCTCATTTGAGCGTTGCGCAAACGATCCCGTTTATGCAACGGTTGCACGGAAGACAAAAACGCATTTAGTAGATAATGAAGGCTGAAATTTCTGATTGCGGCAGGAAACAGGGAAAATCCTTCTTTATCAGCGTGCCGCAACGGAACTCTGCCAGGCGCTAATACCAGCGAGCGGTGATCATGGCACGAAGCGGATACTCTTTCGGTCGGACGTGGACCTGCTGCTGTCCTACGTTTAGCGATCGAGTGATGCGCCGAGCATTATGCGCCAGGGGCTCGACTTCTCCTATGAAGTGCACGTGACCCGGCATGAGCGATATCGGCGCCTCGTCGTCATTAGGGCGCTGAATGTCGTGCTGGAGTGGGGAAGGACTAAACGCACCCAGTTTCATCACTACCCCGTCAGCGTTCAAGAATGATCTGATCCGCCGAATTTACTCTTATTTCGACTTGGGGGCCTGCTTGCGCCATCACGTCGATCGCCTTGAATGCCGCGAGATCTAGCCCTGTGTCGATCTCAATCGCCTCCACGCTTACCTGAGTGTCCTCGAAGTCGCCAAATACAAACCGCGACCGCTGCGGACGGGGCATAAAGCTCGTTTGCGAGCGGCGGTACGCAATAGCAGTCGGGGCCCTGGTCCGGGCATGGGTGAACGCGACAATTTTCCAGAAAGCTACGGGAACCTTTACTCCATAGTAGACCGGGTCTTCTGCAGTCAATACTGGCCCAGTGATCACAGATATCCGTAGGTTTTCGCGATCAGTGTTATCGAGTATGTAGCTCTCGAGGTCGAGCCAGACACCCGCGTTGAAGTTTTGTTGCTGCGGAGCGGCATTGGTTACGTGAAAGGTGTCGGCGTCTGCTTGCTTTGCAGTTCCCGGGTCGCCCCAGTTCGGATCTTCGCGCCGTGTCATGTGCCCGCGACTGAAAAAACCGCGGGACGCGTCGCCGTAGACCTCTCTAATAATCTGAAGGTCAAGATCGATCCGCGGGTCTTTTCGCCATGCGTCCGTTCGCTCGACGTCCCGGTTGGACTGGGATCCATCGATGTTCACGGCGCTGAATAGCGGCAGTTTCCGTGACTTGGACATTACCACGGAGAAGTGGGTGTACTTCAACTCATACGGCAACGCTCCATCGCGAGCGGCTTCCGGAAGGAGCGTTATGACATCTTCGCTCCAGTCCCTGAGCCCGGGTAGTGGCAACGACTTCTGCCCGGACACGAAGTCGGCCTGATATCCATCACGTTCTGCGTAACTTTCGATCGACCAGACGGTGTTGACCACCCTGAACGTGGACACGGTTTGGGGTGCGGGACCGAACGATTTGGCCACGTTTTAGCTCCTAAGAGGTGAGATGGAGTGCTCTTGAAAAAAATAGGCCGAATTACCGGCCCACTTTCACCTTCGTATCGGGGGCGGAGTACCGTCTCGTCGGGAAGCTCCGCCATCCCTTGATAGATTGAGTGGCCGACTTGATCGCCGCCTCGTCCCCCTCGATCAGAAGGGATGACGGCTTTTCGTCGACGACCGAAATCCCGCGGGTCTTGACCATCCGTTTGACAGCCTTGCCAGAAGGAGCACTGTCATTTTCCTTTCGCAGGATTACCTGCTGAATGACTGTATCGCTCATGTTCATCCTTGACCGGGCAACCCGAAGCCCTCGTAGTCTCGACCAAAACCCACAGCACGTGCGGCTTCGAACAAAGCGTCGGTAAGCGCCCTGCTGCGGTTTTCATCTATCTGTTGAAATATAGTATTGTTCGACGCCAAAAGGAAGGCTGCGTAGCCCGCGACGGTGGGAGTCGCCATGGACGTGCCGCTCATCGGTCCATAGGTAGCTCCCGGCAAGGTGGACACGACCCCCACGCCAGGCCCAGTCAGGTCTATTTGCGGGCCAAAATTCGAAAATGCCCCTACGAAGCTGTCGTTAGCCCCGAACGGAGCCGCAATGTCCAGAGCTTCGGTCGAGTCCTGCGGAAACGAGTCCCGCCGGCCCATGGCGGACACAGCGATGCAGAATGGAAGAGCGGCCGGGAAGCTGACAGGCTTTCGCCCATCGTTTCCAGCTGCTGCAATAACTATGACGCCTCTGCTCAAAGCGGAGCCGATGGCTGCGCGAACGGCCTCATCCTCGGCTCCGCCTCCGAGACTGAGGTTGATTATGTGGCAACCGTCCTGAACAGCCCGGTCGATAGCGTTCATTATATCGTAGTTTATCGCCCCCTCTCCCGAGTGCGGAAAAACCCGATAGCTCCTGAGGGTGACGCCGGGAGCAATGCCCGACAACGGGATGTCGGCTGTAGGCCTTGCCCCCACGATGCCTGCGACGTGAGTACCGTGTTCGCCGTCGACCGCCGCTGGACCCCACTCGTCGATACAGCCGGGGTCGTCGCGGGTTTCCTCAGAAACCATGTTCGCGCCGCCAGAAACGTTCGGCAGCAGCGGATGGTCGCGGGCAATTCCAGTATCAACTATGCCGACGATCACATTTGTGCCAGCGTCTACAGGTATTCCCGCACGAAAGCGGTTCAAGGCCAACGAAGCCCGGCGGAGATCGACAGACTCCAACGCCACGGTTGCGTTTGAAACCAGTTCGTAGCGGCGAGCGGAGTGTCCCCAGTAAGTCGGAGGTCCGTAGACGTATATGCGATCAAGGGACGTGCCCTTGGCAATTCGAAGGCGTACCCGCCCCTGGTCGTCGGAGATACCCTCGTCCCCTGCTTTTCTTCGGAAGTTTGTGAATGCGATGACCTGAGCGCCGGGGATCGGATTGCCGTCCTTGTCCTTTACAAAAAGGTTGGTCGCTGCCGATCGAGTGGTGCGCACCGAGGCCGAAGCTTCGCGGAGAATACGATGCTGCATTTTCATAGTGCGATAACGGACGACCGGAACGATCTTGAGGTCTGGTTCCTCAATTCGAAGCGCTAGCTCGGCTTCCGGAGTCATCTCCACAAGCCGCGGCCCATCGGCGCTGACGTAATCAAGGAGCTCGATTCCAGCCTCAGGCGAAATTGGTGCCGCCATGGCGACACCCCGCCTGCCTGCCGCACCCGGAATTGTGGGACGAAGGCTCGCGGCCCTTTCGAGCGTTGCCGATCTGAAGCCGTACGAAGGAAGAACAACGTATTGTTTGCGCAAGGGGATCACCGATCTATTCGAGAAAAGCGAATGCAGGGGAGAGCGAACTATAAGGCTAGTGACAATTTACTAATGCACGATAAACTTGTCTAGAGTTAGGACTGCAGCCCGGTAACACTGACAAGACATCAAAGGTACTGTGCCCTTTAGCGGACCTCACGAAGAAGTTCTGGACTTCATGCAGGACCCTGAGCGCCATCGACGTCTCCGGCTTGAATAAGATGAACAATCTGAACAACTCTTGGCTACCGGGGTTTGAGGGGGCGTGGCATGGAAGATGCTTTAAACGGGACCGGCGGTGCGAAGACACCGCCGCGCAACCCTGCTCAAGACAAGGCTTGGTCGAAGGCGCACCCCCACCATAAGGAGGCTGGCTTACGGCCCCCTGGTGATCAGTCTTTGATCGCCTGCCGATGAGAAAAGACAGGGCGACTTCTTGATGCGGAACTCAGGGGTCGTGGCTGGCATTTCTAACGAGTGCAGTATGTCGATTCCTTATTAGAGGATGTTAAAAGAAGCCGATATTGCCGGGGCATCATCTCAGCGATCGGGACCTTGCCTCCAAGCTTAACCTTGGCCGAACCCCAGTACGCAAAGCGCTTATCCGACTTGCGGCGGAGGGCAGGCAGTCCCCCTTTGCAGCGTAACGTCGAACCTCTTCCCGGCGGTTGCCTTGACCTCGGCCCAGTTGACCGAAAGGTGGTCCTCGATAAGGTCGTGCGTTTCCTTTTTCGCAACTCTTGCCCGCTCCCATGAGGCGGGCGCCACGTGGGGCTTCGATGGCTGCGATTGCATCGTCGGCCACTCTTTTATGGGCTCCAGCGGGTCTCCGAAACGTCTCGAAGCCGGGCGGGTGGATGTCGATGTGGTAGTTGCGGCGCTGCGGCTTGGAATATTGATCCTAACCAACCAGGTAGGGCGATCCCGCGCCGTGAGACGGAGGACGGCATGCTGCGCCGACAACTGCAGGATACGGCGGGTGGAGCCGGTCTTGGACTCGGACCCGATCAGGTACTTCTGCCCGACGCCGAGTCTATTCTGGGACGTGGTGGATTTGCCGAAAACTCTTTTCTCAGAAGATGCGATCTGACGCCGACCGGACATGTTGCTATCGCTCCTTCGTTCGCTCTATTGGCACCTACGACGTCGTGGCCGGCGGCTCCTGCCGGGGAATTGCAAAAACCGTGCCAAACTGCAGAGAAGCAGTCGCAGAAAAAATACTCTTCATCTTATTCAATGGTTTAGCTCCGAGTGCGGCAAGAAGCCCCCGGCCGAGGCCACCGTGTCGTATGCTCGACAAGCTACGACAGCTCGTGTCGGCTCTACGGCTTCTTCCTGGGAGACCGGCAGGAATACTACGCAGGTGAGCGGGATGCCTGCCTCATTTAACCCCCGCGCCATCGGTGGAGGTCGAGCGCAGGCGCGGTGTTACCAACCCGCAGCAATGGATATTAGCGCCTCAGGATATCAAACCTCGTGTTGAGCAGCGGCAGTGCGTTCCAAATCAGGATGGGCAGGGTCGGCTATGCCCCCGGCAATTTGCTGGCCAGCTGGCTGGTTCCGACCAGCGGCCGGGCCGAGCCTCTGGCGTTTGGTCCATAGTGGACAGCGAAGCACGACATTGTGATGCAACCGCCGTCTTCGAGGCGGTTCAGCGACCCCCCCCCAGCGATGTCAAATGGACTTGGAAATCACATCTCCGCCTGTTGCGCTCAATATAGACTACGTTACCAACGCGAATCCGACGCATCTCCTGTAGGTAGGAGTTCAGTGTCAATGCCGCCGTAAATTTGCCCAATTATGCCGACTGGGTCGTCATGGAGAGATGGCCGTTTTTCGGCGGCCGTTCTTGGGTTTCGGCGGCGGGGTAAAGGCTGGCGGAGTGATCAGCGCTTTCGAGTGGACATGCTCCGGCATGAGCTCGGCACCCTGACGCAGACGAGAGCTTGATCCCTCGATCTGCACGACGACGGCATGGTGCAGAAGCCTGTCGAGTAGCGCGGTGGCAACGACCGGATCGCCGAAGACATCGCCCCATTCGGCAAAGCCGCGATTTGAGGTGAGGATCATTGCGCCGCGTTCGTAGCGGGCGTTGAGGAGTTGGAAGAACAGATTGCCGCCGCCGGCGATGACCGGCAGATAGCCGATCTCGTCGACGATCAGCAGGCTACAGCGGCTCCGGCTTTACTGAATCGGTGGGAATTGAACTAACCCGCTGCCGCGGGAGAGGTGGTATTTGGAGGCGCGGTCTCCTGGTGGGACGTTGGGGTGTTGAGAACCAACCCCTGACCAGGAGACCGATCGATGACCGACGTCCCGGCAGCGGGTTAGTTCAATCACGCCTTCCGAGGGCGCAATCCGCAATATCAGAAAGAAAAGCGCACTCAGCGAGCGCTTTTCTTTCAACACTGCGCCGCAGAAAAGCGGAAACTACACAGCATCATCAAAGACGTGCGGATAGTTCACGGGCGACCCGAGAAACGTCGCATGCGCTTAGACCTTCGGCCGGTTCGCATGCGCCAGTCTTCTTTGAGCCGCGATGCGGAACGGCGCATTCAATGCGCCGTTTCCCGCATACGAACGTCTCCTTTCTACGATCTCGAAGAAGAAGCCCTCGCCGAAGGTGCGGCTATAGATCTGGAAGTATTCGCCGTGATCATCACGGTCGTAGTGGATGCTCGCGGCTCTGAGCCTGTCGGAGAACTCCGGCTCCAGACCGAAGCGGGCTTCCAGATCGTCGTCTTTCGGTTGTCGACGCCATTCATCGTCAGTCGGAAGCCTCGGCTGGCAGTGCTTTCGACAGCCTGGCTGCGGACCAGACCGCCGGGGTCAACGACGTCAATCATAGCGTGCGCTTTGTATCGAAGATCGAGGTGTAGAACAGCAGCCACGTCAGCATCTCGTCATATCGTGTGGTCTGGGCCAAATGATCGATGCGGGTTAAACCGGCAGTTTCACTCGATCGTGCGATTTTCGCCGAGACAAATTCCTGATCCCAGACCGATGCCAAGACAGCAGAGTCATCGAGGAAATAGATAGCGCTGTTTCCCACGCCCTGAATGGCAGGCACGGTAACCCCCTCTTCGCGACGCGGCTCCGAGAAAGTCACAGCACCAAGACGTTTCGCTCGACTGAGGGCGGCCTGTGCATCGTCCACCTTCATGCCGAAGGCATAGGCATTCGTTCCGTGTGCCGAAAAGGATGAGGCGATACGCGAGGCTTCGCTCGATCTCGCCCGCGGCAATATCCGCAAGGCTGTCGATGCCTATACCGCACAGGGTCGAATGATCGGTTTGAGGCTGAAGGACGAGGCAGTCGATACCCTCATCGCCGATTGGAGCCGTGATTACGATCCGACTACGACGACACTGATCCTCGCTCATCTCCGTCGCGACGTGCGGATGCTCAACGAGATGGCACGCTCCGAGCTTGTCGAGCGCGGCATTATTGTCGAAGGTTTTGCTTTCCGGACGGAGGACGGACACCGCAACTTTGCGATCGGCGACCAGATCGTTTTTCTGAAGAACGAGGGCTCGCTCGGCGTCAAGAATGGCATGCTCGGCAAGGTCGTCGAAGCCGCGCAAAACCGCATCGTGGCAGAGATCGGCGAACGCGAGCACCGCCGCCAGGTTACCGTCGAACAGCGCTTCTACAACAATCTCGACCATGGCTATGCCACCACGATCCATAAGAGCCAGGGCGCCACCGTCGACAGGGTCAAGGTGCTCGCGTCCCTCTCCCTCGATCGGCATCTTACCTATGTGGCGATGACGCGTCATCGCGAGGATCTCCGCGTCTATTACGGCACACGATCCTTCGCGTTTGCCGGCAGTCTGATCAAGATCCTCTCGCGAAAGAACGCCAAGGAAACCACGCTCGATTACGAGAAAGCCACCTTCTACCGCCTGGCGCTGCGTTTCGCCGAAGCCCGCGGCCTGCATATCGTCAATGTCGCCCGAACCGTTGCCCGCGACCGGCTCGAATGGACGATCCGCCAGAAACAGAAACTGGCCGATCTTGCCGACCGGCTCCTCGCCATCGGCGCCAAGCTTGGCTTCGCCGCGAGCGCCAAACCAACCCACTCTCAAAGCAGCAACGAGACCAGTCCCATGGTTGCCGGCATCGCGACATTCCCGAGAACTGTCGAGCAAGCAGTTGCCGATAAGATCGAAGCGGACCCCGGTCTGAAGAAGCAATGGGAGGACGTCTCGACCCGCTTCAATCGCGTCTATCGGCCTCGGGGTTCTGGTCGATCGTATCGAAGAGATGATTGCGGCGCTCGGCAGACAAGATTGATCCGACGCCATACCAGAGCTTCAAGCGAAGCAGATCCTCATCGTTAGTGCTCTCCCGCCGAGTTGAGCAGCAATGATCCGCTAGTCAATGGCATTGTGAACCGACTTCACTGCGATCTCACTGACGGCGGCAGCCTCGGCAGGTGTAGGCGCGGGATGCGGTAGCCATAATCATTCTCCTTGCGAAGAATATATAGCCGCAAGCTCTTAGTTTTGGTTGCCCACGGCGCTTGGCCGTGTCGCAAAGAAGGGCCGGTTTCAACGCCCTTGGTCGACGTCGCAAAGCTTGTCAGATTTATTTTGTTAGAAGTACGGCTGGGTCCACACCCAGCGCTTCGGAAATTTGGCCAAGCACGGTGACTGTGGCAGAAACATCGCCGCGTTCGATCGCTCCAATATAGCGGGCGCTCAGACCAGAGCGGTGCGCTAATTCTTCCTGCGTCAGTTGCTTGTCATGACGTAGACGACGCAGATTGGTCGCCATGACCTCCTTGAGATCCATGACGTGAGCGGAACCTGAACAGGAATGATCGTTCCAGGAACGATAGTTCCGATTCAGCACGACATATGATATTGCGCGGCCAATGCAGTCGGAAATGTTCCTCTGCAACACGAGCCGTGCAGTTATGGCTTAAATCATCTAATGCGGAGCAAGGCGTGTTTTCGGATAAAGGAATTACGTTGGAGAGAAACGGATGAAGGATGTAGGTCCCTCCAAGGGCAAAAGAAACGAGAGGGAACCTCGATACGTTTCGATGCAAAAGTCAGAACTAGAAGCCTTGGCAGTTTCAGCGATTCGCGAACACCGTCGGCTTCTCGCGGCCGATCAGGCCGTCTACGAAGAGTGGTCGCGCGCAAACGATGATCCGTCGATCTCTAGTTCCGTGCTCCAGACGCTCCAGGACGAATACATCGAACGCCAAAAGATCTCCGAGGCTCAGCAGGAGGAACTCTCGGAAATTCTGGATGCACTCGGCTTCATTCCAGTCGTGCCTTTCGAGGATGACAACTAGAGCTCAGACCAGGCCACGATCCTTGGCGATGGCAACGAGTTGCGGCACCGTCTTTGCGTCGAGCTTTTCACGAGCGTTATCCAGATGGTGCTGCACCGTTCTGGGAGTGATGCCGGTAAGCTCCGCGGTTTCGGACGCGTTCTTTCCCTTTGTCGCCCATATGACGCATGTCATTTCGCGCGGCGACAGCATTCGCTTAGGACTGATTGCGGTCTTTGCCGCAAGGATCTTCAGTTGATAGTGAACGGCCATCAACACTTGAACCGCCTTTTTGGCATCCAGCAGGCCCGAAATGTCCACTTTCCTTTCCGGCGATGCAAAGGTCAGCATCATCGCGGATCCGTAGCTTCCCTCCACGGGAATGGTGACGCCGCAGCGAATGCCGTGGTCGATTGCCTCGTCGCGAAACCGCCGAAGAGGAGAAGATCCCCGGGCAGGCCAGTCGTCGGCGGTCCAGAAAAATACGTCCCGCCGGCGCTTTGCTTCCGTCAGCACGGGATCGATGCGGAAATAGTCGCTACTGAGGTAGATGCCTTCCCATGGCCCAGGATAGGAGTTGAACGTCCTGACTTGGGCACCTTCTTTTTGCAGGTAGGCGAACCGATCATACCCGCAAGAATGCGCGAAGCTTGTAAGAGCACTCCTGATCATGTGCCCATCTTGCGCGGCTTCCAGCATATCGATGAGCGAGCGAAGGTTTCCGTTCACGGACATCTCTCCTAATCTTCTTGGCCCGGCGAGTTCGTGCTTTGGCGAAACGATCGGCCCACGCTGGCCTTTAGCCGTTTGGGCAATCGGGTCATGACTGCGATTTACGCACACAATCACGTTTGGCAGCAACCTCGGGTTCATACCGCATGCCAAGCATTCCCTCGTGCCGTGTACGTTAGCACTACCTGCGGAGATGCAGCTTTCAAGCTACGTCAGCCTAGAAATACCACAAACTGGGGAAAGGTTTTGCGCTGCAGTGATTGTGGCGCCACACCGCGCGTCAATCAGCGGCAGACACGGGGATCAGGTCTTTGGCCGCAGGGCCGCTAATTCCCACGATAGGCGGACGGAAAGATGATGTCCTGGTCGACGAGGACATTGAACTTATAGCCGGGTCGAATGCGGATTGTTGGTTGGACGTTCAGGTTCTTCGAAATGGTCTGCTCAGCCACCCGGCCGAACGATTCAGCGAGGTTTCGGCGTGCGGCGTCCGAGGCAGTATCCTGTGCCGCCAGCGTCGAGTTCTCGGGCATCGACATGTCGATTCCGGTTCCAATCAGCGCGATTAGCGCTGCCGAACCGAATGTCCGCCAGAGATGCCGATCGACCTTGTCCTTAAAGCCCCCATAGCCCGAGGCGTCCGTCCCCGCCATGCCACCGATCCGCAGCGTCGGGCCGTTGGGGAATATGAGGTCGGTCCAAACGACGAGAACGCGCTCCTGACCGAAGGAGACCTTGGAATCATAACGCCCAAACAGTTTCGCGCCTTGCGGGATCAAAAGCCGATAGCCGGTGGCGCTGTCATAGACATTCTGGCTGACCTGCGCAGTGATCCTGCCCGGCAGGTCGGAATTGAGGCCGGTGATCAAGGTGGCCGGAATGACCGAGCCGCGCTTCAACTCGTAGGGCGACATCTGTGGCTCGACCTTGTTCGGCAGGTAGCCAAGGCCCTTGATGTCCTGATTGAAGAAGTCCTCCTTCGAGGTCTGGCCGTTCGGATCGATGTTCTGGCCCATGAGCCCCGATTGCATAGCGGCGGCGTAGAGGTCCGAGGCATTGGTTGCTGTGGCCGTCGAATTCTGTCGCATGGCGTCGGTAGGATTTGCCGCAGTCTTCTCGGCATCGGAGATGTCGACTTTCAAAGGAGAGTCGAGAGCTGTGGCGCGCGCCTGAAGGCGTGCCATCCGCTGGCGCTGCGCCTGACGGATATATTGCTCGTCCTGCTCGCGCTTCAGCCGGGCCTTCCACTCTTCCTCCGACTCGAGCCGCGGTCGGCGCTCTTGTCGTTCCAGCGGTGGGCGCTCGACAGCGGGTTCCTGTTTGTCCTCTTTCTGGACGATGACGGGTGTTGGCTGGAAGACCTCCTGCCTTTCAGGCTCGCCGATGATGCCGTCCGAGATGCCTTTTTTCAGCTGGTCCCCGAAGTTCGTCGCCAGGGAATTGGATGCGCTGTCGAGATCGTTGCCGCGGTTGAAGGTCAGCCCGCGCCACGAAAGGCCGATCACGACGACGACGACGAACAGCACGACAACGACGATAGCGATGATGATCGGCAGCCGGTTGAGACGGCGCATGCCCTGCTGATCCTCGGCATTGCCGGACGTGCCGAGCTGAAGCGACTGGACCATGTATCTCTCCCGTCAGTTGCGCCGCATGATCGAAAGCGGGCTCGCCGGTGTGGCTCCAGCTGCCGTGGTGGTATAGGCGCGGCCGAGCGCGATCGCCGGCGTCGTCAGACGGGCAAGTACCTGGCCGTCAAAGCTGTCGATCGACCACGCGAGTTCGAGCGGCTTCTGGTCCTCGGCGACACTTCCGTCGGTGACGACGGTATACCCCCACCCCTTCAGGACCGCCTCCAGGGCAGCGGCATACTCCGAAGTGTTCTTGTCCATTTTGATTGTTGTCGTGGCGGCTGGGCCCATCTGTTCTGTAAGCCGACTTGCCAGATCGCCGGCGATGGCGCCTGCGGCCGGTCCGCTGACGGCGACGGGGGTGGAGTTCGTGGTGAGGGCATTGTCGGCAGTCTGGCAGCCGGAAAGGAAAGCGGCGCCGATGACCAAAGAGAGCAGCTTGCGCATCGATCAGCCTCCCCGCCGGATGGTGATCTTCTGTTGGCGCCAGCCGACACCGGAAACAAGGATCGCCTTGTCGACCGCAAAGTCGACGACCATCATATCGTTCTTCATGCGATAGTTGACGATGCGGTTCTGGCCGCCAGAAACGACGAAGAGGACGGGTGCGTCCTGTCCCGAGATTGACCGGGGGAACTGGATGTAGGTCTTCACGCCGTCGGAATAGACCCGCTTCGGTCTCCACGAGGCGCTGCCGCTGACTGAATAAGAGAAGTTCAACTTGTCCGGGGCAGTGCCGGGAATGCCGCCGGTCTCGAGCCGGGAATTGATATCGGTGAGCTTCGTCGACGCGTCCTCTGGATACTCGAAACCGACACGCGCCATATATTGGCTCGGATGGGACTTGAGCTGGATGTGATAGGTGCGCCGCGACGTCGTGACCACCATCGAGGTGACGAGGCCTGGCTCCGACGGCTTGACGATCAGATGGATTGCCTGTCCGCCGGTCGCGCCGGAGGTCGCCGGTTCGACCTTCCAGCGCACCGTATCACCGACCAGAACATCCCGGACGATCTCGCCGCCCTGCAACTCGATATCGCAAACTTGCAGCGGCGAGCAGACCACGGAAGGTTGGGTTTCGCCGAACAGGAAGATTACCTTCCCGTCCGGCCCTGTGGTAACGAGCCCCGGTGTGCCACGCCACTTCCGGGAAATGTTCGTTCCCTTCACCTCATTTGATGTCATGCTCTGGCCGAATGCGTCGCTTGCAAGGACGAGCGCGGCCATGCAGCCGGCGGCTGCGATCAATCCTGTGTTGTGCATTGGAAAATCCCCTGCCCTAAAGCTGCGCTGTCCAGTCGAAATCCCGGACATAGAGTCCGATCGGATTAAGGCGGATTGTCGCCTCATCCTGCGGCGCAGTCAGCGCGACCGTCGCGATCCCGCGAAACCGGCGCGTGCCGGTTTCCTTGCCCTTGCGATCCCGCTCGTATTCGGTCCAGTCGATCTGGTAGGTCTGGTTTGAGAGCGCCACGATGTTATTGACTTCGATCGCGACCGTTGCGGTCTTCGCCTTCTCGAACGGCGAATTGCCCCGAAACCACGCGTTGATCTTCTCAGTCGAAGGATCGGAGGTACGAAGGAGCGCGTAAGTTCGACCGATATATTGTTTCTGCACCACGGCATCGGGCGTGATCGAACGGAAGCTGGTGACGAAATTTCCAAGCGTGGCGCGCACCACTCGCACATCGGCATATTCGATCTGTTCGGGGAAGCCGGCGGCGACCGATGTGCCAAGCTTGTCGACTTCGACGACGTAGGGCACGAGCTTGGCCTGAGTGCTGAGATACATGGCATATCCAAAGCCAATCACGGCCATGGTCAGGCCTAGAACGCCGACGATGCGCCACGCCGCAGCGGCTCGCACATAGGATCCGTATCGTTCCGTCCATTCCTGCCGCGCGGCAAGATAAGGGTTTTCGGGGACGCGGTTCTGTGCCATCGATCCATCACTTTCTGATTGCTGTTAGTCATTGCGTTCGGGAGGTGGTTTCGGCGCGCTGTAGCCGCCGCGGCGCTCATCGAGCTTGGCGTTGGCAAGTCCGAGGATTGAGCCCGCATAAGCGCCGGGCGAACCGATCGCCTTCTCTTTGGCGGCGGATCCTGCAGCTTTGCCCGCTGATCCGATCCCGGTGCCGATACCGCGGAGAGCCGCGCCAGAGAACGATGAGCCGGCTGCTCGGGCAGCCTGGCCAGCCGCAAAACCGGCTCCTGCCCCGCCTGCTGCGAGGAACCCTGCGCCTGCGGCAAAGGATGCTGCCTGCCCGCCGTGACGGATCGTTTCCATTCCTCCGGATACCGAGGCTCCTTGGACAACACCTTGGATGATATTCGGCACGTAGATCGCAATGATGAAGACGACCACGGCGATCCCGGCAATCGCGAGTGCGGTCTGGAACTGGTCGCCCACTTGGGGCTCATTCGCCAATCCGATGAGGACCTCCGACCCAATGCGGGAGATCATGACCAACGCCATGAGCTTCATGCCTACTGAAAAGGCGTAAACCAGATAGCGGGCGGCGAAGTCTTTGGTGAACGACGACCCTCCAAGTCCAAGCATGATCATTCCCGCAAGCAGGCCGAGATACATCTCAACCATGACGGAGATGAAGATTGCCGCGACAAGAGAGAAAGAAATGACGACGACGATCATGGCAAAAGCGGTCGAGATCGCGAGCGCATTGTCCTCGAAAAGGCCGAACTGAATTTTTTCGGACATCTTGGTTGCGACGGCGAGTCCGGCGTTGAAAACGTCCGACGGCGATGCGGTGCCGCCTCCGGCGCCGATCTGGAAGAGGCTGTCGACGACAGCCTTGGCGTAGGTGGGGCCTTGCGCCAGCACGAAGGCGAAGAAGCCCACGAACATGATCCGCCGCACAAGCTCGGCAAACCAGCTGTCGAGAGAGGCAGCCTGAAGCGCGAGCCAGACGGCCGCTATCCCGATCTCGATGGTAGCAAGGATCCAGAACAGCGACTTCGCCGCATTCATGACGGTGTTTTCCCATCCTTTCGCGGCGGTCGTGATCTGGTTCTGAAGGGAAGTCAGCACTGACCCCTCCTGAGCCAGTGCGGGCTGTGCCGCCAACGCAGCGAAAGCGGCAAACAGCATGGCTATGCGAAGCGATCGAAATTGTTTCCCTTTCATGGGCTTCACCACTCGACGTTCATTTTCTGGCCGCCCGACGTGGGATACTCCTTCGACGAGCCGAGGAACTTCGCACGATGCTCCTGCGCCACCTGTCTTTCGGAGATGAGGAGCCAGATGCCGGCACTGCCGAGGGCAAGAATGCTCGCGCTTGCGATCAGGATCAGCTTTATTCTCACCATTCCACCTTCATTTTTTCACCGCCGGAGGTGGATGGCGCCGTCGCACCGAAGAACTTCTCCCGCCGAGCCTGAGCGAGGTCCTTGTCGGTCTGCTCCGTCTGGAGCCAGGTTCCCATCATCGTCATCTGCTGCGAGACGAGCCCGCGGAGCTTCTGCATTTGCGCGACTTGCTGCGCCGCGATCTGATGGCCGACCTGCAGGGCCTTCATCTGCCCGTCGGCCGTCTCTGACATCGACCGTAAGGAGGACATTGTGGTTTCCTCGCTCTCGAACTGATCGGCCGTGAGGCTTGCCGCATTCAGCGTGCTGGCAATCGTATCGCGGTTGGTGTCCGACCAGGTTTGATAGGTCGAGGAGAATGTCTCATTGCTCGGCAGATTAGTCTTGAGGGTTGCATAGCTCTGGAATCGCTGCTGCAGCACGTCGTCGGCGTTGCCCATGGAAAAGGCGATGCTCTGGCCTTGATCGATGATGCTGCGGAGCTGATTGAGATCACTCTCGACCTGCCCCCACATATGCGACGGAAGCGTCGCCGTGTTCTGGAGCAGGTTCTGATAGATGTTCAGTTGCGTCTCGATCTGTTGCGCGAGTTGGCTTATCTGGGTGAGCTGGTTCTGGATCTGCTCTCCAGACTGGCCGACGAGGGACACCAGTTCGCCATTATTGAGCACCTGGGTCCACTCGGTTGCGGCTCCAGTAGCGGTGCCGGCGTGTGCTGGTGCGATTGCGACCACTGTCATTGCCGTGGCCGTGAGGCCGGCCAACCAACTAAGCTTTGAGCAGCGTTGCGGCATCGTGAACTCCTCTCGTTTGAAGCCAAGGGATCGGCCAGTCGCGGCCATGTTCGGATTTCAGCGCGCAGATGCGCTTCAAGTCTTCCTTCCCGGAAACTCCGACGAAGCTCAGTGCAACAGGCCCAAGCGACATGTCGAAAAGACGCCGGCCTTCCGGCGTGGCGACGTAATATTCGCGCTTCGGGGTCGCGGTCGCGACGATTTCGATCTGGCGTTCGTTGAAACCAATCCGCTCGTAGAATTCCCGGGTCCCTGGCTCCCGAGCGGCGCCATTCGGGAGGCAAATCTTGGTCGGGCAGGACTCCTTCAAGACGTCGATGATGCCGGATCGCTCGGCGTCTGAGATCGACTGGGTCGCAAGAACGACCGCGCAATTCGCCTTTCGCAGCACCTTCAGCCATTCCCGGATCTTGCTGCGGAAAACTGGATGGCCGAGCATCAACCAGGCCTCGTCGAGCAAAATCAGGCTCGGGGATCCATCGAGTCGCTTTTCGATGCGCCGAAACAGATAGGTCAGCACCGGGACAAGGTTCCGTTCGCCCATGTTCATGAGTTGCTCGATTTCGAAGGTCTGAAAAGCGCCGAAGGTGAGGCCGTCCTGCTCGGCGTCGAGAAGCTGACCCATCGGGCCGTCGACCGTGTAGTGATGCAATGCCTCCTTGATCTCACGCATCTGCACGCCGCTCACGAAATCCGACAGCGACCGGCCTGGCGCGCTCGCCATCAGGCCGACCTGCCGGGAAATGGCGTTGCGATGATCGGGCGTGATGGCCACGCCCTGCAGCGCCACCAGCATCTCGATCCATTCCGTCGCCCAGGCCCGGTCTGCGTCGGTGGCGAGTTCGGCGAGCGGGCAATACGCGAGTGCTTGTCCAGCTTCCTGCACATCGCCGCCGATCTCGTAATGATCGCCGCCGGCAGCCAGCGTCAGCGGTAGGAGCGAGCTTCCTTTGTCGAACGCGAAGATCTGGGCGCGTTCATAGCGCCGGAACTGCGCCGCGATCAGCGCCAGGAGCGTCGACTTGCCCGAGCCGGTGGGCCCGAAGATCAAGGTGTGGCCAACGTCGTCGACATGCAGGTTGAGCCGGAACGGCGTCGAGCCGCTCGCAACCTGCATGAGGGGCGGCGAATTCGGCGGATAGAAGGGGCACGGCGCTACCGGCGAACCGGACCAGACCGAATTGAGAGGGATCAGATCGGCAAGATTGCTCGTGTTGATCAGCGGTTCGCGGATATTGCAGTACCAATTGCCCGGTAGGCTACCGAGATAGGCGTCGGTGGCGTTGAGCGTCTCAACCCTCGCCCCAAATCCCTCAGCCTGGATCAGCCGGCGGATCGCCTCGGCTTTTTCCCGCAATGCTTCCCGATCACTGTCGAAGAGAATGATCACGGGCGTATAATAGCCGTAGGCGACAAGCTGTGATGATGCTTGCGCGATCGCATCCTCAGTTTCGGTCACCATCGTCATCGCGTCCTGATCGACCGACCGGCTTTGCGTCTGAAATAGCTGGTCGAAGAACGGCCGGACTTTCTGCTGCCACTTCTTGCGAGTCCGCTCCAGCTTTTGGCGAGCCTCTTCCGCGTCGAGGAAAATGAAGCGCGAGGACCAGCGATAGGTGAGCGGCATCAGGTCGAGGCTGTCGAGGATCCCCGGCCAGCTCTCGGCCGGTAGACCGTCGATTGCCACGACGCCGAGAAATCGGTTGTCGACCTTCGGCGTCAGCCCATGCTCGAGTTCAGCCGTCGTGATCCAGTCGAGATACATGGGGGCGTCCGGCAGCCGGATCGGGTGGTTCTCTCCGGTAATGCAGAAGCGGACAAACTGCAGTAGTTCGTCATAGCGAGCGACGCGCTCCCCTCCCCTCTCGGCGGTCTCACGCGTTTCCATGCGCCAGATCGAAAGCGTGTTCGCGACATATTGCTCGATCTCGCGGATTGCATTCTTGAAGGTGAAGAGAACCGTGTCGGCATAGGTCTTCTTACGGCTCTCCTCATCGGAATAGATGTATTTGCTGAGAGCCGTCTTTTTGGGCTCGATCGGCCGATAAGTCAGGATCAGTGCATGCTTGCTCTCGAAATGTCCCCGGTCGCGCGCGAAATGCGCCCGCCGCTCCGAGTCGATCGCGCGCGTGACAGCATCGGGGAAATGGCAGCGGTCTTCCGTGGGATAATCGTACGTCGGGATACGGACGGCCTCGACCTGGATCATCCAGCCGCTTCCGAGCCGCGACAGGATGGCGTTGATCTGGCGCGCGAGTTCATTGCGCTCGAGGTGGGTGGCGCTTTCGGAATCCGGCCCAGCAAAATACCAGCCGGCCATCAGGCTTCCGTCCTTCAATAGGAGGACGCCATTGTCGACCAGGCCGGCATAGGGAACGAGATCCGCAAAAGATGGGCCAGTGGCCCGGAAGCGTTTGAGCGCGACCATGCCAGTCCCCTCAATACCGGCGCCACGGAGAAGTGGTCGCTTTGTAGTAGAGTTCGTACGAGATATGGCGGACGTAAACCTGCCGCATGAGCGGGTCCGACTTCGCTATCATCCTGAGCAGCCCGACGACCACGATCCATACCGCGACCCCGAAAAGCGCCGAGTAGACAGTCAGCACCACGAAAATAAGGATGACAGCGGCAAGCCCGGTGATCAGAACCAGTTCCCGGTCCGCGCCCATCAGGAGGTTCGGCCGGGAGAGCGCACGGTGGATGCGATTGCGGTGAAGTTGGGACAGCGACTCAGCCATGAGTCTCCTCCCCTCCTCCATTCGGGTGTGTCGACGTGACGTGATTATCGATCAGACCGATCGAAGCGCCGGTCGCACCGAACAGACCGACAATGGTCGTGGCGCCGAGCAGAATGCCGGCAACAAGCACGACGTACATCAGTCGCCGCGCGAAATCATTGAGCTCCCCACCGAAGATCAGCATGCCGCCCGCGATCGCTACCGCTGCAAGTGCGATGTAGCCCGCGACTGGCCCCGTGATGGACTCCTGGATCTGCTCGAGCGGTCCTTCCCAGGGCAGACTACCGCCTGAACTGGCCAGGGCCGGTGCGACCGACGCCAAAATGACTGGCGCAGCAAGAAGCGCGATGGAGACAAACTCACTCTTACGCGACATGCCGCGCCTCCTGCTCTTCGGTGAGTTGGTCAGATTCGATCTCGTATTGGCCGTTGGCGAAGCGCTCGACCTGGATGATGTCGCGCACACGCCGGCTTCGCGGCGTACGCTCGATGGAAACGATGAGGTCGACAGCCTCCCCGATCACCTCCTGCATCGGCTGTTGGCTTGCTTCGGCCGTCAACTGCTCCAGGCGACGGAGCGCGGAGTTCGCCGTGTTCGAGTGGATTGTTGCCACCCCGCCGGGGTGACCTGTGTTCCAGGCCTTTAGAAGCGTCAGCGCTGCGCCGTCGCGGACCTCGCCGACAACGATGCGGTCGGGGCGCAAGCGCATCGTGCTCTTCAGAAGGCGGGCCATATCAATTGCGTCGGTCGTGTGCAGGAGAACCGCGTTCTCGGCCGCGCATTGAATTTCGGCAGTGTCTTCGAGGATGACGAGCCGATCTTCTGGTGCGCTGTTTACGATCTCATGGATCACTGCGTTTGCTAGCGTCGTCTTGCCGGAGCCGGTCCCGCCAGAAATGATGATGTTCAGACGCGAGGCGATAGCCCTGCGGATCGTCGCAGCCTGGGCCTCGGTCATGACGGCAGAGCGAACATAGTCATCGAGCGGGATCAGACGCGACGCACGACGGCGAATGGTGAAGGCGGGTTTCGCGACCACCGGCGGCAAGAGGCCCTCGAAGCGATGTCCGCCAATCGGGAGTTCGCCGGAAATGATGGGTTGGTGGGTATTGGCTTCGGATTGCAGCGCGTGGGCAACCGTACCGATGACCATTTCCGCCGCAGCTGATGACATCTCTCCGGCCGACGTCACGCCATGCCCAAGCCGTTCGATGAACAGCTTTCCATCGGGATTCAGCATGATCTCGACGACGTTGCTATCATCCAGTGCGACGCAAAGCTCGTCGCCAAGCGCCTCCTGAAGCTTGCGGACGAGTCGAGGATGGGAGCGAAGCTGTGTCACGGATTTCTCCTTAGCTGCTTGGCCAAGAGGGCTGGTGATGTTGGAGCGGTAATTGGCGGGGCGGAGCTTCATGAATGTGTCCGCATTCGCCGGTAGAGTGCCGGCCACGGCCATGGTCACCCCGATCCTTCTCGGCTCGCCAAGGCGCCGAAGCGGCCAACCGACACGGGCGAGGATCCGCTCGAATCGGATGTCCGTTACCGTGACGATCTCGGTGAACCGGTTCGCCATCGACCACTCGATAATCCCCGCGAACATGGTGAGCGTTGCCTGGTGAATAGAACCGTCTCCCCTACCCTCAGAAAGGGAGGTTTCCACGCAAAAGCGCGAGCTCTCGACCATGGATGAATGAGCGCGGAGTTGCCCGGCAGAAAGGAGCGAGGGGAAAACGTTCGCCACCATCGTTGGGCCCAGCGTAGGAAGAAGGCGGGCGCATCCAGCCAACCGGCCCATCTTGGCAACGGCTAAAATGTAGGTCGGTTGGATGTCGTCGAAAGCATCCGACTCACAGCCTCCCGCAACATTGACTTCCCAACCCAACCGATCGGAAAAGATGCGGGCGCGCAGTTGATGTTGGCTGTGGAGAAGCCGGGCTTCTTGGGTATTCCGGGGCTTTGAGATCGCGAGAACCTGCATCAATTTCTCCGTCGTTGAACATCGCCGCGAGATGAGCACGGATCCAAATCGCTGGGCAGTTGTAGAATTCAACAGGGTTGTGCAGGCGGTGATTCGGGCGTTAGTTTGGGTGAAAGACATGGCGTGGCCTTACCCTATTGCAGGGTTCACGGGAAACCCGTTGGGAATGGATCCACAAAGACTGAGTCGGGTGAGTCGCGGGAGTAATATGACGGCTATTTCGAAGTGGCGTTTCGTAGCCAGGTGAACGGCCGTATTTCTCCCCTGGAAAAGTGCTGGCGCCTAGCGGAGCGTAAGCGGCCTTCTAAGTGCATAAGAATAAAGGAGAAACACGTGTGTTCTGCCTTCGAGCGGCGTCCGCTTGGCATGCGGTATTAACCCTTTGTTAACTCTATATTCCTTGTCAGCGGGCTAGAATCGCACATAATAACGATTATGTCGGCTCTCTGGCCGAAAAACCGTTATTCGAGAGTTCCCTTGCAATGAACGCTAATTCGCCGTCCATCGCTCCCGCACAGCCGATGCATTTCGAGGATCTCATCCTCGAACAGGGCGATCTGATTTCTAAGAAGCTACATCTCCTGAGCATGCAGCAGTTCCCGCCAAACGCCAAGAAACTGCTTCGCCAGTTCTCGCTTTCGGAAGTGGCGCAGTTCCTAGGCGTCTCGCAAAGCACGCTGAAGAAACTCCATCTTGAGGGAAAGGGCCCCCTCCCCCAGACATCGTCGTCGGGTCGCCGTTCCTATAGTGCCGAGCAAATGGCGGAACTACGTCAGTATCTCGATCAGCATGGACGATCGGAAGCCAGGAACTACGTACCGTACCGTCGGCCAGGCGAAAAGCTCCAGGTCATTGCCGTTGTCAATTTCAAGGGCGGTTCGGGCAAGACGACGACGGCCGCCCATCTCGCGCAGTACATGGCGTTGACCGGGCACCGTGTATTGGCGGTGGACCTCGACCCGCAGGCATCCCTTTCGTCGCTCCACGGTTTTCAGCCCGAGCTCGACATGTCGCCCTCGCTCTATGAGGCGCTCAGATATGACGATCAACGCCGATCGATTAGCGAGATCATCCAGGCGACCAATTTCCCGGGCCTCGATATCGTGCCTGCGAATCTTGAACTCCAGGAGTACGAATACGACACGCCGCTTGCCATGTCGAATAAGAGCTCAAACGACGGCAAGACCTTCTTCACGCGGATTTCGCGCGCGCTGGGGGAGGTCGACGACCGGTACGATGTCGTCGTCATCGACTGCCCTCCCCAACTCGGCTATCTCACGATCACCGCGCTGACTGCGGCGACCAGCGTCCTGATCACGATCCATCCGCAGATGCTCGACGTCATGTCGATGGGACAGTTTCTTTTGATGCTGGGCGGGATCCTGAAGCCGATCCGGGATGCGGGTGCTGCGGTTAATCTCGAATGGTATCGCTACCTGATCACCCGGTACGAGCCAACGGACGGGCCGCAGGCGCAGATGGTGGGCTTCATGCAGACATTGTTCCACCAGTTCGTGCTGAAGAACCAGATGCTGAAATCGACAGCGATTTCGGACGCAGGCATCACTAAGCAGACACTTTACGAAGTCGACAAGAGCCAGATGACGCGATCCACTTATGAGCGCGCGATGGACTCCTTGAACGCAGTCAACGCCGAGATCGCAGAACTCGTTCATGCCTCCTGGGGCAGGAAGGTTCTCAACGGACCGGCGTAAACTTTCACCGGTACTATCCGGTAGATCGAAGGCAAACGGAGCAGGTAGATGGCGAGAAAGAACCTATTGGCGGGACTGGTAGACGCAGCGGAAATCCCGCACGCAGACGTCGCGCCCGCCTATCCGATGCGCGGCGCCTCGAAGAGCATGGTGCGCTCGCTCGATGAGTTGTCGCGCCAGGCCGAGAAATTTCTCGAAGGAGAAACGGTTGTTGAACTCGACCCTGAGACACTGGATGGTTCGTTCGTCTCTGATCGCATGGACGATAATCCCGAGCAGTTCGAGGAATTGAAGCAGGCGATCGCCGAGCGCGGGCAGGATACGCCTATCCTTGTGCGCCCTCACCCGTCGGCAGCCGGCCGTTACCAGATCGTTTTTGGACATCGCCGCGCCCGCGTTGCCCGTGAGCTCGGCCGCAAGGTCAAGGCGGTCGTCAAGGCGCTGGATGACCGTACCCACGTCATCGCCCAGGGACAGGAAAACTCGGCGCGCGCCAACCTCTCCTTCATCGAGCGGGCGAACTTCGCCTCGCACCTCGAGAAGCTTGGCTACGACCGGGCAACCATCGGATCGGCACTTGCTGCCAATGCGGCCGCCATCTCGAAAATGATCGCCGTAACGGATCGTATTCCTGAAGAGACAATCGCAAGGATCGGGCCCTGCTCGACAGTCGGCCGAGAACGCTGGGTCGAGCTGTCATTGCTTGTGGGCAAAACCGCCAACGAAGAGAAGGTGAAGGCCATCGTCTCCGATCCCTCCTTCGACGAACTGAGCTCCGACGAACGCTTCAATGCCCTGTTTTCTGGTCTGAACAGCGCGGCGAAGCCTGTCCGAAAGACAACTCCCAAGATCATGGAGAACTGGCAACCGACGGACAAGACCGTCTCCGCGAAGTATTCGAATTCCGGCAAGGCTTTTGCCTTGTCTATGAAATCAAGGAATGCCGGCCCCTTTGGTCGGTATCTCGCAGACAACCTGGACCGGCTCTACGCCGAGTTCCTCGCGCAGGGTAATCGGAAGGAAGACTGAGCACGCAAAAGAAAAAGGCCCCCAGACGGTAACCATCGTGGAAGCCTCTCTCATCGTTTAGCAGCCTGAGAATCGCATTTCCACGAATCGCAGTCAAGAGTCTTTGGCACCGGAACGGGTGAGCGGACGTCTTTTGCCTGAAGATAGGTGAAAGAAGATGCAAAGTGGAAGTGTGACGACGCCTTTCGGGCGCCGATCGATGACGCTCGGCATGTTGGCAAGCCAATATATGTCACGTGAAATCGAACCCGAGACATCGGCCGACAAGTGGAAGCTGTTTCGGGCGCTCTGCGAAGCTAAGCCGAAGCTCGGCATCAGCGAGCGTGCCCTCTCGGTTATGAGCGCACTTTTAAGTTTTTATCCCGAGACGACTTTGTCTGAGGAGAACGGCCTCATAGTGTTTCCCTCTAACATGCAGTTGTCACTTCGCGCGCATGGCATGGCCGAAGCGACACTGCGGCGCCACATCGCAGCGCTCGTCGACGCTGGCCTTCTGGCACGCCGCGATAGCCCAAACGGCAAGCGCTACGCCCGCAAGTACGGAGACGGTGCGATCGTTGAGGCCTATGGCTTTTCGTTGGCTCCATTGCTGTCACGTGCACGCGAGATCGAGCAAATAGCTGCCGATGTCGAGATGGAGCGACAGCAGTTGCGTAGACTTCGCGAGCGCCTGACGATCTGCCGACGCGATATCAGCAAGCTGATTGACGTCGCCCACAAGGAGGGAGTGAACGGCAATTGGGACGCGATACACCAGCACTACCGCAGACTAGTCGTGGCCATTCCTCGAGTGGCAACTGCCGCGACCTTAACCACCATCCTGGAAGAGATGGAGATGTTGCGCGAGGAAATCTCCAACCTTTTGGAACTTAGGGTAAAAATGGATATTTTGAGCGCCAATCATGATCAAATTGAGCGGCACAAACAGAATTCAGAATCCGAATCCCTTATTGAACTTGAACCTAGCTCTCGAAAAGAGCAGGGCGAGAAGCCGCGCCAAACCATCGAACCGCAGCGCGAGCCGATGAAGGTATTTCCGCTGGATATGGTGTTGCGGGCTTGCCCAACCATTTCAGATTATGGCCCTGGAGGCGCAGTGGCAAGGCCGCGCGACCTGATGCAGGCCGCAGTGGTCGTCAGCTCGATGCTCTGCGTCAGTCCATCGGCCTACCAGGGTGCCTGCGAGGTCATGGGACCCGAAAATGCATCCGCCGTCATGGCTTGCATTCTGGAGCGGGCAGGGCACATCAAATCGCCCGGCGGATATCTCCGCGACCTGACGTCCCGGGCAAAGCGCGGCGAGTTTTCACTGGGGCCGATGTTGATGGCCTTACTGAGGGCGCGCGGCGGGAGTGATCGATTGGCCTCGTGATCGAAGAACCCGGTGATCGGCGGGAACCGACGCCCTTAGTTCTTGGGCGACAGCATGTTGTCGGCTGACAAAATCGGCGGATCCGTACGTCGAATCAAGCGACTAGGAGAACTTATGTCTGACGCTGTCGCTTGCGGTGGTCTCGGCAGGGGAGCAACTCAAGTGGCTCAATTCGATACGAATAGGGACTTCACGCTGCATGCTGGGACTTTCGCCGGCGACATTGAGGATACCAAAGGCAGGGAGAAGCCCGAACTAGTCGGAGTTCCTTCAGCGTTGCGCTCCAGAGGTTGGCGGAGACGTTCGCGCATTGGAGGGGAGCTGGTTCCGCGTGAACTGGCTTGATCATTGATGCGCTGCGATGAGGCGCCAGGACGATGGTGTAAAAGGCCGAGTGCTACACTAGATTTTGGTCCTTTGATCGGTTGCGAAGTATGGGGGTGACGTATTGCAAAAAAGTTGTCAGCTGACAAAAATATCAATTTCCACAAACGAATCAAAGCATTACTTCTAAATTGTCTCCGTTTGCTTTTGGAGGAAGGGTTTCGGTCGTTTTTTCGAGGCGTGATGATCGAATGAAGCGGGAGCCGATCCGGGGTTCCCGCTTAGGATGGTGTTGAGGACGTGCCCTTAAATCGCAATTACGCTCCAGGTGGCGCGACATGATGTCAGCCGCCGTCATCGCCCGTTCGATACTGGCGGTGAACCCATCGGCTTACCAGCAGCCCTGCGGTCAGAAATTGGACAAACTGTAGAGATTCGCCCGGCCAGCGGAGATCTGAGTAAGCAGCGTGGATTTACGGCGCGGCGACATACGTCTTCGAAGCGGGAGTTCAGCTCCTACGAAAATCCTGTCAGCTGACAGGGTTTTAGCGGGAGTTCTGGCGAAGGCGATTACAGGCGGCTGAAAGATGAGGAGCTTGAAGCCGTCGGACAGCACATTCGTACGAGCGATATCAATATGTTCGTTCTGGACGCTAGCATCCAATAGCTTTGGTATGAGCGGCGCATTTCTCTTTGTCGATCTGCCGGCTCGAGGAAACTTCACCGTCTCAATGGAGGAGGGGCTGTCGGCGACTCGGGACGCATCGAAGACTATTTCCTCGAGCTGACCGGCCGCACCCCGCGCACGCCGACGGTCGCGGATATAGCGCCAACTCCCGACGAAATGCAAATGCTACGGGATGAGAACCATCAATCGCCTGGAAATTCAAACCAATCCAAAAGATACGACCAGCAATGCTTTTCAGAATGAAGTCACATACAGAAAAGAGCAGGAGACGAGATCGAGTCTAGCCATCCGGCCGACGAGAGAGCCGATAAAGGCGTTTCCGCTCAATATGGTGCTGCAGGCATGCCTAATGTCGAAAGCTGGCGAGACCTGATGTTCGCTGCTGTGGTTGTCCGATCGATGCTCGGCGTCAGCCCGAGCGCCTATCAGGACGCCTCCAAGATCCGTGGACCGCAGAACGCCGCGGCGGTTATCGCCTGTATCATCGAAAGGGCAGGGCACATCAAAAACGCCGGCGGCTACTTGCGTTGCAGTAAAGGTTCTGTCCACTGTGAGCCCTAATGGGACGGCCCTTTCGGCTGAGCAGTTGGCATCCAAGATTTCCGATCCTGCCAGCGCAGTCTCTTTCGATCCTTCGGCATTTTCCTTCTTTTCCGAGGTGGACGAGGATCTTCAGGTCTCGTTTTTGAACGAAATGCATGTTGATCCCACGGCCGCCACCGACCTGGCACGAAGTTCTCGGTACTTGCTGGCTACCCCCTCCCTTTGGCGCGGGCGGCGTAGTTGATCGGACACCCGGTCAGCGGATTGAGCGACCAACCCTGACGGCTATGAGTTCGATGGATCGCGGACGCTGAAGATCGTTTTCGAAAATGTCGGTGAGATCGACTTTATCTGTGGCCCAGCCTCACAGGCAACCCGACGGTGAGAGCGGAGGTGCGCGGCCGAGACGTTCTGCTCGAGACCCCCGGGGAAATCATCGCAAAGAAGATTTACTACCGCGGCGCCGCGATGCAGCCCCGCGACATGTTCGACATCGCCTGCGTCGTGAAGACTCACGGCGTGGAGTACCTCAGTGACGCCCTCATGCCCTTCCGCGACAAATACGCGTTGCGGCACTGAAAGTTGCTCGCCAGATGAACCCGCAGTTCGCGGAGACCATCATGACGAGACTTCTGTACCGAGAGAGCTTCTCCGATATTCCGCACGCGGCTCAGTCAATGACGATTGAACGCCTGGAAACCATCTGCACTGGCGCAAAGACCTAGCGGACGCTACGAAGCCCTGCGGCGCTACGGCTCCGTTCGCCCGCATCAACGCCATCAACATTGGCCCGAGCGAAAACTCGCCGCGTGCCGCCTTTCGCGTGAGATCACGATAGACATCTTCCTGAACCACAGATCTCTTAGAATTCTACATATGTCGCGACGATGGCTGCGAAACAGGATCGCAGGTGAGGAGGTTGTTACACGTTATCGGATAGCTCGGATAGCCGGAACAGGTTGATGTCCAAACTCAAAAGTCTTTTTAAGCGTCTGCCCTGACGGAAGACGGTTGCCCATTTCCGGCCGTCGCGTGGCCGACGACTCAGAACAGATCCGGTTTGTCCGCCCAGGCGAGCAGGACCGCGGCATCGGGATCGACCCGATGGCCGTGCGTCATGAGAAAATACCAGGCAAAGGGGGAGGTCGACTTCGGCGTCGATCGCTTCGATCCGCTTACCGAAAGGCCTTCGTCAGCCGGCAACTGCTCGGCCGAATGCATCAGTGGCCGGGGCACAAACCGATCTCGCGCTGGCTACGCTGCTCAACGTCTTGGACGTCGAACCCCCAGTGGACGATGCCGCCGCCGGTGCGGCAAGATATTCGGCCTCGCGGCCGAGGGGATTTGAATGAAGTCGGCCGTACCTAATCCTGTAGCGCGATGGTATCACGCTTGTGCCGCGTCACCCCGTGAATTGGCATCCGCTCGCTCGGTGCCGCGTCCAGAACGTGGTGAGGTCGCCGCCGACTTCGGCAAGCTCGCGCTCGAGCCGGTCGCGATGTTAGCCGAGCAGGAAGCCGTCGGGAGTGAGAACGGTGCGGGTGCCGCCATTAGGCGCTGTAGAGCATGGTCGCGGTGAAGCTAAAGCCGGAAAAAGCGCGCGACAGGACAGGGGCGAGCTCCGCGTCAGCCGTTTCGGGATCGAGCGGGGCCAGCGCGGCTGGCAGTCGGATCGGGTCTATGGCTATCTCGGGCGCCCTTCCTTCACGCTATCGGTTCTGTGCTCATCCTTTGGGCACCATACACCATTCTACCTCCTACCTCGTGTCGGCGCAGGCGCAAGGGGTGGACACCTCGTTTGCGGCATCCCGGTCGAACCCTCAGCCTCATGAAGCAGGCGCTCAAGAGCGAACCAGCCCAAGGCGGCGCGCGTCGTCCAGCAGCGCCCTGACGGAAGACGGCTGCCACTTCCGGCCGCCACGTGGCGGCCGCTCATGCATCTGGTCCAATTGGGCGGCAATGTCGCGCAGCGACAGATCGGGATCGGCGATCGCGATTCCGGCAACGAGCCGCATCAGGTGATCCTCGGGCGGCCGGCGCGGCGAGCGGGCAAGCAGTTCCGGTTCCGCGAGCTTTTCGCGCACCATCCGACGGACCGCCCGGCGCAACCGTTCGACTGTCCAGTCGTGGCCCCGCCGGTTGAGGATCCGCACGACGTTGTCCCAACTGTGTTGCGGGCGCAGCTGCCGGACGGTCGGCAGCCATATCTGCGCTGACGCAATCAGTTCATCGAGGTAGGCCCGGTCGCGTGCCACTGAGACCGCGCGGATGGCCTCCGGGCGGCGTTCCCGAAGCCCGGGATTGCCGGCAAGCCTGCCGCGCGCCTTGGCGGCCTTCATGCCGGACCTCGTTCGTTCGGCAATCAGCGCGCGCTCAAGCTGGGCGACAGCGCCGAGCACCTGCAAGGAAAACATCCCCTGCGGCGTCGAGGTGTCGATCGGATCGCGCAGCGAGCGGAAATGCACGCCGCGCTGCTCCAAATCCTCGATCACGTCAAGCAGGTGACTGACCGAGCGCGCCAGGCGGTCGAGGCGGACGACGACGAGCACATCGCCGGCGCCAAGGTCCTTCAGAAGCTTCGCCAGCACCGGCCGTGCGCGTGACGCGCCGGATCCGTGCTCCTGGTGGATGCGGTGGCAACCGGCGGCGCGCAACTCGCCGACCTGAGCGTCATTGAGCTGATCGTCCGTCGAAACGCGAGCGTATCCGATCAGCCTGTGCGGCAGGGGAGGGGGACTGTGGGTTGCAGCTTTCGCCATCGTTCTTTTCGATCGTTTCGGGGAAGATTTGTACAAATAAGAAATGTGTGAGAAAACGTTCCTTTGCAAGCGTGTTTTACGCGCGAAATGGAACGCCGTACAGCGCGAAGTCTGGTCTGCGACAAGCGTCAGGTCATCGAAGGTCGGGAAATCGCGCCAGTGGCCTTTTATGGTCGAAACATCGCAAAGCCAGCCGTTTTGAAGGAGACCGAGCATCGCCTTGTCGCTTCAGGCGGGGCTTGACACTGAAAAACGATCTGGTCGCGTCGCGCGCCGGCCGCCCAGGAGAGGGGCGTTCCACTCGATCAGGCAAAAGAGTCCGCTGAACAAGGGTGGGGAAGGGGCCGAAAAAGCCCGGGTTTCCAGGCGAATCCGCCGATCCAGGACGAGCGACACCCGGCATTTGCGACTCGAAATCCATCACTATCGATACTTGATACCTATCGATAGTGATAACACGCGGAAGGCGGCGTCCGGATGACGGAAGGAGGCGTCGAGTTAATTTCCGTTAGGTTCTGTGTGGCAAGCAAATTCAGATGGTTAATCAGGCGTTAACGGATCGTTCTATGGCATTTAGGAGAGAACCTGGGGATAGGCGGCGTCCCTTCGCGAGCTGCCCATCGCGCCATGCTAGCTAATCAGCGATACTCGTTGTCGATGCGTAACAAAGCTTCAGCCGCGGCCACGCGACGACACCTCCCGGGGATCTGACGTTTCTCCTGTCGAAAAACTAGCCAACAAACAGCAAATGATCGAAAGAACGTTCCAAGACATCCCAGAAGGAAAAATCACTGAGGCGGATCAGCAGTCGTTCCTGGCCAGCGTGGGCTGGTCCCGAGGAACGACATGGAAGGACCTGCTGCGCTCGCAGCGCGTATTGGTGATCTCGGAAGCGGGCGCAGGTAAAACGTATGAATGCCGCGGTCAGGCCCAACGCCTGTGGGACGCCGGCGAGCCCGCGTTTTTCGTTGAATTGGCCGCTTAGCTACGGGGGATCTCCGAAGCTTGCTAGACGACGATGAGGAAGCGCGCCTCGACGCTTGGCTTTCATCACAATCCGATATTGCGACCTTCTTCCTCGACTCCATTGACGAGCTGAAATTGAGCCTAGGCTCGTTTGAGCGCGCGCTGAAGCGCTTCAAGAAGAGCATTGGCAGTCAGCTGGGCCGGGCCCGGATCGTCATAACGACGCGGCCGATCCCTTTCGATGAACAACTCGTGCGCAGTCTGCTGGCGATTCCTCCCACGTCTTCGATGGAACCTGCCGAAGAAACCTTCGCGAAGATCGCCATGCGGGACCATCGAATCAACCAGACTGGCGACAAGGGCGACCGTGCGGGCGTCGAATGGCGAACGGTTGCGCTGATGCCGTTTTCTGACGGACAGATCGTCGAGTTCGCGCAGAACCAAGGTGTCGAGAATGCTCTGGCGTTGTTGGCCGACTTGCGAAAACGGAACGCACAGGAGTTCGCGCGCCGTCCCCAGGATCTGATCGAGCTCTGCGCGGACTGGCGAGAGCACAAGCGCATCCGGACTCATTGCGATCAAGTGGCGGCAAATGTACGCATCAAGCTGCAGCCGCGCGATGATAGAGAGGAGCCCGCGGAGCTTTCCGTGGAAAAAGCGATCGAGGGGGCCAGCCGACTGGCGCTCGCTATGCTCGTCACCCGCCGCTTGACGATCCGGCATAGCGCTGCGTCTGACTCCATCCAGAGTGAGGCACCGCTAGACCCCACGATCATCTTGTCGGATTGGACAGCAAGCGAGCGCAGAGCTTTGCTTGAGCGACCGCTTTTTGGCTTTGCCTCTTACGGGCGGGTGCGCTTCCATCACCGATCGGTAGCTGAGTATCTCGCGGCGAAACGCCTGCAGACACTCCGCGAGCGCGGCATGCCCTTCCGCGCTCTCAAGCGACTATTGTTTGCCGAGACCAAAGGCAAGACAATCGTCCGCCCTTCTAAACGACCGGCAGCCGCATGGCTGGCGCTAGCGGATGATGGGATATTCGAGCTGCTGAGAGACAACGAACCCGCGGTCCTTCTCGATGAAGGTGACCCTGAGTCACTGACCCGAGTGCAACGCAAGCAAGCGCTCCGTGCGTATGTCGAGCGCTATGGCAGGGGCGGTTGGCGAGGGCTGAGTGTTCCTCATATCCAGATCCACCGTTTCGCCTCATCGGAACTGGCCAATGAAATCGCCCGGCTCTGGACTGCGGGTATCGAGAATCCCGAGGTTCGGCAAACTATCCTCTATTTGATCGAGACGGGGCGCATCAGCGAATGTGCCGATATTGCGCATGGAGCCGCCTGCGACCCCAAAGCGCATGCGGTGGAACGGCTGATCGCTTTAGACGCACTGGTGGCACTCGAAGATTCAAGGCTCCGCGACATCGCGCACGCAGTCGCTGCGGGGGACGCGCTCTGGCCAGGCAAAATCACGCGCGGCGCCATCCTGAGAATGTTTCCACGTGACCTTACCGTGGCGCAGCTCTGTCAGGCTCTGGGAAGGCTAAAGAACCCGAAGCGAAGCGCCGGCGACATGAGCTGGCAGCTTCCGCGTTTGATCGAGAACGCTGATCTCGATCTATCGAACCTTGAGGCGCTTCGTGAGGGGTTCGTGCAGCTCGTTTCTGACGGACTCCATTGGCGCGAGCAATGGCCTCACATCGTCAGCAATCGTGCGCATCTGAGCGGCGCTCTGGCCGCGACGTGCGTGCGTGGGCTTGATGTCAGCAAGAACGAAGGCTGGCTTCACGCAAGTGTCCTTGCCCTGCGTCTTCACGATCGCGAAAGCGGGATCGACGACCCGCAGAAAGCGCTTCGGACGCTTCTAACCGGGCTAAGTGCTGAAGACAATGCCCGCCTCTTCTGGGCGGAGGACGCTTTGGTGCGATCCCTCCACGTCATCACCGACCCGTGGAAGCGTTTGGCGGAAATCACATTTCATCAACGTCCTGTTGAGCTTCGTGCTGATCGAGATCTGCCATGGATCAAGGAGGCTCTGAGCGACACGTCCCGTTCTGCCGGCGACCGGGCTATGCTCTTGGAGGCGGCTATGCGCCTTCCGCCGAGCCGAGAGCAATGGCGAGAACACCTCTCGGGGCTAAAACCGCTCGTTGGCGATCAACCAAATCTTCTTGCCGCGATCGATGAGCGCCTGAAGCCGTCGAAGTACGAAAAGGAGCAGGAGCGCTGGGAGAAAGAGGAGGCCGAGAGAAAAAAACAACGGGAGCGCCGAGATGCGAAAAGCCGGGCGAGCTGGATTCAGTTTTGGCGTGAGGTTGCACGGCAGCCCGAGAACGCCTTCTCGTCCGAGCGCAGCTGGAATACTGCCTGGAACCTGTGGCGGGCAATGAGTCATGATGGCGAGGACAGCCGAGCATCAGGCTGGAACCGACGCTTTATTGAAGAGCAGTTCGGAAATGAGACGGCGGACCGCCTTCGACGTACGCTCATGAGTATCTGGCGGCAAGATCGTCCGACCCTCGCGAGCGAACGGCCAGAGGAGGAACGCAACACCTTTCTCGTTCGTTGGCAGCTCGGGCTGGCAGCAATCTACGCCGAGGCGGAAGATCCTGAGTGGGCTGCCAGGCTAAGTGAACAGGAAGCCGAGCTCGCGGCCCGATATGCTCCCATCGAACTCAACGGGCTTCCTGCGTGGATCGAGGGCCTCATAGCGGCCCGTCCTAATGCGGTCGATGCGACGCTTGGCGCAGAACTGAGTTGGGAATTGCATCAGGGTTCCGGCACGAGCGCCCATTCGATGTTGCTGCAGAGCATCAGCTACGCGCCAGGCCTGGTCGCCAGAGTATTTCTACCTCGTTTCCGCACTTGGCTGGATACCGACGAAGCTTTTGGCAATAATGCGAGCTATTCTGCCGGCAGGGTTGAACGGCTTCGGCGGGTGATCGGGGTGATGCTGAAGCATGGGGGCGAAGATGCGCGCGCGTATTTGCTCGTCCTTGCCCGACAGCGTCTCAAAAACAACCTCCCGGATCAATTCATTTTTGTTTGGCTACCGACGTTAATGCGGATCGATCCCGAGTCCGGCGTAGCTGCACTTGAGGATCGGCTACAAACAGTCGAGCCAGGAGCACGTAGTGAAGCAGTTATGTGGTTCAGTGTACTGTTCGGTGATCGTACTGACTCAGTCAACCTGAGGGATGCGGCGTTTACGCCTAAACTGCTCCTGAATCTCCTTCGTCTCGCTTACCAACACGTTCGGCCTGATGACGATGTCGAGCACGATGGCACCTATACGCCCGACACCCGGGATGAGGCCGAGCGCGCCCGAAACGAGATCCTGAATGCCCTGCTCGAGGCAAATGGTGAAGCAGGCTGGGCAGTGAAGTTGGCGATGGCGGCCGACCCACTTTGTGCGCACTTCAAGGATCGAATCATTGCCCTTGCCGAGGAGCATTGGGCTCAAGAAATCGATTCTGCTGCGTTCGACGAATTACAGGCCCTTGCGCTCGACAGAACAGGCGAAGCGCCTGCTTCCACGAACGAGGCGATGTTCGGCATACTGACCGACCGATTGGCTGATCTTGATGATCTCTTACTACGGGATTCCTCGCCGAGGGACGCGTGGGCTGGTATCACCGATGAGAAGGTGATGCGTCGCGAAATAGCGCGCGAACTAAACCATGCAGCGAACGGTCTTTACAAGGTTGACCAGGAAGCCGTCACGGCTGACGAGAAGGAGACCGATATTCGCCTGCGATCCGTAACGTCCGGTTGCGAAGCAGTTATCGAGCTTAAGCTCGCCGACGGCCGGCCAGCTAGGGACTTGCGCGAGACGATCTTATAATCAACTGGTCAGGAAGTATATGGCGGCGGAGAACAGCCGGTCAGGATGCCTTTTGATTACATTGGCGAAGGATCGGAAATGGGAGCATCCGGACTGTGGGCAGCGCATCGGATTAAGCGAGTTGATCGCGCTCCTCCGTGACGAAGCCAAACGCGTGGAACAGGCGTTGGGCGGCGCGATTGCCCTTACCGTCCACCTGCTTGATCTGCGTCCCCGATTGCCTCGAGAATAAGGGGTGAGAGCAATAGCCGAGGCTGTTTTTGGGTGTACGGGTTGGACTGGTGACGAAGGAAAGCTGCTTGGGCAGCTGGCAGCGGGCTCCGCCAAACCTATGACAAAGTACACCTTTCCTTCAGGGGAATCGTGGTCAGGTGTTGGCCGAACGAAGTTTCCTGGAGCCCTGTGTGTTCAAAACAATTCGCTTTCAATTGAAAGATTTTCCCGTGGAGCCTCCTTCACTTCTCGCTCCAGACGGGAAGTTGCGTCCACTGATAGAGATCGATTTGGCACGGTTGTATCACCATTACTACTTCGACAGCTTCGGCCGTGCTCCACCGAATCCGGATCCAGCGCATTTCGAACACCTCGATCTTTTTACCACCGACGCAGAGTTGCGTGCTCGCGGGGATGGACTAGGCGACAATCCAGCATTTCGCCAAAACAAAGCGAACGAACTCGGCCAGGCCTTCTTCCGGTGGTTTCTGTACGAGCATGTCGGAATCACTTACTTTGGACATATGCACCACGCGCTGCAAGGGAAGCTCACGGGCGTGTTTGGCGAGATCAAGGTAGCGCGCGCGTCGGGCGGCGGCGAGGCACCTGATTACCTTTGCGCCCATGACGGAAGCGACATCTATTTGGGAGAAGCCAAGGGCCGCGTGGAATCGGTCTCGTTCGGATCGAAGCATTTTGAAAACTGGCGTAAACAGTTTGACAATATCGTCGTTACCGATGGCTCGGGAAAAGTTTGCAGCTTAAAAGGATACGTCGTTGCCACTCGCTTTGCCCGAGAAAGTCAGCCACGTGTAAAGTCGACTCTTTACGCCGAGGACCCGGCAACCCGAGGCGAGCCGTTTCGCGATGGGGCCCGCCCGCTGCGCAATGCCGTGGTCTCGCTGCATTACGCAACCATCGCAGAGAAACTCAACCAGCCCCTTCTCTCGGCTGCATTGAGAAATCGCGTGACCGTACCTACTGAAATACGGTTTCCAGCAATCGTGTGGGAGTGCCTTCTGCCTCCACTTGCCGGACGTCGTTTTGTGGGAGGGTATTATTTGCGGGACGGCGGACGAGATCCTTTCGTTCAGTACGATAAGCAGTGGATGGAGTATCCATCCAACATGCTCAGGTTGGACATAGCTACCGGGACCTTCTTTGGCCTTGAAGAGTTAAAGTTCAAGCAGCTTGTAACCGCCGCACGTGCAGGGACTGACTCGCTCTCTAATCTTACAGCCAGCGAAGACTATCCGCCGCTTTACAGCGCACTCAGCTATCTTCGCGACGGTTCGATATTGGGGCCTCTTGATCTCTTCCGGCCGGTACAGCCAATTACGCTGTGATGCCATTGCTCCCCATCTTGGGCCCCGAACCGAGGGTTAGGCTCTCCTCTTCGAACTGCGGAGTCTATGGTTCGAACTGCTCAAGGCGAGGGATAGGAATCGACATCCGGACAGGCGGCATGTCGCCGGCTTCCTGTCGTCTTAGTCGGGTGGAACGTTGCCATTTGACTCGCCCTCGGAACGAGCAAAAAGCGCTAGGAGCGGGTATTGCCAATCGAATACTCTAACGTCGCGTTCGGGGCCGTAGAACGAACCCGCTGCGCGGGAGGGCGCCCGCGGTTGAGGCAGAGATCAACATCCGGTCGTCGCGCATCTATTGAGCGTCGTTCGGTGTGAGCGGACCATGACGGGCTTCTTCAACAAGGAGCCTGAACATGTCCCATTCAGTTCTTGATGCACCCATCAGCCCGCTGCGCCAGAGGTTGATCGACGACATGAACATGCGGCGTTTCTCACGGGAGACGCAGCGCAACTATCTCCGCGATATCGGCCGCCTGGCCACGTTCCTTGGGCGCTCACCAGACACAGCGACCTTGGACGACCTGCGCCGGTTCCAGATCGAGCAGCAGCAGGACGGCGTTCCCGTGCCCACCATGAACAGCATCGTGTCGGCGCTAGGCTTCTTCTTCACGCATACGGTCGATCGTCCCGATCTGGCGCGTAAGCTCGTTCGACTGGCGCACCCGCGTAAGCTGCCAGTGGTGCTCAGCCGCAACGAGGGCGCCCGCCTCCTTAACGCCACTACCTGCTTGAAGCATCAGGCCGCTCTGTCGGTCGCCTATGGTGCGGGTCTTCGCGTCGCCGAAGTGTCGATGCTGAAGGTTGCCGACGTCGACAGCGAACGCATGCTGCTCAGCGTCGAACGCGGCAAGGGCGGCCGTTATCGCAACGCCATGCTGTCGCAAGACCTGCTTTTGTTGCTGCGCCAGTGGTGGAAGGTCGGGCGTCAGCAGGGCGTGATGCATCGCGACGGCTGGCTGTTCCCCGGACAGCATGCAATGAAGCTGCAAATTCCGAGGCAATCCGCCCCCTGATTCCGAAATGATCTCGCCCCCCAATTCCGAGAAATAGTCGCCCCCTGATTCCGAGATGATGCCGCCCCTTTCGGAAGGCGTCTGGCATGGGTGTTCTGCTGGTGTGAAGTTCCGTCCTTCGACTGTGACGAGGAAGGAACGGGATGCCTGCGGAGAGACTGGAGATGCGGCGTGTCCGCGAGAAATTGAGATATCGCTTTGAGCAAGGGCTTGGGCACAAGTCGATTGCGGTGCGGGTTGGAGCTGCGCCATCGACGGTGCGCGAGACGCTGCGGCGTGCGGCCATTGCGGAGCTATCGTGGCCGTTGGGTGACGACGTCAGCGATGCAGTCCTGGAGGCGGCGCTTTACAAGGCGGCCGGGACGAAGACGGGTCATGGTCGGAGCCCTGAGCCGGACTGGGCACATGTCCATCGCGAGCTGAAGCGCAAGCACATGACGCTGCAGATCCTGTGGGACGAATACATCAGCCGTTATCCGGACGGCTATCGCTACAGCCGGTACTGTGACCTTTACCGCGGCTGGGCGATGAAGCTGCCTGTGACGATGCGGCAGGATCACGCGGCCGGCGACAAGCTGTTCGTCGACTATGCCGGCGACACGGTCACGGTGATCGTTGATCGGCGGTCGGGCAAGACACGGCAGGCGCACCTGTTCGTGGCGGTTCTGGGGGCATCGAGCCTTTCCTATGCGCAGGCGCGCTGGAGCGAGACGCTTCCCGACTGGATCGAATGCCATATCCTGGCGCTGGAGTTTTTTGGCGGTGCCAGCCTTGCTGGTTCCCGACAATGCCAAGGTGGCGATCATCAAGGCCTGCCACTTCGATCCCCAGGTCAACCGCACGTATTGCGGGATGGCTGCTCACTATGGGAGCGCCGTCCTGCCGACGCGGCCGCGACGCCCGCGCGACAAGGCGAAAGTGGAAGCTGCGGTTCGTATTGTCGAACGCTGGCTATTGGGCCGGCTGCGCCATCGCATCTTCTTTAGCTTGGCCGAGGTCAATGCGGCGATCGGCGAATTGCTCCATGATCTCAACGACAAGCGGGTCCTGCGCCGCGTCGGTGCCACCCGTCGCCAACTGTTCGAAGAGCTTGATCGCCCGGCTTTGCGACCACTGCCTGTCGAACGTTATGTCTTTGCCGAATGGCGTATCCGCCGTGCCGGACTCGACTATCACGTCGAGATCGAGCGGCACTATTATTCCGTTCCCTATCGCTTTGCCCGCGAGCAGGTCGAGGCTCGTATCACCGCCAATACGATCGAGATCTTCCACAAGGGCGAGCGCATTGCCGCCCATCGCCGCTCCAGCGGCAATGGCAAGCACACGACGATCCCCGATCATATGCCCTCGGCGCATCGCCGTTTTGCCGACTGGACGATCGAACGCATTCAACGCGAAGCCTCTGCCATGGGACCGGATGTTGCGCTGTTGTGCGAGCGCATCCTTGCCGACAGGCCACATCCCGAGCAGGGCTTTCGAGCTTGCCTCGGGATCATCCGCCTCAACAAGAGCTTTGGCCGCGACAGGGTCAATGCCGCTTGCGGGCGGGCGCTGGAGATCGGGGCCCGGACCTATGGCTCGGTGCGCTCCATCCTCGACAATCACCTTGACCGAACGGCTGCCTCAAATGGAGCGGCGTCGCATGAACCGATCCATCACGCCAACATCCGCGGCCCCCGCTATTACCACTAAGGAGAAGGAAAGATGCTTGCTCATCCAACACTGGATAAATTGAATGCCATGGGCCTGTCCGGCATGGCAAAGGCCTTTGGCGAACTCGTTGCCAACGGCGAAGCCGAACATCTCTCGCACGCCGAATGGCTCGGACTGCTGCTCGAACGGGAATGGAGCTCCCGTTACGATCGGAAGCTTGCGGCACGTCTCAGGTTTGCCAAGCTTCGCCACCAGGCGACCCCGGAAGATGTCGATTATCGCGCCGAACGCGGCCTCGACCGTGCTCTCTTCATGAAACTGCTCGGTGGCGACTGGATCAACGCTCATGACAATCTGGCCATTTGCGGACCCTCGGGTGTCGGAAAGAGCTGGTTGGCTTGCGCGCTCGGCCACAAGGCTTGCCGAGACGATCGCTCAGTTCTCTATCAGCGCGTCCCAAGGCTGTTTGCCCAGCTTGCGCTCGCGCGTGGTGACGGCTGGTATGCCCGGCTGCAACGGACCTTGGGCCATGTTCAGCTCCTGATACTGGACGATTGGGGCCTCGAACCGCTCAACGAACAGGCCCGTCACGACCTGCTCGAAATCCTCGAAGACCGCTATGGCCGTCGATCAACGATCATTACCAGCCAGCTTCCCGTATCCGCATGGCACGGTGTCATCGGCGACCCAACCTATGCCGATGCGATACTCGACAGACTGGTCCACAATGCCCACCGCATCGAACTGAGCGGCGATAGTCTGCGCCGAAGTCTACCGCGCAAAGCTTGACACCTCGCCTGAATGAATTGACAACAATCATCGCCTGCAGAACCCCCTAAAACAGGGGGCGAGATCATCCCGGAAACCGGGGGCGCAATCATCTCGGAACAACGGGGCGGCTTCATCGGAATCGGCAATGAAGCCGATCAGCACGCGGCAGCTCTATCGCATCGTCGTCGAGGCGGCCCAAGCCGCCGACATCGCCAAGCGCGTCGGGCCGCACACGCTACGCCACAGCTTCGCCACCCACCTATTGGAAGACGGCACCGACATCCGGATCATTCAGGTCCTGCTCGGGCACGCCAAGCTGAACAACACCGCCTTCTACACTAAGGTCGCGACCCGCACGGTGCGAACGGTGACGAGCCCTCTCGACAAGCTCGGCCTGTTCAAGCCGGGAGAGATATCGCCCGACGGTTGAGCCTTGCGTGCCTCTGTCGAGTTCGCCGACATCTTCCGGTTAGCCGGATCAGCCTACCGATCGGACCATGCAGGTCATCTCAGCCTGCAACAACTCAAGGTCATGTCGGCAATAGAGCAGTGTCGCACCGCAGCCCTCGGTGGTCACGTCGAGGCTTGCGAGGACTGCGGCCAGTGGCGGATCGCCTACAACTCCTGCCGCAACCGGCACTGTCCGAAGTGTCAGGGTGCCGCGGCGCGGACATGGCTTGCCGAGCGCGAGGCCGACCTGCTGCCGGTCGGCTACTTCCACGTCGTGTTCACGCTGCCCGCCGAAGTCGCCGACATCGCGTTCCAGAACAAAGCGGCAGTCTACGACCTGCTGTTCAAGGCGGCATCGGAGACGATGCTGACCATCGCGGCGGATCCAAAGCATCTCGGCGCGCGCATCGGCATCACCGCCGTGCTCCATACATGGGGATCGGCGATGACGCACCATCCGCATGTCCATATGATCGTGCCGGGTGGCGGCATCGCGCCAGACGGAAGCCGATGGGTATCGTCGCGCCCGGCCCTCCTGCTCCCGGTGCGGGTATTAGGCAAGCTGTTCCGCCGCCTGTTCCTCACCCGGCTGCTCGCGCTGCACGATACCGGTCGGCTTACCTTCTTCGGATCGATGGCGCACTTCATCGACCGGCGGGCATTCCAGCGGCACTTGGCACCCGTCCGGAAGAAGCGCTGGGTGGTTTATGCCAAGGCGCCCTTCGCCGGGCCTCAGGCCGTGCTTGCCTACCTGTCGCGCTACACCCATCGGGTCGCGATCTCCAACAGCCGCCTCATCCGCTTCGACAAGGACAGCATCACCTTCCGCTACAAGGACTATCGCCGCCACAGCGCCGACCGTCAGCAGGTGATGAGGCTCGCAACCGACGAGTTCATCCGCCGCTTCCTCATCCATGTTCTGCCGCGTGGCTTCCACCGCCTTCGGCACTACGGCCTGCTCGCCGGCTCCGCCCGCAAGGCCAGCCTCGTGCTCGCTCGCGAACTGCTGAACGTCGCCGCGCCACCTGATGACGATACCCCGGACGAACCGGACGACTTCCGTCCGCCATGCCCATGCTGCGGCGGACGCATGATTATCATCGAGATGTTCGAACGGTGGAGGCAGCCGCGTGGTCCGCCGAACAGAACCCCACCGAACCGGGAGACTGCCTCATGACCCGGCATGGCATGATCCGACCATCCGCCGCAGGCACTCAGCCTCCGGCGAGCGGCCCACACGCGTCCACGCCGATGATCGAGAGTAAAAGGTGCGCGTCCGGACGCGGACGAACCAACAACACCGCGCGAGGGCACAACAAAGTCGCCTAGCCGGATCCATCCCGGCGCTTCCTGACGACGGTCGCGCCATCGACGAAACAGGCGGAAGTCCGAAATCCCCATAGCTATCGCATCGCCTGCCGCCCGCGGGTTCCTTCCTCGGTGACTTTCGTACGCCTGCCGGCGCCCGAAACCCTTCACGTCAGCGGTCGGGCAGCTTTCAGCAGCTAAAACGGCTATATCGGAACGTTCGACCTGGTGAGATTGGCTCGAAATGACGCTCAGTTCAACCAATCGCGGTGTCAGGCCGATCAATGAACAAGGCCATTGGCACCCCCGACAAGTGGCGTTTCGAACTGGACACGGCAGCAACCGGTTAGCCGCTCAATCAATTTTTTTAGACGAGGCCCTACGCGCAGAAATGCACGGCCCCGCTCCGCGCGGGGCCTTGCTGTCGATCGCGAGATCGAACAGCGCTCGGTCTCGCATGCGCCCATGCGCCCCTCTCTATCGAGGAAGAAACGAATTGCTCAAATCTGCCGCTGCTTCAGAGGCTTCTTTACACCGATCTTCCGGCCGGCGTTCCATGCCGGGCGACCCAGTGCAGCAGGATCATATGACGCGATACCCATTTGAATTCTCCTTCGGCCACCATTGGCCGTTGGAAGAACGCGCAAATTTCAGGTTCACGGGGCGTTAGCTGACAGCTCGGTTTTCTGGCTTCAGACGGATAATAACAGACGTTTTTACCACCGGGACTGCGAAAAATGGGTGAGATGCTTTGACAAGTCGCTAAAGCGCCTTCCGTTGTGCGAATAGGGGGACAATTGCGAGGGAGGCGTTTGATCCAGCATCCGCCATAATGGCCAGTATGCGCCGCATCTCGGCCCGATCGCAGCCTGCATGGTCGGCCAGTGGTTTCGCCAGCGCGGCTGCGCGATCACCGAGATCATCATACTGCCAGAATCTCGGATCGCGCCCATGCGCCGCGACAAGGCGACGGAGCCACAGGGTATAGATGGAAGAGCGTTCTTCCATCGACATGCGCTCGACCACGCGGAGCGATAGCCACGCCGCTCGACGGAGATGAAGCGTCGCTTGCTGCCAGCCATCAATCCATTCCAAGAGATCGGAAAGATGCGCCCAACCGGGCGGTATCGGAGTTGACCACGGGCCCACGAAACCCGCAGCCTCAACACAATGGTCAAGTGAATCATAATTGGTCTGTCGAGACGGGACAGCTCTCGCCATGATCCATTCCGCCGCAGGCTTCCACGCGGACCAGAAGCGCGCGTCGGGCTTGCGCTCACTGACCATCAGTTCATGAGCGATAGCCTCCAGATAGTTGCCGATGAGGTCATGCTTGTGGTCCCTGTCCTCGAACCGAGTCAGGCTGTTCCAGAGCGTGCCATCACCGTGGAAAGCTGCAAAGCGGCCGACCTCTCGCGCCATCTTGTGCGCCCACTCGTAGGGAAAGTTGCGGCCATGCTGACGCGAGTCTTCGCGTTCCGCATAATCACGAGTCCAATCGACGAGACCTTTCAAATAAGTTGCGAAAGCATCACGCGCCGCCACCTCGGCTGTGAGCCGCTGCCAATCGATAAGAGCCAGGATCTCCGCAACTCGTTCCCAGTCGAGTACCACCGGCGAGATGAGCCGAATTCGACGCGGTGGATGATACCATTTCCGACCGGGTATCCATTGGAGCCGGTAGGGGGCGGGTGGCAGGTCGGGAACTCGCCCTGCGGGACACGGCCTCGCGGCCTGTTCGATTATTCTTCGCCGCCTGCGCGCCATACGCCTCGCGGCTTTTTCCTTGCTTCCTTTGAGCCAGAAATGGCCGATATCGGCCACACAGACATCGAGTGCGGCAAAGGTCGCCCGTCGCGCAAGGTCCGGATTTCATTCCAAAGAAGTCCAGAAAGCACTGCCTTCTGAACGCCGTGCAGCCGGTCGACGGCAAGTTCGAGGACCCGCCGTTCGATGGCGGCATCGCGTCTTCGGCTCGCGTAGGCGGCCAGTCCCCATGCACCGATATCCTGCGCATCGAAGCTCAATAATGCCTGATCAACAGTAATGCTCTCCTCTGCCGGTGATCGCGAAATTTCGCTGCCGGCTACCAGTCGGTCTCGGACCCAGTCGAGCCGTGCATCCAAGAGCGCGGGATTGGCCCTTGCGGCAACAATTGCTGCCACCCCGACAAGGGCAAAAGCCGTCAGCTTACCGGCGAACCCAAACCCGCTGTCGTCGGCGTCGTCAGGCGGGGCGGACGTAATTTGATCCGCCAGTTCGATCGCCTCTTCAAGAGTCAGACCTTCTTCGATGCCGCCTTTCTCGCGCGAATGGACCACCCACATCGCCAGCCGATTGACCTGTCCCATTCTACGTCGGGCCTCCTCGGCGGCTTCGATGATCTCGATCTGCTCGGCGGGAGGGGTGATACGGGCTTTGAGGCGCTGCTCAGTCGCATTGTAGGTGACTTCGACCTGATTCCGGTCGCTATCCGAGCGGATGCGCTCCAATCGCTCCTCGTTCGCCGCGATCCAGGAGCGATCGGATAGCTTTCTTTCGTCTTCAGCGAGATTCTCTAGGCTCCACGCACTGCGCAGGGCGTCGAACTCGGCTTGCGCTGCTTCACTCGCCTTGAGGCGAAAAGGGAGCATCAGCGCGTGCGATATCGGCAACTGCGCCTTGTGACGCTCGAAGATCGCCTCGCACTGATCAAAGTGGTCATCACGCTCTGAGAAACCGAACCCTATGCGGTGCGTCGGCTGCTGGTCGTCGATGTGCTTACGGATATCATAGTTCCAAAACCGAGGCGCTCCGAGAAACGGTGCCGCATGATTGATCGCGCCTGGTGTGTTTACATGTGCCTTTAGGAGCGAAATACAGAGCGCCGCAGACGCCACCAAGCCATGAGGCTGGAGCGCAAGCCTAATGAGTTCGCCGACGTCCCGCCCGTTGGACGCCTGCCGGTGCATCCATTCGTCAAGAGCGAGGTACATTGAGCCCAACACATTTGATCCGAGTACGGCGCGAGACCAACGATAGACTGTTTCGTCACCCCAGAGCGGGAGGGAGTGCCCATCGATTTGAAGCCTCAGTTTGAGGGGTTTTTCCCCGTCATGACAGCGGGCGTATCGCCGCCAGAAGACCGAGGCCCGCCGTTCGATACGATGAAAGAGATCAAGCGCGAGCGCTTCGTCGGCCTCGAACAACTCGAGGAAGCCCGCGCGTGAAGGTCCGGGCGGGTAGCAACTCCGACTGTCGGGGAGGCCCGCGCTATGAGAGTCCTGCCAAGTAAATAGCTCGCGGCCCAGGATCGACTGATGATTACGCGAGCGCCGCCGCGGTGGCAGATAATGAGAAGCACAAAGTCGAGCCCACGTAGCAGGAAACCTGCTGGGCAGATAGCGAGGGAGCCTCAGCAAATTACCTCGAGGACGTTTGAGATCCCGATCATCAGCCAGACGCGAGAGATAGGTCTCTACGCTTCGCGCGTCCGACTGGATACTAAAGATCAGAGCCTCGCGAAGCTTCTGCTCGATAAGCTTCCAGGCGTCATGATCCGGCAGATCGATACCGAAGGGCGCGCGGCGATCTTCCCAGCTGAGAAGGTGCCGGCATTCCTCAATCTCGTCCAGCCAGGGCCGGATGATCCGCACGATAGTCTGGCTGTGAGCATTCGGCATGTTGAGGGTGGCGCGGCAGAAGACGCGCGCAACATCGGTAAGTTGGGGCACGAGATCCCGCGGCCAGCCGGACCAATTCGGCAGCGACCAGCGGAGAAAGGGCACCCAGCTACGCCACACTGGCTGCTTGCTGTAGCTTGCGACCGCGTAGCGTTGGCTCTCGCTGAGATGGGCGAGGTGCGGCGATTGAAGGAGCGTTTCGTCTAACCGCGTCTCCGAAACGAGAAGGGTGTCAAGAAGGCGCCGAAGAAGCCGGAAGTTATCGGCTTCGAGAGCTGGGCCGAGGTTATCGAGTATCGACGCGGAGGCTTCGCTGTACAGCGGAGCCACAAGCCATGCCCGGCTCCATGCAGGATCGATCGCGGCGTCGGATTCAAGCGCTGCATGCAATTCGAGCCAGCGGAGATGATGGCCTTGCTCGAGCAACGATTGCCCGAGCAGCCTCACCGCTCGGAGCCACCACAATGGCTCACCGCTGTCGCGTAAGCGTTCGCCAAGTCTGCCACAATCGGGCAGCAGACCACGTGCAATAAGCCAGTCTTCGTGCACGTCGAAAGCAAGCGAGAGGGCATCGGCGTGAGCGTCCGAAACCAATGTGCCTTCGCTGATGAGGCAGCGCGCTCCCTGCGGGTCGAGGGCTGCTCGCCCAGGCGTGCGCGAAGGATGCTCGACGAGCCAGCGCCCCATTTCCGACAAGGCCTTGGTCCGACGAGCGGTTAGGTCTACATCAGTTTGTTCGGCATTAGCCCACTTCGCGGCCAAATCCATTTCCGTGACCCGGCCCTCAAGCGGCACGTCGAGCTTCAGAAGCTCGCGAAGAAGGAAAAGCCGGCGGTTCTGCTGGCCCAGGTCGTTCCGTCGAAGCAAAGGTGCAAAAGCGGGGAACGCTCGCGCCACGGCCTCGCATTCGTCCTGGTCGATAGCTTCTATAGCGAGGCTTGCCGACCCGCCAATCCCCGCATCCTCAAGTGCGGTGAGAACTAGGTCACGGTCCTGATACGGGCGAGCGGAGGTGATCATCTTCCACTTGCCAGAGACTAGATGATCCGCCGCGACCGATAGCAGGTCAGTCACAACACCGCGCCGCTCGGACAGCAGGAGACGATCCGCCCCATCCACGAGAATCAGGAGGTTGTCACCGCGTCCGAGACGCTCAAACAACTTGGTTGGCGTTTCGCCGATCCCTAGCTGCACGAGATGTTCGGCGAGCGACCCGGCGCGAACCCTATTATCCTTGAGAACGAAAAGCGGACCCAAATGCTCACGCGCGAGTCGCTTCAGGATCGCCGACTTGCCTCCGCCCCCCTCGCCGGTGAGGCGGAGAATGTTCTGCTTGATGAGGTGGACCGATGCGCGCGCTACAAGATCTGACCGGGGCAGTTGCAGCCTCTCACCTCGGTGGTGCAAGCAGTCCTCGACTGATTTCAGGGCGGAATCGGCGGCCTCGGCGACACGCTCCAAATCGACAGCGCGCGCAGCGAGGTCGGGATAAAATTGACGGATGACCGAGGGATGTTTTGCAATTAGCGCCTTTAGGGCGCCCCAGCCAAGAATATCTGCCTCGAATTTGCCAGCAGCAACGCGCGCCGCGGAGACGGTCCGGGCATGTTCCTGCAGCTCCACATCGACCTCCGCCGTCGTCGCAAAATACCACCTGCCCAGGGTAGGTGCGAACTTCTCCGCCTTGGCGAGTTCGCGATCAAACTCGCTCTTGGTTGCCTTTGCCCCAAAGTCCCGATCTTTGCCCTTGCACTGGACGCCGAAATAGCTGCCAGGCTTCCATTCGGGCGAGCCGTACACATCAACGCCATGTTGAGGCTGGCCTGTCCGGCCGTTCTTTTGAGCGGTAGGGTCCTTCCAAACCTCCGCAAACAAAGCGCAGGTGAGGTCCTCAAAGGTCTGCCACTTGCTTGGCGCATTGATTTGGGAGTCAAGGATGTCCAAAGCGGCCCTCCGACAAAGCCAGATAGCTAGTCAAACATGATTCTGAAATCATAATAATATCTGATTTCAGCTCTATTTAACTGCTCTGTCGCGGGCGCAAAGGCGGCTTTTGGGATGTTCAATTTGGCCGCTGAACGGCCGAAATGGCGCAAAGCGGCCGTCCGATGTGCCGCTGGCGAAGGTCAACATGTCGCTTGGCACCTAATCGTGAGAATGCGGCCGTTCCGGCAAAGGTTGGCACTTAAATAGGGTCTTCCTCAATTTGTGTGGCTGTGATTGTTGATGAGCGGGAGCATGCGTGCTCTGAGCTCCGTGCCTGCTCTCCCATACATCGCACGTTTGATCGTCTTGAGTCGGTTGATCTGACGTTCTGCCTGGCCGTTGCAGGTGACTGATCGGTTCCATCTCATGCAAAATCTGCGGGTCGCCATCGAGGAGCAGATGAGCCTTTCCGGCCGCGCCACGGGTCGAGCATTGCTGCCCGATGAAGTATCGGGAGCGCGCAAATCGATCTGGCGTAGCTTTGTCTCGTTGAAGCGGTGAGAAGCTTAAGCGATAGCGCGCGCAGTCATACGGTGGCTCCTCGTCCGCGGCAAAGATGCCGCGGCCTGTAGCCCCTTGGGGGTTTCTTGGCCTTTGCACGATATTTCAAACTAGCTGAAGCAGTTCTTCGATCACTTCTTTTATCTCAGACTTTTGCTGGCCGTTAACTTGGTACTGAGAACGCAGCATGATCTTTTCGGCTGTCATCTGTGGCCAAAACGTATCAATCACATCGTCTGGTTTAACTGAGACTGCTTTTCCGATAATTTTCTTGGCGTCGCAAGTGTCGGTAAAGGCAACCTGTTTACCGGTAAGCGTCAGAATAAGATCTGGGCAGAGATAATTCTCGATTTCTCTTTTTCGTGTTGAATAGAAGCGCCGTCCCTGTGCCTCGACTTCCTTCTGCCGCTTCTGGATAGATTTTACTTGTACAGGATCACCGCCGACGTCGGAATCGAGGAACACGCACCAGGGTAAGCCCAGATTATCTGCAAGGTTTAGGGTAACCCAATGTTTAACGCTGCCGCATCCGCCAATCAGGATGGGGACGACCCCCGCGTCTTCAAGGTTAGCCGCAATGTGTCCAGCGTCCTTGAGGACATTTGCCGCATGTTTAAGGAAAGTGACGTCCGACTTGCCTTCAACGAGAACAACACCCTTCGCTCTTTCCATGCCAGTTTCAGGTAGGACGCCGAGGCCCTCGGTCGCTTCCTTTAGAACGGGTTCGTCTGGTAGTTTGACGGTAGGAACACCAGCCGCGTTCTTGGTCACATACCGGATGCTTTCAACTGGCATCAAACCAGCCAGAGCCGGGACATGGGTAGTGACGATAATCTGCCGATTATCCTGCCCAGACAGTGCCAACAGAGCTTTCATCAGCATGATCTGGTAGTTGGGATGCTGCGAAGTTTCAGGCTCTTCGATAGCATAGATCACGTTACGCTGCGTTCCGGTTACGGCTCTCTCTGCTTCTGCTCGGAAAAAGTTCAACAGGATTAAGCGGCGCACCCCACTACCGCGCTTGTTGATGGGTATGCCGTTTTCTCCGTCCAGAGTGAAACTGAACGTCCACTTCGGCTTTTCCTTGAAACGAGGCACCAATTCGTTGGCCAAGTCGGGAGCCATCTCCCTGAGTTTGTCAAGCGTACGCCCAGCCACATCAAGCACGCTCTTTTCGATCTCTTGCTCAAGTTGGCTGATCCGGTCCTGCAGTGCGGCTTGTGCGTCTCTCACCGCTTGTTGCAGCGGATTTTTTGCCTCGACGTCGCCATCGCTGCTTTCTCTGTCGGATTTGAACAATGCGAAGGTTGGCAATTGGTCCTGTATTTTGCCCCAAATCGACTTGCTATCTGTCGACAATCCTTTATCGACATCCAGGAGCATTTCCTGAAGCGGTATTGCTCCTGCAGATGCCCTGATCGCCTTTCTCCATAACGAAGATACACGCCTATCACCGACGGCTTCGGCGACACCACGTTCTTCGCCCAGCTTTTTCAAGTCGATCATTTTCAGGCTCAGAAGCGTACCTAAGACCTGATCAACCGGATGCTGGCAGCGGATTGAAGTTTTTTCAAGTTTGCCCGTACCTGCCTTGTAGAACTTGGCGATCTCCAGGTGACCAGAAGCATTGAGGAGATATTCGTCAGCGAGGGTTGTCTCCACGTTCTCATCAAGTACCAGCGTGCTGGGAAGATCATCGAATTCACAGGCGATCTCAAACTGCTCAAGGCCATCCGATAAACTAAAGCAGTTCATGTCGGTTTTATCCGATTTGGCACCATCTATTTCAAAGAAGATCGCCAGGGCTTCGAGGATGGTCGATTTACCGTAGTCATTGCGACCAACAATTCCGGTCATCCCCTCTTCGACAGGAATGGCGACAGTTTCCCGGTAGCCCCGGAAGTGAGACAGTTTAATGGATTTCAGTCGCATGTACGGACCCCCCCCAACCGCGAATCGCAAGTGTAGAAATTACAACTTTCACGGTTGATTTTCACTCCTTGTTTGTATTGTGCTTATCCCTGCGTGGTCGATTCGGCATAGCGGCCGCGGGCATAGTGGGGATTCCGTCCTTGAATATCCTATCCTACAATCCAGGCCATGACGGTGCGGTCGTCTACGTAAAGGACGGGCGCCTAGTGTTCTCAATAGAGTCTGAAAAAGACTCTCACTACCGATATTCCGCCCTGTCCATATCGCACGTCCTAGACGCTATCGGAGAAATCGATGAATTACCCGATGTCATATGCACAGGTGGATGGTGGCCATATGATCATCATGAGTTCTTGTTCGGATCTTTGAGAAATTCTGGGTATCGGGGTATCGAGCCAGAACGCACGATCATCCAGCCTGGTCGGTTCTTCAAGGGTAAGGTGGAATATTTCTCGTCCACTCATGAGCGATCCCACATCCTCTGCGCATTCGGTATGTCTACGCTGCCGCGGGGCACGCCGTCCTATGCTCTGGTTTGGGAAGGGGACATTGGCGCGTTTTACGAGATTGATGCCGAGTTCAACATCACTCTGCTCGGCGACGTATTGAACCAGCCGGGAAACAGGTACGCGATGCTCTACGGCTTAGCCGATCCAACCTTCCCAAAAGATGGTGCCTATCCCCGGCAAACCGATGCCGGCAAGCTTATGGCGCTCGCCTCGTTTTCGAAACGTAGCGAACCGACCTCAGAAGAGATGAAGTTGCTACGTTTCCTCTTAGACGGTCCTTACCGGAAGCTGAGTGACTACGAAGAAATCAACAACGCGCCTCATGTGAACGTGGGGTTGGACGATCCGGAATTTCGCAATTTCGCGGGTATATACAGCGACGCCATCTTCGATGTTTTTTATCGATTCGCACGAGCGAACATGCGCAAGGGTCTGCCGTTGGTAATTGCAGGCGGCTGCGGTTTGAACTGCGACTGGAACTCCAAATGGGCGGAAACCGGGCTATTTTCGGAGGTTTTCGTTCCTCCGGTCGCCAATGACGCTGGATCTGCTATTGGAACCGCCATCGATGCCCAGCTCCACTTTACTGGTGACCCTAAGATAGACTGGGACGTGTACTCCGGCCTTCTGTTTCAAGAACGGGGTTCGATCGATGTCAGCAAGTACGATATCTACGAACCTGACTTCATGCAGGTCGCTGAGTTTTTGGCTAAAGGCCTGATCTTGGCATGGGTGAGCGGCAAGTACGAAATCGGCCCACGCGCGCTTGGCAACAGATCTATATTAGCCGCTCCATTCCGAGACACCATCAGATTTCGACTCAATGAAATCAAACAAAGGGAGCAGTTCCGGCCAATTGCACCAGTTTGCTTGAGTGTGGATGCTAAGGACTTGTTCGGTTGCAATCACGATAGCCCGCACATGCTTTATACGTTCCGTGCCACTACCGACGCTTTGCCGGCGGTCACTCACGTCAACGGGACTGCACGCATCCAGACCGTGACACCCGATACCAACAAGACGCTGCATGACCTGCTCGTGGCCTTCAAACAACGTACCGGGTACGGTGTCTTGTGCAACACATCGCTGAATTTCAACGGCAAGGGTTTCATCAACAACATTGTGGACTTGGATGCCTACGCCACACAGCATGGCTTGGACGGATTCGTAGTTGAAGGACGAGCATATCTGATGAAGTCGTCGAAGCTCTACCAAGAGTTTCAGCGATCGTCCACAAAGCCATCTAGAACTGCCTCAGTTCAACCCTCCGCGGTTTAGCTTCGATGATCCTCCACGATGGACGTAGATAGATGGAGACTCTCCCCCCGGATTTCGAAAACGATGATCTATTTCGGTCTGCCTTTGTGCGTGAGCTCACCTTGTGCCAGCTCACGAGCGCTGACGACACGGCCGGCAGTGACATAGGCGCTTTGGCCATTCCTAGGACACTGATCCGCTATTGGCACGATCTCAACGAACTTCCTGAAGACGTGAAAGAGTGTCTCGACAGCTGGAATCACCTCGACCGCGAAGGATTCGAGATTAGGACGTTCGACGACCTTTCGGCAATGAAGTACATAGCGGACAAGTTTGGTGCCCGGGAAACGGCTGCCTTCGCTCGCTGCCGACACCCTGCCATGCGCAGCGACTATCTGCGGATGTGTTTCGTTCTTGCTGAGGGCGGCATGTACGTAGATGCGGATGACGTTCTGCTTGGCGACGGATGGAAAGATATCTTCCGAAACGGCCGGCTGAAGCTACAGCCACTATGTTACGACATATCGACCAGCAGGATGGTACCGGCATCTCAGATCTGGCTTGCAGATCTGCCCACTGACGGCCGCGTGTTCTATGTCAACAATGACCCCATCGCCGCGCCTGCCGGTCACCCGATGTTGGCGCGGGCACTTGCTCGCGCGACTGAAAAGCTCCTAGGGGACGAAGAGGTTCCCATCATTCAATCTACGACCGGCCCTGGCAACTTGACGGTAGCCCTTGCCACGCACGCTCACGCCCTTAGGGCTGCCGGCTCTCTTCCCGATTTCGAATTGCTGCGAAACTGGGACGGCATCGCAGAGACACGATGGGACCTCTCCTATCGCGGCGACGCCCGCAACTGGCGCAATGTGGAAGGTTCAGGCTTCTAATCACGCAGATCACGAGATGAACCTCAAAAGGGCCTCTGGCCTGCTACGCAAATTCGCCTTCCGTACAATGCATACTGCAACCAGCATCGTGCCTGGCGGTGGGATAGACGCCTTTGGTCCTGGCGGCGACAAGATACAGGCGATCATGGTCATCAATCTCGACCGGCAGCCTGGCCGATGGCATCGTGTGAAGCGAGAGCTGAGACGTTTTCGAACTGGGGACGGCGCTCCACTAACGTCAATTGTCAAACGCCTTGCTGCGATCGACGCGAGGGATGGCCGCGCCGTGGCTGCATCGGCAGACGTTGATCCCAACTACCGCATCGGAGACCAACTGTATGTCCAGCCGGACCCCCGGTTGAGCGCGTGCTTCGATGTTAATGAGCCGGTGAGGATGACGCGTCAGGAGACGGCGGTTGCAAGATCTCACATCGAGGCCTGGAAGAGCATCGCAACGGGACCGCACAAGTACGTGTTGGTGCTCGAGGATGATGTTTGTTTCCGCCGCGGTGCTGCAGCCTCGATCAACCGTGGGTGGCAGGCTGCCTTGAAGCGCTGTCGTGGTGAAGGACCACATCTTCTATATCTATCTTACGCCGATGCAGGAGATTCGGCGGAGCGCGCTGACGTGTGCGATGCATTGTTTAGGCCGGTGAGGGGACTGTGGTTTCTTTCTGGATATGTCCTGTCGAAAGAAGGGGCCGCTGCACTTCTGCGAGCCATGCCGGTCGTTGGGCCGGTTGATATGTGGATCAATTACCACTTCAACGATCTGGGCGCTCTTGCACTCTCCTCTCCTGCGATCTTGCAAAGGCCGGACGATACCTCGGACAATGCCTATTCCGTCCTACCCTACCTTGCGCGTGCAGGCATCATAGATGCCGGTTCGGGGGCGATGTCACCGCCTCGGGCGGGGGGTGGCCCTCTGGTGGCCTGGAGTTCTGGAGGTGAGCGAGAGAGCCTCGCTATGGCACTGTCGATGTTGGGGCTTCGTGTTCGCGCATTTGATGGGCACGAGGAGCTGGTTCAAGCAAGTAACTTGCAACGACTTTTCCGGACGTTTGACGCTCTGGTCGACCCGCCACTTGCGGAGGACGCATTGGCCAAGGTTCTGGCGAGTGACGAGGTCAAGCTGATCTTCGAAGCGAATCCTGCCGAGAGAAACAGTATTGACCCTAAGCTGCTACCTCCATCTCGAACCGCAATCCTTACGCAGAGCAGGCTAGCCGGGAGACCTTGGGAGCCGCTCTGCACAATACTCGGCGTCGCGGAGCCCATTGATGCCTTTCCCGTCGGCGCACACCGAAGTTTGAGGCTATTCCGGGATGATCGTTTGCACGCGACACATGACGTCGAGCCCGCTCATGGAGGAAGGTCCGTACTCATAGACGAGTCACCTTGGGTCTTGCCGCCTGAGGTTGATTGGCTGCCGCTAACACAAACGGCCCGACCGTTGCCGCATTCAGGACGAAGCATAGTGCATGAACCCATGACCTCAGCACCGTTAGAAATTCGAAGCGTAGTTGAAACCTTTCCTGGGAACCTTGCGGTCTTTGCGCATGACTCGATCACCTATGATGATCGTGGCGCCAATATCAGAATCAGTGAGAAGGCGTCCGGTAAAAGGCTATTTCAATCTGGAGCATTGGCCTCCAAACAGCTTTTCGATCATGGACGGTTCGAGGCAGAGATACGAGCAGCACCAGGGGCTGGTCTTGTTACTGGTTTCTTCCTTCACCGAGATGCGCCACGACAGGAGATAGATGTTGAGCTTGCGGGTAATGACCCAAGACGAATGTTAATTAACGTATATTTCAATCCCGGTGACGATGGGGCCGCGATGGGCTTCGGCTACCGTGGAACCCCATGCTACATCGACTTGGGGTTCGACAGCACCTTGGACTTTCATCTGTACGCGATTGATTGGCATCCGGGCCGTATCGTCTGGTCCGTGGACGGCATGGTTGTCCATGAGCGCGTAGGCTGGAATCCTACTCCGATTCCACACCTTCCTATGCGGCTGCACGCCAACTTGTGGGCACCCCGATCTGGGAAGCTCGCCGGCCGAGTTAACAAAGCCAACTTGCCGTCAACCGCAACATTCAAAAATGTTCGTGTATGGGACACCGCACATCATCAGGTAGCGCATCGATCTTGGATGGAATTTGGCGCCTCAGCATAGAGGCCGGGGCGACGAGATTAAAGCGCTTTACCATCATGCTCGCGCGCATAGCGTTCGGCGGGAGCACAGTCCGCGGCATCTTCGCCACGGTGACTCGACACGGAGGCCTCGTTCATGCCGACCCCGAAGGTGAGGAGACCTCCGGACCTGACTCAAAGGCTTCGACAATCCCGTCGCGCGGACCAGGGTTGCGGTCATCGCGACGCACTAGGCACCGGTGTCGACGAACCTACGACGCGGTCATTAAATGGCTTGATGCGCTTCGTTCCGCGAACGGGAAGGCGTCTCGGTAAGAAGCCGGTCTGGGGGACGAGTGGTAACAAAGTTGCTGATGGCGGTGAGCTAATAAACTCAGGAAGGCTTCAGCGGCTAATGTTTGCGATTAGCCTAATGGAATGTCCGCCTCTCCCAAGTACTCGCCCGAGCCGGAGCGAACGCTGACCGCTCCAAAACGGTCGCCACTCAAGTCAAGGCCAAAGTGGCCGGGATGTTCCCGTTCTGTGCGTCGAAGATCGCATAATGTATCAACAGGAACGTTCGGTCGAAACGGCGAGGGGCAGCAAGCAGTCCTTCGGAGCCGTTTCACTCAACCTGCGTGGCTGTCGGAATCTGCTGGGTGCAGATGTTCTGTATCACGATGATCGTCTTTCGCGGATCGCTCGGAGTTCGGCGAGGAATGCCGTTGCAATTTCGGTTGCCTCAGACGCATCCGCGGACTCGACATCCAAACCGTGCGCAGCGCGGTTCATGGTCTGTAGAGCACTCCGGAACCGACCTGCGGTTTGGGGCGCCAAGCCAAGTCGCTGCAGTTCCGTTAGCATTGGTCCAAGAGCCAGCGGACGCTCGGCTTCGGTCTGATCGGCTACCAACAGTCGGATTTCACGCTCAACCTCTATGCGTAGCTTCACGAGCGCCATCAACGGGAATTCGCGTGCAAACTCCGCCTCTGTCGGTAGCTCTGTCTGCAATGGCTCGGGGAGGGCGGCAGAGAGCCTATATTCCGCAACGCCCATCGGCTTTGTGGAGTCTCGAAGCGCGTATTCGACGATCACCTCATTCTTGCCTTTGCACAGAATGATGCCGATGCTCGGGGCGTCCGACTCGTGTCTAAGTTGGGCATCGACCGCGGAAAGATAGAAGTTCATCTTGCCAGCGAACTCCGGCTTAAAGTCCTCTATCTTCAGCTCTACGACGACGAAACAGCGCAGCCGCAAATGGTAGAATAGAAGATCCAGATAATAGTCCTGCCCACCAACCTCGAGATGATGCTGGCTGCCGACGAATGCGAAGCCTTTACCGAGCTCAAGAATGAGAGAGCGTAGGTGCTCGAGTAGGCCTTGCTCGAGTTCGCGCTCGGACATTGCCGGACCGAGGGCAAGAAAATCGAAGCTGTAAGGATCTTTGATTAACTCCTGCGCCAGATCGGATTGCGGTGCAGGCAGTGTCCTGGCGAAATTGGTGAGTGCCTTCCCCTTTCGCTGGTAGAGGCCGCCTTCGATCTGATGTACGAGAACATTGCGACTCCACCCATGTTCTACCGCTTGGCGAGCATACCAGAGCCGCTCTTCGGAGCTTTTCAACGCCTCGACGAGCTTGACGTTATGGCCCCAGGGCAATTGTGCAACAAGTTGTTGCACAATTTGTTCATCCGGAAACGCCTCAGCAAAGGCGCGCATGTATTTGAGGTTCCGCGGATCCTGTCCTTAAGCTCGGCAAGCAGAGAGGCATACCCGTCGCCGTCAGATGAAGGAATGAGCGTGGTCATGAGGGAGTCTTTATCAGGCCGGGCCGGAAAAAGCTCTACCGATCACAAACGTCGCGTAGTCATCCAGTACTTTGATGTGGCAGCTATGATGGCGGGTCCGCGGTTCGATTCCGTTCACATCAGGATTTTTGTCAATGGTTCATTCAGATGGCATCGATTCCTCCGTTGCAGCCGGATCCACGGTCTGAGCCCACAGCAATTACCGGCCCGTTCTCGGGCCTATACAACCTCACATCCGGTCGCCGCTTTCAGCGGCCGCACCACTATCCCGCTTTCGACGGGCACGGGCTCAGGAGAACGGGACCATTCTCAAGATCGGCGGGTAAAGCCAAACGGAATCCCGGTCCGTTCACCTGGATCCGTCAGGACTGATCAGGCCCTGAGGATGAGTATTCTGCGTTCGATGGTTGCTTCTGTGCTTCAGGCGGTTTTCATTATCGCACCCTCGATGACGACGCCGGAGCTCACGTACTTCCAGAATGCGACCAGCAACTTGCGAGCCAGAGCGACAATCATCGGCTGCTTGAGACGACTGCTGCTGCGTGCGATGCGCTCCTTGAACCAGAACGTCAGCGCCGAGTTTGGTTGATGCCGCAGCCATAACCAGGCGAGCTCGACCATCGTCGCTCGCAAACGCGGATTTCCCGCCTTCGAGACACCCTGCTCACGGTTGATGTTGCCGCTTTGCCAGGGCGAAGGAGCAAGCCCTGCGTAGGCAGCGACTTGCCGCCGGTTGTCGAAGTGTCTGAACAGGCCTTCCGTGTGAAGGATCGTCGCGAACTCGGGACCAATTCCCCTGATCCTTAGAAGCGCGGCCGCTCTTGCCGGTGTGTCCGCTGTTTCGCGAGACATCAACGCATCTCGTTCTGCTTCAACAGCCTTGATCTGTGTGAGCAACAATTCAAGGCGATCGAGTTCCCGGCAAATCTCGGCCTTCAGATGCTTCGGCACCATCCGGCCGTCTCCCGTTCGAAGCTCATCCAGGCGCTGACGGCGATCACGCCGCAAAGGCTCGTAATCTCGTATTCCTTGGGAGAAGAGCAGCCCCTTTATGCGATTGACGTGGAAAACACGTTCCGCAATCAGGGTTTTCCGCTCTCGCCCGAGCCGGCGGTTGTCTTCCTCTTCGGGGGTGAGAAGCTTGACCATCGAGCAAGCACGCGGTTCACCACGTTTCCAGGCCATCAAGGCCCGTATTAGGGTCTCGCCGTCGATGCGATCCGTCTTTGCGCGGCGATGACGGCGTGGCATGGCTATGGACGCAGCCTCCACGATATGGCTTTCGATCCAGGCTTCCTTGCTCAGTACGCGCGCGAGCCAGAACCCGTCCAGCCCGGCCTCCTGGATCACCACCAGTGGAAAAAGCTGATCTATACGCCGCTGTGCTTTCTGGCGAAGGGTGGCAAAACACGAGAACAGGCCGGCGATGTCGCCACCAGGCACTGTATGGCGAGACATCTTTTCGCTTCCCGGCGAGAGAGCGGTCACGAGCCATGTCGATTTGCTCAGTTCCAACGATACGAAAATTGCGCCAAGATCGACGGGGGTAGCGGCATGTGCCTGCGGTTGATCAGCTTTCATCGGCATGGTTGGCCTCCAGAGAGATTTCTAGCGACCTCACTCTGCCACGGTGCAGGCCGCTATCCACCCCTGATGGAATCTCAACTGCACAGATGTCGGATGGCGGGGTCTCAGGTTCCGCTCCCATCAAAGCGGGAGATGCGACGCCGCGTCAGTCTAGTCCAATAATCCTCGCTGGCGCGAAGGTTTGGAATGTCTTCACGCCGGATATCATGCCAGACTTGAAGAGAGGCGTGCCGACGGCGCCTTTCATCCAACATTCCCGCTTCTTCTTGATGTAGGTGAACGCGACGCAGCGGTCATTGTCGATGCAAGCCAAACGGCACTGAAGGGGCGTTGCGTTCGAGATCGATGGGCGCACGCCAATATCACCTCCGGGCAGGTCGACGCCTTCGAATAGCGCTTTTTTGGGATCGATCGTGCCCATGTTGAACGACGTCGGGTCTGGATCCGCGCTCGCAAGGAACTTTCCCGAGATAGCGACCGCGTTGCCGTCCGCACGGCCCTCATCTGCCTTCAGGAAGCAGTTCGGCCCGCGCACTATCTTCGGATTGGCATTGAAGGTGAAAGCCTTACAGGTGCCGTTCATTTCTAGGCAGCTCCTGGCGCATTCCGCCAGATCGATCGTCCTCTTTGTTGCGAGGTCATCGCCAAACAGGTCAAGGCCGGTGTAAACGGCAATGCGCGTCGGCTTGCGGGCAAACTCCTCGATCGCCGACAATTTCTCACTCTGTCCGAGGCCGGCCGGCGCAGGATTGGCAGCGGCACGCTGTTGGCCGCTCGGTTCGGAGGCGGTGTCGCTGTTGGAGTTTGCCGTCGAAGGTGGCGCGCCCTCGAGGGTGACGGTCGGGCTTGAGGGAACGGGTTCAGTCGACGCTGACGCCGAGCCCTTGCGGTTGAGCTTGTAGCGGCCAATTTCCTCGCTCGAGAACACATGCATTTGCGACGGCGGGGTCTTGAACATCGTCGTCATGACTTCTGCCGGCGTGTCGAAGCGAGCGAGCATGTCGATGATGTCGGAGATTGAAAGCTGGGCGCTCACGAGGTCGTTCGATTCACTGGAGATCTGGTGGACCCCAAGCTCACCGTCCACTTGGCGGTCGACGCCGGCGAGAAAAATGAAGGCGCAGGCGGAGTAGCAACCTTTCCCCGCCGGAATGAAGGTGGATAGGCGCTTCTCGTGCACGTCGTCGGCGATCAACAGTGCCATCTGCACCGCGCCGCCGATGCTATCGAGCACCAATAACCTGGCTTTCTGCGAAGCATGAAGCGCCCGCCGGAAATTCAGAGCGGAATAGAGATCGATTTCGCCTTTGAGGATGATGACACTTGGGTCGCCCTCGTCGAACGAGAAGGGGCCAAACTTTTTCGTGCCGGCCAGTGCCGGATGATATCCAAGCACAACGGCCAAGAAAAACGCCATTGCTCGGATGAGGCCGAATTGAAACCTCGGCAAGATTGGTGCTCCCACAGTCCGTCTATGTTCAGAGAACATCTATCAAGTTCAAGTTGCAACACAAAAAAGCCATAAGGGTTAATGTCGCAACAGATGAGAGACCTCGGTCGGCAAGGTGGATGCATGTTCTAACGGTTTCGTGGTCATCGTTCACGGACTCGGATGACGAGCGCGTGGGCTTGCTGTGTTTCGGAAAACGTTCGATGGTACAACCCAGGGGCGGGGTATGTCATGCGACGATTTCTTGTTGGTGCGGCCGTAGCTGCAACTTTGGTCCATTGGCTCGGTTCGGTTCGCGACCGTGCCCCGATTGCCGAAACCCCACCGACCTCAGCAGAAATCGTCGCAGAGAAAGAGCTGCCCCTAGCGGTAGGGAGCGCTGAGATTTCCGTTGTTGCGCCTCAGCAAGACGCATCCCCGGGGGCAGCCGAAAGCGGCGACCGTGAGCACGTGATTGCGACTGTTTTCGTGCGTGGTAGACGGGTTGCCCTGCGAAAAGGACCGGGCAAGGAGTTTGCCATCCTCGACAGATACGATGTGGGTAGGCCGGTCGGTTTGCTGTCCGTCGATGGCGAGTGGTCTCGTATCAAAGACAATCTCACGCGGCGAGAAGGATGGATTGCTTCGCATCTCCTTAGCTCCGAGACAACGTGGTCGAAGCCAAAACGCGATTCACCCGCATCCGCTGAGCCGTCTAGTGAACAGCCAGTCACGATCCCGCGGATTTCCGACGCCGTGATTGTACAGCGCATCATCGCTGAGTCTATTTCCAGCTACAGCGGTTCGTGCCCATGCCCGGAAAGTCGCGACCGGTCCGGACGGCGCTGCGGGCGTAGGAGCGCGTATTCGAAACCGGGCGGTGCTGCCCCAATTTGCTATCCGGGCGATGTCTCAAGGGCCATGATCGATGCATTTCGCTCGCGATTGTGACGCGCGATCAGCTGCCTGCAGGCGTTAGCTGGCTCGTAGCGAGTGTGTCGTCGAAAACTTATCCGGGTCCAAGCTCTGACACCGGCCGCCTGTAGCAAGTATAGTACTAATCTCGGGAAAACGCGCTTGCCCCCTTGAATAGCTAGGGTTGCATTTCGTAACGTACTCTCGCGACTCAGCAATGGGACGCTATCTGGTCACGAGGGTCTCACAGACCGGGGGGACTGGAGCAGCTGTTGAAGCTGTCAAGGCTTATGAAGGTATTCAATGCGAGTTCCATTGCGCTCTCCTTTGATATCGGACGATGCCAGCAGAATGCGCATAGCATCCTGATGACAGTATAGACGATTACGTCGATGAAGTGCCTTATCTACTAAGCGGTGCGGGGCAAGGGATTTGACCATAAGGGCACATGGCAACCTTGCCCCCTCTCGCTCCCGCGGCCGGGCTGGCGAGTGGCCTTTCAAGCCTAAGAGCTACCCGCACTTCGATGCATTCCTCTCGGAGGATGACGCAAGATCGTTGGCAGCAGACCCCACCAGAGTGGCCTCGCACGCATTCTTTCCCTTCCTGCGCTACCATCAGCGCTGGACGAAATTCACCGACAAAGGAGAGAAGGGGGATGTAAAAGAGCGTCCCATCAGGTTCGCTTCTCGCGCCGACTCGTACATATTCAGTTACTATCGGCACCTGCTATCTCAACCTTTTGAGAAGGAACTCAAGGCGCGTGGCCTCCACCGTAGCGTTTTGGCTTATCGAAGAGTCATTGGCGCGGACGGCAGAGGCCAGTGCAACATTCATTTTGCCCTCGAAGCGATTTCCGCGATTCGCGCCCTCGGAAACTGTTGTGCGATAGCCTTGGACATTAGCAGCTTCTTCGAGAGCCTGGACCACGGGCGCCTGAAGGAAATATGGTGCGGTCTCTTGGGCACGGATCGCCTTCCTGCTGATCATTACAAGGTCTTTCAGGCGATCACCGCGTATTCCGTCGTTGACCGCGAGGAGCTCTTTGAGCGGCTTGGTTACATCGGTCCCAAATACATGTCGAAAACGGGCGAGCCGATAAAAGGGTACCTGGTAGAGAAGTCGCTCATTCCGCGCCGACTTTGTACGGGCCAGGAATTCCGGGAAAAGATTGCCGGTGGCGATGGTCAGAAGTCTCTGATTAAGAAGCACCGGAAGCCCTACGGTATCCCGCAAGGCTCGCCAATCTCAGATCTGCTTGCGAATTTCTACCTTCTTGATTTCGACACTGCCGTAAAGGCGAAGGTTGATGGGATGGGAGGGCGTTACTTCCGTTATTCAGACGACATTTTGATCGTGGCTCCCATAGATCGCGTGGCAGCGATCGAACTTGAGGGGTGGGTAAGATCCCAGATAGTTCTCCACGGCCCGAAGCTGCGCATCAAAGCCGAGAAATCCGCCATCTTCTGCTATGAGGGGAGCGGTGGAGATCAAAGCTGGTCCAGGATAATGGGGGAGCAAGGAAAGAATGGGCTGGAGTATCTTGGATTCCGCTACGACGGCCGCAACATGTTCCTTCGCGATAGTACGCTGAGTGGACTCCAGCGGAAGGCCGCCGCCAGCGCTAAACGGGTCGCTCTGCGACTGCTGAAGCGATACCCTGAAAAGTCCACGGACCAGATAATCGCGGAGTTCAACGTCAGCGCCTTTCTTCAGCGTTATGGCCGCGTCCAGGACTTCGAGAGCAAGGCGGATGATGTTCGGAACTGGACTTTCTGGACCTACGCGACGAGGGCCGCAAAGCTCACGGCGCCCTTAGGGCTGCCAATTTACCGGCAACTTAGAAACTATCGACGGAACATGCGAGCTCATCTAAAGCGGGCCTTGGAAAAAGGACGCTAAATGTGCGCAAAGTTGGTAACCTCGAGGTGAGTCTTTTGCCCGTATGCTGAGCTACCCGAAACAATCAACTGGCTGTTCGCCCTAAGAACGGAACCTCTGCGAGCAAGCCGAACGTTCTCGTTCTGTGCTCAGAAGATCGCATAATGTATCAAGGGGAGTAAGACTTGGTCTACAGCGTCGCAGGTCAGGAGTTTTGAGACGTGCACGGTTTCGGTAAGGCCGTTCGCCTCCATATCTAAAAGCAAGATATCGTGATCAGTTCGCTGGGATGGTCCGTGCGATTGTCGCTTGCGTTGGTCTCTGGCTTCGTCGCCACGGCGCTGGGCGGTATGCTGATTGGGTCGAGGTGATTACGTCGGTCGAGCGGCGTCGGCGCTGGGCTCGGGAGGAGAAGGAGCGGCTCGTCGCGGCGACGCTTGAGCCAGGCGCAGGCGTTTCGGAGATCGCGCACTCGGCGGGAATCCATGTGAGTCAGCTCTTCCGCTGGCGCAAGGAGCTCTGCCAAACCTCCGCGCCTTCCGTCCCGCAGCTCGTTCCGGTGGAGGTCGTCGAAGCGCTGCCAGCACCGGCGATCCCGCCCGAGCCGCCGCCGGTCTCTCGGCCCCGCAAGAAAGCAAGCATGGCGATGATCGAGCCACGTATCTTCAAGGCCGCTGAACGCGCATTCTCTGCATGAGTCATCCGGAGAAACCTATGAGCGACAGTGTGAATCATCATCGAACACTCGAGGTCCTGACGGCGGAGCCGGTACAGTCTCGACGCAAGCCACGTCATTGGTCGGACGAAGAGAAGGCACAGCTTGTCGCCGAGGCGCTTTCGCCGGGCGCCAATGTGTCGGCGATTGCGCGGTCTCAGGGACTGGATCCGTCGCAGCTCTATGCGTGGCGCCGGGTGATCGTGACGCGCCTCCCCAAATACGCTTTCCCGGGCCGCGATGGTGTGGTTCAGGCCTTAGCACCGGCACACCTCATCGAAAGCGGCCTGCCGACGGAGCGGCTGCTCGCCTATATCGCCGTGTCGAAATACGCCGACGGCCTTCCGCTTTACCGGCAGGAGGCGATCTATCTGCGCGATGGCGTCGAGGTCAGCCGGTCGTTGATGGCGCCGTGGATGGGGCATCTGGGCTTCGAATTGCAGATGGGCGCAGATAATATCCTCGAGCGTTGAACTCGATCGGCTTAGAAATCCAAAAAACTCGTCCACCACACTGCTGGCCGCTATGCATGGTCACCGACAGGCGAAGGCAACGGGCTTCCCGGGCGCTAGGCCGGTCTGGCATTCGCACGTAACTTGTTGCCCTGGCGAAATTGTGACATCACCGACACAAATGGGCACCTCGCTCGCCCTGAGCCGCAGCAGCAGCGAACCCGCATCGACGAGGAAGACGCTGCCGCAAACGCCTTCTTGACGGTCTCGCACATCCACATGGGACTGGCTTATGGGAACGGGACATGTGACCGTCAGCATTCCGTAGTTACGGAAATCCGAACGGATGATCGCGTTCTTGTTCTCGAAAACTTCGCCGACGATGGCGTCTATCCGCGAGGCCTCTCCGTACTGAACAAAGTCGTCCACGTAAGTCTCCATGACCTTCCCGACGCGCCTGGGATCAAGGTTCGCAGGCGCATTGTCCGTACGCGCGCAAAGGGTGGACGCGATTTCGAGGATGACGGAATGCATCTGTGACGCCGCCACGACGATATCGTGCTCCTTGGCGTATCGTGCCAACGCTGCGGTCGAAATTTTCGTTATCCTGTCGTGGCATGCATCGGCATGCGCAGCCTGCCCATGCAAGATGGACAGAAGAGCGAAGGCTAAGACTGTACCGCTCCGCATTTTCATGGTCCCTTCTTCTCGACGATCGCGTTGATCGACCGCAGACACGCAAGCCCGAGCACGATCGCGCCGGCGGCGAAGAAATAGTATTGGAGAGTCTGAGGCCACCATACGACATCCGCGAGCGGGCTGAAGCCGCCAAATGCAAGGCTCGTAAGGGTCGAGTTGATCGCAGCAAAGCCGAAATACATCGACGCGCTCAAGAGCACCAATGAAAGCAGTGACCAGACGAGCCTTTCCGCGAGTTCGCGTCCGTTAGTAAGCGGGCGCGTCATCAGCCATATGCAGCCGCCAATCAATGCGGTGGACAGCGTTATGAGCTGCTTTGCCAAATCGTTCGCCAGATCCAGCGCTTTCTCCGCCGGGTCGGTGACCTTGACCGGTGTGAATTTCAACACCGCACCAGGCGCGACCAACTCGTAGGCGACAAAACTGCCTACGAGCACGATGGCTATGTATGCTATAGTGAGTTTTCTTATGAAGCCATCCGAGATCATTTGTCCTCCGTCTCCGTGCGGAGAAGGCCCTCGCATTTCTTGGCCCGGTTCAGCCAACCGAGGTCCGCTGCGCTGTTCAGCATTGTCGTTTCCATCATCGATAGACAAGTTTCGGGTCTCACTCGGGAAAGCATTGCGGTCCAGATCGACTCTGACCAAAGGTCCTCGCGGGGAAGATGCGGCAGCCCCAGGAAATGACCGCCTTCATGCAGAAAGACAGACACTAGCGAATAGGCTTTTCCCGCCTTGTCTCCGATGATGAAGTCTCGCGTTCCAGCCTCCCCGACATAGGACAGCTTTGTAAGGCTCAAGGAGACCTTCTTGTCCGGCTCGCCGCACGCCACGAAACCAGCGTTCTCGCAAACAGGCCCTTGGACGAAGCTCACGTTCATTGACGGGACATTCTTCGACATGTCCGGTGACTTGCACAAGGCTGTGGTGAGTTTCTCGATCCACGTGCCGGAAGGCGGCGACGCTCCAGCCTCGCAAAACTGGCGGACCTCGGGCGCCTCGCGAGGGACGACCGCGTACGTCCCGATCACGTATCCGGTCCTCGTGTTGCCGGCGGTCGAGAGGCTGAACAACACCGCGCTCGCCGCCAATGCTCTGTCGAACAGCGAGCCGCTCGCGTCGCGGAGGGCTTCATAGACCCGGCTGTCGATATAAACGACCTGTTCATCGACAACGAAAGCCATGGTGCCTTCATTGCAGCGCAAACATACTTGCCGCCAAAGGTTTAAGGTCTGCGCCAGCGTTTGCGAAATTCGGTTACGGCAGTGGACCGAGCAGTCGCTCTCCGGAACAGTCAGATTGATTTTGACGACGGGCATGTCGACGATCGGTGCCGACTGGCTGATGGCATGGTCCCTCCAACTCGGATCGAGCATCTCCGTTTTGAATTCCTTGATGGGGGCGTACGGGCACCATCGTTGTACCAACAGGGGCAACAAAGTCACACTGTTGTCTAGAGCGAACGAGACAAAAGCCAGGCACTGAAGGCATGTCGTCATCGCAGCAAACGCGATTACCCTCTTTAATAGCTCGAAGACCTTGGCCATGATCCCCGCTCCGCATATCTCAAACACTGCCGGTTTATGGCGCTAAATCTGCTCTCGTTTTGTTAGCGAGGCCTCTGCAAAACTCTGCATGCAATGCTCACAGGTTGCATCGAGGTTGGAGAAGTATTGTTGCGATCATCTTGACAAAAAAAGCCTGAGAAGATGGACGGAACGGCATCCACAGTGCCTAGCAAGTCTGCGAGCCTTCCTCACACTCACCTGATCCACAGCTATGGCATTTGACGCAGCCTCCATTATAATCATCTCGCCAACATTGAGGATCCTTGTACATACTGCCGCAGCTCCCACATGAGCCCATCGCAAAGGCTGTAGTTGGGAGCATTGAAGTTACTACTGCAACGCCCACATTGCGGATAAACCGGAATGACTTTCTTCTGGACGCAAGACTAACGCTTTCATTGGCAGACGAACCGCGCTCAATGTTGTTTATTGAGTATGCTACTACATGCGACAGCCAAAGGAAGGATGCCGCAGTAGACGCAATTGCAAGAAATAAAGATGAAACCCCTGTCGACATCGCACAAAGGAACCAAAGTCCTAGAGATAAGAAAAAGGCGCGGCTGGTACACACGCTGCAGTTACCAAAATGCCGCAGAATATTAGGGGCATGGTCTTGATTTTGCCAAGTCATTTGCTTTCTCCATGCTTGCAACGGCGTTGCCGGTCTGGCCGTCCAGAAGAGCAGCCGCCTGGTGATGTAACCAACCTGGCCTGCCGTTATCGGACAGCCACCGAATACGTGACTGACCGCCTCTTCGCTCGCGTCTTTGCTTTTTGTTTGGGTTGTTGGGCGGGGGTAGGCTCGACCGTTGCGTTGACCGCCTCTGCGATAAACTGCGCTCCAGAAAAAGACACATCGAGTGCCATCTCGGGATCGCCGGCATTCCCGCGCACCTCGATGGTTACGCCTGTCCAGCGGTTGTCCGGCAGGTTGAGCGGCGGACGCGTCGCCCGCCCAAGGGTTCGATTGACCGCCCCGTGATCGTTCGCGAAGGGATAAAGGTCGGTAGCGTCTCCGCGATTGCCGCCGCCAAACATCTTGGCGAGGTCGCGCTGATTGTCGGCCTGAATCAGTTCGATCGCGAGATGTTGCTCTTCGTTTACGTTGGCGATCGATTCGTCGACAACGTAGACAGCTATTCCCTCATCCGGCAGGAATGCATCCTGACGTCTGCGGCGGCGATACTCCACGACGATATATTGGTCTTCCGTCATCATGGCGGGATTGTGGATGACTACAACCGCGCCTCCCTCCGCCGCCGGTTTCAGCTGGATGCCGGCCTGGTCCGCCTGCACGACGACAGGATCGATCCAGCCATGAAACATGCGGAGCATGCCGTTCGGATAGGTGGGCGTGAGGCCCCCATCGCCCCAGGACCCTGATGCCATCAGGCAATAATCTCCGAGTCCGTTGGACCGGAAATTGCTTGATCTACCGGTGTCGTAGTAGTCCGCCCAACGCGCCGCCAGATGCCCCCATTCGTGAGCGCAAACGCCTACCCGGCAGTCCTCCGGCACTGTCAGATAGGTCGTCGCCTTGAGATCAGGCCCAACTGCGATACCGTCATCCGGAATGACCCATTTATGGCTCCATATGTCGCTGCGATCGCCGCTATTCTCGGCGCCGCCACCGGCATGAATGATGAAAAGTGCGGTTACGCTGTTTTCATCAAAAACATCGTAGCCGGAGAAATCGACACCTGAATCCTTCGCCGCCTGAACGGCATCGCGCGCCATCCCCTGCGCGTTGCGGGGAAACGTGCCATCCATGCCCGAGCTATCGTCGGCATAAAAGGCCAGAGGGTGTGGAAGGCGAAACCATCCGTGGACGGTGCCCGTTACATCGATGCCACGGCCGTTATCGTCCCACCCGCTAATCTGGCGGAAATAGTCGCGCATGCTGCCGGTCGGGAAACTCGATACGCTAAAGAGCATGTGCTCGAAAAAGCTTGGGCTCCGGTCAGCTGCGTGGCTTCGGTCGGGGAAGTCGACGAGCAATACGAGGGTCCGGACCTCGCCCCTGAGCTGTCGAGGCGGCCGGTCGATCAGGGATGCGTTTGGGTTTGCAGGGCCTGTCGTTGTCGCGCCGTCATCGAGCCCAATGTAACGACTACCTCGCCGGCTCGATCGCCACACGCTGTAGTATTGCTCAAACGTCATCTCGACAGGCAGACGATGGTCCGACTTAAGAGCGAGGTATCTGGCTCGAAGTTGTGCCAAGAGGCCAGGCGATGGGGGAACCTGACACATGCATGCCCTGCAGCCGGTTCGTGACCACGACTTGAGTGAGTAGCGCATGATATATCTCCATGTCAGCTCTTATTGTCGACAATCAGCCTATTGATAGACCTCCACAGTCTGCCGGCGGCGTCATGGACATGCCAGTGGACGGCCATCCGCCTTGAAAACCAGTGCTGTTTCCCTTCCACTCAGAGTGGAACGTCAACGCTCGAGAAGGCGCGTTCATTGGATGGAGGATCTTCTTCCTCTACATCGGGACAACGGTCGCCGTCATCGCTGATAATCTGGAGGAGGGCCCCGTCCTGGAGCCCCATGGCCACTTCCGGATCGAGGCCGGTGAGGTTTGGCTGCGTCTCCAAGGCACTCGGCTCGCTTCTGGGTTTGCCATCCCACCAGTAGAGCGCGTAGTCCACACCCGCCGCGTCACTCGGCTTGCCGGCGACGATCAAATAGCGCTCCCCAATTCGCTCGATACTGCGAATGCCGCGCCCACCCAGGTCGAGCATTGCCGTATCGCCGAATTCAGGCCGGTTGTTTTCCGCCGCGAGCACGAAGTCGACGTTTTTTAGCGTCACCACTGCCGCCTTGTTGCCCACGAGATTGCGGAACCCGAACATCAGGCCGCCATCAGGCGTGACAGCAAGCCCCTCAACGTTGATGCTCTCATCGGATGATCCTGAAAGCTCGACGAGGTGCGGCTTGAGATCCTCACGCAGGACTCCCATCGGCTCCAACATCGCCCCGCCATTGCTTTCCAAAATCCGAGTCGCGAAGATCACTTTTCGCTTTCTGTCGCTGCCGGAAGAGCTTTGAGACTGGGAAGCGCTCCAGTAGACGATGTCGCCGCGCACGGCCGCGCCTTCGATATCCGACTTCCCGTACCCGGTAAACGTCTTGAGGTCCACGGAAGCTGCAATCGCGGGCATTCCACGCTCATAAATCCTGATCACGTTCGACTCGTCACTGGCCACCGCGAACCTCTTTGCGTCGATGAGCGCGCCGGCTGACGGCTCGCAAATGCCGCTGTAACGCTTCACATTGGCGGGCGATCCGACCGGCGCGGCCGCCACTCCGCAGAAGGCGGCGATCGAGATGGCGATACTGGCACTCACCTTCATAGCTGCCTCCGTTGCTCGCTATCGTCCGTCGCACGAGCGGAGGCCGATCGCGATGAACCGGTACCCGCTCCGCCACCCGGCCGGAAATTGTGCTGGAGCGAAATCCGATCGGAAATGGCTCGGCCAAGCCGCTCTATCTCATTGTGTCTCGGTGCGAAAAGTCTGTACCATTCGGGATCATGCTTTAGACGACCCCAATCTCGATCAGGTACGCGCACGCATCGCCGTACCATTTGCCGGCGCGGTCGAGATGATCGCCATGGGCGCGCAGCCCCCATCGGCTGTGCGCGCTGCCATAAAGCCCGCCGGCATTGAATGCCGCCGCTACAAGGATCGGATCGAGGCTGCTTTTGTGCAGGCGAATTCGGATTTCCGCCGCGCCTAGGTCGAGATTGGTTGCAAAATCGTAAAGCGGGTGATGCGCGGGTTTGGGATCGGGCTTGGCCGGATAAACCGGCGCCACACCAAACGGGTCGTAGTCAAGGCCGTACTGCTCGCCTTTCGAGCGCATAACCCAGCGTGCCGTCGTGCCGAGCGATTGCATGGGACCGGCCGAATAATCTCCCAGTGTCGGCGGATCGACGTCATCGTTCTCGACATGCGCTTCCCAGCGGAAAGTTTTCGGGCCGGTGAATTTGGAGTTCTTGTAGATGTGGGTCTCGGTCGCGACCGTCATCATGAGCAGCGCAGGCGGTATGCCGTGCTTGGCGCTGGCGGCGAGCAGGGGGACTCCCATATACTCCATCATCTTGTGCATCGTATCGAGGCTTTCCTCCCAACGCTGCTGCGTGATTTCGCCGTTTTCGCGGATTGCAAGCCCGCGATCGTCGTACCGCCATTCCCGTATTCCCTCTCCGAACGTATGCCAATCCTTCCCGTCCATCGCCGGCAGGGAAGCGGGTGTGAAGGCAATCGGCGGCATACTGATCGTCCGCACACCCTCGCGAAGATCGGCAATCCTGGGCATGACGACCTGATCGGGATCGAGCCGCACCGCGGAGGCGGCGAGGTCGAGAAGAAGCTGGCTGGGATTGCGCAGCCTGCTGGGACGCGGGTTGGTTTTCGGCCATGAGTAATTTTTGGTCGTACCGCTCGAATAGGTTTCGAAATGCAGCATGTTCAGTCGGCCGATCGTGCCGATCCGCTGTCCCGCGTTTACGCGATCGCCGATGCGAAGGCCGAGCGCCGAAAGCGAGTTGGGCGCCACCTCCCCGTAATTGATGACGTATCCATCGTGCTGGACCAGCAGCGCATAGGTGTTCTGGTAGAAGTGGTAGAAATTGACGATCTTGCCATCCTCCACCGCAACGACGGCATCGCCTTCCGAGCAATAGAGGTCTATTGCGCAGTGATAGCGCGCGCCGCCGCTGCGATCGGCAAGGAAGCGGCGAGATGGGTTGGCGCCAGAAGCGTCGCCGCCGACAAGACGCGTATTGACTTCGAGCGCGCGCGAATGGCGGGTGACGACGGGCCAATAGGTTGTAGCAGCGGTCGAGGTGGCAAAGGCGATTGGATCGCCGGTCGGGATAGGCAACGCCTGCTCGGCGGCCGGCGCGACGGCATCGGCATGTGCGGCGAAATGGCGATCGATGGACGCGAACTCGTCGTCAGCCTCAAGCGGCTGCTCGCCGGCGGCGGCTCTGGCCGCTGCGGCGAAGCTGACACCTGGCGTGGTCTGCCGACGCGATCCCCCGATATACGTCGCCACCCGAGCCTGGAACATCCGCCAACCATCCGGGCGCCCTCGCAGCACACTGGGGCAGTTTTTTCCTGTCCAGTCGTGATGCTGGCGCAGTCCTGCCGGCATCGCTATACCCAACTGCATGCCGAGAAAGGCGCACAGCCGTGCGGCGCGGTCGTAAGCGGCCGCCTCGTTCATGCCGCGATGCATGCAGATTTCGATGCCGATGCTGGACGCATTGGCGGCGGCATGAGCGTGCCATCCCGCCTCGTTAATGGGAAGATGCTGGTAAATGTAGTTGTCGTCCACGGTGAAATGCCACGATACCCTGCGGGTGACGGCGTCGCCGCTGCGGATGTAGCGGTTGTGCGCCTGCGCATCGGCGCCGGGACTGGCATTGTCCGTATTATGGATGGTCAGCGTGGTCGGCCGGATCCTCGTGCCGGGACGGGTGGGGAACCCCGGCGGCAGCAGGTCGACGATGATGCCGAGCGGATTGGCGGATGCCGCGGATCGGCGCACGCGAGCGGGCGGTTCGGCTTTCGTCGCTGTTAAAGGATTGTCCATGGCGATCCTCCATCTGGAAAAACTCGCTTTAATTGGGCCGTCCGCCGCCATGGCGGTTTCTGAAGACCGGCGGGAAAAATCCGAGAGCCATCCTAGAACAGCAGAAAAAAAACATCCGTGAAAACAACGTGAATTCTCTCGGCGCGGCTGAAGACATTGCCGGATTGCCAGCGCTGATCCGGCGCAATCAAGTCGCATGTAGAAACGCCTAAAGGGTAGCAAGGGATCAACTTTATCGGGTAGCCGAACGCAAAAAACTACTGTATGTTTTAGTGGACGCTAAATAATCCGCGAGGGGGCCATGCTGAAACTGCATGCCTTGGGAAGGCTGACCCTTCTCGACGAAGAAGGTCGCGATCTTGCGCCGCAGGGCAGCAAGGCGCGGGGGGCGGTTGCGCTGTTGGCGACCGCGCCGGGCTACACACGCACCAGGGCGTGGCTGCAGCAACGCCTATGGAGCGACCGGGCACCTGAACAGGCAGCGGGTAGCCTGCGCGCCGCCCTCAGCGAGATACGCCGCGCGCTGGGTCCGCATCGCCAGATGCTGATAGCATCCCGGCATGCAGTTAGCCTGGACCCTGCCTACGTTCAAATCGTCTACGAGCCATCCGATGGTGAACAGCCCGGCAGCGCGCCGCAAGCCTTCGAAGATGTTGCGGTGCATGACCGGGCCTTCGAGTTGGCCATCCGAGCGGTGCGCGGCGATGTTCTCGTAAGATGGACCCAACAGCGCAGGACGGCGGCCCGGCGGAAGAGGATAGTTCTGGTGCGCAGTGATGCGCGCGGGGCGCCGGCCGCAGACGTGGGCGCACGACTGTTGCAAAACCGCATATTGAGCGCCTTGCGGCAAATTGACGATCTCGAGATCATGAGCGCGGGCGCAGATGACGGCGCCAATGATCTCGATGTGCCCGGTGGCCAGCCGCAGGCGTTGCTCCTCATCCGGGTGCTCTCCGTTGCCGTCAAGGACGATGTCTTCCTATCTTGCGAAATCCAGAGCGGCCGGCGGCTCTGGTCAGACAGTGCGAGCGTGCCCGGCGCAATCGGCGCAATGCACGAATCCGTTGAGCTGGATAGACTTGCGCTCAGTACAGTCGATCATGTTGTGGACGCGTTCGTCGACCAAGCATCGATCGAGGGGAGCAACGCCTGCGCGCTTGCTTTGGCGCGCGAGGCGAGAAACTTGTTCTTTCAGCTTGACAAGGCCAGCCTGATCAATGCCGATCGCCTGTTCCAGCGGGCCTTTGAAATCGAGGCGCGCGGCCGCTACTTGGCGTGGCGTGGGTTCCTGCGCAATGCCGCATTTTTCCAACACCGCTCGATGTCGTTCCTGGACGGTTCGGCGACCGTCACCGACTTCGCCATCGAAGCACTACGCCATTCCCCTGATGACGCCATCGTGCACACGATCAGCTCGCAGATCGAGTATATTCATCAGGGAAGTCTGCGCACGCCGCTCGTGATGGCCCAGCGCGGCGTCACTCGTGATCCTACCGAACCACTTGGCTGGGCCCTGCTGTCCAATGCCCTGAGCACCAATGGTAAACTAGAGGAGGGATACCGGGCGGCCCTTCGTGCGCTGGACCTCAGCAGGAATGGTCCGTTCCAGTTCTATTTCGAGCATTTCGCCTGCATGGCCGCGGTTGCGCTTGCGCAGTATGATCAGGCGTTGCTGCATGCAAAAATGGCTTTGCGCTTTCGCCCGGATTTCGTCTCGACGAGGCGCTACGAGGTCGCACTGCTTCTGCACCGGGACGATACGCGGAGCCTGGACCTTTCGGTGGCCTCCCTGCGTCAGCAGGAACCCGGCTTTACGTCCACAGCTCTCCTGGATTCCTCCTATCCGGTGAATACATTGCGTCGCCTGCCCATCATGGACACGGTTGTGAAAAGAGCTTCACCCTGTGCCGTCGACGTGATTGGAACTCCGACACCGGCAATCATAGGTCGTGCCGGAGTGATTGCTGCCAGGCGATCTCGGGGCGCTCCGTGAAATCATCGTGAAATCGTTGCGGGAGGCATCCAAGCCCAAGTGGCTCCCCTTTTTCTTTGTTCATGGGTGAGATTTACTGCAGGAGAAGTTTAGTTCGCGTGTCATGGGGGAGAACTGCCTTGCCTGTTCGGACAACTGAATTTCCCAAGCGGCCGCCTCGCTTCGGCCCGGCAGAAATTGAAGCGCTGACGGCGGCCCTTTCCAAGAATGAACTCTGGTATTGGCAAAAAGAATCGATCGTCGCGAGCACGATGACCAAGTACGCCGAGAAATTCGGCGCACACCGTGCGGTCGCCACCTCGTCCGGAACTGCCAGTCTTCATGTGGCCATCGCGGCCGCCAGGATGCCGGCTGGTTCCGAGGTGATCACGACACCGATCACCGACATTGGCACCATCAACGCCATCCTTTACCAGAACCTGATCCCGGTGTTCGCCGATGTCGATCCCGACACTGCTATGCCCAGGCCTGAACATATCACAGCGGCAATCACCGATCGGACGCGCGGCGTGGTCGCGGTCCATCTAACGGGTTGCCCAATGGAAATCGAGGACGTCGCAAGCATTTGCTCGCGAGCGGGATTGGCCCTCATAGAGGATTGCGCTCAGGCGCTAGGTGCCACCTACAGAGGGAAATCCGTCGGGTTGTTCGGGCAGTACGGGTGTTACAGCCTGAATGATCAAAAGCACATCACTTCCGGCGAAGGTGGTTTCGTGCTGACTCACACGGATTATGACTATTTTCTCGCCCACAACTACGCCGACAAGTTTTACGACCGCTACGGTCGGAACGTTCGGTTGCAGGCTCTGGCGCCGAACTACCGCATGAGCGAACTTGACGGCGCAATGGCCGCGGCCCAGCTGCCTAAGTTGGATGGTATCATACGTAAGCGCAGGGCGCTCGGCGATCGCTTGAACGGTGAACTGAGTAAGATCCGAGGGATTATTCCGCAACAGAAGCCGCCTGGTGCCGAGTGCAGCTACTTCTTCTACCTTTTCCGTGTCGATCCACGGATCATTTCGTGCAGCCGCGACGCATTTGTCCGCGGGCTCGCGCGGGAAGGGATTCCGGCTCGGGGCGCCTATGTCCGGGAACCGATTTATCGCAGTCACTACTTCTTGCAGAAGTCGTTTTTCCCGGGAGTGTGGCCAGCTGAGGTCGTCGCCGGCCGGTCTTATGACTACAAGTCGGTGTCGCTGCCCGGAACGGAAGAAGCTGTCGCGAGCGGCATAATCCTCGATCTGCACGAGGGTTTCGAGGACAGCGACATCGATGACTATATTGCAGCGATTGATTTGGTCGCGAAAAATAATCGTTGAACGTGTCTTGGTGAGGGTATGGCGATGGCAAACCGCGCGCTCCTTTTCTCCCTGGTCTGCATGTTTCTGGCGGTCTTTTTGTCGACGAGCCCTGCACAATTTGCCGATGGGCGGCGATGCGAGACGCCAGAAGGGATGCCGTTCACTGAGGCAGCGCGTATCAAGCTCGAATGTTCAAGCACGAGGCCCCTGAAGGACGGTACGAATAAGCGCGAGTTCGTCATCAAGCTTCCGTCCTTGCAGCAAAAGCCTGAGAGAAAGTACCCCTGGCAGGAGATCAACCCCCTCAAGGATCCGTCGGCTTTTCTAAAATCCCTGTTGGCATATGGCATCAAGGACAATCAGAAGATCGACTGGCGCATCGAGGACGACCAATCAAATGGTTGGTGTCACGCTCCTTGGTTCCAGGACGCGCGGGAACGCCTTCGCGGCATGACGTCGGAGCGCCGATCACGCGCACGCGAGCTTCATGCATTGCAAGCAGAGTGGCGCGTGAACTGGGCTGTCGGCATTTACAACGCTGCAGCGTGCCGAAGGCTGGCCGAGGTGTGGCAGGATCCCGCTTTCCCGAAAACCAAGGATTTTGCGTTTCCGGACGGAGCCTATGCTATCAAGCTGCTCTTCACACAAGCGACGCCATCCGAAGTGCCTTATCTGGCCGGTTCCCTGGAGTGGGATGCCGCCATTGGAGATGCTGGCGAGGTGGCAACGATGCGGCTGCTGCAGGTTGACGTCGCCGTGAAGGACAGCCGCATCCCTGGGGGCTCCGGCTGGTTTTTCGGCACATTCATTTATGACGCCGGCATCCCCGGCAACACGCCCTATGAGAGACTGGCGCCTGTCGGCCTGACTTGGGGCGGTGACCCCGCGCTGACCGCATTCCAATACGAGCAAATGGGAAAAGTCGCGACGGAATCATGGGTCAATCCGCTGGTGGCCGAAAAGTTCTTCCATCTGCCGCGGCATAATCTGGGCCTGTTCGGCCGGCTCAACGGACCGGTCGACAATCCGAGATCATCGTGCATCGCCTGTCACGGGCAAGCGCTCGATTGGGGACGCGCCATCCCGAAGGGAAGCCTTGCCGCGCGAAGCGCACTTATGATGTTGCCTGCAATACCGCAGGACGCTTCGAACGACGGACAGATAGGTCGCTACTTCATGAATCTGGGATCGTCGTCTTCCGTGCAGGGCACGCAGCCGCTCGACTATTCGCTGCAATTGGCAAAAGGGATCGAGAACTTCCGGGCCTGGGTGAAGGCCGATTACGAAAGCATGGTAGGCAGCACGACCGACGTGCCGATGTTTGCCTTTCCGACGGATCCCTTCGAGGTCCAGCCAATCACCCGAAGCGAGCCGTCCATTCGGGCTGCGCAGCCGTCCGTTCGAACCGAACCTGCCGAAGAAGTTTTCAAACGTTAGGAGCGAACCATGAAAGAGACAATTGCAGAATGTGCACTGTGGTTCTCCGTTAGCTCCTTCGTCTTGTATCTGACGACCGCCGCTGCCCAGATTATTCTGCAGTTCAAAGCACCCGCCAGTCCGGAGCGGGCGGCGGCGCCAAATGTCACAGGCTTCTTCACCGCGCTCAAAGACCTGCTCGAGGCCCTTTCCAAGGCCAGCCCTACGCTACTGGCACTGATTGCGTCCATCGCCTACCTGGCATTGGCTGGACTTGCCGCGGGCGTGTTCGGGACAGGATGACCTTTGTATGTTGGGGACATGGCGGGTCCTCGACGTGATGGTGGCGGCGACGTGAACACAACGGTGTGCTGGATTTGCCGCGTGTCCAATCTGCCGCACAGGCGGGGCGTGTTTATCTGCCCGGTGCGTTGAACCCTTGTTGTCAAGCCTGGCGGCGCGAGCCGTCTTTACCGAGAAACCCCGATGCCACTCGTCCCTTTACCCGCAGCTGCCCCACCCCATCGCCAGCCCGACGATCATGCAATCGTGGTCGGCATCGACCACTACGTGCCGGGGATCCCCAAGCTGCAAGGTGCGGTGAACGACTGCAACCTGTTTTGCCGTTGGCTCGTCGATCCGAAGTTCGGCGGCCTCAATCCCGCCAATGTCAACTTGGTTGTCTCGACTGGCCAGCATCCACCGGAGCCGCTGCGCAGTCAAATCGAAGACATTTTAGTTACGTATTTCGACCGCGCCAACAACAACTGGCCGGGAGGCCGGCGGCTTTATCTGTTCTTCGCAGGACACGGTTTGTCGCGGCCGCCGCCGAACCAGCGTGAATGCGCTCTCGTCATGGCGGATGCCCGTCCTAACCTCCTTCGCGGGTTGCTCGGTGATGTCGCGGCAGACAGCATGCGGCTGACTGGCCTGTTCAAGGAAGTGATGCTCGTAATGGACTGTTGCGCCGAGGTATCGGGACCGGCTGAACTCCTTTGTTACCTGCCTTCCTATGGAGACGTCACGCTCGCTCGCCGTCCGTTTTTGCACATCCATGCCGCAGCCTGGAACGCGACGACCGCCGAAAGACAGTTGCCAGATCCGTTCACGCCGGAGACAGTTTCTGCGAGTTGGCAAGGTGTGCTGACCAACGTGTTGTTGCGTGGGCTAACGACCGCGGCCGCCGAAAACGGAGAAATTACGTCCAGTTCGCTCAAGCGCTTCATCGAGGCGGCCGTTAGCGGGTGTCGCATCGAATTCGACGACGGCGATCCGTTGGCGCCAACCCCCATGGTTTTTGGTGTCTCTCAAGGTGTGTCGGTCAATGTCTCACTGCGCAACGGCGCAACGCGGTTTCAAGTGCGCGATGGCGTCGATTTTAGTGTTTTCGTCACAGCACGGCCCGCGCCGGCCATAGTGAGGCTCAAGCCGGGCCTGTGGTTGTTCGATGGCATCGACGCGACAGGGGTGATCACCGGGTCGCAGGCAGTGCCGGTCCGCGAGGGAGGGATAAATGTCGTCGTCTGAAGCCTCTCCGACCCAGAAGCGCGTAACACTCAATATACAGGCGGCCGATGCCTTCACCGAAATCCGGGTACTGGACGCGCGCTTCGAACCGGTTGCGCTGACGTTGCCGACAGGGAAAACGGCAAACACCGGCAGCATTACCGTCGATGTCGTGCCGGGCCTATATGAGGTCGGCTTTGAGTGTGTAGAGGGATGGGAGAACCACCCTGTCATCGCACGATCGGAAGATACCGCCGTCACGGTGAGACAGACGACGACGGCGCACGGCCGGGGAGCGACGGCGGTGGTGCTGACCGCACCCGGGCCGCAGCCGCGCAACGACGCCACGCTCGTGGTGGCGTTGACCGGGATCGCCCACGATCCGGCCGTGGCCGCCACGCCCCACATCACTGCAGCACTGATTGCAGCCGACAGTGAGACGCCTGTTGCCGACGACCTGACGCCAGACCATAAGCACAGCTGGCAATTTGCGGTCGCGCCAGGGTATTGGCGATTACAGCTAAGCGAACCCGACGGGCGCCAGTTCGAAGTGCCCCTGACGATCTGTCCCGAGTACCGTCTGGAAGTGGAGGCGCCATTGTCTCAGTGCGGGGGCATGAGCATCGACCTTGAGCGGCTGCGGGTGCGAATGCGGCCTATGCACGGACCGGGTATTGTCGACCCGGCGGTGATCCGATACGAGGAGGCGGCTCTGGCGGCCTTGAGCGGCGGGCGGGCCTTGTACGGACGGGACTTCGAGCAACTGATCGACGATTTGGCTGAGCAAAAACGGCTAAACCCGATGCTCGGTATCCTCGCGGCCCACCTTTGTGATCGCGGCGAGGACGATGACCTGCGGTTCCAGGAGCTTTTGCTGGAAAGGCTCACGCAGTTGACCGGCGGCGCTGAGGTCGGGCATCCCGATGTCGCAGCGCTGCGGCAGCGCGTCCGGAGGCGCCACGGCTGGTCGCTCGACGAGGAACCGCCGGTCACATTTCCGCCGCTCCTTGCGGCAAGCTGGGCCGTACTGCTCGACGCTGCGAGGGAGCGCCCGGAACTAATTCCCGCGCATTCGCTCAGCGAACGCATCGCCGCCCGGCTCTGGTCATCCCGTTTGTGGATTGCATGGACGACTGCACGGCTTGAGCCTTCGGTGACCGAGCACGTGGATCCGGGGCCCCGTTCGGTGGCGGCGCGGACGGTGAAAACAGGTAAGGAGTTCGGGACGCAGTGCCGGATGATTGCCGACATGCTGGCCCATCAGGAACTGCGCGAATGGTTCCGTCACGCAAGCCGTCCTTCGCAGGAAGAACTTGAAAGCGTAAACCAGCCGTCCGTGACCCCGGCCGAGGCGGCAGTGGCAAAAGTGCTCCACCCGGTGGCGGACGACGAAGAGCGGCAGGATCGTCTCGCACGCATTGCGGCAAGCAAGAAAGTGCAGGGCAGCGAGACGCAATCGAGCGCCGCCGACCTGACCTCGTTGGCAAGGACGCTGGGACTGCCCCCGGCCACGGTCGAGAGGGCGGTCGGCGGTCTTGCCGACAAACTCGAAAGCCAGGCATCGAAATACAACATCGAACTCTGAAGGATTGAGCCATGGCACAGCCAGAATTGGTCATTCCCTACGATCCAGGATTTCTTGGGGACGGCTTCCGCGTTCCCATGCCGGCGCTTGGGGACGCTGCACGCGCAAGGGCGGTGGGGGACGGACAGGTATTCGACTATACGCACTACTCGCTGGTAATGGATCGCGGGCGGCGCACCGCCATGCTGACTGCCAACAATATCGATGCCTCGCGCAAGGTGCAGATTGGCGGCGGCTTGACCTGGATGATGGATGAGCGGGTGGGAGAGCATCAGCTGGGCCGAGAAACCTACGATCATAACCAGATCGACAAGGGCCATCTGGTGCGCCGCGAGGACGTGCTGTGGGGGACCGTCGCGGAGGCGCGGGCTGCGAACAAGGCGACGTATTTTTATAGCAATGCAAGTCCCCAGCACAAAAACTTCAATCAGGACGAGTGGAAGGCGATCGAGGACTGGGTGCTCGAACGAGCGACGGACTTTTCCTACCGGCTATGTGTGTTCACCGGACCGGTTTTCACCGATAGCGATCCGACCCTGGCCGACCTGCCGCCGGACCTGCGGGCGGTATCACCGCCGGCGCGGTTGCCTGCAGCCTTCTGGAAGGTCATCGTGCTGCGCGATGCCGAGGCGGGCGGCGATGACCTTTCCGCGGTCGCCTTTGCGATCAAGCAGAGCGAAGCATGGAACGACATGCATGGACAGCGGCTGCTCGATCTCAAGCTACATCAAGTGACGATGGCGGCGATTGAAACCTGGACCGGCCTTGATTTTGGGATGCTGAAAGAGGTCGACGAACTGGCGGCGGATTGGGTGCGCCTCAGGAGTGTCGCCGCGGGGGACGCATGGCCCATAATTGGAGCGGCGAGCGATATCACTTGGTCGGGGAACGAGCGCCGGGCGCGGGGGCAGAGGGCAGCGCGAGGGATAGCCGGAACGCGCAACGCCGCTGCGGCGCCGCTATCTGTAACATGCTGTGGCCGCAACCCGTTCGATGCCCAGGTTGCGATCGCCGCGCTGAGCACCGACTTGGTGCGACTGGCCGACAGCGTTGCTGCGACGCCGGTGGCGCGGACGCCGCGCGGTGTCGGCGGGCCGCGCGGCGTGACGACCGCAGAAGGCGCCGCAGGCAATACACAGATCGAGGCTCTGGTTGCTGCCGCGCCGGAGGCTCTGCGAGACCGCGTCCTTAGGTTCGCCAGAGCGATCACCCAAGAGGGCCAGGTGGCCCGCGGTGAACGCCTGCCGGAAAGCGCCGAGGCGAATAAGCGTGTCGTAGGCGGAGGGCTGGTACCGCCGGGCGCCTTCTTGCATTGCGTTTGCATCGGCACGCCGGATTGGGCCTGCACGGGCGTGCTCGTCGCGCCGCGGGTCGTCCTGACTGCCGCGCATTGCGGTGGCGCGATCAACCGCATTATGGCGGGCGGCACCACGGTGCTCCCTTATCTCAGCGCCGACGCTCGGGTCATAGCCGTGCGGAAAGCCGTCGTCCATCCGGACTATCGCGCGCATCCGCGCAACGAAAACGACATCACGGTGCTGATCCTGGATGCGCCGGCGCTGACGCCGCCCGCGGTTTTTGCAAAGCCCGAAGAGATAGGCGCCGCGTCGTCATTTGATATTGTCGGCTTCGGCTACAATGATCCAGTGCGGCCGCTCGGTCTGGGCACGAAGCGCCGGGTGACCGTCGACCTGCCGGCCATCATGGCGCGAATGCCGGACGAGGACTTGGGGCAACTGCCGGAGATGTTTGGTTTTCACCCGAATTATGAGTTTGTTTCCGGGCGCAAAATGCTAGGGAAGGACAGTTGCAACGGCGACAGCGGAGGCCCAATATACATCCCGGTGGCCGGGAACTTCAAACTCGCCGGGCTTACTAGCAGAGCAACCCGCGGGGCATCAGTGGGCTGCGGGGACGGCGGAATCTATGTGCAGCCCGCGCGTTTTCGCGACTGGATCGACGCTACGGTAGCTGCGGCAGGTGTGGAACCGCTCGGAGGCTAGCTCGGTCTTCGCCCATGCGTCAAACGCGTGATTTTGTTCGGCAAACTTAACGTTTGCGACAGCCGGACCGGTGGCTTGAGGCGTGATCGACTGGCTCCAAGGCCGAGCAATCACCAACCGCCTCGCGGACTGTCGGTGGCCGTGGTTCGCATTTCAGACGACGCCGAGCTGAGTCGCGGCGCTCGGGCGATCGCTTCCGCCAAGGCGTCCTTTTTGGTATGGACCTTTTGGGCGTCGGCCGGGTTGTCGCCGAAGATCGGTTCGATCAGGGCCGAAGGAATATCCAATGCCGAGGCGCTGTCGTAGCCGCGGTTGAGGCCCCTGTCCTGCGTCCCCAACGTGGCCAGGATGGGGCCTGCAGGCGCTTGGCCCAAGCGGTCGATCCCGGATGCCTGTCCTTGTCATAGAGGTTTAGGTGCCGCGCGCCGATCCGTTGAAGGCGTTGAAATGCAGCTCGACAACAAAAGATGCCCTCCAGGCAGCAACCTGCTGGTACGCACCGCTGATTCCGATGCCGTTGCGATGGAACACCTTGGCGGGAACGCCAAGCGCCGTGCAGGCGGTCTTGATCTTCGAAGCAAATCTCCTGTTCCAGGGGATAGCGTACCCCGCGTGTGCCAGCGCCTTCAAACAAGAGCCCAAACAGCCGTCCCAATCTTCGGGTTGTTTCGTGGAGATTGGCATGTTTAACCCCGCGCGGAACGCGACATGCGATGGGGCTCGCAGTATCTGAAGCGACAACCACATATTCGTCCTGGATCGCTCGAGCCGTATTGCCAAACGCAGTTGAACTCAGTGCGATCCGCGTTCTAATACGACGTGCGCAACTCCGAACAGCCGGCGGAGTCGTTACGCCCCGGCCCTGATTATACATTCTGCCGTTTGAGCCCTAAGCACATCGACGTTGGCGACTGTTCGAGCGTCCCCGGTTGGCGGCGGAAGTGCCGCCGCAATCTTCAAGCGATCTACCAGTGCGCTGTACTCGGGGACCTGTCGGATCAGCTTCTTTCGCACGTTCAGTCGGATACGAAGCGTAGCATCGCTGACGACCCCGGCGGCTTCGGTGTTGTTTTGAAAGGCTGTGGTTTCTTTTTGGGCTACTCCGGCCACGCAAATCAAGGCCTCTGCGCCGCGGAGAAGGGCATCCTCGGCAACATCCTGTTTCGTGTAGGAAGTCGTTGAGGTAATTGCGCCGGCGGCAAGACCCGCGCCCTTTATGAGGTCAAGGTGCGAACCGTAGAGAAGGCCACCTGCGGCAACGCCCGCCGATCCCAGCAAGCCTGCTGCGGCAAAATCTTTTGCCGTCGACGCCTTACTGGCTTGCTCCATGTAAAGGTCGGCCAGGTTCCGAGCGTAATTGATCCCGTTTACATAGGGATCGTTGTCGGTCGGCCATGCCGCTTTCTTGATCTCCTCAGGCGTCGAATGCGGCTTGTTATCGGCGCTCAACAAGGTGGCTTTCCACACGCTAGTTTCGTTCGAATACAAGTCAGCGCTGTTTACGCACCCCGTCAGTGTGAGGGGCGCGACCAGTATAAGTGTCCATTTTCCCCGAATTCTCATCAATGTCCCCGGACAAAAATTTGTTATTTGAATGGCTTGCGGTTTGGTTCTGGAATCGCCGAGCGCCTGTTGAATCCGGCACGCATCCAAGCGGTCCCATCCCTCCAATTCGGCGTTCGAAAGTGAATGGTAAATTGCATTTCAATTTTTTTGCAACTAACTAATTTAAAGGCTTGGTTGTATAATTAATTCCTGATGTATTCAGGTAGGCATTCGGCATCCCTGGGGGAATGGAATGCCCAGCACACCCAGAGACCAAGAGAAAGAAATCGGTACTAAGTTTAGAGCCGCAGGGGAGGCCGCGTGGCAGCTATGGGGTTGAAAATACCTATGCTTCTGCCAGCCTAAGCGACCAAATCGGTCGGGTCGTCACGACGCGCGCACCCTGCCGTAGGAGGAAGGAATGCCGTTCGGAACGGCGATACTGTACGTTGTCTCCGCGCTCTTCTTCGTTTGCTTGGGGGCCGGTCTTGGCCAAGCAGTCGCCGGTGTGCAGAGTGCCGAGTAATCCCATCGAATTCAGCTTTGAGAACAGGCCCCTCGGAGGGGAGATCTGAGGAGCGCCACAGATACGGTCCCAGCGATCGTTGAGGTCACAGAGCTACGCGCTGGAGCCAGAACTTCGCGGCTCCCGTCACGGCCGTGATTTCGGTTCAGGTGGAAGATGGATACCAGGTGCTCTGCACGATGAAGCGCCAAATCCTCGGAGGCGAGCAAAGCATCGCGGCACTCGTCGTGGACATGCCGAATTGTGAGGCAAAAACGTTAAGAACCGCAGTCTTTGATCATGGCTCCGTCGGTCCCACCGGCGATCCGCAATACACCGACGATGGCGACATCGTCATGATCGACTCGACCTGTGTCCGCGTTCACCAGCATGCGGCCACGGGAAAAAAAGGGATGGAGATGATGGCGGCATGGGACGTTCCCGCGGCGGGCTTACGAGCAAAATCCACGCGCTCGTCGACGCCGAAGGTCGCCCCGTCACCCTCCGTCTGACCGGCGGGCAGATTGCCGACTGCACCGAGGCCGACGCGCTGACGGACAAGGTCGGCGAGGGAGACATCCTGCTGGCCGACAAGGGTTATGACAGCAATGCCATCCGGGCCAAGGCCACCGAGCGAAAGGCCTGGGCCAACATTCCGCCGAAGGCCAACCGCAAGGGCTCTTTCGTGTTCTCGCGCTGGGTTTATCGGCAGCGGAACCTCGTCGAGCGATTCTTCAACAAGATCAAACAGTTCCGTGGCATCGCAACCCGATACGACAAGCGCCCCGAAAACTACCTCGCCGCCGTAAAGCTCGTCGCCACGAGAATCTGGTGTCAAAGTTTATGAGTCGACGGCCTAAGGAAAGAGCGCCTTGCGCCACTCTCTGAAGGGGCTGTCTTTATCGGCTACGAAATGGCTGGGCGAAATCTTTACTTCCGGCTCGGTGGCCCGCGACCATTCGATCATTTTGTTGAGGCGCGTTTCTGTTGAAGTCGTCTGGTGAGCAACCTTTCGAAGAGGTTTGCTCGATCGACCTTAGCAGTTGGCCATCCGTCGGGAGTACACTCTCGCCTCTCTCAACGACGACCGGATATTCAATCCTATTTGGAGAGTGGAGGTAGTAGTCCAACGCGGCGCTGCGACGACTGACGAGTTGGAGTTCTCCATATTTCGCGACCTCGATCCCGGACGGCCGCGAGTTGCTCTCTCGCAAGAGCCTTATGGCAGTAATCCATTCCTAAGCTCGTTCGTATGCCAGAGCTTGGGAGGCCGCGGTTCCATCGCCACTCAAGCAGCGATACCATTCGCCATATCTTCGGTCCTCAGAATTAAGACGATTGATGCGCATGGACTGATTACCGAGAACAACCGCGTGGTGCTGCGAAACAATCTGCTGGAAGCCGTAGCGCCCTGGAGGCGATCTTGCAACCTCTGTCTCCCGGCTCATACGAGATCGACGGGGAACTCTTTACGATCGGGAGAGACGGCAGTTTCGCCGGCTATGCATTGTTCGAAAATGAACCCGTTAGGCGGACTATCCCTCGGTTGGGGGACCCTGTTTTGCCTACACTGCCCTCCGACAGAAGCGGGACGAGAACGCCGACTGTTGGCTATGTGTCCGTGTCGAGATCAAGTGAATTAGTCGATCGTGAAGAACTCGCTTTCAGGCAGGGTGCTGCGGCATTGGTCGGCTCTGGAAGGTGAGGAGTAGTGCGGCTAACAGACACAAAAGTTGCCTGAACCATCGCAGCAGGAGGGAGAAGTTGTATCCGGCGGCGGCCAGAACGGCATTGACGGCATCCCCCTGTTCGCCAGCGAGATAATTCCGGTCCATTCTGTGTTCGCTCTTGAGGTGTCCAATGACGGGTTCGACCGCCGATCGTCGTCGCATCTGGCGTTTGATGGCGGGCGTGATGCGGCGCTTCTGACCGCTGGTGAAGACCCTCAGTTTGTGACTTTCGGGAGCATTATGGCCGCGGTTTCCAGCATCGGCCAAAATGCGGGAGAGCGCGTTGCCGATCATCCCTTCCATATCCGGAATGACGGTCGCGAGCGTGTGGCCGTCGTAAGGATTGCCGGGCAGCGCGATGGCGTGCAGGGCGAACTGCCCGCCCTTTGAACGGTTCAGTGTGGTGGCCACGGACACCTTCACTCCGAACTCATAGGGCTTGTGCGCCTTGCCTTTACCAATGCACTCGACCTCGTCAGCATGCAGGCTGTAGATCTTGCGGCCACGCTGACGTTGCCGCTGCTCGATGACCGTTTTTGCCTGATAGAGCGACCATTTGAAGATCGCGTCGAGTTGTTCGTCGCCGGCGATCTGACGCTCGATGTCGCGAACGGTCCGGCCGAGATATGTCTTCAACTTGCGCAGCGCCTTGCCGGCACGTTTGAATTGCTTCGCATGAGCGTAGCGCTGTGTTGGATCAGGGCGAATTTACCGACCCGAATATAGGTCTGGCGCAGCTCGAGCCCTATTTTCTTCGCCAGCCGCACCAGCCGTTCGCGCGCCCGGTGAATAAGCTTGGCATCCGTCGGGAACATGACGTTCTTCGGTTGTACGGTCGTGTCCACGATCACCTGCCGCGTATCCTGCGGCTTCATCGCGCCTGTCTTGACTGCCACGGCCAGGCTCTCCTGCAAGAGCGCGCCGATCCGCTCTTCGCCCATGCGCTGCCGCCACCGCGTCATCGAGGAGCGGTCGAACGATAGTGGTTCTTCCTCACTTTGTGTGGTGGCGCTTTTGGGCGAGCGGCAGCATGCGCGCCCTGAGCAGCTCCGGGCCAGCTCTGCCATACATTGCACGCTTGATTGTCTTCAGGCGGTTGATTTGGCCTTCCGCCTGGCCGTTGCTCCACGGCAGTTCGATGGCGTTGTAGACGGCGTCAAGATCACGGTGCAGGACGCGTGCGAACCGCTCGTGCAGCGCGACAACCAAGATGAGACGAAGCGTCAATCAAGATGAGACTCGGCAGCAGCGGTGGAACGCAGAGAGGGCGTAGCCCGATCGGAGTTCTACCGCTGCTGCCGCGCCGATTCATCTGGTGATTGCGGTTCGACCGGTACGTTGGGTTCTTCGAAGAACGGGGAACCACCTTTGTGCCAGGTCGTCACATAACCGATCATCAGATGAGGCTTTTCATGAAGTTACGACAAGAGCACAGGGTCGAGGTCGCCGCCGCGAAGGCGTCGCTCAGTAGAGCAACGGCCTATCGCATCGAGAAGAATGCGCAACTGCCATCACAAGTGAAGACGCCGCGCGGCCGTCGGCGTCCCGATCCACTCGCCGACATCTTCGATACCGAGGTCGTGCCGCTGCTGAAGGCGGCACCTGGCATTCGCCCGGTCGCCGTCTTCGAGGAGATGTTGCGCCGCCATCCCGACCTCAGCGAAGGCGTTCGCCGGACAATGGAACGGCGGATCCGTGCCTGGCGGGCGATCAATGGCGACGAGCAGGAAGTCATCTTTCGCCAGGTTCATGAGCCCGGCCGACTGGGGCTTTCCGACTTCACCAACATGAACGAACTGGGGATCACGATCGCAGGCCGGCCGCTCGATCACCTGCTTTATCACTTCCGGCTCGCCTATTCCGGCTTCGAACACGCCCACGTCGTCCTCTGTGGCGAAAGCTTCGTGGCGCTGGCCGAAGGGCTACAGAACGCTCTCTGGTTCCTTGGCGGCGCGCCGCTTTACCATCGCAGCGACAGCCTGTCGGCGGCCTTCCGCAATCTCGATGCCGATGCCAAGGAGGACCAGACGCGGCGCTACGCGGAGCTTTGCGCGCACTACCGAATGACGCCGACCCGCAACAACAAGGGCATTGCCCACGAGAACGGTGCGATTGAGAGCCCGCATGGCCACCTCAAGAATGCGATCCGCGATGCCCTGTTGCTGCGCGGCACCCGTGACTTCGACGATCTCGATGCCTATCGCGGCTTCATCGATGAGATCGTCAGCCGGCGTAATGCCCGCTATGGCAAGCGCATCGACGCCGAGCGGGCGGCGCTGCAGCCGTTGCCGGGAACGCGCACCAGCGATTTTGAGGAGGTTGTCGTGCGGGTCTCGCGCAGCGGCGGCTTCACCTTGCGCAAGGTCTTTTACACGGTGCCGTCACGGCTCATCGGGCACCGGCTGCGCGTGCGCCTTTACGACGAGCGTCTCGACCTCTTTATCGGCGGCACGCATCTGATGACGCTCCAAAGAGGGCGTGCGCATGCCAGCGGCAAGCACGACCAGGTGGTCGATTATCGGCATGTCATCCATTCGCTGCGCAAAAAGCCGATGGCGCTCCTTCAGCTTGTCTATCGCGACAAGCTGTTTCCGCGGCAGGAATACCGAAGGGCGTTCGAGACCCTGCTCGACCGCCTTTCCGACAAGCAGGCCTGCAAGATCACCGTCGAGCTCCTGGCCTTGGCTCACGATCGCGGCTGCGAGCGGGAACTGGCAGAGCGGCTCGCTAAAACACTCGATGCGGGCGAACTGCCGGACATCATCGCGCTGAGGACTTTCTTCGCGCCCGATCCGGCACAGTTGCCCACCGTGAACGTTCGTCTCGCCTCCCTCCAGGGCTATGAGGCCCTGATCGACGCGCGTCATCTGGAGGACGCCGCATGAGAAACGCCCCTGCCATCGACGCCGCCACGCTCAGCACGCTGCTCAATGAACTCCGCCTGCCGGCCACCAAGGTGCTTTGGCCGGACGTTGCCGAACGGGCCGACAAGGAAGGGTGGCCAGCGGCCCGGTTCCTGTCGGTGATCGCCGAGCACGAACTGGCCGAACGCGATCGCCGCCGCATTGAACGCCATCTCGCCGAGGCGCGATTGCCACCGGGAAAGACGCTCGACAGCTTTGACTTCGACGCCGTGCCGATGGTCTCCAAGGCACAGGTCATGGCGATCGCCGCCGGCGATAGCTGGCTCGCCAAGGGAGCGAACATCCTGTTGTTCGGCCCGCCCGGTGGCGGCAAGAGCCATCTCGCCGCCGCAATCGGCCTCGCGCTCATCGAGAACGGTTGGCGGGTGCTGTTCATGCGTACGACCGAGCTCGTTCAGAAGCTGCAGGTGGCACGTCGTGAACTCCAGCTCGAATCCGCCATCGCCAAGCTCGACAAGTTCGATCTGCTCATCCTCGACGATCTCGCCTATGTGACCAAGGACCAGGCGGAAACGAGCGTGCTCTTCGAGCTCATCTCCGCGCGCTACGAGCGGCGATCGATCATGATCACCGCCAACCACCCCTTCGGCGAATGGAACAGGGTCTTCCCCGATCCCGCCATGACACTCGCCGCCGTCGATCGTCTCGTCCACCACGCGACCATCTTTGATATGGTGTCGAAAGTTACCGGCGTCGATCCGTGATGGAAGGCAACGCCAACGCGGCAGGCCGGCTTCCTTTGCGACAATCAGAAACACCGCCGAGATTGACGCTGCGCGACAAACCAACGAAGCTCGTGCCAGCGACAATCACGATGATACCGTCGCCGACAACCGCGACACCAGAATCTCACCCAGATTGTCGCTCTACACGCTCGATTGCGACCAAACCCGAGTTAACGGCATCGTCAATCCAGCTGTCGAGCTTGCCCGGATCGCGGCTGCGAAAAATTCTGCGGAAGCGCATGCCAAGGCTGCGCATCAAGGCGAACTCAGGCGAACCCT